>NZ_JAHKPR010000055.1:0-41203 GCF_018860585.1 Colwellia sp. E2M01
AATCAAATTGGTATAAGCTAACAATTAGTTTATACAAAGAATAACCTGAGTTATGCAAAAATGCGAATATATCACTTAATGAGCTATTATTAATAAAGTGTTATTAACGAAGGTTGTTTTTTTCTGCTAATTCAATATTTCGTTCTATAGTCGATATTGCTTTACGACAGCGACCTAATCGTTGATGTAAAGCTAGAACTTCTTGAGATAGTTTATCGTTATTAGCACTTTTTGTTTTGATACGCTGTTGCTCTCGCTCTGCTACCATATCCATCAATCGTCGTTCGAATTCATGATGCTCAGCTAATTGTTGATAAAGCTGATGACTTGAAAGCAATACCGCTTTTGCTAATTTATTGTATTGTTCACTTTTTTGTACTTGTGTGGCTTTTTGCTTAACTTTTTTTCTCGCGTCAAAGCTTATTTGAGCGGCTTGATGCATTGGTTGATTAGCTTGTATAGCATTCATTAACCCCGATATTTGTTGCTCAATTTTAACGAGAGATAATTTCGCAAACTCGACTTTATTCGCATTGTCAGCACTCGTATTATATAACCGAGAAAACTCAATTAACTTAGCTTTAGTCTCGTTAACGTATTCACAGATTTTATCACTTTGTGTTGTAAATAAATGAGGCGAGAATAAATTATTATTTTCAATCAAGCGATGAGATTTTTGTTTACTGTTTCTTTCATCAGTTGCTTGAGCCTCTATAAATAAATGTTCCAGAAGCGTTGAAAGGCGGTTAATTGCTGCTTCGTATCGGAGGTTAGACATAAAAAATAAATGATAAATGAAAATTTATAAGGACTATACAGGAGTATATATTAAAGCAATACTTGAAAATAATATATTAGTACGCTTTGCTCCTTAATAAATTAGTTAACTTAACGCCTTAAAGTTGATGTCGTAGATTTAAGACTCAATTTTGATTAAAGATGGTGAATCATCTCTATAAATGTTTAAACTGTTTATAAATGAGTTGCAACTATTGACGGTTCAAGCTAATCGCGTTTAATATCATATATATATAAAGATCATAGGATTTGATTAAAACACAAAGTGCTTTTGCTTTGGCCTTTATAAAACAATAAAAAACATCCACCGTTCTCTAGGAAATATTATGCATAACGCCAGTAAATTGACCCAAGCTATACACGTAGCATTATTTTTGGGTCTGGGTTCTACTGGGGCTATTTCAGCCCCAACGTTTTCAGCTGAAGTAGCAGAAGAAGGCTTAGAGAAAATTCATATTACTGGTTCACGTATCACACGAACCGATATAGAAACAGCTAGTCCTATCACTATTATTGATGCCTCAGCAATAGCTTCTTCAGGCGCACTTACAGTTGAGAGCTTATTGCAGCAATTAACTGTTTCGGGGGGGGCTATGATTAATCCTGGCATTAATAATGGCTCAGGAGGCAATACTCGGGTTAATTTACGTGGTTTAGGTGCAGATCGTACGCTTATACTTCTAAATGGTAGACGTATGATTGCTTCTGGTACTGGAGCCGCGGCAAGTGTTGATTTAAATACAATTCCAGTGGCTATGATTGCACGTATTGAAGTACTCAAAGATGGTGCTTCTGCTGTATACGGTACTGATGCTGTTGCCGGTGTGGTTAACGTTATTTTGAAACGTGATTTTGAAGGGTTTGAAATCAATGTTCAAAGTGGTATTTCAGGTCAAAGTGATGCGAAAGAATCAAGTATAGATTTCGCTTTAGGCAATAGCTTTGATAAAGGAAACTTTGTCTTTGGCTTACAATACACTAATAGAGATGATGCAAGTCAAAAAAACCGAGATTATTCTAATTGCCCTATAGATGAAAAGGGAGACCCCGGCAGTATAGAATTATATTGTAGTGGTAGCCCATACTCAGTAGGTGGTCATGTTTGGGGGGACCGGAATCATCAAATACCGAAAACAGGCATAGACCCAGATACTGGCGATCCAATATATGCGATCGGTGACTCAGGTTATTATGGGCATTATGTTCAAAGTACAGCTACCGACGCTGTTGCTGGCGATACTATGTTTGAATACCTAGACGAAAATATCAGTGAAGCTGATGTGAGCGGGTTAGGGGGCACATATCATAATTTCGGTGATACTGATCAATATAACTTTGCTGAAACGAGTTATTTATCTACACCAATGGAGCGGATTAACCTCTCTTTTTCTGGTACATATGATCTTGCTGACAATATCGATTTTTTTAGTGAGGCAACGTATACCAAACGTTGGTCTGAGCAGCAAATGGCTCCTCAACCAATTTGGAATGCTCAGTCGTGGATATACATGCCAAAAAGCGCAGGCAGTCTTGAAGACGGCTATTTTATGACGGATGATTTATTACCTTTTGCACAACCGGGTGAAAAACTAGACTATGGTCGCCGAATGTCAGATACCGGTAGTAGATATTTTACTCAAACAGTTGACACTGTACGTATTGTTGCCGGTTTAGAAGGTATACTTGCAAACGATTGGGCTTGGAATATTGCCTATAATAAAGGAAGAAATGACTCTGTTAATACGTTAGCAAATTTACATAATATTGGATCAATTAATAGTGCAGTACTTGCTGGAAGTTTTGACCCTTTTACGCAATCATCTTGGCAAGGTGACTCTATTACACCATATACTTATACGGAAGTGAATGCAGGGGGAAGTGAAATGGATATAATTTCTGCCTCTTTAAATGGTGATATAGTTAGATTACCTGCCGGTGATTTAGGTTTTGCGACAGGCTATGAACACCGTAAGGAATCAGCCTATTTCACGCCAGATTCATTAACAGCTCAGGGCCTAGCAAATGATCCTAGAGTAGAGTCTACAGCAGGTAGTTATACGGTTGATGAAGCTTACCTCGAATTAGCTATACCTTTACTAGCTAATGTTACTATAGCTAAATCACTTGAGTTAAGTACCGCTATTCGCTATTTCGATTATAGTACTTTTGGTAACGATAACACGTGGAAATTAGGACTTACTTGGAAAATCAATGACAATATAATGTTACGAGGAGTAAGATCTACAGCCTATAGAGCACCAACAGTAGAGGAGCTTTATGGGGGGAAATCACCATCGTTTGATCAAATAAGTCATGCCGCAACAACTCAAACCCAAGCTGAAGTTACTGTAGGTGGTAATCCATTATTAACACCAGAAGAAGCCGATACTACAACTGTAGGTGTAGTTTATGAGCCTAGCTTTGTCGACGGCTTATCATTAACAATAGATTATTATGATATAGCTATTTCTAATGCTATTGACACCGTCGATTCAAATTATGTTGCGAACCAGTGCTTAGACAGTATGGGGGCTAAAATTAATACTACAACCGCTTTATGTCAGTCAGCAGACATAGCTATTGACGGTACAGGTCTTATTTCTTTTAATAATGGTTTTCAGAATATTGGTGGGCAATCAACATCGGGTTATGACATTAATATAGCTTATAACTTTGAGGCAGTTGGTTTAAGTTGGAAAGCAACATTAGACACCTCTATTGTAGATAAATTTGAAAAGTCAGATCAAGATGGTGTTGTGACTGATTTTTCTGGTTTAATTACTGGCGGTGAAGGCTCGTATGCAAAACTTAAAACTAACTTTAACCTATCGGTTGTCGCGGAAAGTTGGAAAGCAGGATATGAGCTACGTTATATTGATGAAATGGACTCATTTTCATGTCTAGCTGCTCCTAGCGAATGTTATGCTCCAATAGTTGAGTCGATTATTTATCATGATGTTACTGCATCTTATTACTTAAGTAATACTGTGACATTATCTGGTGGTATTAATAATCTCCTTGATGAAGAGCCACCGTATTATACTGGCTACAATGACTCTAATACTGATCCGTATACTTATGATGTATTAGGTCGTTACTTTTTCATAAAAGCGAGTATTACCTTCTAATTAACAGTAGAAATTATTTGTAGTCGGCACTTTATTTTGTATATCTATGGTCTGTTCATTTCTCGAAATGACTTTTACAGAAATTACTATGATTCAAAGCTCGTGCCGCGATTAACTTCGTTTTAAATTGAATAAATCTTAACCCTGAAAGATCAATATACCTTAGTTTAGTGCGCTATTTTCTTGGTGTTTAAAATGGGAATCAAAATGCTAATTAAAGTAGGATTTCAAGCAAATTAAGTTGACTTAGTACGAAGATATTAGTAAAACATCACTAAGCAAAATTCTTGTCCCTTAAGTCGCGATTATTTTATTCATCAAAACTTAAGTAATTTTCGCTAATATGAAGAGATTAAATTTTATAAATCTAGTTATGTTGTTATTTTTTCGCCTTGTGTTGGTGGAAATACCAACAACAATAGGTTGATAAAAAAACATAAGACAGTCTTTTAAAGTCTCACCTTGACAGCGAAGCTGTCATTTGGGACTATTGATAGGTTGTATTCATAAAAAGTTATATTTAAAAAAGACAGACTTTTATATTTGCGGTAATCAACGGATTATCAAATTTTTTGTAATTCGAATTATCAAAATTAAAATAGCAATGGTTGGGAACTATGTCCAAAGTAAGTAAGAAAAGCCTCATCGCTACAGCGATGGTTGGCGCACTAGCGCTAGTAGGTAGCAATATAGCTGCTGCTGATGCATTAACAGACCTTCAAAATGCTGAAGCTCAAATCTTCAAACAAGCTGCAAAATCACAAGCTAAAGTGAATAGCATTTACGAACAAACGCAAGATATTATTGCTGAATATCGTAATACTGTTGATGAAGCTGAAGTTTTACGTGGTTATAACGATCATGTACAGCGTATGGTTGATGATCAAGAAGCAAACCTTGCATCATTACAAAAACAAATTGATGGCGTTGATAA
Organism: Colwellia sp. E2M01; assembly: GCF_018860585.1. Lineage (GTDB taxonomy): Bacteria > Pseudomonadota > Gammaproteobacteria > Enterobacterales > Alteromonadaceae > Colwellia. Next base: position 4,861 of record NZ_JAHKPR010000055.1, read on the forward strand.
AGTAAAGCAAGGTGTTGTACCGTTAATGTACGATATGATTGCATCACTTGAAGAGTTCATTAAATTAGACGTACCAATGAACCTTGAGCGTCGTTTAGAACGTGTTGCTAATCTTAATGTAGTAATGAACGACTCAAATGTAACAACATCTGAGCAATTTCGTTTAGTGCTTGAAGCATATGAGATAGAAGCTGGTTACGGTACCATTTTTGACGCTTACCAAGGTGAGATTGATCTTGGCGGTCGTTCATTAACTGCTGATTTTGTTCACATGGGGCGTGTTGCTTTTGTAGCTCAATCACTTGATGCTAAACACTCATGGTTGTGGAATAACGAAACACGTTCATGGGAAGAGTTAGGTGACGATTACCTTAAACCTGTTACTGATGCTATTCGTATGGCGCGTAAACAACTTCCAATGAACTTAACTAAATTACCAGTATTTGCAGCAGGAGCAGAATAATGAAAAAAGTTATTAATTTTGTATTGCTAGCAGCAACGATGTCAGCTGGTTTTGTAGCAACAACTCAAGCAAACTCATTAGACGATTTATTAAAGCAAGTTAAAGCTGATCGTTCAGCAGGTGCTACACTTGATAAAAAACGTGAAGCTGAATTCTTATCAGACAGAGCGGATAAAGCCGCTTTATTAGCTAAAGCAAAAAAAGAATTAGCAGATGAAAACGCTCGTAATGAACGTTTAACTGATGAATATGCTGCTAATGAAATTAAGTTAGCACAAAAAGAACTTGAATTAGATAACGCAACAGGCACCTTAGGTGAAATGTTCGGTGTTTCACGTGCAGCTGCAGCTGATGCATTTGGTCAAATTAGTACTTCAATTGTAAGTGCTGAGTTCCCAGGACGCGGTGAAGTATTAAACCGTATTGCTAACGCTAAAGAAATCCCAAGCATCGAAGATCTTGAACAGTTATGGTTTGCATTACAAACAGAAATGACTGAATCAGGTAAAATTTCAAAGTTTGATGTTGATGTAACTAACTTAGATGGTACTAAGTCTACAGAAAGTATTACTCGTATCGGTACTTTTAACTTAGTTTCTGAAAACGGCTACTTAACTTACAATGATGAAGTAGGTCAAGTTCAACCATTACCTAAGCAACCAGCAGGTTTTATCACTGAAACAGCTGCAGACTTCTTTGGAACTACAAGTGGCTACACAGGTGTTTTCCTTGACCCTTCACGTGGTGGTATCTTATCTTTAGAAACACGTAAGAAGACTGTTGAAGAATTCTTCCATGAAGGTAAAGAAGTTGGTTACGCAATTACAGTATTATTAATTTTAGGTTGTTTAATTGCACTTGAGCGTTTAATCGTTTTAGGTGGCATGAGCTCTAAAATTAAAGCGCAAGAGAAAAACCTTGATAAACCAAATGAAAACAACCCACTAGGTCGTTTACTTAAAGTTTTTTATGATAACCAATCAGCTGATGCTGAGACATTAGAATTAAAACTTGATGAAGCAATTCTTCGTGAAACACCTCAAGTTGACCGTGGCGTAGGCTTAATCAAAATGTTTGCAGCTATTGCTCCTCTAATGGGTCTATTAGGTACAGTTATCGGTATGATCATGACTTTCCAAACTATTACATTGTTTGGTACTGGTGACCCGAAAATTATGGCAGGTAACATCTCACTTGCACTTGTAACAACTGCTTTAGGTCTGATTTGTGCTTTACCACTTATCTTGGTTCACTCTGTTGTGGCTGGTAAGAGTAAGTCGGTATTACAAAAATTAGATGAGCAAAGCGCTGGTTTAATTGCTGCTATCGCAGAGAAGGGGTCTAAATAATGTTATTCCTGATAGAGCTTTGGGAATCTGTCAGGGGTTTTGTTGCGACAGGTGGTAACGTACTTTACGTTGTTGCCTTCGCACTCTTATTAATGTGGATATTAATGATAGAACGTTTTATGTTCTTATCAAAAGTGTACCCAGCCTTGAGAAACGATATTGTTGCTCGTTGGGATGCACGACAAGATACAACATCTTGGTATGCACATAGAATTAGAGAGACTTGGATCTCCGAAGCAGACGAGTTACTTGAAAAGCGTATGATAACCATTAGAACATTAGTGGCAATGTGTCCTCTTATCGGTTTACTGGGAACAGTAACAGGTATGATCGGCGTATTTGAAGTCATGGCCCAACAAGGCACTAGTAATCCGCGTTTAATGGCCGCCGGTATATCGCAAGCAACAATCCCGACTATGGCGGGAATGGTAGCAGCATTATCAGGTGTGTTTTTTAGTACTAGATTAGACGCTAAAGTTAAACTAGCAAAGGCTAAACTGGTTGACAGTTTACCTCATCACTAGAGAGATATTTTCATGGCACGTAAACGTATTCGTGAATCCGAAGAAGCAGTAATTGATATGACACCGATGCTTGATATCGTATTTATCATGCTGATCTTCTTCATCGTAACCACTTCATTTGTAAAAGAAGCTGGTATTGAAGTAAATAAACCTAAAGCGGCTAACCAGACTACACAGAAAAATGCCAATATCTTTGTTGCAATTAAAGATAATGGTGAGATTTGGTTAGACAAAGGTCGAGTAGACATTGAACGTGTTGGTGCAAGGATTGAAAAATTACTTGCTGAACAACCTACCGATGTTGTAATCATTCAAGCTGACAAAGATGCTAAACATGGTGTTGTTGTTAAAGTAATGGATGCAATTAAAGAGGCTGGTATAGACCGAATTTCTATCGCGGCTGCGAAGGGGTAATATATGGTTCGCTTTTTAGTATCAATACTACTAGGCGTTGTAATTACCTTCGGCTTATTTGTTTTTATGGCTTTTCTTGTTTCTAGCGGTGATAGAAACAAAGAAGAGCAGCAAGAAAATATTATAGTAGAAGTTAATACTACGCCGCCTAAGTCTGCAACAGAACAGCGTCGACGTGTACCGCCGCCGCCACCGCCGCCGCCAAAAGCGCCGCCAAAACAGTCTACACCTGAGCCTGAAACCAATAATAATACTAGTGGTTTAAGTTTTAATATGCCAGGTGTTCAAATGGCTGGTGCATCTACTGGTTTATCTGCTCCTGGAGCAGGTATAGGTAGAGATGGTGATGCAACTCCAATTGTGCGTATTGAGCCTAAGTATCCTATGGATGCTGCTCGTGATGGTAAAGAAGGTTATGTTGTACTATCTTTTTCTATCAACGAAATTGGTGGTGTTGAAGATGTAGAGGTTATTGAAGCTCAACCTAAGCGTGTTTTTGATAAAGAAGCAAGACGCGCTCTTAGGAAGTGGAAATACAAACCGAAAGTTGAAGAAGGTAAAGCCCTTCGTCAAACTGGCTTAACCGTTCGACTTGACTTCAAAATGGGAGGTTAATAGTTATGTTTAATAAATTAGTATTTAAAAACTTATCGTTTAAAAGATTATCAACTTCTCTTGTTGTTGTTACTTCGTTACTTGTTGCACAAGCACCTTTTGCTGATTATGTAAATGCTGCTGAACAAGCTCAGAAAGAAAAACGTAAATCATATCTTCCTAGTCCTAGTACTGGTAAAAAAGTTCAAGAAGCTTTTGAACTTTATAGTGCGGATGATATTGATGGTGCTTTAGTCGTATTACTTGATATTGATGCAGATAAAGAATATGACAAAGCCTATGTTTCTCGTTTTATCGCGGTAATGTATGCTACTAAAGGTGATAATGATCAGAAAACGATTAAATACCTAAAAGCAGCAATTGAACCTGATATTCTTAATGAGTCGGATCATAGTGAATCTTTAAAGTTATTGGGTGATATGCAAATGCAAACCAAAGACTATAAAGGTGCATTAGAAAGCTATTACGCGTGGATGGATTTCTCGGGTAAAGAGGATGGTCAAACTTATATTAAAATAGCTAACGCGTATTACTCGCTTGGTCAATTAGATAAAGTTATTGCTCCTGCAGATAAAGCTATTGTAGCCTTTGGTGACAAGCAAAATCAAAACCCTTATATATTGAAAGTACAATCATATTATGAGCGTAAACAATATAAAGAAACTATTAAGGTTTTAGAGACAGTTGTACAGCTTTTCCCTGAAAGTAAGCAGTGGTGGACTCAACTTCCAATGTTTTACTTGTTGGTTGAAGACTATAATAAAGCAACTGAAACTCTTGATTTAGCTTACAAGCTAGGTTATTTGGATAAAGAAAGTCAAATAACTACTTTAGCAAGCTTATACTCTCAATCTGATGCTCCTTATATGGCTGCTAAATTGTTAGAGAAATATATAGCTTCAGGCTTAGTTAAACGCGATGATAAGAATATTTCATCTTTAGCTAATGCTTGGCACTCTGCGCTAGATATTGATAAAGCAGCAACTTATTATGGTGAAGTAGCCAAAATGACAAGTGATGCTGGAATTTATCGTAAGCAAGGTATGTTATATAAGCAAGATGAGCAATTTACTAAAGCTATCACTGCATTAAATAAAGCTATTGAACTTGGTGCTTCTGATGAAGGTCAAATTCATATGAGTATTGCTGAATCTTACTTTTATTTAGAAAAGTATAAAGAAGCTTACGCTGCTATTCAAAAAGCGGTGAAAGACCCGAAGTCACGCAAATATGCTGAAGGTTGGAAACGCTTTATTATAGATACAGCTAAAAGAAAGAAAGTTACTATTTAGTTAATTACTATTAATTAATTACGTAATACAAAAACCAGCTTAATAGCTGGTTTTTTATTTTTTATAATCATGAAACGAAATTTTTAGTGTGCTTTACAGGTCTATGTAATAGCTGCGGAGAAAAATTCATTAGATAATAACGTGAGTTTATCTTGCTAGACCACTAACGAACAACCTCACAATCATCTCGAAAAGGATATAAGTATGAATATAGTTAAAAAAGCATCAATCTCAGTCATTGCAAGTTTAGTTGCATTAAGCTTATTTATGAGTAGCACTGTAACTGCTGAAACAAACCCATTTGTAAGTCATGAAATAACAACTGTTGTTGCTGTCGATAATAATAAATGCGGTGAAGGCAAGTGTGGCGAAGCTAAAATGAAGTCAAGTTCAGAAGCTAAATGTGGTGAAGGCAAGTGTGGCGAAGCTAAAATGAAGTCAAGTTCAGAAGCTAAATGCGGTGAAGGCAAGTGTGGCGAAGCTAAAATGAAATCAAGCTCAGAAGCTAAATGTGGTGAAGGCAAGTGTGGCGAAAGTAAAATGAAATCAAAAAAATGTGGTGAATAGTTCGCTTATTTGATTGATATACAGTGTTTTTTACTTTTATAGCATTCATTAATCAGAGCTGAAGGTAAATAAAAAATATAAAACTATAATTTTACTATCCATTAGTACACTATTGGGTAGTAAAATATTCTTTTATTTAAAAATGATCAGCTTAAAGAATACCTAATTGTCATATTCAATTTATCTTTTCTCTCTCCTTTACAAAGCACTCATATAAACAGGTATAAGCTGATACTCTTAAAGTGTATAATGACGAAACTATGCTTTTGAACTGGACTTAGCCGTGAATAATAATGATGTTTTACGCAGACTGCGTTATACCTTTAATTTTAATGATAAACAAATGGTCGCTATATTCGCCTCAGCAGGTGAAGTAGTTAGTAGAGAACAAATTAGTCAGTGGTTAAAGAAAGACAATGATGATGATTTTGTCGCACTGTTTGATACTAAGTTAGCTATATTTTTAAATGGCTTTATCAACGAAAAACGCGGGAAAAAATCAGGACCTTCACCGCTACCTGAAAAACGCCTAACTAATAATATCATTCTAACAAAACTTAAAATTGCCTTAAATTTACAAGCAGAACAAATTATTGAGTTATTAAAAGGTGTTAATTTTAATATTGGTAAAGCTGAATTAAGTGCATTTTCTCGTAAAATTGATCATAAACATTATCGTGAATGTAAAGACCAAGTATTACGAAACCTTTTACAAGCAATTGATAATAAATATCATGTTGAAAGAACAAGTAAAGTACATAAAGCAGGGCAAGCTATTGGCGCTGATCGTTCAGCTAAAGTAAATAAAAAAACTTTTACTAAGAAAAAAGCAGAGAAAAAAAACTCATCGTCACCTTGGGTTGAAGGCGCTCGACCTAATGCCAGTAGTATTTACATCAATCCAAAAAAAACGGATGAGCCAAAACGACAGCGACTTAAATTATCTAAATAATAAGTGTTAACTATTACATTAAACGATAGTAAGTTGTGCAATAAAATTGTGCAAATTCGAGACGTTTTATTTAACATTAAATAAGCCTATATACTCGAATAATTATAAGGTAAAATCTCTGCAAAATTTGTTATTAGTGTTATAAAAAAGTATGTATGGATATATTAGTTGTTGATGATACAAAATCAGTACAAAGCATGTTGTCAGAGCTGCTTTGTGAAGAAGGTCATACGGTAGAAACGGCAAATAATGGTCTTGATGGCTTAGGTAAAGCCCAAAAAGGTGACTACGAATTATTTGTTATTGATCATTTAATGCCTTTAATGAATGGTACTCAGTTGATCAAAAATTTAAAAAAAATCCCCGAGCTAGCCAATAAAAAAATAATATTTATTACTACTCAAAGCCATAGCACGGTTCAAAAGCTCCCAGAGTACTCTCTTTTTGATAAAGTTATTGAAAAGCCTTTTAATAAAAATACTTTTCTAAATGTGTTGTCTGATCTGACTGACCCAGTCTTTCAGCGTAAACCCATACAGGTAAATGGTTAATATCAATCTTTTTTATAGTGATTACTTGAGCTGATTAAATAAGTTGTACTAGCTTTACTTTACTTCTAATAGTAAAGCTACCATTTGTTTAAATGTTTATTTACTTTGTGCAATAAGTCGACAAGCTTAATGGTAATGTTATAAAGCCTACAGAGATGCTTTTAGTCCTATAAAAATTACCTTAATTGCTTTATTATTTAAATTATCTATTAATCAATTTTATAGAAAACAGATTAAGGCTCTCATACTCTCTCATGAATGAAATACAACAACAGCAATTACTTGACGCTATACACACCATCCCGGACTACCCTGCAAAAGGTATAATGTTTCGTGATGTTACTAGCTTATTAGAAAAACCAGAAGCTTTTGCACTAACCATAGAATTATTTGTTGAAGCATACAAAAATAAAGGGTTTACTAAAGTTGTTGGTACTGAAGCTCGTGGTTTTCTTTTTGGCGCACCATTAGCGTTAGCACTTAACATTGGCTTTGTACCCGTAAGAAAACCAGGAAAGCTCCCTCGTGATACTTATTCTCAAGCTTATATTCTTGAATATGGGGAAGACGTATTAGAAATTCACCGAGATGCATTGACTGAAAGTGATAAAGTCTTGATTATTGATGACCTTTTAGCTACTGGTGGAACTATTGAAGCAACTACAAAATTAATTCGCCGCTTAGGTGCACAAGTAAATGATGCGGGTTTTGTTATTTCATTACCCGATTTAGGCGGTGAAAAGCGTTTAAGCGCATTAAATATTGAGAGTTATTCTTTGGTACAATATCAAGGTGAATAGTTTGCTTAATAACCAATTAAGAAATTTAACATGAGCTATCAAGTTTTAGCAAGAAAATGGCGGCCTAAAAACTTTCAAGAGTTAATGGGTCAAGAGCACGTTGTGAGTGTGTTAGTTAATGCTTTATCACAAAAGCGTTTACACCATGCCTATCTTTTTACGGGGACACGTGGTGTTGGTAAAACTACGATCGCACGAATCTTTGCTAAGAGCCTTAACTGTGAAGTAGGTATTACTAATACGCCATGTGGTAAGTGTGATGCGTGTGTTGATATTGATCAAGGGCGTTTTGTCGATCTATTAGAAATTGATGCAGCTTCTAAAACTAAAGTTGATGATACGCGTGAAATTCTCGATAATGTTCAATATGCACCAAGCAGAGGACGCTTTAAAGTTTATCTTATCGATGAGGTGCACATGTTATCTCGTCATAGTTTTAATGCTTTGCTTAAAACTCTTGAAGAGCCTCCTGAGCACGTTAAGTTTATTCTAGCGACTACTGATCCTCAAAAATTACCAATAACCGTTTTATCACGCTGCTTGCAGTTTCACCTAAAAGCATTAACGGTGCCACAAATTGAAGATAAACTTGCTGAAATATTGTCGCAAGAAAAAGTCAAACATGAGCCCGGTTGTTTAACTCTATTAGCTAAGGCCGCTCGCGGTAGTATGCGTGATTCATTAAGTTTAACCGATCAAGCGATAGCACAAGGACAAGGCAATATCAGCCTAGTTAATATTCAACAAATGTTAGGCGGTATTGATCAAAACTGGGTTTATCAACTGGTTATTGCGTTACTTAAACAAGACAGCCAAGCATTAATGACACTATCGCAAGAGATAGCTTCATACGCGCCAAGTTATAGCCGCTTATTTGCAGACTTAATTCAGTTGTTTCACCAAATAGCTTTAATGCAAATAGTGGATAAATCATTCGATTTACCGAACGACTTATTAAGTTTATTGAAAAAATTTAGTCAAACTATGTCGCCGGAAGATGTTCAGCTTTATTATCAAATAGCACTTAATGGTCGTAAAGATTTACCCTATGCATCTGACGAGCAAGCTGCTTTTGATATGACTTTATTACGATTATTTGCATTTAAACCAATGCAAAAAGCACAGTTAAGTAAAGCTGAAGAAAACAATTACCTTGAGAAAAATACTGAACAGTTTGATGATTTCAGTTATGAAAATGTTAGTGCTAAGCAAGTCAACGTTAATGCAGATAAGCCATTAAGTGAGCAAAACCTTAGACAAGAAAACGCTATCAGAACTGAAGAGCCTGCTATTGAAAATAACAAGGCTCAAGCACAAGGCGAGGTTACAGCGTCTAACCCAATTGATAATGATATATTTGCTTCTGATGATAAGAGTATAAATGATACCGAACATAGCGAGTCAGATCTACATGCACAAATGTATGCGATTGAACAACAAGCTACTGAGCTTATGGCTAAAGGTAATCAACAAGCGGAGCAAGTAGCAAGGCTAAAAAAATCAGCTGTTGACAGTGTTCAAGATGAAAATAACATTCATCAAGTTGAACAAACGACAGAGACAGTAGCTGTAGGTGAAAAAAGCGTTGAATCAGTGCCTCTAGATGCTATACCTCAAGAAGTACCAACAGTTAATATTGATAGCCCTGTTAGCTCAGTTCTTGCTACTCGAAACATGCTTCGCAGTCGCAAAAAGGCAATGGAAGCGCAAACAAAAAAGTCTAATGACGTAACTATGCGTCAAACAAATAGTACCACCAATAGTAACGAGAATACTGTAACTGAAAGCGCAGTTATTCCTAGTGAGCCTTTAGTAATAGCACCTGAGCCTGAAGTGCCTTTTCATCAAGACAATATAGATCCGACTAAAATAACTAAAGCAAATCAAGTTGATAAGTGGGCGCATATGATTGACTCGATGCAACTTACGGCACGTGTAAGACAGTTAGCGATTCACGCAACAATCAGTGAAGACTCTACTGATGATAATTTGATTTTACAATTAGATCAGGCAACAAGGCATTTAAATACAGAATTTGCTCAACAGCAGTTACAAAGTTATATTTGTGAGTTTTTATCTCGTGATGTTACCGTAACACTTGATGTTGTAGAAGAAACCGTAGCAGATCCTTATCAAATTCAAGTGCAGATAAACGACAAACGTCTTGAATATGCTAAAGCACTAATTAGAGAAGATAATACAGTGATTGCTTTACAAGAATCTTTCCAAGCTACGTTAAATGAAGAAAGTATTTCGCCTCGTTGATTTGCAACGCCGGTTTAACTTACGCTGTTGAATAATACTCTTACATAAAATAATTTTACTTTCGCGAAAATGCTGTTGTATTTCAGGTAAAGTAACCCCATTAATAAATTAAGTAGTTAACACAGAATAATTGGAGAAAATTATGATGAAAGGCGGAATGGGCAACTTAATGAAGCAAGCCCAACAAATGCAGGCCAAAATGGCTAAAGCACAAGAAGAATTAGCACAGATGGAAGTTGTTGGTGAAGCTGGTGCAGGTATGGTGAAAGTTACTATGACAGGTAGTCATAGTGTTCGTCGTGTAGAGCTTGATGAAAGCTTAATGAGCGATGATAAAGACATGATTGAAGACTTACTTGCTGCAGCTGTAAATGATGCGGTACGTCGTGTTGAAGAGCAAAATAAAGATAAAATGGGCTCAGTTACTGGCGGTATGCAATTACCACCAGGTATGAAAATGCCGTTTTAAGTGATAAATATATAAAAAAAGCCAGCTTTATCGCTGGCTTTTTTGTCCTAAATTATGAGCAATTTTCATTTCTATGATTAATTTGTTCACCTGTTATCCATTTCCCATAGAGTTTTCTAATCATTCCCCAATCACTATGCTCTGCCTTGCCTACTCTTAATACAAAGAAGTTCAAACAAGTTGCTGTAAAAGTAATCTCGAAAGATCAACAGACCCTAGTCGGCTGACAAATATTTATGCAATACATAATGTAAATCGCTTTGTTGGAAGGGCTTATTAATAAAGTCTTCTATGCCTATTTCAAGCGCTTGTTCTTTATCTTCTTTACCAACACTTGCACTTAAAATAATAATTGGAATATCTTTAAGTTTATTGTTTCTTTTAATCAATTTTGATGCAGTAAAACCATCCATTACAGGCATTTGTAAGTCCATTAATATGAGCTTAGGTTTATTATTCTCAAGGTAGGTTAGCGCTTCTTGACCGTCATTAACTAAATCACAACTCACCCCTAGTGAGGATAATTGTTTTTTTACAATTATTTGGTTAATTTTATTATCTTCGACTACTAAAATATTGATCCCATGGTCATTAAAGTCTTGCAGCGTAGTTAAATTTTTAGGCTCTGGCACTTCAACCGGCTGAGTTGCTTGCGGTAATTCAAGTGTTACTATAAAAGAGCTGCCTTTACCATATTCACTATTGAGTGTGACATCACCACCCATTAAGTTACTTAACTTTTTAACAATAGATAAACCTAAGCCTGTACCTCCATATTTTCTGGTAGTAGATAACTCTGCTTGTGCAAAGGCATTGAAAATATTTTTTTGTTGTTCAGTTTTGATACCTATGCCTGAATCTGTGACTGTTAAGGTTACAATGCGACTATTATTCTTGGTGTTTTTACAATCACCGCTGATAGTTATCGTGCCTGTATCTGTAAATTTAATCGCATTATTGAGTAAGTTGATTAGTATTTGTTTAAACCTAAAGTCATCTCCTGCAACCCACAAATTAAAATTAGTAGTGAAATTTTTAGTGATATTTATAGACTTTTCAACAGCCTTGTCATTCAACATATCAATAACGGATAAAGATTCTTTTGTCGGATTAAATGCTCTATTTTCAAGGTTTAACTCACCCGTTTGCATTTTTGAAATATCTAAAACATCGTTAACAATACTCAGTAACAAGTTGGAGGAGTGGCCGATTTTATTTAAATAGTCGTTGGCTATTTTGTCACGTGTTTCACGCTGAGCAATTTCTGTAAAGCCAATAATTGCATTTAATGGTGTGCGATATTCATGACTGATATTAGCGAGAAATAAGTTTTTGGCTTTATTGGCGACAACGAGTTCATTATTACTTTTTATTAACTCTGCTGTACTTTGCTTTACTTTGCGGGTGAGTGAGTAATTAAAGGTGATAATAAAAAATACAAACATGACACAGATTAAACCAATTAAGCAGCTTGCAAAGGTAATGATTAAGTTGCCCCAATCGATTAACCCTCGTTCAAATCTTTCAGTGCTCGAGAAGGTAAGTAACCCTTTTTTGTCAAAGAGATCTACTTCGACTGTGTAATTAAATAATTTGTTAGCTTCATGGTTTACATGAGAAAAAACATTATCCTTGGCATAGCTTAATTGATACGTGAAGTTAGTGGCGTCAACCTCTTTATATATGGCTGCAAGTAATACGTCTAATTCAAAAACAGCTTCGACTAGCCCTTTTAATGAAGTCTCTTTATTTTCAGTCCCGTTTTTATAAACAGGGTAATAGACAACTACTCCCGTGTATTTGTCTTGTTGTTGTATCAATGAAAGTAATGGTGTTATAACAATTTTCTTAAGTGCAATTGCTTTTTCAACACTCGCTTTCACAAAAGGATGAGTAGATACATCTAAGCCAATAGCAGCCTTATTTGATTCAAGAGGCTCTATAAATGTTATCGGGATATAACTACTTTGTTGCGGCGCTTTTTTAAAGCCTTGAGCAGTTAATTTTTTAATGTAAGAGTTATTAAAGCCGTCGTTCATTAAAGATAATTCAAAGGCTTCTCTTTTATGAGCTGATATTACCGGTAACCAAGCTAAGGCTCTTATTTCAATATTAGATTGTTCAATGGTATGGGTAAAGCTTTTAAATTCTGCACGTGTCACATTGTCACTAGCTTGCAGTAAAGCATCTAACGATATTAAATGATGCTTTATACTTGTTTGAATTATTTGAAAGCTCTCTATGAAGTGACTTGTTGAGTTAATGAACTCTTGCTCTTTTTCACTGTGTTTATGTGAACTAGACAAGTTAAAAATGAAAGCAATAATACAATATACACAAAGGCTAGTTACAATAGCTGGAGTTTGATGTTTAGCTTCTTTAACGTATTTATTCTTGACTATAAATAACAGGGTAGGGGTAATAAATAGAATACTTAAAAAATCACCAAACCACTTAACGGACCAAATATAACATAGTTGTTCGAACGGGATATCTAAGGTTAACCATAAAGACAGCGCAAGTAATGTACTACTGATAAGTGCAGATAATGGCCCTGTTAAAACTAAAAACTTAATTCTTTCATTGGGTAAATAAATTTTAATAGGAAAGGTAAAGCATCGTAGTACAAATTGTTTACTTATTACTAACTGTAAAATACTGATAATAACTAAGATAGCAATTAAATAACTAGGTATTGGATTGTCTAGCTGTTGCTGGTAAGTGGTAAATAATAAGGATAAAAATACACCAATGAGTACTGCCCGACCATATAAAAGATACAAGCCGAGAACGACACCCGTTACAGGCCAAATTAAACTAGCAAAACCAAACGCAATGGTATAATAAGACCCTAATTTCACTAAAGTAAAATGTACAAGAAATGAAATAAAAACTAAGAAAAGTGTTTTCAAAACGTTGTACTCATTTAGTTTTCCTTTTTACAGTATTTTTTCTATTTTATTTAAAAAATAACAATAATGATAAGCTTATTTATGTACGGCTAGGGTTTCTTATTTATATTGAGAGTATGATCATTTTAATTAATAGTTAACATGGCCATACTAAGTTGCACGTTAAGTTTTATTGTAAAATAAATTCAAGGTTTACTTAAGGTGGTTAGTTATAACTTTTCTTTAAACTCAATAGATTATAGCTAAAAAGTAATGTTTCGCTATATCTAAAGCAATATAAACGTATTTAATAATAAAAATGTAAGACATGCTTTATTAATTTAATAAATATAGTAATAAATGGTGAAAGATATTTAATTAGTTTACTACTATTTGTCTATAAAATTGATTAAAATTAGACTTCAATATTTGAGTACTATCCTCAATCTGTATGCTTATTATTTTTGTTCTTTAGTTTACATTCCTCTTTATTAATAAAATGGAAATCTATGAAATTTAGTCCCTTGGTTCAAGAGTTAATTGATTCATTAAAATGCTTACCAGGTGTAGGTGCTAAATCAGCACAACGTATGGCATTTCAGCTACTTGAACGTAACCGACGTGGTGGCAGTAAACTAGCGAGTACTCTAGCAAAAGCCATGACTGATATCGGTCATTGCCAACAATGTCGTAATTTTACCGAAGAGGAATTGTGTGAAATTTGTTTATCGCCAAAACGTAAAGTTGCTAGTACTTTATGTATTGTTGAAACGCCAGGTGATGTGATTGCAATAGAGCAAACAGGGGAGTTTTCGGGGTTATACTTTGTGTTGATGGGACATCTCTCTCCCATTGATGGTATCGGCCCTGAGGATTTAGGCTTAGATATTTTAGCTAAACAATTTGCTAGCGGTCAGTTTACTGAAGTTATTTTAGCGACTAATCCGACGGTAGAAGGAGAGGCCACAGCACATTTTATCGCTGAACTTGCCCAGCAACACCACGTAAACATTTCAAGAATTGCTCATGGTGTGCCAGTTGGTGGTGAATTAGAGTATGTTGATGGTAATACTTTATCGCATGCGTTATCAGGTAGAAAAAGCTACTTTACTTAGCCGGTTAGATACCCAATGATAATTTATTGGTTCAGTTTTATAGTAATATTTCTATATTAGGATCAGATATTTAGAAATGGTTGTTTAATATTACGAGTTACAAGGTGTGACTCGTTTTTAAAAGTCGTGTAGGTGACTACCCTCCCGTAAACTTAACTTTAAAACCTGCTTTTTCTAATACTTGTTGAATAATATCGCGTTTATCTCCTTGTACCTCTATGGTTTCATCAACAACCGAGCCACCGGTACCACAGGTCTTTTTAAGCTTTGTTGCTAATTCTTTTAGAGCTTTGGAGTCTAGACCTAGGCCACTGATGACGATTACGCCTTTACCTTTTCGCCCTTTAGTCTCTCGTCTAACTCTGGCAAAGCCATCACTGGGGGTAATGTTTTTAGTTTTCTTCTGATCGATACGACCATTGTCTGTAGAGTAAACAAGCGAGTCATCGTTCACTTGAGATGTTTTATCAAGCTCAACAGGGGCCTTACCAAAGGCACTGGCTAAATCACTTAAACTAGATAAACTATTTTTCATAAAACACCTTTCACAATTAATCAATTAAACGTATAAAAAACACCTTAAGCAATATGCTTAAGGTGTTTTATTATAACAAGCTTAAGTTAAGCATTACAGCTTGAACTATAGCTCTGTTTTTTGTTCTGTTTTTATGATGTTTATAATTTACTTTCTAGCTCAGGTATTACATCAAATAAGTCAGCAATAATACCGTAGTCGGCTACTTGGAAAATAGGCGCATCAGGATCTTTATTGATAGCAACAATAACTTTTGAGTCTTTCATGCCGGCAAGGTGTTGAATAGCGCCACTGATCCCTACGGCAATATATAAATCAGGAGCAACAATTTTACCAGTCTGTCCAACTTGCATATCATTAGACACAAAGCCGGCATCCACTGCTGCACGTGATGCACCGATAGCTGCACCTAATTTATCAGCAATACCATCAAGTAATTTGAAGTTCTCAGCACTTTGCATACCTCGGCCACCTGAAATAACCACATTTGCAGCCCCTAGATCAGGACGTTCAGATTCAGTAAATTCATCTTTCAAATGGCTTGAAGTCTCAGTACTAAAGAGGGAGTTTATTTTGATTATGTCTGCATTACCGTCGCTAGCAACCACCTCAAATGTTGTTGCACGCACGGTAATTACTTTTTTTATATCTAGGCTTTGTACTGTAGCAATTGCATTACCCGCATAAATAGGTCGAATAAAGGTATCGCTACTTTCGACACCAATAATGTCAGATATTTGAGTAACATCCAATAAGGCTGCAACTCTTGGCATTATATTTTTCCCCGTTGTTGATGCAGTCGCTAATATATGTTCATAATCAGTCGCTAACTCTGCAATTAATAAACTAATATTCTCAGCTAATTGATGTTCATAAACGAGGTTGTCACAAACTAATACTTTGTTTACGCCATTAATTTTTGCCGCCGGCTCTACAACGTTTTGGCAATTAAAACCGACCACAAGTAGTGTTATGTCAGTACCAATTTTTTGAGCCGCGGCAACAGTTTTAAGGGTTTCTGTTTTTAATGTGCTGTTATCGTGCTCAGCTAAAATTAATATACTCATGAGATCACCTTCGCTTCATTTTTTAACTTATCAATTAATTCATCAATGCTCGCTACGATGATGCCGGCTTGGCGTTGGGGAGGGGATATTACTTTTATTTGTTTGGTGCGCGGCGTTAAATCAACAGCAAACTCAGAAGCGTCTCTTACAACTAAGGGTTTGCGTTTAGCTTTCATAATATTAGGTAAGGAAGCATAACGAGGGGTATTTAAGCGTAAGTCTGTTGTAATTATTGCTGGTAGGCTAAGCGTTAGGGTTTGTAAGCCACCATCAACTTCACGGGTAACATTCACTTTATCATCGTTAACTTCTATTGCTGAAGCAAATGTTCCTTGTGGCATACCTGTTAATGCCGCAAGCATTTGGCCTGTTTGATTGTTATCACTATCAATAGCTTGTTTACCTAAAATAACTAATTGAGGTTGTTCTTCTTCGACTATTTTTTGTAATAATTTAGCGATGTTTATCGAGTCTATATTGCCTGTTAGTGACTCTTCTATTTCTATGTGAATAGCTCTATCTGCTCCTAAGGCTAAAGCACTACGTAATTGCTCCTGACAAGCTTTATCACCGATAGAAACAGCAATAACTTCTGTTGCCTGCCCAACTTCTTTCAGTCGAATGGCTTCTTCAACGGCTATTTCGCAAAAAGGGTTTATTGCCATTTTCGCATTGGTAAGGTCGACATTGCTATTATCGTTTTTTACTCGAACTTTGACGTTATAGTCAATAACACGTTTTATCGGAACTAGTACTTTCATTGTGAAACCTCTGTAGTAGTTAGTTGTTCAGGTGTTATTTGTTAAAAATTTACCTGAATAATAATTCCCTAGTAATAAAGTATTATTTTTAAAAGGTATTTATTTCGCTTTTCTTTTATTTTTTTAGCTGATGTTGTCTATTATTAACTAATATTAAATGTAATTTACTTAAACTTTGATACCTTTTTTATGCTTAATATATTGATTTATATAGATTATCTATTAATCCTCATTTAAAAGGCAGCGGTAATAATTTCGACTATCAAACATGCGTTTTAATATAGACTTAATCTAAAGATAGACCAATATTTGTAGATAATAAATATAAAATACTGGAGGCTTTATGGAACGAGAATCAATGGATTTTGACGTGGTCATTGTTGGCGCTGGTCCTGCCGGTTTATCAACAGCTTGCCGGTTAATGCAACTAGCAAAGCAGAAACAACAAGAGTTAATGGTTTGTGTTGTTGAAAAAGGCTCTGAAGTTGGTGCACATATTCTCTCAGGTGCTGTTTTTGAAACACGCGCACTTGATGAATTATTTCCTGATTGGCAAGCACGTCAAGCACCTTTAAATACTCCTGTTACAAGGGACGATATTTACCTATTAGACAGTGAACGTTCTGCTATGAAATTACCTCATTCTTTTGTGCCTAAAACAATGCACAATGCAGGTAATTATATTGTCAGTATGGGTAATGTATGCCGTTGGTTAGCTGAGCAAGCAGAGGAGCTAGGTGTGGAAATCTTTCCAGGTTTCGCCGCGCAAAGCGTTATTTATAATGATGATGCTAGTGTGGGTGGTGTTATTACCGGTGATATGGGACTTGACGCTCAGGGTAATGAAAAAGGTTCTTTTATGCCAGGTATGGCGTTACGTGCTAAGTATACCGTTTTTGCTGAAGGCTGTCGGGGTCACTTAGGTAAAGAATTAATAACTAAATTTAACCTTGATGCTCATAAATCCCCACAACATTACGGTTTGGGTTTTAAAGAAATTTGGGATATACCTCCAGAAAACCACCAACCTGGATTGGTTGTTCATACCGCGGGTTGGCCATTAGATAAAAACACTAGCGGTGGTGGTTATCTATATCACGCTGAAAACAATCAAGTGTTTGTCGGTTTAATTGTAGATTTAAATTATAGTAATCCACACTTGAGCCCTTTTGATGAGTTTCAACGTTTTAAACATCACCCTAAAATCAGCCAATACCTAACTGATGGAAAACGGCTTTCGTACGGAGCTCGTGCCATGACAAAAGGCGGTTTTCATTCTCTACCTAAAATGACTATGCCAGGGGCATTATTAGTTGGATGTGATGCGGGTACCATTAATTTCGCTAAAATAAAGGGTAATCATACCGCTATGAAGTCCGGTATGTTAGCGGCAGAAACAATAGTAAATGCTTTGTTAGACAATACAGGAACTGCACAGCAGGGTAAGCAAGATTTAACGCAGTATACTCAATTATTTAAAGACTCTTGGTTGTATGCAGAGTTATATAATACTCGTAACTTTGGTCCCGCTATCCATAAATTTGGTACTATGTGGGGCGGTGTTTATAATATGTTAGATCAAAACTTTTTTGCGGGTAAGTTACCCTTTACTATTAAAGACAATACGGAAGACTATACTCAATTAAAGCTTGCTACAGATATGCCTGTTATTAACTATGCTAAACCAGATAATCAATTGAGTTTTGACAAACTTTCATCCGTGTTTTTATCAAACACTAATCATGAAGAAGATCAGCCTTGTCATTTATTACTTAAGGATAAGAGTATACCTATTAGCAAAAATTTAATGCAATATAATGAGCCGGCGCAACGTTACTGTCCTGCAGGTGTTTATGAAGTTGAAAAAACGGAAGCAGGAGATAAGTTTGTTATTAATGCACAAAACTGTATTCATTGTAAAACCTGCGATATTAAAGATCCTAGTCAGAATATTACTTGGGTTACGCCAGAAGGCACAGGTGGACCTAATTATCCTAATATGTAAATAAGCTATAGGTGCTATAAGTAAAAAGCCGAAGCTAGGGTTACCTAGTTTCGGCTTAGCAGTTTAACTTAACTTCATTTGGCTTAACTTGAGTTAAATTATGACTTTGATTTTTAACTATTTACTATTGCGTCGATATGAATTTTTCGTTCTTTGTAAAACATTCTACTCGGACCATATTCTCGTCGAGATCTATCTTTAAATTCACAGACGATAAGTTCTACCCCATGGTAGAGTTTTTCAGTGGCTTCAATAAAAACACCACTTTTATATACTTGAAGTTTATTTTCTACGAGTTCTTTTGCGGTTAATATTTGCCCCATTTGTTTAGCATGATGTTGGTAGCTTGGTACTAACTTCGCTAATAATTCAGGGTTAGCACTTTCTTTAGGTAATTTTTTCAACTTATTTATTGCCGCTAACAGTTCGTCAGTTTTGGTGAACTCTTTTTGATATTTTTCATCTAAGTCGGCAATTTTTTGTTTAAGTAATAGCACTCTGTGTTCAAAGTTAATTAATGTATTACTACCTGCGGTAGCGCCAATGATACCAGCATGAACTGAGGTGCCAACTTTTGTATAGCCGCCAATAAGCTTGCCGTTAGCAAGTTCAGCTTTGCCAACCCATACTCGTCCGCGAACATCTAATATACTATGCATTAATTGGTTTTCGATACGTATATCTTTACCACATTGTATTTGTGCGTATTGGCAGTGTTTTGCATAAATACTGCCTTTGGCGGTAATATTTACACTCATTGTAATATCGGTAATTTTTGTTGTTTCAGTATCGTGTTTACGGCCGATAATGCCACCCGATATTGTAATGTCGCCACCTGCCTTGAGTGTTGCTGACTCAACAAAACCGCCGACAGTAATATCACCAGTGGCGTTTACTGTCATGCCTTCATTTACGTCACCATCAATGAGCACACTACCGGTAAAGTTGATGTTACCTGTGGCAACGCTGACATCTTTAATCTTATATACCTCATCAACTTCCATGCCGTTATTAATTAATTTTGGTAAGCCAACTTTTTCCGAAATTAATACATTGGTGTTTTTGGGGCTTATATTGGTGCCTTCACCTGCGACGAGTTCAATATCATTGCCTGGCGCTGGTGGTAAGGGAGTTGCGGTAACGGTGTAACCTTCTTTACCTTGAGTTAAGGGGATTTTTTTTGCGAGAGGGTCGCCAATATTTACGCAGATAATGTCACCTAAATCGCGCATGTCGACGCTGCCGTCTTCTCTCTTTTTTGGCTTTAAAATTCGAGATTGAGCGCTTTCAACTAAAGGCTTTATTTGTGCATCATCACCATTTACCGCTATTTTTCCTGTAGCTATTTGTAATGTTACAGTGCTATTAGGCGCTTCTTTAGCGGCAAGCTGAGCAAGCTCAATTAAATGTTCTTTACTAAAGCCTTTTTTGACGCCAGCTTCTTGTGCTGCTGTTAAAATTGCTTTTGCGGTGAGGTGTTTGCCTCCTTGTGCTGTTGTGATCTCTGCAGAGGCACCCATTTCATCACTTTCAATGATGATATTTATTGTTGCATCAACACGCTCAAGGATTTGATAGGTTATTTTTCTACCTGTATTATTATCTTGTAGTGGTTTTAAAACATCTTCAAGTTCGGCAACAGCATTTTTAATATTACCGTTATTAATACGAAGCTTTTTAAATTCTGAATGTAGAATTAATTCATGTATACTGGCAGCTGAAATGGTATCGCCACCTTTGATAGGCTCTAAGACTAGATCTATATTGTTTTTATTGTTGCAGATTAGGCTAGCTTTAGTCATTAAGTTTACTCCGCCTAACCGTGAAATACATAATAGATATGTTGCGGCTAAGTGCTTTACTTTCTATATAATACTTGGCTTAAGTATTATAACTTCTTGAGCATATGTAACTTAAAATTGGTTACATATAATGGTTTTGGTGTATTTTAATAAAGCTATCCGTGCCTTCTTTTGAATAATCAATTTTATACTCTACGCCATCAAGGGCTTGAATAAACAATAATGTTTTCTCTTCACCAAATAATTCGGTAGCGGTAATGTCAACAATATCTTGATAAGCTTTTTTTGCACTCGAGCGTTTCTCAGGTATGGTGCCTTTATAAAGGCCTATGCCGCGGTGGCTAACAATTACAACCGATTTTTCGCCATTAAGAATGAGTAAATCAAACTTTTTCACTTTATGAATAACAGTGTTACGGCCACTTGTTATGAAGTTTTTTTCTATCAAAATAGTCTCCTGAAATAATCTATCGTAGCTATTTACAATTAATCCAATATATTAATTTTTATTACATTAAGCAATCATTAACATCTTTAGCTGTGTTAAAATATTTAGTCTAGTTCATAATATTGTTAATGTTTTTTAATATTTACTCACTTTAGTTTAGCTTATTTACCATTAAAAGTAGCTATTACTTTGTTGGAAAGCTTCTTTCAATAATGTAGTTAGGAATTGAAGTTAAATTTTGTTGATAACGGCGCAATAAATCTAAGCCGACAGCTGCAACAAACTGCTGAAATTGCTGCCTTTTGTAGGGTAATAACAAACATACTGTTTGTATGTTATCAATGCTTCCCCAAGCCAACCACACTGTGCCTACAGGTTTTTCTTCGCTTCCCCCATTAGGACCCGCAACACCTGACACGGCAATGGCAAGATCAGCGTTTGACTTTAGCAGAGCGCCTTTGGCCATAGCAACAACAACTGCTTCACTTACTGCGCCATGTTGTGCTAATAAGCTCTGGGGAACATCAAGCATTTTCGTTTTCATTTCATTGCTGTAAGTGACAAACCCTGCTTCAAAATTCATTGACGAACCACTAATTTCGGTTAACTTACTGGCGATTAAGCCGCCGGTGCATGACTCTGCCGTTGTTACTTTTATTTTTTGTTGTTGTAATTGTTCAAGTAAATGTTCGGCAAGAGATTTAGGCTTACCATGAATCTCAGCAACTACATGATCGCCAAGTACTTTAACGAGTTTTTTCTGCCATGGTGCTTTAAGAGTTAAACCTTTTTGGCTATTGGTTGTTAATTTAACCTCAAGTAGTGGCAAACCAGCACGAAAACCTAAGTCTATTTCGCTAGGCCAATCAGGTAATTGTTCATCAATCATTTTTTGTAAGCTTGATTCACCTATACCAAAAACCTGTAACCGAGTTATATCAGAGCTTAAATTCGCTGGTAGATTTTTAGTGATTTGTGGAATGATTTCTTCGCTAAGCATGGTTTTTAATTCATGAGGAACACCTGGTGTGCAGTAAATATCGCAATGCTTATAACGAACAAAAAAGCCAACAGCACTACCATTTTTGTTCGCAATTATGTGGCAGTCACTAGGTAATATAGTTTGCTTTAAATTCGGAGTATTTAATTCAGCACCGCGTCTTTCAGCCCATTGAGTTAGGTGAGTAAGGGCTTGAGGATGTTGTTTTAATTCAACACCTGTTGCAAGCGCTAATGCTTGAGCGGTTAAATCATCAACGGTAGGGCCTAAACCTCCATTAATAATTAAAATATCGCTTGTGCTTGCCATATAAGTTATTTCGCTCACAAGTAGTGCTAACTCATCGGCAACAGTCACTTTACGGGTTACCCCTAAGCCAATATCTTTCAATAAATCGGCTATCATGGCTGAATTACTGTCAACAATATCACCTGTCATTAGTTCATTGCCTGTTAATAAGAGTTGAACCGTTGGAGCTTTGATTGATTTTATTGTATGTGTTGGCATTGCCATTTTCCTAAGCGACTGTATAGGTGCACAAAGTTAAACCTTTTTTGATAAATTTACATCTACTTTATTATCTTAATTTTAGCACTATCAAAGTAATAGGAGGGCTTCTAGATAACTTAAAAGTAAATAAATTTTCCTATTTCTGCTCTTTCGCATTATTATAATCGTTATTTTAGATGTTGTTATCAACTTAGATTTACGTTGATTATTTAGGATGAAATTGTGAATAAGACTAGTTACCCCCGAGATTTACTATTTGGGCGTTGGTATCGAAATGAACAAGACGAGCAAGGCAATGAGACTGTTGAATATGCGCAATTGAGCGCAGATGGTAGTTTTGAATTTACTTTCACCACAAAAAACTCGCAAGGTGAAATTGTTGACGAAATTACTGAATTAGGTGATTGGGGCTTGGTTGGTGATATTCATTTTACTATCACTAAAGATGAATTAATTGCTGAAGAGCTCTTTGCCGCTGACTTAAATAATGCAGATAATTACCACGCCTATAAAGTTTTAACTTTAAACCATCATATTTTTCATTATCAACATAGATTAACTAATGAAGAATATATCATGAGACGGGTTGTTGATAACCTCGGTCATTGTTAGAATACGGGCAAAATTTTATTTACCTTAATTTACGTGCGATATTTAAGCACTATGAAGTATTAGAGACAGTTAATGAAGCGATTAAAAGAAGCAAGTTTAATTACCGCAGTAAAAACTCCTTACACAGATCAAGGAGAGGTTTGTTTAAAAACTTATGATTTCTTAATAGAGCAACAAATTGCTGCTGGTGTAGACGGCATCATTGTTGGTGGTACTACTGGCGAAGGGCACTTGCTTAGCTGGGAAGAACATTTAATGCTGATTGCTCATTGTGTTAACAACTTCTCTGATAAGTTAGTTATTATCGGTAATACAGGCAGCAATAATACTCGAGAGGCAATTAAAGCGACTGAAAATGGTTTTGCTATTGGTATGGATGCTGCTCTGCAAATTAATCCGTATTATGGTCGTACTTCAGATAAAGGTGTTAGCGAGCACTTTAAACGCGTACTTGATATTGGACCTGCTTATATTTACAACGTACCAAGTCGTACAGGTCAAGACATCACCCCAGACATTATTGAGCCTTTAGCTAGCCATGAAAACTTTATTGGCGTAAAGGAATGCGCAGGTAATGATCGTATTGCTTATTATGAAGCAAAAGGTATTGCTTGTTGGTCAGGTAATGATGATGAAAGTTACGTTGCTCGCCACACACATGGATCGCATGGTGTTATTTCTGTAACTTCAAATATTATTCCTGGGTTAATGCGTCAATTAATGGACAAAGAGCCAAAAGGCAGTACCTTAGCTGAAACAGCTAAATTAAATGAAGATTTACAAAACCTGATGAGTTGGCTATTTTGTGAGCCTAACCCTATTGCAATTAACACTGCGCTAATGATGACTAATGCAGTGCCAAAGATATTTCGTTTACCTTATCAAGCGCTCACTTTAGCGCAACGTCAAGAAGGCTTTGAATATTTAAACGCTATTTCACTTAATGATTTAGTGGGTGATAGTGTTGCTGTACTTGATGATAGTGACTTTAACTACTGCATTTAATGTTTAATCATTAAGTAAGCATTAACGATTAAAGCCTCAATTATTGTAATTGAGGCTTTAATGTTTCTGGTAGCTCAAAAAACTTATCTTGCTCACTGTCTATTTCATTTCCTGTTGTTAAAGGGCACTTAAAGCGTAAACTTACCGCGCAGAGTTGCAGGTCTAACAACTCTTCCTCATTAGCTATACCGTGTAATCTATCGCCTACAACGGGCATACCAATACTGGCCGCATGTATGCGTATTTGATGTTTTCTACCACTGTCTATTTTTACTTGTACTAATGAGCGATTCGCTTTTTCATCATAAGCTAAACAAGTAAATGTACTGCGAGCAGGTTTATTGTGTACAACTTGTTCAATAATGTCAGGCTGAGGACGTAAACGGTGATCGCCATGAATAATAATATGATAAATTTTTTCAAGTTGATGTTGCTCAAACATCTTTGATAATGCTTGTGTCGCTTTTTTAGTATGAGCAACAAGTATTAAGCCTGTGGCGGCTCGGTCTAGCCGATGCACGATAAAAGCAGGGCGATCGTTTGGTAAATTTAATTGGGCAAAGCGAGCGATAGTGCAATGATCACTCCATTTAGAGCCTTGTGACAACATACCATAAGGTTTATACCAGACGCTGTAATCAGTTAAATCTGCAATAAGTTGTGCTTGTGGTACTTCTAAATTAAGTACTTCACTATTGTAGTAAAAATGCAGTTCATCCCCGACATTAAGCAGTTTTTTTACCCTACGTAGTCGCTGCGTCTGCTTTTTATTTTTAGCTGGCGTTAACCATAATGCACCTTTGCTGATTGCTTTTTTTAACTCAGCGGTTGAAATAAGCGTAAAAGATTGTTGGGCATAAGCTTGTAGGGCTGAAATCGCCGTTGTTGCTTCAGTGATGGTTATATGCCATTCAAACCTTTGTTTTTTTAGGTGTAAGGATTGATCTTGTGGTGTTGAACTGTTTAAATCTACGGGCATATTAATTAGCGGCTAACGAGAACTTTGTCCTTATTTTACTAGGTTTATTGACTTAGCAAAGCTAAAATATACTTATTTATTGATGTAAGTTTAATTCGTATAAATTTATATCAATAAATAACTACATTTTAATAATCAACTGTAATAACCAAATGAGAGTAACTATGTCACGTGATTTAACACTTTTTCCAGAAGATGAAATTGGTAACACCCTTTGGCAAATGCAAGAAACAGGTGAAGATCTCGCCATTGAACGTGAAATTGAATTTTCTATGCTCTTTTCTAGCAAAGAGTTAGCGATTGAATTTGGTCAGATATTACTGGAAAACAATCAAAAATTATCTTTTACTCCGTATGAAGGTGATGAAGTTTTAACATGGGAAATCACAGCTTATCCATTTATGCTAGCAAGCCATGAAAATATTACGAGTTATCAAGAGTTATTGATTGCCAGTGGCGAGCCGCTACAAGGACAATTCAATGGCGTATTTTTTGTTGGATAGCATTATCTTTGAGCAGAGTTAAACAGAAGGTAACTCTGCTCAAAATTATTTAATTTTATTCGCCTCGGAATATTATGAGCATAGATCTAAAACAATTCGCCGCTTTGCAAAAGGCGAGTAAAGCTTCTTTTTTTGACCAGCAAAAACTAATGAAGCAAGTTATGGCAGGGAAAACGGTTTTATGTAAAACCTGCAATCAACCATTAAAGCTATATACCCCAGCACAAGACCAATTAACGGGTATTCGTTGTGCGAAAAAGTGCACTGATATAGCATTAGATTTTGCTTAAATTAAGTTATTATCAGACAATAATTTAGCTTTAATAACTACTAGTTAACTTTAAAGTCTTATTGGTTACTTAACCTTGCCTCAAAAATTACTTAAGTCACCCTCCCATTATTGGATAATTTAATATTATTTTAATATCCTTCTTTTGAATACTAAAAATTAGATAATAAAAAACCGACTCCTTTCAAATGAAAGTGTCGGTTTTTGTATTTATTGGTTAGTCAAAATAACTAATTAATAACTAAACTATAATCTAACAATATTATTGAGTGTTACCTTGAAGCTGATTGCGTCACGTTCACGAAGAAAGCGCGGAGTTGACGTTAGTCAATGAGCACTTTCGACAAAGAACGTGGCACTATCAGCAATAAGGTTAGCCGATAAAAGCTCGCGCGTTACGGAACATGCGTACCCACGGCGAATCTTCACCCCAGCTATCAGGGTGCCATGAGTTAGCAACCGTTCTAAACACACGTTCAGGATGCGGCATCATAATCGTTACACGACCATCAGTTGTTGTAAGAGACGTAATACCATCTACTGAGCCATTCGGGTTAGCAGGGTAAGTTTCAGTTACTTCACCGTAGTTATTTACATAACGCATCGAAACTGTGCCTGAGTTATTTGCGGCATCGATAGCTTCATCAGACTTAAATTCTGCATGACCTTCACCGTGAGAAACAGCAATTGGCATACGAGAGCCAGCCATACCTTTAAACAGCACAGATGGACTTTCTTGAATTTCAACTAATGAGAAACGTGCTTCAAAACGCTCTGATTTGTTTTGTACAAAGTGAGGCCAATGCTGTGCGCCTGGAATAATTTCTTTTAAGTTAGATAACATCTGACAACCGTTACACACACCTAATGAGAAAGTATCTTCACGTTCAAAGAAAGCTTTAAACATGGCGCGAGCGTTAGCGTTGAATAATATTGATTTTGCCCAACCTTCACCAGCACCTAATACATCACCGTATGAGAAGCCACCACAAGCCACTAAACCGTTAAAGTCAGCTAAATCTGTACGACCTGATAATATATCAGACATATGTACGTCGATTGCGATAAAACCTGCACGGTCAAATGACGCTGCCATTTCTACGTGCGAGTTAACACCTTGCTCACGTAAAATTGCGATGCGCGGGTTTGTGCCATTTGCTGCATCTTTAACAATTAAATCGGCAACAATATCTTCGTTGATATCAAAAGTCAGCTCAGTGTTTAAACCTGGATCTTCAGTATCGAATTTAACATCATGCTCTTGTTGTGCGCATTCTGGGTTATCACGAAGCGACTGCATTCTGAATGTTGTTTGTGCCCAAGTAGTACGGTAATAAGTACGAGAGTTCTCTAATACCACTTCACCGTCGCGGCTAAAGCGAATAGTGTCTTCATTATTTAAGGTACCAATTACTGTAGCTAATTCGGCAATACCGAATTCAGTGAACACTGCGTTTACTGCGTCAAGGTCACTGTTAAGTACTTGAATTACGCCACCTAGTTCTTCATTGAATAAGGTTGCTAAATCATCAGCTGCGCCGTTTGCTTCATTTACACTAACGAGTTTACTGATATCAATATCAACACCGGTGTGACCAGCAAACGCCATTTCAGCAACGGTTGTGAATAAACCACCGTCTGAAATATCGTGATAAGCAACTACTTTTTCAGAGCGTACTAAGGTTTGCATTGCGTTGAAGAAGCCTTTTAACACTTCTGGACTCTCAACATCTGGCGTTTCATTACCTAATTTTTTATAAACTTGTGCGATACATGAACCACCTAAACGTTTCTTACCGTTTGATAAATCAATAGCGATTAAAGACGTTTCGCCTTTATCACTGCGAAGCTCAGGCGTAACCGTTTTACGAATATCTTCAACAACACCAAAG
The DNA here is from genome assembly GCF_018860585.1 of Colwellia sp. E2M01. Classification (GTDB taxonomy): domain Bacteria; phylum Pseudomonadota; class Gammaproteobacteria; order Enterobacterales; family Alteromonadaceae; genus Colwellia. Next base: position 32,536 of record NZ_JAHKPR010000055.1, read on the forward strand.
GCGGTGATAACTAATGAAAGCGGCGAGGTTACAGATTTCTCTACACCGTTGTCTTCCCATTGTGTGCGCATCGACATTGAGTCTTTACCAACAGGGATTGTTAAGCCTAATGCAGGACATAATTCTTCACCAATGGCTTTAACAGCTTCATATAAACCAGCATCTTCACCGGGGTGACCTGCTGGTGACATCCAGTTTGCAGATAGTTTAATACGGTTCAAATCACCAATATCTGTACCTGCAATGTTAGTTAACGATTCAGCCACTGCTAAACGAGCAGAAGCGCCAAAGTTAAGTAGTGCTACTGGCGTACGCTCACCTAATGACATCGCTTCACCGTGGTAAGAATCAAGTGCTGATGCGGTAACACCACAATCGGCAACAGGTACTTGCCAAGGGCCAACCATTTGGTCACGGTTAACCATACCGGTAACGCTTCGATCACCAATGGTGATTAAGAAGGTTTTTTCAGCAACGGTTGGTAAGCTTAAAATTCTGTTAGCCGCATCTTCTAAAGCAATAGCGCTAAAATCTAAAATATCACCAACAGCTTTAGCTGATTGTACGTCTTTGATGATTTTAGGGGTTTTACCTAAAAGTACATCAAGTGGTAAATCAATCGGCGTGTTTAATGCTGAATCATCTTTGAAATGTTCATCTGTTACGGTTAGGTGCTCTTCTTCAGTCGCACGACCAACAACGGCATACGGCGCACGTTCACGGGCACAAATTTGTTCAAACCTTGCTAAGTTTTTGTCTGATACTGCAATAACATAACGTTCTTGAGATTCGTTACACCAAATTTCATGAGGCGCCATGCTACGCTCGTCATTTGGTACTTTACGCAGTTCAAATACACCGCCACGGCCGCCATCAGAAACTAATTCTGGGAATGCGTTAGATAAACCACCTGCGCCAACATCATGAATGAAAGCGATAGGGTTTTCTTCACCTAACTGCCAACACTTGTCGATAACTTCCTGACAACGACGTTCCATTTCAGGGTTTTCACGTTGTACTGAAGCAAAGTCTAAGTTTTCAGCTGATTGACCTGAAGCCATTGATGATGCCGCGCCGCCACCTAAACCAATGTTCATCGCCGGACCACCTAAAGCAATTAGGTTAGCGCCAACCACGATTTCACGTTTTTGTACGTGTTCATCGCGAATGTTACCTAAACCACCGGCAAGCATAATTGGTTTGTGGTAACCACGAACTTCAACCCCGTTAAATGAGTTAACTTCTTCTTCATACGTACGGAAGTAACCTAAAATAGCAGGGCGACCAAATTCGTTGTTAAATGCCGCGCCACCTAATGGACCTTCCATCATAATGTCGAATGCTGTAACGATACGACTTGGCTTACCAAAATCAGTTTCCCACGGTTGTACAAATTCAGGGATACGTAAGTTAGATACTGAAAAACCAACTAACCCCGCTTTTGGTTTTGAGCCAATACCCGTTGCGCCTTCATCACGAATCTCACCACCAGAGCCTGTTGCTGCACCTGGGTATGGAGAAATAGCCGTAGGGTGGTTATGGGTTTCAACTTTCATTAATACCTGAATATCTTCATGGTTATAACCATAAACGTTAGTTTCAGGGTTAGGGAAGAAACGACCACCTTTATTACCCACCATTACTGCAGCGTTATCTTTATAAGCACTTAGGACAAAGTCAGGGTTAACTTCGTGGGTGTTACGGATCATTTTAAATAATGATTTTTCTTGCTTAACGCCATCAATAGTCCAGTCAGCGTTAAAAATCTTATGACGACAATGCTCAGAGTTTGCTTGTGCGAACATGTAAAGTTCAATGTCGTGTGGGTTACGACCCAATTTTGTAAAATTTTCAAATAAGTAGTTAACTTCATCTTCAGCAAGGGCTAAGCCTAGTTCAACGTTAGCGTTAACTAACGCTGCTTTACCGCCGCTTTCAATATCAATCGCTGTTAATTTACCCGGCTCGCTGCTAGCAAATAATTGGCTTGCTTGCTCGAAGTCATTGAAGATACTTTCCATCATGCGATCGTGCAATAAGGCGTTTAATTGTACTTCTTGCTCAGTTGTTAATGCTGCGCCATCTTGAATTGAGATGTAGTATGCGATACCACGCTCTAAACGTACTACTTTGTTTAAACCACAGTTATGTGCAATATCTGTTGATTTAGAAGACCAAGGAGAAATAGTACCAGGACGAGGGGTAACTAATAGAAACAAACCTACTGGTTGATGCTCTTCAATCGTTGGGCCGTAAGTTAATAATTTTGATAAAACATCCGCTTCGCTGTCACTTAATTCTGCATTAAGTTGCGCAAAATGAGCAAATTCAGCATAAATATCATTTACTGGGAGTTGTAATTCTTCACATTGAGCTAATAATTTTTGAACTCTAAAATCAGAAAGTGCTGGAGCGCCACGAAGGTTTTTAATTAACGTCGTACTAGGCATCGTCATAGGGTAATCACCAAGGTTGTGTAAGGTTTGGATTGACTTTTTTGACTAATTTTAGAACTAATTTTAGTGCTAAGTTTAGACAGTTTAAGCTAACCGAAAATTTCGCGCGTATTATAATTGAAAATGTGACTTTTGTTAATGGATAAATTTAGCGAAATAAGTTAAAAGTCCGCTAAAAAGTTTCCTTAATTAAAAATAAAAAAATTAACTTAGGGGAATCCTAAAAAGTACTTGGCTAAAACACTAATTCACGACACAATTAACGTTATGAATAAATACTTTTCTTTTATCAATAAATCGCTGTTCTCCAAGAAATCATTAGCTAAAGTGGTTATGATTTCATTGGTTATTTCTATTTCTTCACTGTTAAGTGCTTGTAATAAAGAGAATGAGCCAGCAAGTTTATCTCGCATTTTAGAGCGTGGTTATATCAATGTAGGTACTATTTTTGGACCAACAAATTATCATAGTACTGCTGATGGTTTTGAAGGTTTCGAATATGAACTCGCCAAAAAATATGCAGAGTCACTGAACGTAGAATTGCGTATTATCCCTAGCTACAGCCTTGAAGAATTGTTTATTAAGTTAAATACCGGCGAGGTAGACTTTTTAGCGGCGGGATTGTCAGTGACTAAAAAGCGTCAACAGCGTTTTCGCTTTGCACCGAGTTATCAATCTATCACCCAAAAACTTGTTTTTAAACAAGGTAAAGTAAGACCACGTGAAGTAAAAGACTTAACAGGTAAGTTAATGGTGATGACAGGGTCTAGTTATGTTGAAAACCTTGAACAGCTGAAAACCACCAATAATACGCTAGCTTGGCAAGAAACAACCGAATTTGATAGTGAAGAACTATTAACAAAAGTACTTGCTGATGAAATTGATTATACCATTATTGACAGTCATAGCTTGGCGGTCAATCGTCGATATTATCCAGAAATTAGTATTGGTTTTAGTATTAAAGAGCCTGAAAATTTAGCTTGGATGTTAAGTCAAAATAGTCAGGATGATATTTTAGCGAGCTTAGTAGAATTTTTTGGTAAAGTTCATCACGATGGCACTTTATTAGCTTTAGATGATAAATATTATGGACACATTGAACAATTTAATTATGTTGAAACAAGAACATTTATTAAAGAAGTTAGTGATACTTTACCTAAATACCAGTCGCTTTTTGAAAAATACTCAGAAGATATTGATTGGCGTTTATTAGCGGCAATTAGTTATCAAGAGTCACATTGGAACCCTAAAGCTCGTTCTTATACTGGTGTTCGCGGGATGATGATGTTGACTTTAAATACCGCTAAACAAATGGGTATAAAAAGTCGTTTAGATACCGAACAAAGTATTCAAGGTGGCGCTAAATACTTTAAGCGCATGATCGCTAAGATGCCCGATAGAATTCCTAGTCCCGATAGAATTTGGTTTGCGTTAGCCTCATATAATATTGGCTTTGGCCATTTAAATGACGCCAGAATTATTACCCAACAACAAGGTGGCGACCCTGATCGCTGGGTAGAAGTCAAAACACGTTTACCGCTATTACAACAAAAGAAATATTATAAAAATACCAAATACGGTTATGCACGTGGTGAGGAGCCTGTGCATTATGTTGATAATATTCGTCGCTATTACGATACCTTAACTTGGTTAGATGATAAAGCTCAAGAAGAAGCTATCGCGATAGCTTTAGAAGCTAAACAGCTTGAAGGTGAGTTAGCAGAAGTCGATTTATTGACTATTGATTCAGATGAAGAGTTAATGCAGATTAAAGAGGGGGTTGTTGATAAAGAGGTTTTAACTAACTCTAAATTTGAAGTAGAAGCTAAGTTAAGCGAGTAACATTAAACTCATTAAATGTTATCTTTATTATCCGACTTAAGGCGTTTGTATTTAATTATCTCCCCTAAGCTTTAATTTAAAGCCTCTGTTTAACAACTTCTATTTTGACAGAGGGTGATCGTTACTATTTCAAAATGGACTACATAAAAGTCGGCTATATAAAGGTCAACTGCTTGAATACTTTCGAAGTTACAATATTACGTAAAAATGACCACGAAAAATGCTTTATAAATTATTTATATGTCATAAAAATGTCATTTTAGGTGGTTATAGTAAATAAGATCTTACTATTAATTTTGGAGAAGATGACAATGAAAAGACCTTTAAAAACTAATCAACGTAAAAAATTATTAAACCGTCAACATAATAAAATGAGTTCACGTAGACTTTCTCATTTTAACCAATCTATGTCAGCTGAGAGTGATGTACAGCAGGCGGTTAGTGAGCGTTAATCGCCACATTAACTTTTCTATTAGCCGATAATAATTGCTGTTTCATCAAGTGTAGTTGCTTCTTTATCAATGTATTGAAATTGACTAAAACCAATACGAATAATATCTTCATGATCTAATTGCTGACGCGCTATTTCTCGTCCATTTAACTCTGTTCCGTTAGTACTCTTTAAATCTTCTATGTAAGTAATCAACTGACCTTCAATAAAAGGGTTTGGCCCTGTTATTACACGCGCATGTTGAGAGCTAACAGCACTGTCTTTAATTTGTATGTCGTTTTCTGCAGCACGACCTATAGATAATGTTCCTTCAGATAGTTCCCATTTATTAATGATCACATCTTCAACACTTAAGGCTAGATAAGCCATAAAAACTCCTGAATTATTATTTTTATTAATTTATGTATTAGCTAATTAATTACTATTAGTAAATGATTACTTAACTATATAACCTAACTATATGACTTAACTATATTGATTAAACCTACTGTCAGGTTATCTCTGCTTTTATTTGAAATAGCTTTATTTATCATGTCATTACAAATATTTTCATTCGTAAAAGACTGCGATAAATAACAGCTAATTTCCTGCTCTGTTAAATGATCGTGTAATCCGTCAGTAGATAACATAATCGTATCACTATTATTTATTGTTATTGTTGTAGTATCAACGGATATTTTCTCGCTAACACCAATTGCTTGTGATAATAAGTTTTTAGTATTCGCATTTTTAGCTGTTTCTGCGCTAATAGCTCCTTTATTTACAAGCTCTTGCAGCATAGTATGGTCAACCGTTTGCTGTACTAGTTCGTGCTCTTTTAATAAGTATAAGCGTGAGTCACCGACCCAACCAATATAGCCTCGATTGTTCTCAATAATAACTAATACCCCGGTAGTGCCCATACCTTGTTGAGCAGGGTTTTCTTGTGAGGCTTGAAAAATAGCGATGTTTGCCAGGTTTAATTGCTCAATAATCCAGTTTTGCCAATTACTCGGTTTTACAAAGGTTGACGGCTCAACTGCTTTACTTATTTGGTTTACTAGCATAGCACTAGCAACTTCCCCTGCATTATGACCGCCCATACCATCGGCTATTATCATCCAGGTGAAACCAAGAGCCTCATTAACGCCATACTTGATCGCATCTTCATTGTTACTTCGAATTACGCCTTGATGGCATAAGGCTTTTATGTGATTTGTCATAAGTGTTGCCTGTTAAAGTTGCCTCGGTTAGTTAACCGTGATCTTAAAATCACGTTTTAAAGCATTGACTAAAGCCAGCTTAAATTCACTCATTGATTGATAACGTTTTTCCATGTCTTTATGCATAGATTTATTGATTATACGCTGCGCACTTGGCGGTAACTCTGGATTGTGTTGATTAACGGCAATGGGTTTAGCTTTAGTTATTTGGTAAGCAACAGTGGCAATTGACTCGCCTTCAAAAGGGAGGTGACCTGTGAGTAACTGATAAAAAGTAACACCTAAACTGAAAATATCACTACGGCCATCAACTTTTAACCCTAAAATTTGCTCTGGTGACATGTAATATGGGCTACCCATAATAACGCCAGTACGGGTTTTACTATGATCACTTACATAAGCAATGCCAAAGTCAGTAACGGTGACTTTTAATAAGTCGTCATCATAAATAATATTGCCAGGTTTAATGTCTCTATGTACAACATTTTGATTATGAGCGTAATCTAAGGCGTCAGTTATTTGTATTAATAACTTATAAATTAATGGTACAGGTAAGGTTTGTCCTACTTGGGTAAAAACCGACAGTGGTGCACCAGTAAGCAAATCCATAGCGATATAGCCTAAATTATTTTCTTCACCCACATCGTAAATAGTAACGATATTTGCATGACTTAAACCACCAGCGGTTTGCGCCTCTCTAAAGAATCGCTCTTTGGCTTCGGTAGATTCGTTAGCATCTAAGTCATTTTCTAATTGCAGTGTTTTAATCGCTACATGACGGTTTATTTTAGGATCAACACCTTGATAAACAATACCCATAGCGCCTTTACCTAAAATACCTTCTATTTGATAACGACCAAAGCTCTCAACGTCTAAATCTTGATTAACTGTTTGTTTATTTTTCTTTTCAGAGGCGGTAATAACTAAGGTTTTAGCTAAATCAGCTTGCTCATTGCTGTTTGGCTTTTTGGGGGGATTGTTCGCTTTATTGCTAGCTTTATTGTTGGGCGTCATTTCTTTAACTAAATGCCCCCAACCTGTTACTTCTGGTGCTAATGTGGCAGCAGGAGAGAAGTTTTGTGGGGACTTGTAAAGCTGCTGATTTTTGCTGATAACGGCTTGTTCATTCGTCTTAGTCGTTGTTGCTTTTACCTCATCACTAACTTTACTTGAGGTCTTATTTTTAGCTGGGTTCGTTGTTTTATCTATCGTCGTTAACTGTGCCGATTTTTGTTTATGGGGGGGGATAAAACCATATTCAACAAGCTGAACTTCTTTCTCATAAGCTTTTAATAAGGCCCAAGTGCCAATTATGGCAATAATGACAGGTATTACTTCAAGCCATTGTTGTTGATTAAACATTAGTACTTGTAAGATTAGCAGCGTAATAATATAGATAACAATAGCAATTTTTTGTTGTTTAATCGCTAACGCTTTAATTAACCAAATTAAGACAAAACCAACAACCAATAAAAACCAAAAAACTAGTAGGGTAATAAAACTTTGAGACAAATAATTATTGTCAGCTAGCTTGATAAGCAAAGGCGTTAGGTGGTCATCTACTTTATGCTGATTATTAGTGATGATGATCACTTTGTAATTTTCTTTAAATGATAGCGTCGAAGTAGTGTAAGCTTTTTGCTTACTAATAAACTGCTTGATTGAAGGAATATTATTTTCTTTGGTATGAGTATTATTTACCTCAGCAATTTGCTCATCATTTACTAATAGGTTGTGCTGTGCATATTTATTTAACATCATATTTTGCACATTGTAGGCGTTGCCCGATGTAAATACGTCACCTAAAAAACCGAGTGGAAATGCCAGTGATTTTGAATTACTTATTAAGCTTAATTGCCAGCGTTGTTTAAGTGTTAATTCATTTTTTAGGGTGAGTTGTCGTAATAATTCACTTGGTAAACTGAGATAGGTTTCATTTTCATGTTGCCAAACCAAAGGGTAACTTTGTCGCGTATTAAGTAGGAATGGCGTATAAATAAAGTATTTTGAAACGTGAACTACTGTATTTGGGCTTTGTTCAAATCGAAACCAGTTAAGCACACTCGATAAAAACATTGCAGATGATACTGTTAAGGGCTGTGCAGATAAAAGGTGAGCTGACTCAATAATTATTTTATTTTTGCTTGGTTTTTTAATTAAATATTGACGAAGTTTATTAATAAAGGCTTTGGATTGAACGCCTTGTAAAACAATTTGACTATTAGGATGATAGGCTAATAGTTTAATAAGATCTGTTACCTCATCTTCATCAAAAGAGGCATGTAAGGTTAATATATCTGTTGCTACTAACGAACTAGCTTTATTGACAAATGCACTGTTATTCTTTGAATCATCAGTCGTTATTTTTTCGAGTAAGTTGATATTTAGTTGATTAATACCATTTAACCCACCAACAGAAACGCTGTAATAAAGAACGCCCCAAAAAAGTAATATAAGATAAAACCAACCCGTTTTATAAATGGGCAGAATTCGTTTAATCATGCGTAGTGCTGACCTATAGCTATGTAAGCTGAATAGTGAGCTTTGCTCATATTATATTCAGTGTGTTTATTGTTATTATATTGCTAGAAGCTTATTAAACCTGAATGCTCTTAGTTTATCAAATTTAAGCAAGAAATAAGTGTCTAAGCAAAGCCTTAACCGTTTTGCTTAACTTACACATAACACTTATACCAAGTTGATTAAGTTCTTTCCCA
>NZ_JAHKPR010000055.1:41448-46638 GCF_018860585.1 Colwellia sp. E2M01
ATCAAATTGGTATTAATTTTCAACTTTAACTTACTGCTAAATATTAAGCTTACTGTTGATAAATATTATGCCTTTAAAGTCGCTTGTAACAGTTTTTCTAGTTCAATATAGCTTAATTGAACAGCCTTGAATAAGGTGTTTATTTGATCTTGCTCAGGGGTTGTCGTTTTAACATATTGATTAAAATCTTTGGTTACTTTAAGTAACGCTTGCGCACTTAAATTACCCGACATACCTTGTAATTTGTGGCTAATGTCGTGTTGTAATTTGTTGTCATTATTTTTAATACTACTTTCTAATTCAATCAATTGTTTTGGTGCTTCCTCTAAAAATAGCGCTATCAATTTATGTTCAATCATTTTGTTATTATTTAGGCGTTTATTAAATGCTAATTTGTCCCATATTATTAATGCTTCGTTTTCACTTGTTACCTGATTTTCATCTGTTTTTTTATTGTCAGGATGAATAACATTAAGCTGCTTTTGTTGTTGGTTATTTTGAACTACATTATTATCATTGTTCATTATTTTTTCGGTTGAGCAAGGTTGAACACTTATCGTTGTTGGACAGTATTGTAATAGCTTATTTTTTATTTCTATTGGGTCTATTGGCTTACTTAAATAATCTGTCATCCCTGAGTCTAAGCATTTTTCACGGTCACCTTTCATTGCGTTGGCGGTCATCGCAATAATTGTGATTGTTTTATTTTCTATACCAGCATCACCATTACGTATCGCAATTGTCGCTTCGTAGCCATCCATTTCAGGCATTTGGCAATCCATTAAAACAATATCGTAAGGTGTAGTGTTTTTTGTTGCAGATATTGCATTTAAAGCTTCTAGCCCATTAATGGCTATATCAGCCTGAATATTAAATTCGGCCAATATATGTTTAGCTACTTCTTGGTTAATACGATTATCTTCAACAAGTAATACTTTGCACTGATTAAAAACATTATCTTCGCTAGTATCATGATGGGACGCTTTGTTATTGTGGGTATTTGCGATGGTTAAATGCATTTCTTGTTTCTTTTTATCACTATTATTTTTATCTGTGTGGTTTTTAGACGCGTGATTTTTAGCTAGGTTATTTGGCTCTATATCATCCTTATTAGAGCAGTAAATATTTAAGACTCTAAATAAATCTTTGGTGATAACCGGTTTTGGAAAATAAGTAGCACAACCTAAACGTGCAAAATATTCAGCATCCTCGTTATCAGCCATCGAGGTCATCATTACAAATTTAATATCATCTAAATTGTTATTGATTGTTATTTGTTGAGCGATTATCTCACTACTCATGTCAGCGAGATATTTATTAATAAAAACAATATTGATTGCAGGACTTCTATTAACAATCACTGTTTGATTAGTGCTGGTCTCACCCTTAGTAAAATGACTACTCTCGTTGTTTTTTGCTAATAATGCGAAACCTTTTTGGCCTGAATCAGCCTCAAGGACTGTTGCTCCCCATTGCTCTAGTTGCTCCTTTAATACTCTACGGTTTGTTTGGTTACCATCTATAAGTAATATCGAGACTTGGGTGATATCAACATCAGGTAGCACAGGACGCGATTTTTCACTTTTTTCTAAATTGATTGTAAATGAAAAAGTAGAGCCTTGATCTAATGTGCTAACAACTTGCATATCTCCTTGCATTAATTGACATAACTGTTTGCAAATAGCTAAACCAAGGCCGGTGCCACCATATTTGCGAGTTGTTGATGCATCCACTTGTGTAAAGGATTGAAATAAATAAGGGATTTTGTTTTCTTTAATACCTATACCGGTATCGCTAACACTGCAGTTTAATATTAGCTTTTCATTTTTTTCGCTTAAACCTGCGGTGATTAAAATCTCACCAGAGTCGGTAAATTTAATAGCATTGCCGATCAAGTTATTAAGTATTTGTCTAATACGGCCTGGGTCGCCCTTGACATGGCTGTGATTTATATCGCGACTATCTAATATGAGTTCAATATTTTTTTGCTGTGCTTTTAATGCGAGTGACTCTGTAAAATCACCAAACAGTTTACGCAAGTCAAAGTCAATCACTTCTAAATCAAGTTTTCCAGCTTCGATTTTAGAGAAATCAAGAATATCATTGATGAGTAAAAGTAGGGCTTGCGCACTTGAATTAGCTAACTGTACCTTATGTCTTTGATCATCAGTTAATTCATTTCTAAGTAGTAAACCTAGCATGCCGAGAATACCATTCATCGGGGTACGAATTTCATGGCTCATACTAGCGAGAAACTCAGCTTTATGACGAGCGGTATCCTCTGCAATTTCTTTTGCTTTAATGTGCTCTTGCTCTACCATAACTCGCTCACTAACATCAAAGTTTACCCCTGTTATTTGTACAGGTATTCCTTGCTCATTCAGTTTAACTAACCCGATAGCTTTTATATGTTTTATGGTGCCGCTTGGCGTAATTATTCTAAAATTAGCATCTAAGCTAGTTTTATTTTCTATGGCTAAGATAAAGGTTTTATGGGCCGTATCATAATCATCTGGATGGACAGATTTTTCCCAATCCGTAATGCTATTTTGAAAGGTGGTAGGATCCGTTTCATGTAGCTTATGCATCCATGTATCCCAAGATAGCTTGTTATTTAAGATATCATATTGCCAAACGCCTATTTCAGCAGCATCGGTTGCTAGACTTATACGTTCGTTCACTTCGAGTAAAGTTTGTTGATCTTTTTCTTGAGCACGTAAGATTAATTGTATTTCGGTAAATAAATTATGAAAACTACGAGAAAGTACGCCAATTTCTGTTCTGCTATTTATTGGCAAGTTAGTTAAGTTATTGGTTTGTTCATAATTTTTAATGCTTTGGGTGATCTGACTTAAAGGGTTTGAAATTCTTCGAGCAACCATAATGGCAATAGCTAATGAAATAACAGCTAACGTAGTACCAAGTAAGAAGCTTCGCATCCTATTATCGGCAAGCATACTTTCTATTTCACTGCGATCTTTTAGGACTAATAAATTTATTTGATTAACACTGTCGAAATCATCAATGTTAACTCTATGGTAGTGTCCTAAATATTGTTTGTCTTTAATCGCCATGTTGCCAATACTAAATATCTTAATATTATCTTTTATAATGGGGGCTAAAGGGGGAAATTCATCTTGAATTAAATAACGCTTTCCTAAGTTAAAACCAAACTCTTTGTTACTGTCGGGGTGGCTAATAAAATCCCCCTCTTTATTTGTTAAATAAAATGAAAGTTGGCTTAAGCTATTCTTTTTGAGACTGCTTATATAGGCTTCAAAATCAATATTAATAATAACAAAGCCAAAAGCTTGGCCTGTGTTGTTATTGTATATAGGAGTTGCAACACGCAGTGTCGCTTTGTATGGAATTTCAACCTCACCGTGGCTTTTAGCTAATTCTACTTTTGAAAAATAAACTTCGCCTGAATGCTTATTCAATACACGATCAAAGTACGGTTGTTCACTTTTATTTTGTAAAGCAGCGTTTGCAGTAACGAGTTCTGGTTTATCGTTACGTATATTAATAAGCTCTTTACCATTATTATCTAAGCCAATATAACGAATTTGGTAATAAAACTTATTGTGAGAAATAAATTGACTAAAAATCTGCTCTAAACGTTGTTGCCAAATTTTCTTATTGGCCATATCGTTTTCAAAAGAGGCCTTTAATATACCTTGAATAGGTGGTGTTTGGCTTAAAAACAATACATCGGAAGATGCTTTGCTATATAGCTGCTCAATCAGAGGTTCAACAAGCTCACTTTCTATTGCTACTTCGTTAATTATTTTTTGGCTTAATAAGCGCTCTGTTTCAAAATAAAATAAAACACTAACTAATGTAGTAACACTAACCACTAAAATAAAAGCAGCAACAGGAATCTGTACACTAATAGAGTATCTTGCGTAACCAACGTTTAATAGTTTTTCATTATTGACACTGCGTTGAGTTATTACTTTGTCGGTTGACAGTTCGTCGGTTGACAGAGTAGTTGTATTTACATCTTCATCTTTCGCGCTATTCAATTTAGGTGACTCTTTTAAATCAAATAATATGGCGATAAAAACACAGCCATAAGCAGTAATTTTTAAGGTATGAGCAATATTAAAATGATTATCGAAAAGAGCCGATGAGCCAAATACCATGTGTAGTTGTGAGGTTATTTCCGGAATAATACTGAGTAATATTCCGTATTTTGCAAGGCTTGGATACTTATTATATAAGTTTATAAACAAGCTACCAGCAAGAATAAATAGGCCGAGAGGAAGTACATCGTATGGACGGGTTACTACAGCATTAGGGAATAATGTTTGTGGTAATGAGGTGCTATTAATCACCAAATATAAGCAAATGACGGTAAGCGTTATAAAGCCTAAGGTGATTAACAGTAAGGCCTTACTTTCATTAAACTGGCTTAATGATGCTGTACTTTGTGTTAATAGTTTTTTGCTCTGTTTTTTATTGTAAATCATAAAGCAGAGGAAGGTTGCAATGATAACAATACCGGCATTAAAAATACGTGATAATGCCCAAGTAAGTGGAGCAAAATCTGCTTCTGTTATTTTAGCTGCAATCATGTGAGTTGCAGATAAAATATGAAAAGTATCAATGGCGCTGGTACATAAAATGGCAACTCCCATAATAGGGATAACAATATCATGGTGTATTCGATAATGAGCAATAGCTAAAACAAAAGTTAGTATTGCCACTATAACAGCTGTCCACTCTAAAATTGTGTGGTGTAAGGTACCTGAAATGATAAGTAGTTTATTACTTTCATCAATGAGAATAGGCTCGACAGAAGAAGAGAAGTCAATACCAGTTAAATTAAATATGGTTGGTAATAAACATACAAAGATTATGATGTATAACCAAGTATTTTGACTGGCTACTAGGAGGTTTGATGACTCGCTATGTGGTGAGGGGGTCGTCTGTTTTGTAGAGGATTTTGAGTCAATATTGACGGTAGACGACATAAAGTTACTTCCACGAAAAGGGTTATATTATTTTTAAGCTTCGACTTCACTGCTAGAGAAAATCATAAACATATCAATTAAACAGCTCAAGCTCAGACACTTTAATTATGGCAAGTGAAGTTAAGCAACTGAGGTTGAGTAAATTTAAGCCATTAATATTTGAATTTAAGAAGAAAAAGCAGTTATACCAAGTTGATTAAGTTCTTTCCCACTC
>NZ_JAHKPR010000004.1 GCF_018860585.1 Colwellia sp. E2M01
AATCAAATTGGTATTAGTATAAATAAGTTCAATATAAGGGCATTTACCTATATACTCTGCCGCCATATTCTGCTGTAAATTATTTAGCTCGCTAAGTTTTTGTTAAGTTTTTTTTTAAGTTAAAGGGTAATAATGAAAAACATCGAAATAGACGAAGATCTTTATCAATACATTGCCACCAATACACAATTTATTGGTGAAAGTGCTTCTGCCATTTTACGTCGTTTACTAAATTTTGATTTAACAACCAGTGTCAAAGTAGACAAAGATAATGAGTTAAAAGAAAGTGATGTTGAGAATAATACGCCTGAGCTTACAGATACCAACGAAGTTGTTGATAAGGTAAGCGAAGCTAATTCGATAAATAAAGTTAGTACAAACTCTAATGAAACGGTTTTTAACTTTATTAATAAAGAAGAATTAGCGATGCAACGTGGTGCTGTTGGTCGTTTTTTATTAATTCTTGCTGGTTTATACCGTGCTCATCCTGAACAGTTTAGTGTAGTAACAGAAATTAGTGGTCGTGACCGTTTATATTTTGCTGATAGCGAAAACAAATTAGCCGAAAGTGGTAGCAGCACAAAGCCTCGTCAAATACCTGATAGTCCTTTTTGGGTTATTACTAATTCTAATACTACTCGTAAAAAAATGATGTTAACTAAGGCCTCTATTTCTTTAGGTTATAATGATGATGATGTAGAAAAGATTAGAGAGTTACTGTAACTTTTTAAACATTACTGCGATTGTGTTGATTGAGGAAATTGCTTTTGCAATGTTCTTCAATCAGCTTTAAAGTGAAATTAACCTTTAATAAAAGTAATTTTTAATATAAGTATTTCTCTTCTTGTTAACTTCTTTATTATAAACCTTATCAATATCTTATTTATATAAATTAATAACTTCCCTCTCCTTTTTTAAATATATCCCTCGCTTATTTCAATTACCGACTCCCACTTCTTCTTATTAGATTATCCATTCCATCTTTAAATTTTAGTCAAAAAAAAGCTCATTCAAAATGAATGAGCGAAAACAACATAAAACAAACATAAAACACAAGGGGTAAACCGTATCAAACGGCATAATAAAAGTTACAACTAATAGCTATAACTCTGCCGGTTTGAAACTGAATTAATAATAAAGCTTTAGATTGTTTTTTACTGTATAGGTAACGTAATAATTTGTAACTTTACAAATTGACCTTTAAGAATAAACACGCTGCAATATAAACGAAGTAGCTTGATAATGACTGCTAATAATTGACCTATTTATAAAAAACACGTAGTTTTAAGGTGTCCTTTAAGTATTAATTATCAGAATTAAAGACTTAATAAACCAAGTAAATCATTAGAAGTAATCTATGAGCACTAAACATAAAATATTAGATGTTGCCGATGTACTTTTTGCAAATAAAGGTTTTAATGGCACTTCATTAAGAGAAATTACTAGTCAAGCTAATGTTAATTTAGCTGCGGTTAATTATCATTTTGGCTCTAAAAAAGAATTAATTAAAGCAGTAATGTCTCGTTATATGGATGAATTATCCCCTCAATTAGAATCTGCTCTTTCTCTACTTTGTGAAAGCACTAAGCAGCCATCTTTAAATGACGTTTTTTCTGCCTTTACTCAACCATTAATCGATTTAAATTGTTTTAAAGAAAACGGCACTAGCACCTTTTTACAGTTATTAGGTCGTGGTTATACCGATAGTCAAGGTTTTTTACGCTGGTTTTTAACAACGCAATACCCAAATGTTTTCACTCTTTTCACGAATGCGGTAAAAAGGGCTTATCCAGAGTTAAATACAGAGGAAATGTTCTGGCGCTTGCATTTTACTATGGGAACTATAGTTTTTACTATGTCCTCAAGTGAAGCATTAATTGATATTGCGCAAAACGATTTTGATAAAACACTCGATATTGAAGATGTTATTGCACGGGTTATTCCTTATGTTGCCGCAGGTGTTGCTGCCCCTATTATCAAAGAATAAAATTAGCGTTCAATTAATTAATAGTAGTTCTGCTTTTAATAGTTATTTGTATTATAATCCGCCCCAATAATGCTACTTTCAGCATGTAATAAGTTTATTTAGGGTTCAGGTGATATATGAGTGTTGATGCAATTGGCTTGTCAGCCGATTTATTAAAAGCGGTTAAAGCGTGTGGTTATAAAAATTTAACTCCAATTCAACAAGAAGCTATTCCTGTGATTCGCCAAGGCACCGATCTTTTAGCGAGCGCACAAACAGGTACCGGTAAAACAGCGGCTTTTAGCTTACCTATATTAGATGCCATTGCGAAAGCGAATCATGCATCTAATAGTGCTAATAAAGCTGATGATGGTAAAAGTGCTTCTGGACAAGCTATTCGTGCATTAATCTTGACACCTACTCGTGAACTTGCCAATCAAGTGGCTGATAACATTAAACAATACAGTCAATATTTACCAATAAAAAGTGGTGTAGTTTATGGTGGCGGTAAAATGGCATCACAAACAAACATGTTAAAACAAGGTCTGGATGTTTTAGTTGCGACTCCTGGTCGTTTACTTGAACATTTAAATTTACGCAATGTTGATCTTTCTCAGGTGAAATTTTTAGTACTAGATGAAGCTGACCGTATGTTAGATATGGGCTTTTTATCTGATATTGAAAAATTATTAATGGCAGTAAAGCATAAACACCAAACCATTATGTTTTCGGCAACGTTTTCAGAACGTGTTAAGTCGTTAGCAAATCAATTATTAAAATCACCTAAAACTATTAGTATTTCTAAACAAAACACTACATCAGGCAAAATAAAACAAGCAGTTTATTGGGTAAGTGAAGAGCGTAAGCGTGAATTACTTTCTGAAATAATTGGTGTTAATAATTGGAAACAAGTGCTTGTTTTTGCGGGTACTAAAGAAAGCGCTAATATTTTAGCAAAAGAATTAAAGTTAGATGGTATTAAAGCGGCTTTGTGTCATGGAGATAAAACACAAGGTGCAAGAAATAAAGCATTAGAGCAGTTTAGTGAAGGTAACGTGCGCGTATTAGTGGCTACTGATGTTGCAGCACGCGGTCTTGATATTCCAGATCTTGCTTATGTTGTTAACTTTCACCTACCTTTTTTACCAGAAGATTATGTGCATCGTGTAGGTAGAACTGGCCGTGCTGGTAAGTCAGGTACGGCGATATCGTTAGTTAGCCCTAAAGATGAACGTTTCTTAGAAAATATTGAACAACTTATTGAACGTAAGTTTGAGCGTATTGTAGCTCCGGGGTATGAGTTTAATCGTCAAGAATTTGATGCTTACCAAGAAGCAACAGTTAAACGCGATAGTAAAAATAGATATCGTGCTACACAAGAAAAAAACCAAAATTTGGCAAAGAAAGATGTAAAAAGCAAAGCGCAAAATAAAAACAAAGCCACACGCAGCAGTGGTAAGTACAACAATAAGATCCAAAAGAAACGTTAAATTTAAGATCTAATCCAAATGACGACCACAAAACCATCAGCAAAATTAACAACACAAGGGGTTGTTAATACAGAAACGCCTTTTGATAAAAGGCATTGTTGCTGGTTTTGTGGCGAGCCCAGTCATGTTAACTTTATTTTTCCACCACAACCTGCAACCGTTTCTGAGCAGAAAACAAAGTATTTATTGCTTAGCTGCTCCCATCTTACTATTTCTGTTCCTTGTTGTGGTGAATGTCAAAAACTGGCAGCTAAAGCACAAGTAAATAATATTTGGGCAGTTAAAGACTTTGTAAAAAAACAGTTGTTAAAAATATATGCTAAACACCTAGCTATTGGCGTTAATTGGAGCAAAGAAGAATTGTCATCTAGTGAATTTGAAGGTGGTAATTTTGAAAGCTTTGCGAAAAGTGCATGGTTTGTTTATGAAGTAGCAAAGGGCAGGGTTAGTTATACTGGTTGGCCATTAGTCGCTAATGGCGTGGTACTTGATGACTCTGTTTGTGAAGAAGAACAATCTGAGGCTATTTTTCATTTTGATGGTGTTGCGTATCCGACAGTCAGTGCTGCTATTGAACATTATGGTGATATATTTTTATTAGATCGGGGGTATGTAAGTGCGGTTTTACAGTATATGGCTAATGGTAATATTACTGAAAAGTCGTTCGCGCAAACAATTCGTTTTTGTCGGTTATTAGTAAATGCCACACCGAAAGAGCGGAAAATGGCATTTTTAACATTAATTAATTCAGACGATAAACATACACTGTAAATGATGAACGTCTGATCATACCTGATGATAGTTAAGGTATTACACTACTGATAATCGGGCAGAGCCTTGCATTTTTTTTCGGTATAGTAGTTGGTCTGCACGTTCGAAAAAGCTTACTTCGTTATCAGCTCTGCTCATAAATGTTGAACCTATACTACAAGACAATTGATATTGACTTAATAAGGGATTGTTCTTTAAGATCGCTTCAATTCTATTTTCAATAATAATTAATGCTGAGTCGGTAGAGTTTTCTACAATAATAGCAAACTCATCACCACCAAACCTAAAAATGCTATCAGACTCACGCGTACATTGGCGGAGAACATCAGCGAACTCTTTTAATACAAGATCGCCAGTTACATGACCAAAACTATCATTAATCGCTTTAAATTTATTTAGGTCACCTAGTACTAAACCAACCAAACTGTGATGCCTATTGGCATTATGCATAGCACGTTTTAATTGCTCATCAAAATAACGTCTATTACCAAGACCTGTTAGTCCATCTTGCATAGCAAGTTGAACGGCATCATGATACGCGATAGCATTTTTTATTGGGTAAAGTAAACAATGATGAAGTTGTTCTAAGACTTTAAAATTGGTTAGACTTATTGGGCTATTAATACCGTAAGTTAAGGTACCAACAAAATCATCCCCCATTCTTAATTCAAAACAACGTTCTTTCTTGGCTTTTCTACTACCACGCAATGTTTTATTTAAGTGAGGACTTTTAAAATATAATCCAGAGAAGTCGATATAACGAGCTGCTTCTATTGAAAATATATTTAATAACTGATCTAACTCTAGTGTTGTTTGTAATTCGCTCATAAAGGCAACTTTTTGACGTTTATCAAAAAGTGATTGGGTGAAACTTTCAGCAACATGCGCATCCGTGCTTAATGTATTATAAGTATTCAATGGTGAGAATCTATTATCAAGTACGTTTAGTGTTTGCATACAACAACCTCATTATCTAACCTTTTACCAAAAAAATTCAAATAGTGTTTGAAAGCGCACAAATATTTGACGGTAAATGTATCTGATATGAATAAAGCAAAATATATACCATTATGAATTGTAATATAACCTTTAAACTTGGCTCTAATTGTATCTGCATAATACTGAGCTTAAGTAATTGTAATTAAAGTTTTTTATATTTTTTATAAGAAATGGACTGTTTAATTTTACTTACTGAAAAGGAATCAGTACTACTATTATAGCGGCAACTAATTGCCGCTATAATAGTGGCTAAAAACTTCTTAGTTTTATAAACGGCCATTTTAATAAGGCTATTGAGAGAGGGGAAGACTTGAATTTAACTATTAAGTTAAATTGAAATACTTTTATAAATCTAGAAAATATCTAATAGATTGCTCTTTTTCCATCGCGTCATCAAAACCTAACTTTATTAATTCGGAACAAAAATTTTTATCAAACAGCAAGTAACTCAGGATACTGGATTCTGAGTCGTTGCCTATACCAGCACTACGTAAAAGAAACCGTATAGTTAAAGGTAATTGATAATAATATTTTGCAGCAATAGCATTAAAATCATGGCTAGGGTTGATGGCAAAACTATCAATATGTTTTAAACCAGCATCTTCTTTTCTATCTTGAGCTGGAATTAATTTAAGTGTGCTGTTAATACGCTGCATACGTTCAAGATCACTATGCATAGTGTCAGCAAAGATAGAGTCCAATAAGTGACCAGCAATAGTTGCCGAACTTGGTGGATGCGAGATATTCTCTGCAGGATATAAAAACTGTTTAGGTTGGTCGACACCGATAACAAAGATTTTTTTTGCGCCTAAATGAATCGCGGGGCTCAAAGGTGATAATTGATGGACTGAGCCATCACCAAAATGTTGGTTTCTAATGTTTACAGAAGGAAATACCATAGGAATAGCTGCACTTGCCATCAAGTGTTCCGTATTTAGTTGGCATAATTCACCGCGTCTTTTTGCTCTTGTCCAAGGTAATGCTAAACCATTCGATTGATAAAAACTTATAGAATCACCGTTACTATAACTGGATGCAGTAACAGATACTGCCGATAAATAGCCACGGGCAATATTGTGATCTATACGGTTAAAATCGAGCATTTGGTTGAGTAATACCCTTAAAGGAGCATTGTTAAGTAAGCTCCGTGCTTTTTTATTTGCATAATCAGCTTGAAACGTTGCCAGCATAGCTTGACCGATATGACTAAAAGCGTGAATAGGATCGCTATAATAAACACTAGAGATATTAAAGTTTTTCCAAGCCCACTCTAGCTTTTTTACACCTAAGTTAAAACATGATGCGTAACAAGCTAATGCTGTTGTATTAATAGCTCCAGCAGAAGTACCAGAAAGAATAGGAAAAGGTATTCCATGATTTCTCGGAATGAACTTAGCTATTGCTGATAACACTCCAACTTGATAGGCAGCTCTTGCACCACCGCCTGTAAGTACAAGTGCATTTTTACTATTTAGGTAACTTCTTTTTAATGTCATAAATAATAATTAGGGAGCGATAAGTTTGAATAATATTGATTATAAATCAATTATATGAATTAAGCGTAAGTACTTTATATACAGTTTGCCAGGAGTGAATATTATTTCGTGTGTATTTAGGAGTGTATTTAGGAGTGTATTTATAAGGTAATAAGGGGCCATCAAAGCCTACTAAAATTTAAGTAGACTTTGATGGGAGAAGTAATAATTGAAGTAGACCTAATTTATGCGCTCGTTAGCGGCATCAAATAATGGTTTTGAAGTTTTCTCTAGTGTAGGTAAGTTTTCTGCAACAACATCTTTAGGTAATTTAGAAATGATTAATTGACCAATATTTAGTGAACCAGAAGTTGCTGAGAACTCTAATATATTTTGAGCGTTACAACGCAGTTCACTAAAGATATGGCGAATTTTAAGTTTATTTTGTTTTAAAAATGAACGTAGACGTTTTTTATTATCACTTGCTACATATTCACAAATACTTGTGCCAAGATCTGCGGCTTTTACTTCAAAGACTGTCATAGAAGACGTAAATATTAAAACACAAATGGTTGATACTATTAATACTCTTTTCATTTAATAACCTTATTATTATTGAATCAATAAAAGAAAACCCCCGGGTGTCCTGTTAATGGAGGTGACTCCGTTGTCGTAGGAATATACTATTCCTTTTGACCGATGGTTTTGTAAAGTACACTTTCATGTACTTTGCATTTTCTTTATTGTTAATAAGTATTAAGCAAGAGTAACAAAAGTGCAAGTGAAGTGAGAAACAAAGGTTTATTAAGGCGTGTTGAACTTTGGAAATAGTTTTTACAGCAGTTTGATTGGTCTTACTTATCACTTTTATAAAATTAATTAGCTCGCAACTAAAATTATTTAATACCAATTAAAGATAAACGTTGTTTTTACGCTCTATATGTTTTGTATTTAATCAATTAAACAAAATTATGATTAAAAAATTAAAATAATGCTTGATCAAAGTCTAATGATCTCTATAATGCGCTCCAGTTCCAAGGGGTTCACAATGAATGAATCGCGAAGGGCTTGTTTTAATAAGTTATCTATTCGCTTTAAGCACTAAATAACTTAAGTTGATGTGTCGTTTCAAAGCCTTTTAAATTAATTTAAAAAACTTTCAAATAAAACGTTGACATTAAAACACGGAAGCGTATGATACGCATCCTGCTTCGGGGCAGCAGCAACGAGCAAGCTATTTAAACTTAGGTTTAACTGGTAACGGTAATGAGCGAATGCGACTCTTACCTAACATTCAATCGAATGTTTTTCTTTAAAAATTAGTTATCATGCAATT
>NZ_JAHKPR010000046.1 GCF_018860585.1 Colwellia sp. E2M01
CTAAACAAATTCGCCTTGTTATTGCACATCGGGCATAGTTCTGAGTTGGGAAGAAATTTAATCAAATTGGTATAAGCATTATCTAAATGTAAAATTAAAAAAGCCTGAGCATGCTCAGGCTTTTTTAATATTAAGTATTGTTGAAAATACTCTGATTAATAATTAAGCCATTAATCTTCATGCTTAACAAAGAAGTCATACACAACTACTTCACCGTAGTTATCTTCATCATCAGTATAATCGCCTTCTTTTTCAGCATTACTTTGTGTGTAGTTACCTACTTTAAAGTAAGACTGATCATAGTTAAGGTCCATTACATGGTTATTTGAACCGTCTTTAACTAAGTATTGTGAGGCATTACCGTTAGCGTAAGCATTTTTAAGGTTACCATCTTCACTGTAGTATACGTAGTGTTTGCCGTCGATGACTTCAAACATTACCTCATGTACAGTGCCTAAAGTGTAATCAGTTTTAACCGTTACATCATCTCTAAGTTTGCCACCATTAAAGCTAAGAAATAAATGTTCATCTTCAAGTCTTAATACTAGGGCATCATCAATTCCAGCTTCTTTATCACCATGAATTTGTGTTGCAACTAGGTGTGATTTAACAATAGGTAGATGAGTAATAGCTTGCTTAGAGTAAACAACGTGAGTACCGTCTGTAGTCCAGTAGATATCTGAGTTACCATCGGCAGTACGTTCACGAAGTTCTGAACGAATGTAACTAGAGTTTGGCGTTGTACCATTAGAGCTTCTTACTGGTGCAAAGAAAACAATGCCTGTTTTATCTTCATTTACGTAGAAATATTCGTTTGTTACACCTTCTAGTTGTTTTTCTTCTTCGCCATCAGGGAAAGTCATTTTCCATTGGTCGAAGTTTTCCATTAAGTCAGACGGCGCATCAGCATTACCTACAGGAGTTGGCGTAGGTGTTGGAGTCGGCGTTGGTGTGGGCGTTGGTGTTGGAGTAGGAGTTACCGTTGGTGTCGGTGTTGGAGTAACTGTACCACTAATAGCGGCGAACTCAGTTACACTGTTCCAAGTGTTTGATGAGTTACCGTAGCCTGTGTAACGTACATATCTTGCATCAAGAGTTTGATTAAAATCAAAACGCTCAAGACCAATACTACCACCAGAGCTTGCAGTTAAGCTAACTGCTTGTACCCAGTTGCTGTTATCAGTACTAACTTCAATTTCAAAATCGCTGCTACGATCAGAGCCTTTGTAAAATGCAATATCAACACCTGACAATTCTTGCTCAGAGCCTAAATCTAAACTTAACCACTGACCGTTACCGTTTGCAGACCAACGTGTATCTAAATCGCTATCAATTGTGTTTTCTGCGCCATTACCATCATCTGTACTTGCTGAAACACTAATTTGAACAGGTGTAGGGGTTGGCGTCGGGGTAGGTGTTGGTGTAACTGTACCTGTTGAATCTAAGGTGAAGTCATCAAAACGACCTTCATCGCCACCGTAGGCACCAAAGATAGTAATTGATGTTGCAGAGCCTGAGTTAAACGATACTGAAACTTGCTCGTAATCTTCACTGTTACCTGTTGTAGAAGTAGTGCTGCCGTTAACGATAACGCCAATTTCACCAGCACCTTCAATATAAGCACTTAATGTGTAATTTGTATTCGCTTCAACACTAACCGTTTGTTCAAACGCACCAGCAGAGCCAGTAATTTTAGCCGCTTTAGAGCCTGAATGCTCATCGCTAGAAATTGCTGATGGATCAGTATCTGACCAACCATCAAAGCTATTTTCAAAACCTGCGTTGTTAATTGATACAGATGCTGCATGAGCAGAGATTGAACTCATTGATAGAGATGCGGCAATAATTGCTGCGGTGTAAGTTAATTTTGTATTCATTGTAATTCCTAATGTATTTGTATTGGTCCTTACAATCTGTTCTATCGACCTTTGTCTGTGCGTTTTTATTATTATTCACAGTGCCGATTTATTTGAACAATAGAGAGTATTGATATACCCACTGCATTGCGGACTTTATTTTTATTTTTGGTATTACCATTTTTACTTGCTTTAGTTGACCAAAACGTTGTTTTTTTATTGGTTATAAATAAGTCCGTATATTTATAATCCTTTTTATATGACATCTGCATGAGTATTACAATGATTTATTACATTAGTTTTACATTTTTTTAATGGAGTTTTAACTCTAATATTTTCGTTTTTTGGATTAAATATTATGTGTAAAATAGTTGTTATATGTTTTTGTTTTTTTTATTATTTTATTTACTATCAATTGCTTGTGTTTTTTTTGTGATTGTTTTTTTTGATATTTTTAAGTGTTAAAAATATCAATAATCCTGTTTTTAATAAATATTTTGGGTTATTATTTTTGGTTATATATATTTTCTTGAATTGGTTTTATATGTCTTTAAATTGGTAGTTCAATTGTGTTATTCGGTATTACAGGGTTAAAAATAAAAAAGATATTTAGTTATTCACTTAATAAAAGTATTTTCAGGCATAAAAAAGGAGCTAAATAGCTCCTTTTGATTCTTACTTGTTAGAAAACTAACACAATACTTTTAAATATTAGCCACCAGATGCCACAGATTCAGCTTCTGATAATGGGTGAGATACTAAACGAATACTATCGAAGAATGCTTCAGTACCATCGACAGGTGCGCCATCGTAACTTAGCTGGAAATCATCTACGCGAATTTCGTCACCAGTACTTGTCTGGTATTGGGCAAAGATAGTTACAGAGGTGTTACTACCAGTATTAAACGAAAGGGTATCTTGTAAGAAATCATCATCTAGTTCATTTGCACCAGCAGAAACTAACTCAGAATATACAGACAGTTTTTCTTGTATGATACTTGCGTCAGCTAAAGGAGTCGTTGAATCTTCAGTAAAGACGCCAAACTCAATATTTGATCCAGTATGTGAGCTTTTTAATAATTGATACATTGACAAAGTGTAATCTGTATTTGGTACAACAGTAACTGTTTGCGCAATATACGGATCATGAGGTGTTCCAGTATCACCGGTATTATAAGTAAATTTTATAGAGCCATTTGTAGACGTAGACGAGTTATCAGAATCTTGTACCTGACCTATTCCCGAGCCTTCAACAACCGTCCAACTTGATTGCTTACTATCGAATCTAGCGTTCTCTATTGTAGCTTCGTTAGCGATAAAATTATCAACCATTGCTGTGATAGTAGCTGAACTCGCATTACCTGAATTAAAAGTTACCGAGCTAAATCCATAACTATCAGAGTCACGCTCAGCCGCATATACTTGCCCATCAACTTCCACAGCTAATTTAGCTGTGCCTTTCATAAAGGCTGATAAAGTGTAATTAGTATTTGCTGTAACAGTCACAGTTTGTTTTACGTCACCTGCGTTACTATCTATTTTTAATGAATTACCGCGAGAGAAAACATCATCAGAGGCTGTAGCTGTTGTAACAATACTCCCACCATTATTTATCCAACCAGTTAAATCACCGCTGTCAAAATCATGGTTAGCAATTTCAACTCTTTGCACATAAATTTTACCTGGTGCAGGTTTAACTGTAGGGCCTACATCGGCAGCAGTTAATGGTTGTAATGCAATAGTATCAGCAGATGTTTCATCAGCACCTGACGTTGTTGACGTTGAGCGGGCTTGCCCATCCATATCAATATTAGGTAAGTCAAAATCGCCGGTATCAACAACAGCTGCAACTAATGATGGGCTAGATGAGCCTGGACGATATAAACCATCACTGCCTTTTTCTAACATAGCATCAACCAAAGAAAAACCAGGAACGGTTGTTGCGCCATCATCAGATAGTGACTGGCCATAAACATAGTTACCGTCATAAGTACCTGATGGCATATTTTCATCGTTAGTACGAATTACCGGACCAATGGCATCAGCAACGATATTGTTTACTAAGTAAACACCTGAAGGTGCTTGATTTTCTCTACCGCCTGCCACGTTTAAACTGTTTACACTATCAACAATAGTGTTGTTAGCAACGAGCACGTTTTCAACATTTTGATAACCGTTTTCAGTGTCGCCTGAGCCATCACCTGTGGTTAATACAATACCGCCGTTCCAGTTTGAGTTTTGGAAACGAGCACCTTCAATGTAGTTGTTAGTTACTGTATGTTCACCATCTACCAAGCGGATACCGCCAGCGAACGGGTTGTCATCACCAAAGATAAAGTTATTGCTAATATCTGCACCTTCACCATGACGTGTTACAATTGAACCGTTACTATCACGTATTGTGTTGTTACGAATAACATTGTTAGCTGACTTATTCGAAATAATCTCAGCTTCACCTTGAATACGTTCAAAGTAGTTATTTTCGACTGTTGTATATGAAGGCGCGGAATGTGTGGTACTTAAACCAAGACGTATTCCCTCATATTCGTTGTCACTTGAGCCAGCATAACCACGACCCCATGCCGGCGCACGGTTACCAAAGTAGTTATGATCTATTAATGAGTATTCAGCAGGGTAGCCGTTGGCATTAAAGTCTTCTTCAGATGTCCAACGACCAAATACCATTAACGCACCGCGAGATTCTTTACCAGAGAAATAACTATGATCGACACGGTTATGGTGGCCTTCAAATTCAACCCATTTAGAACTACCAAAATCGCCACCATCCATATCAATAAGTGATACTTCAGTTATACGACAATAATTACATACTTCTTCTTGTTCGAACTTAATAATAGAGCTACCGGATTGACCATCGCGTAATACAAAGCCTTGTACAATAATGTATTCACCGCCCATTCTGATTGAAGATTCGCCACCAGAAATAACAACACCACTAGCGGTTTGTGCTGCAACGGTAATTGGCGCTTCTTTAGTACCTATACCTTCAATACGTAATTCAAGCGGACCAGTGTAATTACCGTCTTCTAAACATAAAGTATCACCAGCTTCTAAATCATCAGTTGCATCTTCTAATGCTAAAATAGAACTAACAGTTTGTGTACAGCTTATGGTTGGTACAGTATCACCACCCTCTAACATTGTTGTGTCAACAGTTACAGGGCCGGTAATAGTTATAGTGACTTCTGATTCTGTACCATCAATGGATAAAATAGGAATAATATCGACTAAAGGATCTGAACCTTCAGTTAATGCTTGTACAGCAGCATTGTCATTGTCGAGGGTATATTCCCAAGTATGATCACCATCATCTGTGGCAATTGAAAAGGTACCATAAGTTGTTGCTACATTAGTTTGTGATTGAACACCTTCTTCACCAGCATCATCATCATTCATATAAAAATTTTGACTGTAAGTGCCATTTGTCGTGCTTGATAACTCTGCATCTCGGCCAGAGTAGAAGCTAGCGTTAGACTCTGTTGATGTAGAGGCAACACCTGTGATAGTTATTACTATTGTTGAAGGGGTACCATCAGCTGATTCTATTGCTATTGTATCTGTTAAAGTGTCACTTGGATCTGTAAGTGCAATCACTGATGCATTTGCAGTATCTAATGAATAACTCCATCCACCTGTAGCTGTAATTGAAAAAATTCCGTAAGTTGTATCTGCATCAGTTTGAGTAACAAACTCAGCTTCGCCGGCATCAACGTCTGTTACGCTGACATTATTTGATGTTTCTGTTGAAGATGTTGAGATTGAAGCAGTTGATGTACCAGAGATAACCGCTGGTGTGTTGACAGTTGTACCACCGTCGCTATTATTGCCGCCATCGTTACCTTCATTATTATCAGAGCCGTCGCTTCCACAAGCACTAAGCGCTACAGCAAGTGCTAGTGTAATTAGATTGTTTTTCATAATTATATTCCTAATTGTGTAATTATTATTTTTTGTTGTTATTTTGTGCAACACCTTACCGTGTACTAATTACTTATATTTTTTGTAACACAGTAGTGAACTGGGTTTATTGGCATTACCTTTATTTTATTTGGTAATACAAATAAATCCTTTTTAATTAAGGTTTGTTGCAAGGGTGGTTGGTTTATAGGCGAAAACCTAGTCTACCCCAATTAACTTATAAAGTATTTGAGCTAATATTACAACGGGTTACAGTGTTAATTTGGTTTTGCGTTGTTACCAATTGGTAATATTGGTTTGTGTTTTTATGTTTGATTGGTTGTAGTGTTGGTGTGGAGGAGCGCTCTAAGTGCAAACATGTTGTGAATTTAAATTAATAATTTGCTTTAGGAGGCGTTGGTTTCTGTATTTTTGTAGTATTACCTGATGACAGACCCAAAAAAGTTGGTAAAGCTTCTTAGGTAGACAATACGGTTAACAATATGATTGTAAGGAATGTCAAATTCGCTTACTTGTTGTGAGAGTATCGATACAGTTTGCCTCGATATTTGTTACTTATTTATAACGTACAGACTCTTTTTTCTGGATTAAATAAAAATGCCGCTCACCTTAAGTGAGCGGCATTAAACCCGAAGGTTGGTTTTTTACTCGATTAACATTAGGTCGAGTGTTGTAATCTAACACTCTTTCCTTCGTTATGGTCTAGCAGATGCGGTTACTTCGTTAGAGCTACCATTGTACGGGTCTTCTGCTATTGAACTATCAGCAGCGTAGCTTTCAAAGTCATCTGCGAATACTTCAGAACCTGTTGCATCAGAAATTACAATATCATCAACGTAATATGCGCCTGGCTCTACATTACCGTTATCACCTAACTTAAAGATAAAAGTTTGGATAGGAGCGTCGCCTGCATTATTAGTTGGTGTATATGTTTCAGCATCATTATCACCAATTTTTACAGTGATTTCTGTTGCTGTCCATGACAACTCAACAGGAATCCAAGTGTCAGTATCATAGTCAACTTCTGTCATTACTCCATCACGACTTTTTATGCTAGATGAACCAATATTAAGATCAACTATTGCATCACTTGTTGATGTGCTGCTACCAAATAAACCAATATAAGCCGATTTATTTTTGCCAGCTTCAATATAAATTGAGGTTGTTAAAGAACCTTCTGTTAATACATCGCTATCACTTAACTTGTATCTTAATTCACCTGCATCACTTGTTAATGTATCTACAATTTTAGCCGCTTGTAAATTAGCGTCAGCGCCACCAGCTTCAGTAGATTCAACTTCGATAATAACTGCTTCTTCACTATTACTATGGAAGTTTCCTTCAAAATCTGTAACAGATGTTCCCGCTGGAGCAGGATCAAGTGAAGCACCTACAGTGTAATCATTCCAATTAGTAGATAATAACTCTGACGTGCCAGCAGTATCATCATAAAGTGTTATGTCACCAAACAATACTGAAATATCTTGTGTTGATGAATTAGCACCATATTGTAATGAAATATAATCAACAGCTTTGAACCCTGCAGAGTTTATTGTTTGAGTGTAAGTTACCGGATCATTATCACCAATAGTTACTGTAATGTCAGTTGCATCCCATGCAATAGACACGTCATACCAAGTGTCTCGGCTGTAATCAACTTTAGTAAACTCGTCTTCATCACGCATTTGAATTTGAGTTGATTTTACTTCAAGTCGTGCAACAGCTTTAGAGTTACTTACAGAGCCTTCGTATATACCTACGTATGCACCTTCCGTCATTTCACCAGCAGGCATATAGAATGAGGTAGTTATTTTACCGTTTGGTAATGGGTCAGACCAACCATCAATCATATCTGCCAATTTGAGTCTTAATTCACCAGTATCACCAGTAGTATCGCTTATTTGAACAACGTTCATTGTTGAATTACCAGTCTCGCCACCAGTTTCATCCTCTACTTCTGCACCGGTAATTGTTACGGTAAGTGTAACTTCTTCACCATCAGTAGACGTTACTTCTAAAGTGTCAATAAGTTCAGCATCTTCAGCTAAGTCTGTAACTGCTGAAATATCAGCTAAAGTATATGTCCAGAGGCCTGCAGTATCGATAGTAAAGTCACCGTAACCACCTGTGCCTGTAACATCAGTTTGAGCTACGAAAGTATCACCATCAAGATCTGATATAAGTAATGAACCGGCAATAGAATCTTGATCGCTATCTATTGCGCCTTCACTCTCACCAAAAAATGTTGCAGGTACGTTTTCTGCAATGCTAACTTCTTCACTGGTACAGCCTCTAACAATAGCTTCATCTAAACTGTTCCAACCACTAAGAGCGCTGTTACCGTAAGCGGTAATACGTACGTATTGACCTATTGACTCATCAATTTCAACCGTTTCAAATTCGCCGTTTACGCTGCCTTCTTCGGTTGATGTTTCTGCTAATACCTCTGTCCAGTTTTCATTATCTAAAGAAGTTGAAACAGAGTATGCAGTTGTACGTTCGTCAGATTTGTTCCACGATAGTTTTAATGCACTAATTGTAGAAACTTCATCTAACTTAATTGTAAGAGATTCGCCTGCGCGATTTGTGCTGCCTTCTGCAAATTTACCGTCAGCATCAGCTGTAGCGGTTTCAAGAGGAAGTGATTCGGCAGACCAGCGAGTTGCAATATCTCCATCTATGGCATTACTAGAATTGTTAGCATCTTGTTGTGCTGTCGCTATAGCGCCAGAAAAAGATAACTCTGATTTTATTGGACAAAGTACAACAGTACCGTGATCTTCAATAATTTGTTCAACCTTGTCTTTAAGGCTTTGATTGTCTTCATCGCTGCTGCCACATGCGGTTAAGCTTAGCGCTAAAGCAATAGTAATTAGGCTTTTATTCATCATTTTTATATTCCTAGTATTGTAATAGTTCTTTGTACTGTTTGTTTTTTGAATAGACTATCAATATTATTAAAGTTATTTTTCTATCTATTTTGTAACACAAAAAATTGAAAATCATGTGTTTTATATTGCCAAACATCTTTATTGGTATTACCAAGATTCCCCTTGTTGGTAACATCAATTGGTATAGTTATAACAGAACTTACTTTACATTTAAACCTATTTTTTAGTGAGGTTTTAAATGTATCTATACATATTATTGGTTTTAAACTTATCTTAATTAAGCTGTTAAAGTACCTTGTAAGTTGTAATGATTTTGTGTTTTCTTTTTTAAAATATAGGCTTAGATAAGTCACATCTTGTACTGTTTTTGTTGTTGTTAACCAATTTTTTATACCTATTTACCATTGCTCAGTAACACTTTAAGTATTTATAAAGTGTATAAGCAGATTTAAGATTATTTATAAAGTATTTAAAAGAGTTAATAAGCATGTTAGTGCTCGGGTGGTAATTGCTTATTATGCTGTACGTTATATTTTTATTAATTAAAGATAATATTTGGTAAGAAACACTTGAGGGTATGAATATCTTAAACCGAGTTATGTTAACTATCGCTGTTGATATTTAAATGAAGTTTACCGTTGTGCATCTATAAAGAAGTTTTGCTATGTTGGTGCAATAATATGGTGCTAAATTTATTAAGGCATACTTCGGGTTTTATGTAAGTGATTGATTTTTATTATTTTAATAAAGTTGGTGTGGATTTTGTACTAATACTCGTCAATTGATTAAAAATAACTACTTAGGTTGGCGACATGATTAGCCTTGAAAACACAGCAACAATGCAAATGATTGATACAATAAAAGCACCATCGGTGAATAGTCACATTACCGTATTGCTAATTGAAGAAGTGCCGCAATCGACTTCCATGTTAAAAAAAGCATTGTCAGATTTTGGTTACCAGGTAACAAAACATGCTTCTTTTCACGATAATATTATTGAACAAATAGATATATTTAACCCAACTGTTTTGGTTATAGCCACAGATTTACCTAGTGGTGCAATGTTAAAGGAACTTGCAGAAATAAATAAGTTGCTACCTTTACCTATTATTATCTTTGCTGAATATGACTCTCCTACCGTGATTGAAAACGCAATCAAGTCGGGCGTTAGTGCTTACGTAGTTAATGAAATCTTGCCGCAACGATTACAAAGTATAATTTCAGTAGCTAATGAGCGATTTAAAGCTGTTCAGTCTTTACGAAACGAACTTAAAGCAACCAAAACTCAGCTTGAAAGTAGAAAATATATTGAACGAGCAAAGGGATTAATTATGGAGCAAAAGCATATTACTGAAAATGAAGCGTATAAAAACCTTAGGAAAATGGCAATGGATCAAGGTTGCTCTTTGGCGATAGTTGCAAAAAATATCATCGACGTATGTCAGTTACTATCAGACACTAAAACGAGTTATTAACCGCAGAGCTGTTTAAGTTTAAACGTTAGTATTACGCTTAATAGCACTAAAATTAAGGCTTGCCTTACGGTCTTTTAAACGGTAAGCCACTAAATCTACGAATAAATTCGAATAATCCTAATTTCAACACTTTGCTCAACTAACTCTTAGCGCGCTTAGGTTTCATCCTCACCTTCATCTTTAAAACTAGAAAACTATTAATGCTCAGCAAGTTTGATGAAAACTGTCTGTTGTTCTAATACCGCCACTTTGTTTATGTTCATCAATAAAAAACGTTCTTTAATACCATCCTTATTAACAATGCAAAACACGCCTATTACATTAGTAAAGCCAAGAAAAGTAGGTGTTTTTTTAAAAGTAGTGTTTATCTTCATATACAATACTTGTGGCAAGTAATAAACCTTTAGTAATGACAATTATTTACGGTATGATGACATTAATTATTAAACCATGGATGACGTTGTTGTATGATTCTAAAAGATAAAACACTTCAAAATACTGTTTCACCAACAGCTAAAGCAGGGCAAAAACAAGAGCAAGATGTTGCCTTTTTCTTGAGGCGTGCTTTCAAAGACCACAAAGAAGTGTATGTCATTAATGATTTCAAGTTTACTCATAACGATGAAACGGCTCAGATAGACCATTTAATTGTTTATACATTCGGTTTTATATTAATTGAATCCAAAAGTATCACAGGCGAAGTAAAGGTTAATGGCCTGGGTGAGTGGACTAGAAGCTATAACAATAACTGGTCGGGCATGGCATCACCAATTAAACAGGTTGAATTGCAACAAAAACTACTTAAAGAATTACTTCATGAGAATAGAGAGATTATTTTAAGTAAATTATTAGGTCTTAAGCAGCAGTCATTTCGATTTAGATGTTGGGATAACCTTTGTGCCGTTTCAAGTAATGCAGTTGTTGACCGAGACTCCATGCCTAAAGGAGTGTCGAAGCAACTAGTTAAGACTGAATTCCTTGTTGAAACAATTGAAAAGGTAATGAACCTTAAGACCAATATATTTAAAGTACTATCAATTGATACTCGGCCTGATTTTAGTGAAGAAGAATTAAAATCTATAACATCGTTTTTGATGAATCAATTAAATGACGACAACGCTAGCGCAATTGAAAGCAAGGATAAGAAAATAGTTAATAAAGAAGAGCTAGTTGATAAACCTAAACTAGTTACCGATTCTTTACTGCAATGTAAATCGTGCGGCGAAAAGTCTGATTACACTGCTCAATATGGTCGTTATGGTTATTTCATTAAATGTAATAAGTGTGAAACGAATACAACAATGAAAATGCCTTGTGTTAGTTGTGGCAGCAAAAACACTAAAGTATCTAAAAAGAAAGAGACTTATACGCTTAACTGTGGTGATTGCGAGCTAAGTGCAACACTAATATAGCAACAGTCGCTTTATTGTCTATCACTCGATTAGTGTATGTAGTTATAACATTTCTTTTTATTTGAAGGTATGAGTCAGTGCTGATAATTGCTGTGTTTGGCTAATACTGGCATCAATTTAGGTAATCAACAATAGTTCGATAGTCGAACTTTGTAAGTGGGTGGTTTCATGTTGCGCCTTATTGAATCAATAACAAAAGGCACGCGTCAATGTCGATAGAATGGTTTGAGCAACCGATTAGGTTGATGACGTTAAATTAGAGGCGATAAAAAAGCACCATTTACTTATTAAAGAAAAGTGGTGCTTTGTTTAATAGTGAACGGTTAGGTTACTATTTTTTGAATGTACGAGATGCTAGACCCATAAGGCCTAATGCGAAGATGGCTAAAGTAGATGGCTCTGGGACTTCCGTCGTATTTATATCCAAAACTACACGCGTGTTAGAGTCAAACTCCAAACCGGCCCAGTCAATAGCGATTGCATTAGTAGTAAAGTCTATGTTTGTCATAGTAAAACCACTCATATTGGTTGCACTATTAAGTGATATATTTGATAGTAATGAGTCTATATTAAAAAGCTCAATTCCGTTCTGTATGTTCATCCCATTTGTAGTGCTTGAAGATGAACCATGACTCCACGAGGTAGTTCCTGCAATGAAGTAATCAAAGGATATCTGTGTATCGTTTGCACTGATTGTAAAATAACTTCCAAAATCATCTGTTGTACTCCCTGCCACAAATGAACCAGGGCTTCCTAAGTAAGTGTATGCAGAACCGTTGTAATAATATTGCCAATCTATAGTGTCGCCGATCAATCCAGCATTGGCAAAACTACTTGCAGATAAAACTAAACCAGCAAAAGCTGCTTTTAACATTTTTATATTCATATTGAATTCCTTTGTACTACATTCTCACTCAAAGAAAGAATAGTATTTAGTTATAATTGTAAATTTCATAAAGCAAAAAATGAGCCAGAAAATTATATTGTAATATTTTAAGTTACTTAGGTTGTGGCGATAAAAACATATATTGGAAAGTGTAAATTAATTGGACACTCATATAATAATAAGTTGTTAATATTGTTTCATTAACTTAACAAATTCATTCACTACCACGACCTCAAACATTCCTGTATAATTCCGCACATTAAATAACTGCCTTACTAATTACTCCAAGTAAATGATAAAGCAGTTAAACCACACATTATGAAGCTTTAATTAGCCTGAACTAACTTAAAGTAGTAGAGCGCATTATGAACGTAGAGCAATACAATCCTAACGATAAGCCACAAACATCTAAAACAAGCCCCAAAAGTGCTAACTCAAACGAGAGTCAAACAACGACGTTAGACATTCCATCTAAAATGATTGCAGAGCAACATAGCGAAGTTGTTAAAGCGACTAATGAAAAAAATCACGCTGCAAAGGTAGGCTTTGTAAGTCTGGGGTGTCCGAAGAATTTAGTTGATTCTGAGCGTATTTTAACGCAACTTCGCACTGAAGGTTACGATGTTACTAACAGTTATGACGATGCCGAGCTTGTTATTGTGAATACCTGTGGCTTTATTGACTCAGCAGTGCAAGAGTCTTTAGATACTATCGGTGAAGCACTTGCAGCGAATGGTAAAGTATTGGTAACAGGTTGTTTGGGTGTTAAAAAAGATGAAATTGTTGAGCTTCATCCCAATGTTTTAGGAGTAACCGGCCCGCATGCTTATGATGAAGTATTAACACAAGTACATAAACATGTAGCTAAACCCGTGCATAATCCGTTTATTGATTTAGTGCCAGCGCAAGGAGTTAAATTAACCCCTAAGCATTATGCTTATCTAAAAATATCTGAAGGTTGTAATCACCGTTGTACCTTTTGTATTATTCCGTCAATGCGCGGTGATTTAGACTCTCGTCCTGTTGGCGATGTATTAGGTGAAGCACAACGTTTAGTAAAAGCGGGTGTTAAAGAGTTATTAGTTATTTCGCAAGATACTTCAGCTTATGGTGTTGATGTAAAACACAAAACCGATTTTTGGGAAGGTATGCCTGTTAAAACTCACATGCAACAATTGTGTGAAGAGTTAGCAAAGCAGGGCGTTTGGATCCGTTTACATTACGTTTATCCTTACCCACACGTGGATAAGATCATTCCGTTAATGGCTGAAGGAAAAATTCTTCCTTACCTAGATATTCCATTTCAACATGCCAATAAACGTATTCTTAAATTAATGAAACGTCCAGGTAGTTCAGACCGCGTGTTAGAGCGTATCAAAAAATGGCGTGAAATTTGTCCTGAATTAGTTATTCGTTCAACCTTTATTGTTGGTTTCCCGGGTGAAACGGAAGAAGAGTTTGAAGAGTTATTAGACTTTTTAGAAGAAGCACAATTAGACCGAGTAGGTTGTTTTAAGTATTCACCTGTTGAAGGTGCTACCGCTAATGACTTACCTGATCACGTTTCTCCTGAAGTTATGGAAGAACGCTTACAACGTTTTATGGCTGTGCAAGCTAAAATTAGCTCAGATAAATTACAAGCGCGTATAGGTCAAGAATACTTAATTTTGGTTGATGAAATAAATGATCTTGGTATTGTGGGTCGTTCATACATGGACGCGCCAGAAGTTGATGGTAAAGTGTATTTGTCAGATGATTTTGATGCTAAACCTGGCGATCAAATTTGGGTGCAAATTATTCATGCCGATGAGCATGATGTTTGGGGTGTGAGAGTAGACGATTAATCTAGTTTATTCACCCCCTATATTTAGTTCTTGAATAAGTGTATTTTATTAGGGTTTTTATTAAGGTTTTCATGAAGGATAATGAACAATATTCAGTAGCTTTTAATTTATATTTAACTTAGCGTAATTGACTAGGTGGGTAGTGGAATTAAAAGCCGCCTGATGTCGTTATGGCATAATAAATTAAAAAAAACTAAGTCACGAAGCAAAAAAATAGGCATAAATAACAAGGAATTGGTAAGGCTAGTATATGAACGTTATCGAATTTATTAGAGAGAAAAAAAGAAACTTACAACACCAAAATGTGCAGTTTATTGCTAAATTAGAGCCTAAGTTTAAGAACTTATCTGATTTGTTCAATAACAAAATCACCATGCCTTTTAAGAACACCCTTAATAACCCTTGGTTCTCTCAATTCAATCCTCTTGATACCGAAGAGCATAAGAGTGAAGAGTTATTAATTCAAATACCTGAAGCAGAAAAAACATATAAAAATTTACTTGATAAGTTAGATACGGTTACTTTTATTGGTGAATGGCACTGCGTAGAGCAAGAGTGTATAGATCAGTTTGCTGAAGTTACCGGAGATAAACAATGGATCCACACAGATCCTATCCGTGCAGCACAAGAGTCTCCTTTTAAATCTACCATTGCTCATGGTTTTCTAACGTTATCATTAATTCCTAAGCTAACAAATACCGTTGATTTAGACAGTAACCCTTATCCTGAAGCTAAAATGGTGATTAACTTTGGCTTGAATCAGGTACGATTCCCTTATCCTGTTAAGGCGGGTACTCGTGTTAGAGCTAGTATTAAACTGGTTAAACTTGAGCCAATGAAGCGTAGTATTGAATTAGTGAATGAAGTCAGTATTGAAGTTGAAAATAGTAAACGATTAGCTTGTGTGGCTGAAACGGTATTACGCCTATATTTTTAATGTAGCTATCTAACTTCCCTCATTCAATAACTGATAAAAGTTATTGAATTAAGGAAAACTAAAACGTAATGAGCCTTTCATTCTAATTAAATTAAATGTTACTGATTTAACCATAAGGCAAGTTTAGTTATAACGCTGCTTGGTTCAATAGGTTTTGATAAATAATCATTCATGCCAGCTTCAATACATTTCTCTTTATCGCCTTGCATAGCATTTGCTGTCATGGCGATAATAGGAATAGCTATATTTTCTGCTCCTGCTTCGCCAGCTCTAATTCTCTTGGTAGCTTCGTAACCATCCATTTCTGGCATTTGGCAATCCATAATTACGACAGTATAAGGTTTAACGAAGCTTGCTTCTTTTATACTTTTTAAAGCCTCAATACCATTAGCAGCAATATCAGCTGTTAGCCCCATATTTTTTAATACACTCAGCGCTACCATTTGATTTACTCTATTGTCTTCAACAAGTAATACGCGTGTATCTTCTGGCCATTGGGGAAGGGTATCTGTTCCTGCAATGAGTGACTTAGTAAAATGCTTAGTAATTAACGGAGACGCTTGTTTTAACGCTTCCCCATCTTCTGTGATAACAGCTAAGGCATTAAATAAGTCTGTGGTAGTTGTCGGCTTTGAAAAATAAGCGCTAAAGCCTATATCCGCAAAGTGTTTTGCATCACCACGTTCTGCCATTGATGTCATCATTACTAATTTCATATTGTCAAAAGCAGTATTTTCTCTAATTTTTTGGGCTAACGTTTCACCTGTCATTTCAGGCATTTGCATATCTAATAAAGCAATATCAAACTTAATTGAACTTGAAGTGGAGAAATGTTCATTACAAAGAGCTAAGCCTTGTTCACCGCTTTCAGCTTCCGTTACTGTTATACCCCAACATTCTAATTGGCCACGTAATACTTCACGATTGGTTTTATTATCATCAACAATTAAAACATGTAACTTTGAACTGTCTATTTCAGGAATAACTAAGGTTGATAATTTACTTTTTTCAACAATTAAGTTTACTTCAAAGCAGCTACCTTCACCTAGCGTACTCGTCACGGTGATATCGCCATTGAGTAAGTTACATAACTTTTTAGTAATACTTAAACCTAAACCTGTACCACCGTATTTTCTGGTTGTTGAGGCATCAACCTGACTAAATGCTCCAAACAAGTGAGGGATTTTTTCAGCCGGTATACCTATGCCTGTATCTTGAATTTTACAGGTAAAAATAAAAGTATTATCTTTACTCGAAGGCTCTAATTTAGCTTGGATAAGTATTTCACCTTCATCAGTAAACTTAATGGCATTACTTAATATATTGGTGAGTATTTGTCGTATTCTGCCTGGATCTGACTTAATTAAAGACTGTTTTACTTCGGTAGAATCAATAATTATTTCAATGTTTTTATCTTGTGCTGATAATGCGATAGATTCAGCAAAGTCACCGAGTAAATCACGTAAATTAAAATCAATATATTCGAGTTCAAGCTTACCGGCTTCTACTTTAGAAAAATCAAGAATGTCATTAATTAAGGTTAATAATGAATTAGCGCTTGAATTGGCAACATTGACTCTATGGGCTTGCTCCGTTGTTAAATCACTATTTTTTAATAGTCCTAGCATCCCGAGAACACCATTCATTGGGGTTCTTATCTCATGACTCATATTGGCCAAAAATTCAGACTTCATTTTGGCTGCTTCTTCTGATTTTTTGAGGGCAATGATGCGTTCTTGATAAGAAACAGATATATTTCGGCTGATAACGATAAGTAATGTAACCACAAATAAACTTAATATCAGCGCTATTGTCGCCGTTAGGTAAGACTCTTGTTGTTTACCTACTAAAATATCGGCTAATGTTTGTTGGACTTTGTCGCTTAACGACTTTTCTACAGTATATATAATTAATGACTTTTGCTTAATTAGCTCAAGCATATAGTTAGGATCGAACTCCCAAAGGCTATTATTTAAATACTCTATTGCTTTGTTAGCTTTGGTATCATCAATGGCAATTATGTTGTCTATTTGCGATGCTGATTTACCTGACTTTCTCAATGTTTCAATTTGCAGTAATTTAGTTTTATATTCTTGAATAACGGAGCGAAAATTATTGAGGTGGTATATTGCTTTGTCGTTATATTGATTAAGCACAGCTAAGCGAGAAATCACTTGGTTAACTTCACCATATAGCGTTAAAAACTCAACTTGATATTGATTACTCTCACGTAATACGGCATTTTTAAACTGGTGTATTAATCCATTATAACCAACATATACACTCAATTGAGCAACCAGTAATTCAGTTTCTCGCTCAGCTAATGCGGTTTGCCTTTGTGCTACTTTATTGAAAACATCATCATTTAATTGTTCTAATACTTCAGCTTTATCATTTTCAGAAAGTGTTGATTTAAAAATATTCCAATAAATGTTTTCTTGGTTATTTTGATTTCTAATTTTTTTCTTAAAGCTACGAATGTCAATTTTATTAGTATTTAAAGCTTCATAAGAGACTGTCGCATTTAAAATTAAATGAGAAATATTATTTAATGTTTTAAGTTTTAATATGGTTAAATAATTTGAATGTCTTTTTTCTATTTCACTGTTAGTTATCTGTTCAGAGAAACTATATAAGCGAGTGATTATTTCATTATTTACTTCAATAAAATAATCGATTAAATAAGGGAGCTTGATCGGGTGTGTATCTACTTGATGTCTAATTAATTTTAGTTTGTTTTTAAATTGCGTTAAATAGTTTACATCGAATCTGCCAACATCTATTTTATATTGCTCAATACGTTGTTGTAGTAACTCAATCATCTTGTTAATGCGATTGCGTTTTTCTATAAGTGATTGCTTGTTATGGTTAATAGGATTAATAATATAATCAGTAGTTAGAACTAACTCTTCGTTATAGGCATCAACAAAGTCTCCTAGTAACACATCAAAATTAATGATTTGTTGAGCTAACTCAAGGTCATTAATTTGATTTTGTTTTTGATTAACAATACTCAACATTAAAGAAATACTAATAATAAGTGGCAAACCAGCGGAGACTAACAGTTTATTGCGGATATTGGATTTACTATAGTTGTCAATAGATACTTTTCTTTTAAAAAGAAAATAAGCAATAGGGGATAATGAAAAACTTATTAAAAATGAATTTAAAAGCACAACATTGATATTAGGGAAAATAGTTTGTAGCCAAGGCATAATAGCTGTGATCATGTATTGAACAAACGCGATTGAAATAACGATAAATAATATCGTTAATAAGCTTATCTTTGATTTTAGAGATTCTTCTGTTTTAGATGACAACAAATTTAATACCGTAATTTATAATGAATTAATCTTTATGCTTATATTATAGAGTAAAATGTAACATTATCAGGCTCATTGTCGACTTTAAATGCTTAATTAATCAAATAACTAATCAAATAATTAAGAGATTTATTGTTAATTAATATTTCGAGATTACTTTTACAGCAACTTAGCTTTCTTTGCATTAAGAGCTGACAAAATAGAAAATATGACGTCTAGCTGCTTACACGAATATACGATAACGCCTTTTTACTCTGAAAGAACAACAGATCCTAGTTATCTGATTGTTTCTTAAGTGATAATTTAGGCGCTCGTAATTTAGCTGGTAGGAAGCGTTGTTAGATTATTGATATAAGTTAAATATATATACCCGTTCCACTTGAAGATGCTCGTTTCAGGAAGCCTGAGCGATTCATAACCAAGGCACCTTTTTTTATCAAGGGTTGTTCCCTTAAAAAGAAATGTAACGCAGGGTATGATTTGCTCAGTCTTCCCCAAGGGCTGGTTTAGAAACGCTTTATGCCGCGTTATTGATTTTGAGAATGAACAACCATTCTCTACAATCAATGCCTTACCTAAAGGCGTTTCTAATTCCAGCTGAATCCTGCATCTTCAAGTGGAGCGGGTATAGGTGTTTTAATAAAAATTTATCACCCCATTGGTAGAGCAGTAATGGTATTGTAGTAACTTTCTTCGAGCTCTTCATTAATGCAAACTAATAAGTATTTTTTCATTTCTGCTGCGCTGATATCATCTTCAACAGCATTATCTTTACAGTATTCTAAAAATTCCATTAATGTTTCTGTCGAAGCATTTTGCAATTCAGGCTCACCTTCATCACAGTATGCAACGTTGCTAGTTAGCGCTAAAAAAGCTAAAGATAAAATTATTTTTTTCATTGATGTTCCTATTTATACACGACTACTTGAAATACTCGTTTAAACTTCCTCAACGGTTGCTTATATTTCAGTAGAAAAGTTAATTTACGTAATATTAAATATCCCAATAATCACTTAACGAGTTAAGTTGCCTATCAAGGTATATTTTTTCATTTAGTGCATATAACCTCTCTCGTACGAGGTATCTGCGTTTTGCTAGTTTTCTCATTGCCTTTTTACTGTTCGACTCTTCTGCTACTTCAGAAGCAGCAACTTCATCATCGTCATTAAAATCATCATCCATAGTTATACCAATCTGATTAAATTTCTTCTCAACTCAGAGCTATGTTCGATGTGC
>NZ_JAHKPR010000059.1 GCF_018860585.1 Colwellia sp. E2M01
CGAGGGATGATCATTGTCCGTTTGAGCAACTTGTTATAAAAAATTAGTTAAACATTGGAACTAACACTTGGTTAATTACAAAAGCTTGGAGGGCAATACTAATTATTAATATACCCATCATTTGAAACCCAGTAGCCGAGCTATCTAGCTTCTTGATAATTATGACGTAAGAGATAATTGCAATTATTAACCCTGTTAAGCCAGGAACAAAATTTGTTACTAAAATAGGGATAAAAGTTAATAGGATCACTCCTAAAATATTTACATTTAAACTTAAAACTCTAGTACCTGCAAAGACACCTGCAAATTGTAGTAACAACGAGAGACTCATAACCATTTTCTAAACTCCATGTAGTGTAAATAAAACTCTTTTTTATAACGCCCCAATAAGAGGCAAAAAATAGTTTGCTAAAATGTTTGAGGAACGAAAACAGCAAACTGTTTTTTTGTCCTGCTTGATTGGCTTGTTAGGGCTATAGGTATCTAGAGAGACTTATACCAGCTATTTTTATGGATTGGGTCAAAAAAACCGATTATACAATTAGGGTTAACTATACAGAGTTGAATATGATTTTTATCCCGAAATCCAGCACCATTATATAGCTCGTCACCTTCAGGAAACATTCCCCGAACAGAGTCAATAAATTCAGGATGGCTCTGAATTTTTCTTATATTTTGCCCTGCCATATTGGGCAAATGTAAATCTTTAGCTATTAATTCATTATTGAATTGTTGAAGTCTTTGGATAACTTGACAATCAAGTTCTCTTATAAAACTAATATCGTTGACCACGGCTCTATTTTTAGGTAAGTTCACACCTAATTTATCGCACTCAATTTTGTAAATTTCATAGGTAGATTTCACTTTTTTAAGGTGAACAGAGTCTAGAAGATCAATACAATTGCCTAGTTTAATAAATGCACCAATCACTGCAGGGCTTTTAACCCCCTTACTTTGTTTAGCCCAGTTCAAGGCTCTTTCATAACTCCCTTCCCAGAAATAAACACCATGACCTAACCAGTCATAATCATTTTCACTATTCGAAATAGAAGAGCCGTTTTTGATTACTGAATCAAAAACGGCTCTATCGCAACCATGAAATCCTACTACAACTCCAGGAGAAACATACACTTAAGCAGCGACCCTTTTAATTATTTTTCCATTTTTATTCAGTATACCTGCCCGCTTTAGAGATTTTTCAATAGACTCTTTAGATTCATATGGAAAATCTATTGATTGGTTTGATGTTAGCTTTTTGTTTTTTAATGTAGCTAATCGATCATTCAACGACTTTTGTAAATCAAACATCACATACTCCTTATAGGTATTTATGTATTATATTCTACAACATTATCCACGGAGATAAAAGTTCGATAGCCCTAACGCCACAATAAGCGGCTAATTGCAGTTGGCTAAAATAGTGAGGCACGAACGACAGCCAACTGTAATTTGTCCGTTTGATTGCCTTGTTAGTTGGTTGATAGTTAAACACATTTACCTCACCAACAACACTGAAATTTAATTGAACAAGTAAGAACTAAAAAGCACAGCACAACTTGCCACCAACCGTGAATTTGAGCCTTAACACTTTTGCTAATTGAATTCACAAACCGAGTTAGGCGAAAACTGTTTAGCAAAAAATACTAAACTACTTTTTCACGAAAAAATTAGCCACATAAAAGAACTGAAACAAATGCAGTTTATGCGAGATAACTTTCCTATTTACACAAAATTATTCTTGAACAAGTTGTGCCAACTAACGCCCCAATAAGAGGCAAAAAATAGTTTGCTAAAATGTTGAGGAACGAAAACAGCAAACTGTTTTTTGTCCTGCTTGATTGGCTTGTTATGTTTACCGTTCACCAGATTTTCTAGTTTGAAGATAATTACGCATTTCCTTGGTAGCTAATGGTAGTGCTACTAATGAATGAATTAACAATAGAGAAGTTGCTACAGACCAAGAAGGTAAAGAGAAAAAGTATATCGCAAATAGAGCTAAAGCTGTAACCACCCATGTTAAACTATTATTCCAACCATAAAAATAATATTTACTCCAAACCTCAGAAGCTTCTTCTACTGACAATCCTTCTTTAACTTTTAAATCGGTACGAGATAGATACACGTAAACTCCTTGTAAACATAACGCCTCGTTAAGAGGCAAATAATATGTTGGCTAAAATAAGCGACGCAGGAGCAAAAGCCAACTGTTATTTGTCCTGCTTTAACGACTTGTTAGTGAGTTTTACCAGTTAATCGACGCAAAGACTAAAAACACGCCAAAGTAGTTAAATATGGAAATATACCTAAACCATTTTGGCAAGTTGTCTTTTAAAAAATAGAAAGTGCTCAGAAAGATAAAAAACATACAAGGAACATCAACAAAAAAAACAGCAAACCCACGTGCCATACCAGCTCCTGCCGCATCATAACCCACGCTATAATCATCAAAAAATGATATTAAGATAAACCCCCAAGCAATCAGTTGAAAAAACAAGATAACAAAAGCTTTACGAGGTATATTTGAGCTTCCAGCAGTTTTCATATTGACTCACTAACGCCCAAATAATGGGCTAAGTAATGTTGGCTAAAATAGTGAGGAACGAACGGTAGCCAACTGTTACGTGTCCCTGTTGATTTGCTTGTTAGTTGCGTTGTTTATTGAACACACAAAACTAACAAAAACTTACCATGTTTAAGAAATGGTAGGAAGAACTAAAAGCACCGCCGCAATACACACCAAAACGTAAACTTTGAGCCTTAAAAACTAAAGCTACTTTGATAACCTAAACGTGTAAGGCGAAAACTGGGTTTAGCAAAAGGGAAGGGATAATTGAAAGGCACTTCCATTGCCAAACCAAAGATTGAAACACACGTAAAATATTAAGTTGAGCACAAAGCGCGATAATTAGATTTACCTAAATATTGCGGACAACTAACGCTTTGCTAAG
Source organism: Colwellia sp. E2M01 (assembly GCF_018860585.1). Taxonomy (GTDB): domain Bacteria; phylum Pseudomonadota; class Gammaproteobacteria; order Enterobacterales; family Alteromonadaceae; genus Colwellia. The sequence continues at coordinate 2,949 of NZ_JAHKPR010000059.1, forward strand.
CGGCAATAAAATAGCTGGCTAAAATTAGCGAGGAACGAGCAAAAAGCCAGCTGTTTTTTGTCCGTTTAAGCAACTTGTATGG
>NZ_JAHKPR010000016.1:0-52301 GCF_018860585.1 Colwellia sp. E2M01
TAAATTTAACGATGTTAGTGTGCATCGAACAAGCTCCCAAGGGCGAGTTTAAAAGGCTTATATGCAGTGTTATTAATTTTGACAAGGGAACAACCATTCTCTTCAATCAATGCCTTGCCTCTAAGCCTTTTAATTCTCGCTGAGTGGGAAAGAACTTAATCAAATTGGTATTACTACAATCTATAATATTCTTTCTATACCTAGCTAAAGCAAGTTAACTAACTTAAATTAAACAGTGGAGATCAGTTCAATGCAATTATTTAGTCGATTAATTGTTATATTGTCAGCGTTTGCTATGACAGCGTGTGTGACAACCAGCGATCCACTTCCTTCATGGAATGATGGTCAGACAAAAACAAACATTGTTACTTTTGTAAAACAAGTAACCGATAAAAACTCCCCAAATTTTGTACCAGCAGCAGAGCGAATAGCAACCTTTGATAACGACGGTACATTATGGAGTGAACAACCTTATTATTTTCAATTAGCTTTTGTTTTTTATCAAATAAAAAACATGGCTGATAAACACCCTGAGTGGAAAACAACTGAGCCTTATAAAAGTGTGTTAGCTAACGATATAAAAGGTGTAATGTCTTCAGGTGAAAAAGGCTTAATGCAATTACTTGCGGCTTCTCATGCCAATATGACGGCAAGCGAATTTGCACAAGCAGTGACCGATTGGAGCATGACTGATACGCACCCAATCAGCGGCAAACCATATACCTCAATGGTATATCAACCAATGTTAGAATTATTAACATATTTACGCGCTAACGACTTTAAAACTTTTATTGTTTCTGGTGGTGGTATCGAGTTTATGCGCGCATTTACCGAAGACGTATACGGTATTCCACCTGAGCAAGTTATTGGTAGTAGCCTTGAATCACATTTTGAAATGCGTGATGGTGTGCCAACTATCATTAAAGATGCCAAGCTTCGCTTTAACGACGACAAAGAAGCTAAACCTATTGGGATTTACCGCCATATTGGTCGTCGCCCGATTTTAGCCGCAGGTAACTCTGATGGTGATGTAGCTATGTTGCAATACACAACCATTAACCCTAGTAAAGAAGATACCAGCCTACGTCTTGGTTTGATGGTTCATCATACTGACGAAAAGCATGAATGGGCTTACGATAGAGACTCAAAAATAGGCAAGTTTGATAAAGGCATTGAGGAAGCAGCCAAACAAGGTTGGACAATGATTGATATGAAGAATGACTGGAAAGTTATTTATCCAACAGTGAAGTAATATATTCAGCAATAAAGTAATCAAGTTTATTGTCTACAGCTAACCGCTCAATGTAATAATGCAAATTGATTTTAAAAGGCTGCTAAAGAAATTTAGCAGCCTTTTTTATATTCGTTGTCAAACCAAGTCCGTTAAATTATTGCTTTCCTGCCTAGATTAAAATAATTAAATACTGTGTTGCTTTCAACTACAAAAGCTAGCTATTGCTCAATAAATCGCCTTATCTTTAGTTATTTCTCAGTATATCAGGCCCCCTTTATCTCATTTTTATATCTTGTTAACGTATGTTCCGTAATCATTTCATTTTCATCTCATACATCATTCTTGATAACGCGTTTACATAGAGTTGTCCGCTTAAGTATCTCATTATGTTATCAACAAGCGACCAAGATATATCGCATAAAAGCGCCAAAAAATGATGTTTTAACCTGATGGCGTAAGTCAAATATACTTCAATCACATAAACAAGTTAATAGAGATACACAAAAACCAACACTAAAAAATGGCAAACTAATTTGGGTTGATGGGGTTAAGACTGCTGATGATAGTGAAATTATTACGACAATAGAGCAACCTTTCAAAAAAGATGGCGGCCTAAAAGTGCTTTCTGGCATATCGGCGTATCCGTTATAAAAATATCTTCACTGCCTGTTAGTAACTGTATTATTGAAGCGCCCGCAATAGTATTTGAAGATCAACATGAGATAGAAGTTGCTTTTAAAAATGGCGAGTTAGATAAGGATTTTATTGCCGTTGTTAAGTTTCAAGGGCCCAAAGCACGAGGAATGCCTGAGCTACATAAGCTTATACCACCATTGGCTGTACTGCAAGACAAAGGATATAAGGTAGCATTGGTGACAGACGGACGAATGTCAGGCGCATCAGGTAATGTACCTGCGCCCATTCATTTATCACCCGAAACACTTTATGGCGGCATTATTGCAAAAATTAACAATGGTGATTTAATTAATTTAAATTGTGAAATAGGCCACTTAACCTTATTAGTTGATGAACAAGTACTTGCTAAAAGATCAAGCGCTCAATCCCCTTTAGAGCAGCATCACGTTGGCATGGGACGAGTGCTTTTCGGTTTTATGCGTAACAATCTAAGATCGGCAGATACCGGTGCTTGTTCTCTATTTAAAAAATAGAACAATGCGCAAGTCTTTAAATATTGAAAATGAGAGTGTTAACATGACTAATGATTTACCTATAAAACCAACTACGGTCAATATTGTTGCCGACATTGGCGGCACCAACTTACGAATTGGTACAGTAAGTACATCAGGCGAGGTAGAGAGCTTAGAGGTTTATCGATGTGCTGACTATCAAGGCTTAGCCGATATCATTCAACATTATGTTAGTGCGCAAAATTTATCTGGTAAGTGTTTAAATGCTTGCCTTGCTATTGCCTGTCCTGCTGACAATGATGAAATAAAAATGACTAATTTACCGTGGAAATTTAGTCAGTCTGCACTAAAAAGCACATTACAGCTCAATACTTTGTATATGATTAATGACTATACTGCCATTGCTCATGCTGCGCCCTTTTTAAATGACAAGCAAAAAGTAAAAATTGGTGCTGGTATGACAGTGCCTCAAAAACCTATTTCTATATGTGGCCCAGGCACAGGGTTAGGTGTTTCCAATGTTGTTTTTCACAATCAGCAGTGTATTACCATTTCTGGCGAAGGTGGTCATGTTGATTTTGCACCAACAAACAGCACAGAGGCAGCAATATTAAACTTCCTGCTCACTAAATATCAGCATGTATCCTATGAACAATTATTGTCAGGCCTGGGTATAGAGCAAATTTACCAAGCAATATCACACATCAAGCAACAGCCTGTACAATCATATACCGCCGCTAAAATATCAGAAAAAGCTATTGATCGCAGCTGCGATATTTGCCATCAAACCTTACTGCAATTTTGTAAAATATTGGGCGCTTTTGCGGGGAATTTATCTTTAACCTTTGGCAGCTTCGGAGGCGTTTATATAGCAGGTGGAATAGTACCTCGCTTTATCGAATTCCTGCAGAACAGTGAATTTAGACAAGCATTTGAAGCAAAAGGACGTTTTGCAGGCTTTAATCAAAAGATACCAACCTATGTTATTACTGAAGAGCAACCGGGTATTTTAGGTGCTGCGGCGTATTTACGGCAGCAAATAAGCCATTAACACTTGCGTTGATAAACTAAAGCTAAGTAATATCTAGTTATTTACAAAGAATTCTGCAAATAATATTGTTTATTAATCAGCCTTAGCACTACTCACTTAAAAGCGTTACCTTCCAACATGTTTATCATTATCTGAATTAACTTTTCTATACTCACTCGGCGATACGCCAACTAATCGATTAAAAAAACGATGAAATGACGATTTATTATTAAAGCCAGACATTAATAAAATATCTAAGATATTTTTATTTTTCATTGTGCTGTCTTTGAGTAAACTTTTGGCTTCTTCAATGCGGTGGTAATTAATAAATTCAAAAAAACTGGTGTTTAATTTTTTATTTAATATGTATGAAACATCTTTAGCTGAAACCGCTATTTTTTTAGAAAATTCTTCAATATTTATATTTGGTTCAAGATGAATTTTTTCTTCAATAATAATCTTATTAATTTTGTTAATAATTTTCTCACACTCAATTGCTTTATCATTATTTTTTTTAATAAAGGGCTGACAGGTTAGCATTTTATGACTATGAAATAGGCTATAAATAAAAAGAGAGTTAATCAAAAAGAAGATAATATAATTATACATTTTGCCTATATTATCGGCAAAAATACCGCCCCATAAGTCAGCAACCACCACCACAATAAAAGACCAACTCCAACAAAGAATAAAACAAAAAGATATGATGGTTAACCAGTTAATTTCTACCGTAGAAAAAGTGGAGTAATTAGCCTTAAGCTGAGCATAATAGCGTCGTACAGAAAACAATGAAAATAAAGCATATCCCATAGATACTGTAGTAACAAAATACCACATGACAGTAGATATATAGGACTTTTGCAGAGTTACTTCGGAGTACATTTTTAAATCTTGGGTCGTTGCTGAATTTAAAAAAACAATAAAAAGCCCTACCGCCATAGGGATAAAGTGCAAACTATCAGATATTTTTATACGGTATTGGGTTTGTGTTATTGAGTAAACATACAATAAGAATAAAGGGCCTCTGGTTAAGTGGCCAATAACAAACAGGTAGGGAAGTAAATACTGACGAACGCCTGTAGAGATAGGAACGAGTTCATTCCATATTAATAATTTAGTTAAAATCTCTATTACAATAGCAAGCAGAAAAGCACCAAAAATAAAACGCTGTAAACCTTGGCTTTTATCTAAAAAGAATCGGTAAAATGCCAAAATTAAGCATTCAATGATGGTGATGATGAAACAAATATCGTTTAAATTAAAAATACGTGCGTCTATTACTGACATAGTTAACCCTTTAATTATCAATCCCTTATAAAAAATCAGAATTAAGTAGTCCAACGAGGAGTTCTAACAGTAAAACGCTGTTTCAACCCAGGTTAGATTAATGCGATACCAGGCTTATCAAATATAGCATGAACGGAGTATTCCTCCCCATTCACGCTAACTTATACATCAAAGGGATTAAATATACTTATAACGCTTCTAAGAAGTTAAGTAAGTTAGTTCGATGTTCATCTGTTAATGCTTTATAATTATTCGTTGATGTTAACGCTTCACTACCATTGGTACCATGCCAAAGAATAGCTTCTTCAATAGTGCGTGCTCTACCATCATGTAAGTATGTGCCGCCAGGGGCTTCGTTACAAACATCATCACCTTCAGCGCCCGTTGGGTTTATTACGCCATTGGTTACACACATTGACAAACCTAATCCCCAAAGTGGTGTAGTACGCCATTCTCGGCCACTAACCGTACCTTCGGCTAAGTTATCAGCCAAGCCATCCCCCATGTCGTGCACCAATAAATCGGTATAAGGTTGAATTGCTTGGTCTCGCACTTCAACTAACGGATGATATTCGCTTGTTTGGAATGATGGCGTATGACATTCAGCACAACCTGTGTCTATAAAGACTTGTTTACCTGCTTTAATTGACGTATTTTCAACGCCTGATTCCATGCCACGTTGTGCACGTACTGCAAGGGCTTGCACATAATACACAAGATTATCTAGGTTGGTATCGTCTAATGCTTGCGCAGCAGAGTTACAGTTAGTTTGATTACTACCACAATCAAGCTCAGGTAAAAGTGACGTTTTAACACCCATATCGGTATTTAATGCGCCTGCCACTTGATGTTCAACGCTGACAGTACCTGCTTTCCAGCCAAAACGACCGATACGCGTAAGGTTTGGTTCTTTAGGGTCGCTCACTAAGTTTACTCGACCAGAAACGCCATTAATACTCTCTGACTGCGCTAGCTCTAATGCAAAAATATCTGCCTCACTAATAGCTTCAAGCAAGCCTAAACCTACTAACCTTGGTGAAATACGAGCAGAGAACGTTGCTGGCTGTCCGCTTTCAAAAGCATAGGTTGGCGTGCGCAAACCTTCTTTGGATTCTGTCCACTGGGCAATAGATACTGTGCCCTCACCGCTACCACTTCCATTTGTACTGCCATTTTCACTAGCATTGCTCGGCTGTATTACCCGTCCACGCTCTGCGTCAGGCGCACCTGTTTCATCGCCCACTTTAAATATCCAGCGATCTAGTGGAACCCCAATGGCTTCAACACTTGAGCCGCCATTACGAACATGACAACCCGAACAGCTTTCGTTGACATGATGAGCGCCGATTAAACCCGTAACGTCTTCAAATTCACCGTTATCGTCAAACTCATCGTGTAGTCCATCATTAAATGATGAGTGAAATACGCGGCGACCTTCTAAGAATTTTTGCGATTTGTCATAGTCAATATTCAAGGCCATTTGCATAAAGTAATTGTCTGGCTCGTCGGTATATTGATATGGCGCGGTTGTATCGCCACCTAAACGGTATTCTTCAGGTAGTTCTCGGCTATCTTCTTGGAAATGCTCGTAATATTGAACGAACTCTCCAGGATTTTCTAAATACCAAGGAACAATACCTTTACCAGCAACATATAAAAATGTTGAACCGTAATAGTTTGTTTGCCCTGTTATCGCAACACCGTCTACTTCTCCACTAAACTGGCTAATTTCAAACTCCATTAAATCGCCAACCTCAATCGCTGGAGAGTCGTAAGAAAAATTACCTAGCGCGGTATCTCCTGCTGTACTTAGGTTTGACGGTGATTTTCGTGGGTTAAAAGTAACCGTTTTGGTGTAATGATAATATGTGCCGTCAAAGCCATTTTCATCACCTCGACTGGTATCTATTTCCATTAAGGAGTTGTCAATGTAGTCAGCGAGTGTGCCCCATCCCATATACCAAATACGACCTTCACGCTGCGTTGATATAGGCCAAACAGTGCGTACATTTAACGTTATACCCTCGCCTCCCATTGCTACGCGGTCAATGATTTCAATGCTTGAAGAGCGATGTTCAAAGTAATGGGCGATATAATGATCATAAGATTGAAATGCACTTTCTTTGGCGTGACGAGTACGCGGGCGATCACCAAAACGCGTGATTAATGCTTCTGTTGTGTACTCTTGATAAACGCCGTCTAAGGCGGTTGAAGTATCGAACAACGCTGTAACATCATCAGAAGAAAGTACAGGGCACCCTGAAATGCTTACTACTTCACCTGCAGGCGTGTCAACGCATTGGTCAATACGATCAATAACACCGTCATTATCTAAATCGCCCGTGTCGTCAGTTAAGCTAAGTTGTAACCAGTTAATATTAAAAGCACCATTAAGCACGTTAAGGCGCAGTGTATAAATACCTTGCTGTACTGTAATTTTGCCTACGTTATGGGTTTCATAGCTTTGCCAACTACCAGTGCTGTCTACCGTGTCAGTAGCGAATACATTACCATCTAACGCGAGTTCATAACTTGCGCCGCCTCGAGATGAAGCTACGCGTGTACTAATATTATAAATACCTGCACCTAAGGTTACGCTGTACTCTAACCATTCATCGGCAGCCGTCCAACCAACATTGTAAGTGCCGTTAATGTCGCCTGTTATTTGAATATCAACATCATCAGAGCGGTATTCACCACCAGTATTACCAATAGTGCTATCGTAAAAATCGGTATAGTCTTCGGCTTCTAGCAATAATTGGCTAGTAACCAGTACAATACAACCTGTTGAGTCTACCACTGTGTCTGCTGGGGTATCAGCACAGAGGTCAATGTCATCATTAATACCGTCATTATCTGTATCTGGCACTGCTGCGGCTGTTAACTCAAGGTTAAGCCAATTAATGTTAAAGTTACCACTATCAGCGGTAAGTGTGAGTATATGTTGATTATCAGTTACGGTAATAGAGCCAAGCGTTTGAGTTTCAAACGCTTGCCAACCATTCGTAGAAACAGAGCTGCTTGCAATGGTTAGGCCGTCAATACTTAGGGTGTAATCACCACTGGCAGCTGACGCAACGCGTGTATTTACTTCATAAGTACCTGCGTCCAATTCAAGTGTATATTCAAGAGTTTCTCCGCTTTCTATCCAGCCAACGTTATATCCGCCGCCTGTGTCTGAGGTGGTTTCAATATCAACAGCATCTGTGCGGTATTGACCGCCAAGATTATTGTCTGAGGTGTCAGAAAACCCTGTGTAATCTTCTGCTTGAATTAATACGCTAGCAGCGGTAGTAGCAGATACTTGAGTACTAGCTAACAAGAGTGTTCCTGTTAAGCAGCTAAAAAGGAGGTTGAATGTTTTTTTATTTAATTTTATTTTTTTCATTCGAGTTATTCCTACATTGATACTTTTTTATTTTTTCTCTGTACTGTGTACCTCTACATCAGTAATCCCATAAAAAAGTGAATGGTTTGAGAGTTAAATTTACAACTAAAGCACTTATTATCCTTATTAAGATGTTGATAAATGTATTGAAGTGTAAGTAACTACCATCCTTTTTTATCGAAAAGAATGGCAGCCGCCTTAATTAATAATTAGCGAAATTTATTGGCTAGCACCACTAACAGTATGCGTTGCCCAAGCCGAATCTCTAACCGTGCCATCATTATCTTGATAGGTATAGAAATACGTGATTACATCGCCAGCAGATACATTTTCTAAAGCGTATGTATTACCACTGCCTGTCAGGAGCATGCGTAAATTTTGTTGTCCACCGTCATTCAATTTATAGTGAACATCAGCCCAACCCGTTACGTTGACAAAAAACTCAACACTGCTGTCAGACGTTTCAGTTACACCGTGTACTTCAACCGCAATAACTTCACAGCCTGTTTCGTCTACGATTGTGCCTGCACTGGTATCTAAACATTGGTCAACATCATCAAGCACACCATCGTTATCTGCATCTACAACACTTGCATCAATAAGTTCAAGGTTTAACCAGTTGATGTTGAAATTGCCACTATCTACTGTAATGGTAAGTGTATGTTCACCGGCATCAACCGTTACCTCACCCAGTTCATGGGTTTCATAAACCTGCCATGCATTAGTAGCTACGGTATCATTGTTGATTGTGACGCCATCAACACTTAGGGTGTATGTACCCGTTCTATTCGAGGCTACGCGGGTAGAAATAGCATAGGTTCCTGCGCCAAGTTCAAGGGCATATTCAAGCATTTCTCCGCTTTCAATCCAGCCAACGTTATAACCGCCATCGGTGTCTGACGTGGCTTGAATATCAACCGCATCGCTGCGGTATTCGCCGCCAATATTATTTGACGTGGTGTCAGTGAAGTTAGTGTAGTCTTCTGCTTGTATTAGTTCGCTTTTGGCAACAATTAAAGGACAACCGTTATCATCAACCAAGCTACCGATAATTGTGTTTGGACATAAATCATCGTCATCGTTAACACCATCATTATCGGTATCAACAACGGTAAGGATTTCACAGCCATTATTATCAACTACAGCACCCGCAGGTGTATTTGCACAGTTATCTAATATGTCAGCAACACCATCACCATCTGAATCAGTAACAATCACTTCACCGCCACCTGTCCAGACAATATTATCTATCGCCATTTCAAAAGGAGCTATAGGTAAGGCACCATCGACACTAGCAATATAAAACATGCCTTCAAGTGACTGTAAGGCGATTAAGGTACCACGCATATCTGCAACAGGAATAGTTGCTGTTGCCCACTCACCATCACGAACTAACCCATAAGTTGTAGTATTTGCAGGAAAATCTAGCCAGTTTTGGTTGCTGTAGGTGTCTTCAATACCCACTTTAAAAGCCACATCAGCTGGAATTTTAATATCAAAGCTTATTTCGCCATTTTCAGCAAAGTTACTCATGTCACGTGCTTGTCGAGTATTAATACTACCACCAAACCATTCGTTTGAACCTGTGTAACTCCACGCAATAACATTTTCGCCTTCATTGGCAGCAATAGTGCCATCTTCTACGGTAGCTGTATTCCATACATAAATGTCTGAAGTTTGCCCTGCTTCTAGCTTATTATCGGTTGGTGTTACATCAGTAAACACACCAAAAGTACCCGCTTCAGGAACTGTTTGATCACCAATAAATACTTCACCTTGACCGTCTAATTCGTAAACACGTACGTAATCTATGTACATTTTGGCAGGTGTTGTTGCAGTAACTTGATCATTGGTTGCCGCATCAGTAAAGTTTCCACCAACCGCTAAGTTAAGTAGTAAATAGAAAGGGGCTTGAAATTCATCAGACTCGGCTGAAATAGTAAAAGGGGCGTCGAACATATCATATTCCACGCCATTGTCTTCTACCGTGAATCGAATCTCAGTCTCGGTCCAGTAGGTGCGATATGTTACAAAACGGTTTGTTAATGGTGTGTCTGAAAGGTGGGCATTGTCATTTTGCCAAGCAATACTTGCTGCACACGTTGGGTTGCCATCGCTACAGGCAGCATCAGTATAAAAAATAAGATTAGAGCCTGTGTAGTTATTTATTTCTGCATCGGGGAAACCAGCATCGGTGCGTGATTGCACACTTTGCCCCATTTCCATCATGTCAATTTCGCCTTTGGCTGGCCAACTTTGTGTTGTTGTACCTAGCATCCAAGCAGCGGGCCATAAGCCAATACCTACGTCAGGTATTTGTAAGCGAACTTCAATCATACCGTATTGAACGGAGATTTTATTACTACTTTGTACTTTGCCTGAGGTAAAAGCATAGCCATTGCTATCTTCTGAAATAGCTTCTAGAACAAGAGCTTTATTACCTATTTCTCCGGGTACATCTAGCACGTAGGCATTGCTTTCGCTGTACCATTGCAGTTCGGCGTTACCCCAACCACATAAACCTTGGTCGCAACCATCACCAACATCAACTGTCCAATTTTGTGTATCTAAGGTATTAAAGTTGTCTTCCCATAACAACGCTCCCACTTCGGCATTAGCTTGAGTACTCGCTAACAAGAGTAAACCGGTCATACAACCTAATCGAATTTTAGATAATTTTTTATGGGGTAACATCTCGTTGTAATTTGTATTTTTCATACTAACAATCTCTCTATAATTTTTGTTTTTATTTACACCTAATACCGTAAGCTAATAAACAGAGTCAGCTAGGTAATTAGATATTGGAACCACCTTGTTAATGTCAATTTTTAAGAAAAGTAAGTCGTCACTCTTTTACTTTTTTATCAGTAAAGCGTAGAAATAAAGAGTGACGCTATTTTATACCACTGATTTAATTAGCATTAATATGAAAGTTTTTTTTCAAAAAATTTAAATTATTTCATGTTTTTTTATATTAAAAATTAGAGTAATAAACTTATTTTTTCCTAAAAATCGGTAACTTGCGTTGATAGGTAACATAAGTAAGCTGTAATGTTTTTTAGTGGTTCATAGTAAATATCATTGAAGGTGAAATTTATGCTCAAACCAAGGCCAAGTATTAGCTACTTGACCTTAGTTGATATTATTTTTCATTCTCGATTAGTGATTGGTAAAAGTCATTCAACACAAACCACGCTTGTTTCTTTACACCACTTTCTGACAAGAGCCCTTTCCTATTCCAGAAGTCTTGAATATTTTTTAACGGTCTACGTGGTGAACGAAAATCTTTTAGGATCCAAGGACTAACACCTTGAATACCCGGAATATTCATTACCATTGCTAAATTGTACTTATATAAATCAGCTTGATACTCTTCTGTCCAACGCTCACCTTTAGCACCATGTTTACCTGAGAGTGCGCCTGCGCCAAACTCACTTACTACTACGGGCTTGTTATGCGGGTTTTGCCAAACAATATCTGCACACTTTTCAGATACCGAGTAATACCAACCGCAGTAATGATTAATACCAATAACGTCTACTGCTTCAATTAATGGGTCATCAATAACAACCCCATCTTTCGAGCTGCTATGAGTGTCCATTGCTGCCGTATACAAACGGTTATTGTCTAGTTCTCTCGCTTTGCTAATAAGCTTGGTTAAGAATGATAAACGACTGTCAGAGTTAGGCGTTTCATTAGCAACTGACCATAAAATAATGGAGGCACGGTTCATATCACGACGCAGCATTTCAACTAACTGTGTTTCTGCTTTTGTATAAACCTCTGCGTTATCAAACATTACTGTCCAATAAACAGGAATTTCAGACCACACCATTAAGCCAAGTTCATCAGCTATTCTTAACATGTTTTCATTATGCGGGTAATGCGCTAAGCGTACAAAATTACAACCTAACTCTTTTGCCCAAGTAAGTAATATTCTCGCGTCAGCTTCACTCCATGCTCGCCCATTCGTTAATGGCGATTCTTCATGTAGGCTAATACCACGTAAAAACAAAGGCTGACCATTTAATAATATTTCATCTTGCTTGGTGTTTATGGTTCTAAAGCCAATTTTGTCTTTAATCACCTCACCGTTGTAGGCAATATTTACTTGGTATAACTTAGGGTTATTTGGCGACCATAATTCAGGCGCTGCTTTAAAGCTAAATATCGCTTTACCTTGGCTATTCGCTTTAATTTGTTGAGTAATTCCTAATTCAGGAATACTTATTTCAACGTTAAGCTTATTACTTTTATCGTCTTTAGAACCGGCTAACCAAATTTCTCCTTGAATGGTATTAGTTGATTCGTTGTTTAACGCTACTTTGTAATTAGCAACATAGCTTTTAGGTAATGTTAGTATACTAACTTCACGGGTAATGCCGCCGTAATTCCACCAGTCGGTATTTACCGTAGGAACTTGGTTTCGCTCTCGTCGGTTGTCTACTTTCAAGGTGATAAAATTATCTCCATTTTGTAGGTGCTGACTTATGTCAAATTGGAAACTAGTAAAGCCACCTTCATGACTCCCTACTTTATTACCATTTACATACACAATAGCTTGGTAGTTAACCGCGCCAAAATTAACGATATAACGCTTATCGGTTTTCTTCTTTATTTGGAAGTTTTTGTGGTACCAAATTGTGCCTTCGTAAAACATTAACTCTTGCTTTTGAGTATTCCAATCACCTGGTACTTGCAGTGTTTCTGCTGCGTCAAAATTATACTCAATCAAGTCATCAGGCTTTGTCATTTTCTTGTTTTTGAAGTAACCCTGATCATAAGGCTCGTATCTATGGTTGTAATAACCATTTTCATACGGGTCAATAATATATGACCATGCACCATTTAAGCTTAATGAGTTTCTACTGGAAACATTTTGGATATACGCATTAACATGCATTAACGAGTACTCACTATTAACGTTATCGTTATCGTTAATAATATAAGCAGTATTACTGCTGTTGCTTGCATTGCTAGCGGCGTAGCTAATGCTTATAACGCTGAAGCAAAGATACAAGATCGCTAAACGCGTAGTAAGAGTTTTCATTGTTTCACCTTTTTAATTTTGGATTAATAGCGATGTGAAACCCCACTGAAACATTTATTGTAGCAGTGGAGCTTGATTGAAGATTACTGACAAGTAATATGCGTTGAGATGTCGTTATTTTTTTTCTTAAACGACACATTACTCACCGATACAGTAAGTGGCCCTTTTGAAGTTAATTGAAAAGGGGTAATGGTTTGTTCAAACTTCATGCCTTTTTCAGAAAAACATGCTAAGTCTACAGAAACATCTTGCCATGTATTAATTGGTAATTTGGCAAGGTGCTTCTGTAAATCCATATCAGCATTACAGCTACCTACAGGATCACCTAAGCGTTCGCAATTCATTGATAATGACACAGCTGAAGTCACTGGCTCATCTAGTTTAATACTAAAGTGCAACGAGAGTTTCTGTTCAACAATACTTGACAAATCTTCACTAAAATTACCAAAACTTGTGAATCGAATACCAGCGCCATTTCCAGTACTTCTCTCTGCTTGCATTTTGCCAATGCTCACTTTAAACGCATCTTCTTGGATCTGCTTATCAATGGTGCGATAACTAACACCACTAATAGACTGACTACTTGAATTAATGTGTTCATCACCTTCACTTGATGTTAAATACAATCGCCAAGGTTTAACCGTTTGACCATTAAAAATATGTTTGGCGTCATTAGCATTAACTTGAGCAACATAAATGTCATTTAGTTCATCGCTTAAGGTGTCTTTGTCTGAATATGTTAAGCCGTAACCATAAGCAAATAAAGGCTGTTCTTGGTTCACCAAGTTGTCGCCTTTATTCACATGTTGGTAGGCATTGTTTGGCCAAGAAAATGATAACTTTCCGTTAAAGTCATTTTGCTTAGTTTCATCAGCATTATTTAACAGTACATCAGCAATAGCACTGCCTTCAGAGCCAGGTAACCAAGCGGCGACAAACGCGTCACTGGCATTTAATTCAGCATTTACCCACAACGGTCTGCCGCTTAAGAATACTGAAACCACAGGTATACCTTGTGCTTTCAATTTTCTAAGTAACGCTAAATCTGATTTAGTCGACTTCTGATAAGCTAAATTAACAATATCGCCATGACCTTCTGCATAAGGGTCTTCACCGAAAACAACAATGGCAACATCAGGTTTTTCATCGTACTCAGCTGTAACACTTAATTGAACAGAGCCACCAGCAGCAGTTATTTGCTCAGCGAAACCATCATAAATTGAACTACCACCAGGGAATTCAGAGTTCACGTTATTAGTACCTTGCCAAGTAATTGTCCAACCGCCTGATTGTTTACCAATATTATCAGCACCATCGCCTGCAATTAAGAATGATTGCTTAGGTGATAACGGTAAAATGTTATTTTTGTTTTTAAGTAAAACTAATGATTCTCGCACTGCTTGTTTGGCAATATCTCTATGAGTTTTACTGCCAATGTGCTCGGTTTTATTGGAAAGAACTCTATTAGCTGGACTTGGTTTATCAAATAAACCCGCACGAACTTTTACTCGTAAAATACGCGTAACCGCATCGTCTATACGCGATAACTTTATTTCACCTGACTCAACTTGCTTAATGGTATTTGCCATTAACGGCTTCCAATCAGCGGTAGGTACCATAAAAATATCTAAGCCCGCATTTACCGACTGTGAACAACTGTCATTAGTACAGCCTGCAACTTGTCCGTGACCATTCCAGTCACCGACAACAAAACCGTCAAAGCCCATTTTTTCTTTTAGCACTTCAGTTAGCAGGTAATGACTACCGTGCAATTTTTTACCGTTCCAACTGTTGAATGATGCCATAACCGACTGTGCGCCAGCTGCTAAGCCGCCCATATAGCCTTGCGCATGAATATTAAATAAGTCGCTCTCGCTATCTATATTATTGCCTTGGTCATCACCATCAACGGTTCCCCCATCACCAATAAAGTGTTTAACGGTACTGATAACACGGCGATCACTAAGAAAGTCTTTATTTGCATCACCTTGTAATCCCTTAACAATGGCACTTGCATAGCTTTTCACAATAGCTGGATCTTCTGAATAGCTTTCATAAGTCCGCCCCCAGCGATCATCTCTAACAGTGGCAACTGTTGGCGCAAACACCCAATCAATACCTGTTACCATAACTTCGGTTGCTGTAGCCTCTGCAATTTGAGTAATTAACTCAGGGTTATTTGCTGCACCTAAACCAATATTATGCGGAAACAATGTCGCACCAATAACGTTGTTATGACCATGTACAGCATCGGTTCCCCACATGGTAGGGATAGTTGTTCCGTCAAGTGAATCATCAATAGAGGCTTGATACATTTGCTCAGCTAAATCAACCCAGTCTTGCGGTGTAGAGTGTTTGTTGTTATTTGGAAAAGCGCCGCCACCGTTAAGGTATGAGCCAAAACCATAACGGCGCATATCTGCAACCGTAATTTCTTTAATTTCAGGTTGTATCATTTGTGCTATTTTTTGCTCTAGCGTCATTTTTGATAAGAGAGCTTTAACTTGCGCTTCTAATTTAGGGTCTTTAACAACTTCTGATTGAACATAAGGCCAAAGTACTTCATTTGCTTTTGACTCTACATTAACTTCAGCATTCACATTGTCTGTAGTGTTAGCCGGTTCTGCTGTTGAGCTAGGTTCACCACAGCCAGATAAAGATACCGCAATAAAAGTCGCTAAAAAGGTAGGTTTAAATTTATGCATTGTTATCACCCTCGCTTAAAACTGGTTTGAAACCTTTAACGCCGTAATAAACAATAAATAGATAACATAAAATAGGTAAAATGAAAGCCTCCTGTAATCCTATCATGTCAGCCAAAACGCCTTGCAATAAGGGAACTATCGCACCACCGACAATAGCTAAACACAAGACACCTGCGCCGTGACTTGTTGCATCTCCTAACTTATTAATGGCTAAACTGAAAATAGTTGGGAACATAATAGAGTTGAATAAACCAACCGCTAATATTGCCCACATGGCTAATGCGCCTTCAGATAAAATAGCCACCGAAACTAAAATAATTGAACTGATACCGTTAATGTAAAGTACCTTATTAGCCGCTACTTTTTGCATTACTAAAGCACCAATAAAGCGGCCAACCATAGCGCCGCCCCAATAATAGGCGATGTAATGTGAAGCGGTGGCTTCATTCATGCCTGCTATTTTGGGGTCTGCTAAAAAGCTTACTAAGAAGCTACCAATGGCAACTTCTGCCCCCACATAAACAAAAATACCAATAGCACCAAGCTTTAAATGACTGAACTTTAACGCTTTAAGCGGTGATAATTGTACGTTTTCACTTTTACCTAAGTCAGGTAAATTCAGTCTTGTAAAAATAAAAGCCAATAAGATTAATGCGCCTGCAAGTATTATGTAGGGTGTTTGTACTGCAGAGCTGTCAATAACGTCCATATGCTCAGCGCCTTTAAACAATAACCAAGAGCCAAAAAATGGTGCAACTGTGGTACCTAATGAATTAAATGCTTGGGTCATAGTTAAGCGTGAAGAAGCCGTTTTACTTGGCCCCAAAGCACTAACATAAGGGTTTGCTGAAACTTGCAGCAAGGTAATACCTGATGCGAGTACAAATAATGCAAATAAAAATAGTCCGTACACTTCAGCATTTGCTGCGGGAATAAACAGTAAACAACCAACACTAGCAACGCCTAAGCCAGAAACAATACCGGTTTTATAACCTATTTTTCCAACAATAGCACCGGCAGGGATAGACACAATAAAGTAAGCACTAAAGAAACAAAATTGAATCAACATTGCTTGGGTATAATTTAAAGAAAACATGCCTTTTAAATAAGGAATTAAAATATCATTTAAACAGGTGATAAATCCCCACATGAAAAATAGCGAGGTTAATGAAATAAGAGCAAAGCGATTACTGCTATTTGTATTTGAATCATTAAATGATTCACTTACCGCAGAAGTTGTTGCATGTTCGGTAAATCCAGGAGAACTAGCCATGAGAGTTCCTTAGCCAATGTATATAAACAAAAAATAAAACAGGGTGTTCTGTTTTAGAAAAAAATCCGCCTTTGAAGCGACAAAGGCGGACTAAAAGTCGCTATTTGAAGCGATAGCGTGCACCTAAAACGTAACGAGTGCCGTACTGATTAGCTTCTAAAAACTGACGTTCATATCGGCCGTACTTTTGCTCTGTTTCATTAGTTAAGTTAATACCCTCAGCAAATACTGTGAAGTTATCGGTGATGTCATAGTTAACACTGATATCCCATTGTCCATAAGCTTTAGCATTTTGTGACGGTGCATCGGCAGAGCCTTGATCTTGCCCTATACCAATTAAGTAATCGTCGCGCCATGCATAGGTAGTTTTGATTGACCATCCATATTTCTCATAAAATCCTTGGAAGTTGGCAGAATCACTTGCACCTGGTAGCACTTGCTGAACACTTAGGCTCTCAGGATCATATTTTTCACTTGGATCCATTATCGTGCCATTTATGCCAACACCAAAACCAGATTCACCAAATACATGCTGAATGGCTAATTCAATACCTTGAACAGTAAAGGTTTGATCACTATTAAATGGCTGAGTAATATTCCACTCTATTAACGCATCAGTATCAAGCGGCTCTATATAACCTTGATCATTTAATACCGCACCGTTGGTTTGCATTTGGGCGAAAATAGCGTCGTTTGTGGCAACTTCATCACGTGCTAAAATATCAGCCTCGGCAACATTCCAGCGGTTACTTTGGTAAATATCATGAAGACCGTCAATTTGAACTTGGAAAATATCAGTACCTATCCAATCAACAACCGATTTATGAAAGTAGCCTACTGACGCGTAACTTGCTTCACCGTAGTAATATTCCAAACTTAAATCGATGTTTGTAGACACGTAAGGTTCCATGCCTGTATTACCATCATAACCACTACGAGAGCCAATTTTTGGGCTACCCGATAATATTCTAGTACCAGCTAATGCACTTAACGGAGCTCTAGCCAACGATTTACCCCATGACGCTCGCCCTATTAAGTCTTCAGTGAACTCAAATTTTGCATCAATCATAGGTAAGAACACGTCGTAATCACCCGTTGTTTCTAAAGCAGCATTATTGCCCGTTTCTAACTGGGTATGCCATTCACTGCCGCCTAACCACCATACGTCAACAGGTACATCTTGTTTAACGCGGCTTGTAACATTGGTTTTTTCATAACGTAAACCAAAATTCATTTGTACAGGTAAGCTGATTACATCAAATTCCATTAGCATTTGTGCATAAGCACTTGTTGTAACTTCTTGTACTGAAGTTTCTGAGTAGGTTGATCCGTCACGGTAAGCGGTTGGCGCAAAGTAATCATCGCCAAGTACCTCTTCATTTAAAAAAGACTCAGAACGTGCAACTACTTCATCAAAGTCAAAGTCATAGTAATAATTTAGTGCTAAATCATTACCACCACCGTCAAATTCATTAAGAAATTGGCTAGTGTCATTTTTAGTAAACATACTGTCAGGGAACATTGCCGTGTATTGAGGATTGAATAAGAAACCGCCAATTAAACCACTCCACGCACTTGAGCCACCAATAAGTTGATCGGCATGGGAGATACCCATTTTGATATTCACTAACGGTGAGTCAGTATCATTCTCCCATTCTGCATCAAGTTGAAATTGCTCAACCTCTGATTTACCTGGTGAATGAATAAATTGACTGAAATGTGAGTCCATTTCGCTTGGAGCTAATGTGGTTGAGCCATTATTCCAATTAACCAAGGTTTGTGGAATTTCGCCTTCACGATAATCGTAGGTTTTAGAAACCAGTTGGTCGGAGCCTAATACCAAAGAGCCATCACTACCAAGACCTTCATCAGCACCATTATCGGCTTCATTGCTTGAGTTATGGTAATCAAAAGCAAAACCTAAAGTTTGTGTTGCTTGCCAAGCTAAGTTTAAACCTATTGATTTTTCAGTAACTTCAGTGATACTTCTTGAGGCGGTATATGATGCATCGTTGCCACTAAATTCAGCATAAGTGGCTGTGCCATTTTCATCGAATTCATAAGCATTAATATTTCCACCGTAATCATGCCAAACTCCCCAGCCTAGCGAGTCACTGGAGGTAAATGCTTTACCAAAGCTGTAATCAATTGTCGCAATAATGTCGTCTGTAGGCGCATATTGTAAGCTAACAAAGCCATTGGTACGCTCTCGAGAAATGTCATCAAAACCGTAATTCATGCTTCTAGGAAGGTAGTAATTACCAACTCGCTCACCTTCACCATCTACAGGGCGAGGATCAGTTACCATGCTTTCATCAAGGTTTGATGGTAAAGCAACATTAGCCTGCCAACCTTGAATACTCGCATTTTGCTGTTGAAAATCTCTGCGATGATGCACAACAGATGCTGCTATACCGAAAGTTTCATTAGCAAAAGTATTACTAAATACGCCTGAAATTTCAGGAGTAACGTCATCACCTTCAACATTAGATTCGTCATACATTGCTTGCCCCATAACCGTCCATTTCAAACCTGGGCTATCGAAGGGTTTTAGGGTAACGATATTTACTACCCCACCAATACCGCCACTTGCGGTTTCAGCGCGTGCTGTTTTAATGACTTCTAAAGTACTGATACCTTCAGATGAAATGTTTTCTAAGTTATATGAACGTGAATTACCTGTAGCAGGCATTTGACGGCCATTTAAGGTAATTAAGTTATAGTCTGGACCAAAGCCACGTATGGTAACTTGACTACCTTCTCCGTTTGAGCGGCTTACACTAACACCTGTAATACGCTGTAAAGATTCAGCTAAATTTGTGTCTGGAAACTTCCCCATATCCTCTGATGAGATGGCATCAACAACACCTGAGGCATTTCGCTTTAGGTTCATTGATTTGCCTAAGCTACCAACAATACCGGTAACTTGAATGACTTCTATTTCTGCTTGTTTTTCCTTGAAATCAGCAATTTCTTCAGTTGCTAAAACTTCTGTGGGCTTAACTTGGGACTCAACTTCGGACTCAACGACAACAGCTTCTTCATCAGGAGCGGCTTCAACCGCAAATGCATGATTATAAGTAGCTGCAGATAATGCTGCTGAGATGTATATTGCTAAACGTGTTTTAGTAAATTTTGATTGTTTCATGATGACCTACTTAATTAATTCTTTTTATTAATATCAGGCTAATATCAGGCTAATATCAGTTAAATGAGTTTTATAAGGACGGCGCGTTCTACGCCGTCAACTTGTAATAACAGGTGGTTAAGGCGCAGTAATTGCGACGTTATCAATACGGTAAACTGCACCGTCACCCGTTCCCCATGTAGGGAAAACCATCAATACATCTATATCGCTAACATCTAAGCCCGCAGCAAATAAGTCTGAAAGTAAGAAGGTGTAGGTTTGCCATTCACCTACGGTAGGTGCTACCCCCTCTTGGCTAGCAGAAAGTTCAAGCTCTACCGCAGCAGATGCGCTACCAGATTCAACTTTGAATAACCAAGTACCTGAGGTGTCGGTTGGAGGTGTAACTACTTTCATATCGAATGTTACTGAGCCTGTACTTGAAATAGCTGTGGCATCGTATGAAACACTGTCATTAGCTAAAAAACCCATGACTGTTGGGGTAGACCCGATTGCAAATTCAGTAACCATGTTATGACTGCTACCATCATCAACTACAGCAGGTGTAGAGCCAGCACAACAATCCCAAGCAGGCCAGTCGGTATGCGCACTTTCATCAAATATAGTTAGCCCTTGCGGAGTAGAAACACTGCTAGGGTCAAATATCATAATATTATCAAGACGGTACGTTGCACCTTCACCAGCACCCCATGCAGGGAAAACCATTAGTACATCAACAGCACTTAAGTCTAAGCCGGCATCAAACAAACTTTGCAATGAATAAGTGTAAGTTTGCCATTCACCAACCGTTGGATTTACGCCTTCTTGACTATCCGATAAATTAAGCTCTACAGCACTAGCAGCATCGCCTGATTCAATTTTGAATAACCAATCCGCTGAAGTATCTATTGGCGCTGAAACAACTTTCATTTCGAATTGAACTACACCATCAGTTTGTAGTGCTGAAACATCAAGATACACATCATCGTCTGCTAATATACCCATTACCGTTGGATCAGCGCCGATAACGAATTCGGCTGTATTACCATGTTCAGTGTCATCGTTTTCAACGGTTGGTGTAGTGCCACCACAACAGTCCCATATACTCCAGCTAGTTCTTGGTGCATCATCAAACAGTACGTACCCGCTAAAACCAGTAGAAGCTGTTGGGTCATAAATCTTCATATTATCAATGCGGTAAATAGCATCTGCACCACTGCCCCATGCAGGGAATACCATTAATACGTCAATAGCACTGGCATCTAAACCTGCAGCAACTAAGTCTGATAAATTAAAGGTATAGGTTTGCCATTCGCCTTCAACAGGCGCTTTACCTTCTACGCTTGCCGTTAGATCAACAGCAGCTTCGCTATCTGCATTATCACTTTCAACTTTAAATGACCATGTAGCATCAGAAACGGTTGGTAAAGATACAACTTTCATATCAAATTGAATAATGCCATTACTTAAAATACCTGTTGCATCAAATGGTGCAGGGGTATCTGTAAACTCACTGCGAGAAATAAAGCCCATTACAGTAGGTGATTCGCCAATACTAAATTCCGCAACTGCACCGTGCTCGTCATCATCAATTTCAACCGTTGGCGTTGTACCACCACAACAGTCCCACATTGGCCATGAAGCATTTTGTTCATCTTCGAAAACAGTTACCGATGGAGATAAAATTTGGTCCGATTCAATTTTCACATTGGTCACCTGATAAACAGCCCCTTCACCTGTTCCCCAGGCAGGGAAAAACATGAGTACATCAATTGCGCTTACATCTAAACCGTTGTCTTGAAGAGTTTGCAGTGAATAAGTGTATGTTTGCCATTCACCAACAACAGGCTCTGCAGCTTCTTCACTTTCGCTTAAAAGGAAATCAACCGCTGTATCACCGTTGTCACTTTCAGCTTTAAAAGACCAAGGAGAGGTTGTATCATTTGGCGCGGTTACAATTTTCAAGTCAAATGTGACTTTGCCACTATCAACCATAAGAGATCCGTCAAATGGTTTTACTTGACCTGAGTCATCTGTAATGAACTCAGCTCTAGTAATAAAGCCGTTTACGGTAGGGGTTTCAGCAACCAAGAATTCAATAACGTTGCCTTTATCTGCATCTACAACAGTTGCAGGTGTTGAGCCACCGCAACAATCCCATGCAGGCCAGTTAGGGTTATTACTACCTGAATAAATAGTTAAGTTTTCAGCGGTAGGACCAACAGGTGCTTTAGGAGTAGGAGCTTCTCCTTCAACCAAGGCATCGTCTAAGCTATCATAACCGCCTCGCACGGTTTCACAGCCCTTACCTGTATCGGTATTTTGTATGCATTGATATACGCGCACATAATCAACTTGGAAACTCTGACCTGCTACAGCATCAGCATCAACACCAGTATTATTCACATTTTCAGGCCAGTCACCACCAACAGCAAAGTTCAAGATCATAAAAAAATCTTGATCAAACGGGGCTGCATCCCAATGGGTAGCTAGTTCACCGGTGTTTCTGTCAAAATATTCGGCAAACCAGCCTCTGTGTGCCAAACCTACCGCTTCATCTTTACTGTTGTAGCGAACTTCAGATTGACGTTGTGTTCCATATAAATGACCATCTATATACCAACGGATCTCGCCTTCTTGCCATTCTACCGCGTAAACTTTAAATTCATCTGCTGGGTTTACACTATCAATAACAGGGTATTCTTTACCTGAGTGTGAATTGTCAGGCCAAGATTCTCCGTAATGTAACGTTCCCCATATAGAGCTTTCTATGGCACCATCTTCGTCGGCTACTTTAAGGTTAACCGCTTCCATAATATCTATTTCGCCAGAATGTGGCCATCCGCCATAAACAGCGTCTGTAGGCATCATCCAAAATGCAGGCCAGCTTCCTTGTCCGCTCGGCAATTTCGCACGCATTTCGAAACGCCCATATTTAAAATCTGCTTTGTTTTGGGTGATAAGTCTTGCTGATGTAAAAGGTTGCTCTGCGCCTTCTGCTGCGGCCAATGCTTTAATATTAAGCATGCCATCTTCTACATACGAGTTTTCACTGCTGTCGGTATAACATTGCTTTTCGTTATTACCGCCACCGTCACAATTTACTTCATGAGTCCATTTTGTGCTGTCTATTGTCGTTCCATCGAATTCATCATTCCAGACCATCTTCCAATCACTTACTGGTGCAAGTGGGTCAACCGTACTTGGTGTTGCTTTTGTGTCAACGCCCCCACAACCAAAGAGTGTGGTTGTAGATATGCATGCAAACAAGAGTGTTAGTTTTTTTGTTGCTTTTATCATAATAATTATTCCAAATATCTAACAATTGTCGCTATATACTGCGATCGGTAATTGAGAGGGTTACAACACAATTATCGATTTATAGCTTGATGGCTCTTCAGCTTAAACTGATTATTTAACCATCCCCTAGATTCATATTGGGATAAATACAAAAAGCTTACAATTTAAATAAGGCATGAGCACATAACGATGAGACATTTGTCATTTAAACAAGTATGAATGCGACAAAGTGTATTAATTATGCGATGAAGTGCTCATTCATCACAAATAAATAGCTTGGCCTCGATTTAGATCAACTATTTTTTGAATGGACGGACTGAAATTTCGACTCACCTTTAAAAACACTTCATTAGCTAACTCAACAATACACTCACTGTTTTTTAATGAGCGAATACTTTCAATAAAATTGACATTAACTAACGTTGATTTGTGAATCCGTTTAAATACTCGTTCATCTAACTGGCTGGCAATTTTCTTCATGGTTATGCGCACTATATGCGTTTCGGCTTCGGTATGAATACACATATAATCACCAGCCGCGTCGATCCAACGTATATCTTTTACAGGCAGGAATATTTTTTCGTTATCGTTACTTTTTATTACTATTTTTTGAACGTAATTGGTGGGGAGAGGTCCATCACTAACGAGCCAATCTTCTAATTCAGTAATGTTTACCCCCGAGCTTTCACCTAATGCTTTAATCAGTTTGAATTTTTCATGATTAGAGTTTTGTGGGGTATGACGCTCTAAAATACGTTCAACGGTTTTTTGCAATCGCCCAAGGTTGGCAGGTTTCATTACATAGTCAATTGCATTTAACTCGAAAGCTTCAAGCGCATACTCACCATAAGCCGTAACAAAAACTACCAATGGTAAGATATCGGATTGTAGTGATTGAACCACTTCAATGCCATTTAAACCGGGTAATCTTAAATCTAAAAATAATACGTCTGGTGAGAGTTCCTGACATAACTTAATGGCTTGGTCGCCATCAACGGCTTCTGCAATAACTTTTATTTCAGGTATTTTCTCTAAGCGTAACCTTAGCCCTTCAAGTGCTAGAGGTTCATCGTCAACAATTAATGCCGTTAGTGGTTTTGGGCACATAGTTTAGCTCCCTTGATTGTATGGAATAGAGATGGTTATACAGGTCCCTGTACTGTAGTTATCTTTCATCTTAATAGTAAAGTCGCCATTGAACATGGTGTCTAAACGCTTGCGTGTATTACTCATGCCAATACCAAAACCATGACTGTTTTTTTCATTCATAGCGGTGCCATCATCTTTCACATATATAAATAAACGTTTCTCTTTAACTCTCGCCGTAATTGAAATTAGACCCGCTTCTTTTCTGGGCTCAATGGCATATTTAATCGCGTTTTCAACTAACGGTTGTAACAACATACTTGGTACCAAACAACTCCTCGCTTCAGGGATAATATCTAAACTCACTAGTAAGCGTTCCCCAAATCTAACTTTCTCAATAGAAAGATAGAGTGCTAATAATTCGAGTTCTTTAGCTAGAGTCGTTTCTTTTAATGCATGCTTATCTAAGGTATAACGGAAAAACTCACAAAGCTTATCTAACATATCGTTCGCTTTATCGTTTTCGTTTTTATAAATGAGCGTTGAAATAGCGTTTAAAGTATTAAACATAAAGTGAGGGTTTAACTGGTACCGTAACATTTGTAATTGAGCATCTTTTACAGCAGTTTGTGCCACTAATCTTTTTTCATGCTCTTTTTGTAGGTTATTGTTATATAGCATAACAAAGAAGATCGATGTCCAAACATACATGGTGGTAAGTGAGAATAACAACCAACCACCAAATTCAAGTAAATTCCAAGCTTCATTCCATTCTTGATGATACACCACCACTTTATAGCAGCTTAGTTTAATGATATTAAAGATAACACCTAGTATTGACGCGGAAAAAAAGCTAAGCAGGAGCGTTTTTTTTAAAGGCAATCGCACTGCTTTTTGTATAATAAACCATTGAAAATATGATAATAAAAAGCCACATACAGTTTCTACAAAAAGGTTAATTAACTGTGCACTTAAACTAAAGTCTGCTTTTTCAAATTGTGGGTGAACAATGGCTAAAAATACAAACACCGAGTAGCCCAACCAACCGACAATTTGTATTGTCCAAAATTGTTGACCTTGATTAGAAAGCAAATTAGGCTTTAATTGTTGCCTAGAAAGCAGAGAAGAGTCACTTTCTTTGTAGGTTTTTTCCATATCTAGAATCATGTTTAATTACTGTAACTTATGTTGATAGTGCCTTTTGGCTCCATATTTATCAATAGCTAAAACGATAAACTAACTAGTGCAAATATTCAGTTTTTTGCGATAAAGCGAGAGGATTCTGCGATAACGCCTTATAGACAGATAAAAATTAGGACTTCACAGTACACCTCGCTATTTCCGAACAAAATTAGATAAACGGTATTTAATCTTCCCTCCCCTAAATAACAGGCATAAAAAAACGCGACTAAAAAGTCGCGTTTTTTGTCTGTAAATACGAAAATGATATTTACAAAATAATGATTAAAATTAAAGCTTATTCTTTGAATAGCGAGGCGCTTGCACGGAGTTGACGCTAGTCAAGATTCCGGACATCATGTCCTCCACCCTACGGGTTAGCTTCCAGCTATGCCAATTTATTCCAGACAAATTGGTGAGTACAAGCAACGCAGTGACTCTGCTCACTTAGCAAAACTCTCCCATAAAAAAACGCGACATCAGTCGCGTTTTTATATCTACAATTTAAATAATCAAAATTGCAGAGTAATGATTAAGACTGAAGCTAATGAGTGAAAGAACAAGGCACTTGCACGGAGTTGACGTTAGTCAAGATTCCGGACATCCTGTCCTCCACCCTAAGGGTTAGCTTCCAGCTATGCCAATTTGTTCCAGACAAATTGGTGAGTACAAGCAACACGGTTTTTTTTGCTCAATTAGTAATATTTAACCAAAGTATAAATATAAAAAAACGCGACTTCAGTCGCGTTTTTTTATGTCTGTAAAATCAAAATAAATGTTTTTTACAGAATAAGGTTTTAAATTGAAGCTTAATTACTTGAAGAGCAAGGCGCTTGCACGGAGTTGACGAATGTCAATGAGTACAAGCAACGAAGCTATTCTGTTATTAAGAAAAATTTATAATCTTATTGGCCTTTAACTTCTGATAAGCCATTGTATGGTGCTTTTGAACCTAAAGCTTCTTCAATACGTAGAAGTTGGTTGTACTTAGCAACACGATCAGAACGGCTTAATGAACCAGTTTTGATTTGGCCAGCAGCTGTACCAACCGCTAAATCAGCAATAGTTGCATCTTCAGTTTCGCCTGAACGGTGAGAGATAACAACTGTGAAACCAGCGTCTTTAGCCATTTTGATAGCTGCTAACGTTTCAGTTAAAGAACCGATCTGGTTAAACTTGATTAAGATTGAGTTAGCAATACCGTTGTCGATACCACGCTTAAGGATCTTAGTATTTGTTACGAATAAATCGTCACCAACTAATTGGATTTTATCACCCATTAGTTTAGTTTGGTGTGCAAAACCGTCCCAGTCAGACTCGTCAAGACCATCTTCGATAGAAACGATTGGGTACTTGTTAGTAAGGTCTTGTAAGAAGAAGTTAAATTCTTCTGAAGTGAATTTTTTGCCTTCACCTTTAAGATCGTAGATGTTTGCTTCTTTGTCGTAGAACTCAGATGCAGCACAATCCATAGCTAAGGTGATATCTTTACCTAATTCATAACCTGCGTTAGCAACAGCTTTTTCGATTGCAGCAAGAGCCGCTTCGTTAGACTCAAGGTTTGGAGCAAAACCACCTTCATCACCAACTGCTGTTGAGTGACCGTCAGCTTTAAGTACTTTAGCAAGGCTATGGAATACTTCAGCACCCATACGTAAACCTTCACGGAAGTTAGGAGCGCCAACAGGTTGGATCATGAATTCTTGGATATCTACAGAGTTATCAGCATGCTCACCACCGTTGATGATGTTCATCATTGGAAGAGGCATTGAGTAAACACCAGAAGTACCGTTTAAGTCAGCAATGTGCTCGTATAAAGCAACTTTCTTAGAAGCAGCCGCCGCTTTTGCAGCAGCAAGAGATACAGCTAAAATAGCGTTTGCACCGAACTTAGCTTTGTTTTCTGTGCCATCTAAGTCGATCATGATTTGATCAAGTTCAGCTTGTGCTAATGCATCTTTACCAGCTAAAGCCGCTGCGATTGGACCATTTACAGCTTCAACCGCTTTAAGAACACCTTTACCTAAATAACGAGCTTTGTCACCGTCACGTAATTCTAAAGCTTCACGTGAACCTGTAGATGCGCCTGATGGAGCAGCAGCTAAGCCAACAGAGCCGTCTACAAGATGAACTTCAGCTTCAACAGTTGGGTTACCACGAGAGTCCATGATTTCACGTGCAATAATCTTACTAATATTTGACATTACTATTCCTATTATTTATGACGCTCAAGCGACGTGCTGAGCTATAAGGTTAATTTTCTACTTTGCTAATTCCACTACCTTTAAGCGACTTAAAACTAGTGGATTAAATAGCTTTTTTTTACTTAAATAAACGTTAAAATACACATTTAACAATTCAGTGATTAACGTGCTTTTATATATAAAAACATAAAAATGAAGTAATCACTCCATTTTTATAGTTTACTTTACTTACTTTGCTGTAAGGCAAAACTGGTTGCCACAAAACTTTCAAATAACAAATGGCCATCACGCGGAGTAGAATTAAACTCAGGGTGGAATTGGCCCGCAACAAACCACGGGTGGTCAGCAATTTCAATTACTTCAACTAAACTCTTATCAGTTGATAAACCTGAGAAAGTCAATCCTGCTTGGCTCAATTGTTCACGGTACTTGTTATTTACTTCATAGCGATGACGATGTCTTTCATAAATCGTTTCACTACCATATATATCACAAGCTTTAGTGCCTTTAATCAAGTGACATAATTGTGAGCCTAAACGCATAGTGCCGCCTAAGTCTGACTCTTCACTACGGTATTCAACTTGACCTTCTTCATCTAACCATTCGTTGATTAAGCCAACAACTGGGTATTCTGTTTCGCTATTAAACTCTGTACTGTGCGCGCCGGCTAAGCCTGCAACATTACGTGCAAATTCAATTAATGCTACTTGCATACCTAAACAAATACCTAAGTAAGGTACTTTATTTTCACGTGCATATTGCGCTGTTAAAATTTTACCTTCAACACCACGCTCACCAAAGCCGCCAGGTACTAATATTGCGTCAAGCTCGGCTAATATGCCTACACCTTTAACTTCAACATCTTGCGAGTCTATGTACTTTATATTAACGGTCACTTGTTTTTTCAAGCCCGCGTGTTTTAAAGCTTCGTTTACTGATTTGTATGCGTCTGGTAATTCGATGTATTTACCAACCATACCCACAGTGATTTCACCCTTAGGGTTAGCTTCATGATAAAGCACTTCTTCCCATTCAGATAAATCCGCTTCAGGTAGGTCTAAACCAAAACGTTTAGCAACAATTTCGTCAGTACCTTGTGCTTTTAACATGGCTGGAATTTTGTAAATACTGTCAACATCACGCATTGACACAACCGCTTTTTCTTCCACGTTAGTGAATAAAGCAATTTTAGCGCGCTCTGAATTAGGAATAGCACGGTCTGAACGGCAAATTAAAATGTCAGGTAAAATACCAATAGAGCGTAAATCTTTCACTGAGTGCTGTGTTGGTTTAGTTTTTATTTCACCCGCTGCAGCTAAATATGGCACTAAAGTAAGGTGCATAAACATAGCACGATCGCGTCCAACCTCTAGCGCTAATTGACGAATAGCTTCTAAGAAAGGTTGTGATTCCATATCACCTACCGTACCGCCAATTTCAACCATAGCAATATCGTAACCTTCCGCGCCTTCAACTACACGGCGTTTAATATCGTTAGTGATATGTGGAATAACTTGAATTGTCGCACCTAAAAATTCACCTTTACGCTCACGCGCTAAAATGTCTTGGTAAATTCGACCTGAAGTAAAGTTATTGCGTTTGGTCATTTTGGTGCGAATAAAACGCTCATAATGACCTAAGTCTAAATCAGTTTCTGCGCCGTCTTCGGTAACAAAAACTTCACCATGTTGTATTGGACTCATGGTGCCAGGATCAACGTTAATATATGGATCCAGTTTAAGCATGGTTACTTTTAAACCACGCGCTTCAAGAATTGCTGCCAAGGATGCTGCGGCAATTCCTTTACCAAGAGACGATACTACACCGCCTGTTACAAAAATATATCTAGTTGTCATGTTTACACCGATGTCAGAAAAAACAGAATTTTGCGCTTAAGTAGCTAATAAATATAACCTTTACAAAAAAACATATTAATTTACTTTGTGTTTATTACAGCCAAGTGTAAGAACTAAAAGCAATAATTAAGAGTAGTTTTGTAGTTATTTATTAATTGGTTAAAGGAGTTTAGCCAATTAAGCAAGACGGGAAAGTATTATACTTAAAATAGCCGTGAACAACAAAGAATAATTTGCTTATTAATACACTAATAAATTGGCTGATGCTTTGATGTACGATATAGATACGGCATCTATGCATCAATTTATGTTATTATCCCTGTTATGTAAATTTATCGGAGTAAATTATGCGTATTGTTGTTATTGGTGGTGGTGCAGGCGGTCTTGAGTTAGCCAGTAAATTAGGTAAAAAAACAAATGCTAAAAATTTACGCGATCAAGTTCAGGTAACCTTAATTGATCAAAATGATACCCATTTATGGAAACCTTTATTACACGAAGTAGCTACAGGCGCGCTTGATTCAGGTGTAGATGCGGTAAGTTATCGTGCCCAAGCACATAACTGTGGTTTTGATTTTCAACTAGGTAAAGTCATTAATATTAATCGTGATGAACAAAAAATAGAACTAGCGCCACTTATCAACAGTGATAAAGAGGTGGTACTTAAAACTCGCTACGTGCAATATGATTACGTTGTTTTTGCCTTAGGCAGTATTACTAATGACTTTAACGTTGAAGGGATCAGTGAAAATTGTATTTTCTTAGATAAACCCTCACAAGCAATGCGTTTTCACAAAGAATTATTAGAGTCACTATTAACACTTGATGAAACCTTAAAAACAGAGCCTGATGCATCTCTTACTATTTCTATAGTCGGTGCTGGAGCAACAGGTGTAGAGTTAAGTGCTGAGCTATTTCATGCCGTAGAAGTATTAAAGGTTTATGGATTAAGTCGTTTAACTGACTCACATTTAAAAGTTAATTTGATTGAAGCTGGTCCTAGAATTTTACCTGCGCTTCCTGACAGAATTAGCGCTAATGCCAGTTTTGAGTTATCAGCGCTTGGTGTGCAAGTAATGACAAATACTCGTGTGGTTAAAGGGCAAGCTGATGGCTTTGTTAAAGATGATGGCGTATTAATAGCCAGTGACATGATGGTATGGGCTGCAGGGGTTAAAGCTCCCGACTTCATGCAAAATATTGGCGGTTTAGAAACCAATAGAGTCAACCAATTATTAGTCAAACCAACACTACAAACCTTAACCGATGATCATGTTTTTGCTATTGGCGATTGCGCTAGCTTACCATTAGATCCTAATGGTGTTACTCCAGCAGATGGCCGTCAACGCATGGTACCACCAACGGCACAAGCAGCCCACCAAATGGCAAGTTTAGCTTATAAAAATTTAACTTCTATCATATTAAGCCACTCACCAGAGAGTGAGCCACTAAAGTCTTTCAAATATAAAGATTACGGTTCTCTTGTTAGCTTAAGTCATTACTCAACTGTAGGCAGTTTAATGGGTGGCTTAACAAAAGGCTCTATGATGATAGAGGGGAGACTTGCGCGAGTAATGTATGTCAGTTTGTATCGCATGCATCAATTAGCTCTTTTTGGCTTTTTCAAAATGATTTTAATTACAATATCTGGCCATATTAATAAGGTTATTCGACCTCGTTTAAAGTTACATTAAACTGAACGCTTGTAATAACCTTTTACTAAAACTGCTCACTAATAAAAAGGCTGGTTGCTGTGTTATTAGCATCGGGTCAAACATAATTTTTAACTACTTTTCAATTGATTTTTAATACTTATTACCCGAATACAGAGGTTGAATAACATGACTTTAGAAAAATTAAACAATACCTTAGCGGCTATTGACAACATCAACAACCAAGATCCTAATACCATTAACGTAAACGGTGAGAACCAACCAAAAGAATTAGTGTATGGTCAACAAATGACTGATTGCTTAACGCAATATTGGCCTGACGCAAACGAGTTATTACAAATCGCCGTTCGCGCCCAACACATTAAACGTTGGCAGTTAAAACGTAGTGAATTTGCAGAAGGTAAAGCCGGTTATTACCAATGGCGCATTGCCCAAGGTAAATTTCATGCTGAATTAACTGCAAGTATTATGCTTGAGCAAGGTTATAGTACTGAAGAATCGGAAAAGTGTGCGTCGATTTTACGAAAAGAAAACTTAAAATCAAACCCTGATACACAAACACTAGAAGATGTTGCTTGTTTAGTATTTTTAATGCATTACTTTAATGACTTTGCCGCGCAGTATACTGAGCAAGATAACGAAGCAAAAATTATCAGAATTGTACAATTAACTTGGGGAAAAATGTCAGAACGTGGCCATGAAATAGCTTTAAGTTTAACCCTACCTGATCATTTAGCGGCATTAGTGGGTAAAGCTCTGGCGTAAAGACAGTTAAAAGTTAACCTAATTAATTGCACGATTAATAGCACCAATGAAGACCTCTTTTTATAAAGGGATAGCGCGAACAAGTTCCCGCCTACAAAAAAACCTCTTACCCTAGATGGGAACTTGTTCGTACTTAAAGTTGTTCACTCTTATAAACGGAATTTAACTTGAAGGATACAACTTATTAGACAGGCATTCTATGTTCACACTACTACGTAGGCGGGAACTTGTTCGCGCTTTGTAACCAAGTTATTTGCTTAGCGGTTATTTAACGGCTATTTACTTAACGGTAAGCGAGCAACAAAAATAAAAGGCCCTGCAATTAACACAATAACTAATATTGTTAGCAGAGCATTTTTCAATAAGTAAGCTGACCAACACACAGATAACACCATAGTTAATAGCGCAATACGTTTTGATTTAAGCGAAATACTGCGTGTTTCTTGCCAGTCTTTAATCAGTGGGCCAAAGGTTTTATTCGCTAACAACTTTTGCTGTAATTCAGGGGATGATTTAGCAAAACAGGCTGCCGCGACAAGTAAAAAAGGAACCGTAGGTAAAATAGGTAGTACCGCACCTAGCAGCGCTAAGCCAACAAAAAATAATCCTATTATTTTGAGTAATAACATCTAAGCTCCTACCCTTTTTAAATCTCTTGTTTCCACTTGTTAAATATTGAGGTGTTGTTAGTGTCTCTACTTTTACGAATCAGATCGTTATCCGCACTAGTTGAGTTTTCTTGTGCGATCACCTTTTTAGCAAGTCTATCGTAAAGCAATACATTAACTGTTGCCGCTAAATTCATACAACCTATGGTTGGCACGTACACAACGTCATCAGCAATATCAATAACATCTTGCTTTATTGAGCTATCTTCTGGGCCGAATATATAAACAGCTTCATCTGGATGAATAAAGTGCGGTAACGGTGTTGCACCTTCAACTAAATCAACACAAATAATTTTAGTGGATGGCGGAAGGTTGTCTAACGATTCTTTAAGGTTTAGAAAACTGTCTACTTGCACTAACGGAATTTTGGCTGACATATTAAAAGTGTCAGTTTGTAAAATATTCTTGTGATATTGAGCCGCTTTAGCGAAGCGATTACCATTATAAATAATTTGATCGGCTTGGTAACATCCTACTGCACGCATAACAGCGCCAACATTGGTTGGCGTTTTAGGATTAGTTAACGCTATGGTTACGTTTGCTAATTTTTCTGATTCAACTGGTTTTAATGTGTTCATAACGGTTGCAGCGTTTTACGCCTTATTTTCCTAAGATTACTTTTATACAATTTAACTATAGTTTCGCTTGTTAGCTTTGTTTTTCTTGAATTTTAACTTGCTGCCAATAGTTTTCTAACTCGCTTAGATCATGTTCGGTAAAGCTTTTACCTGACTCATTGACTTGTGCTTCCACACCATGAAAACGTTTAGTGAATTTTTGGTTCGCTTGTCGAAGCAGCTTTTCAGGATCTTCTTTGGCGTGACGGCATAAGTTAACCACGGCAAACATTAAATCACCAAGCTCTTCACCTAGTGCTTTTTTATTAAGTGTATCCGCATCTAATTCGTCTTTAACTTCTTGTACTTCTTCTTCAATTTTTGCAAATACATCATGCTTATTGTCCCAGTCAAAACCGACATGAGAACAACGTTTTTGAATTTTGGCGGCTTGTGATAACGCCGGCAAGTTTTTCGGAATATCCGCTAAAATACTTAAATTTTCAATATTGGTTCTTTGCTTCCTTTCTTGAGCTTTTTCATTTTCCCAATTAGCTTTTATTTCAGCGTCTGTTATTAAACTCGCATCACCAAAAACATGTGGATGACGACGAATAAGCTTTTCACAAATAGCAGCAATAACACTGTCAAAGTCAAACAGCTTTTGTTCTTGCCCTAATTGACTGTAAAAAATCACTTGAAATAATAAGTCACCTAGCTCTTTTTCAAGTTCAGCAAAGTCGCCTTGCTCAATAGCATCAACGACTTCATAAGCTTCTTCAATGGTGTGACTAGTGATAGTAGTGAAATCTTGTTTTAGATCCCACGGACAACCTGTTCCAGGATCACGCAATTGCGCCATGATCCAACGCAATTTTTCTACAGATGCTTGTTCATTTAACATGGTAATTAATTCTTATTTATTAATGCTTTTAAAAGGTACTTCACGTGTAATTAAAGTATGAGTTGAAAGCTAGCTTACAAACGTCTAACTTTCATCACATCATCTAGCTGGCTTAGTTTATCTAAAACACGTTTTAATAACTCACTGCTTTCTACTTCTAATTTCACATTCATAATAACAGTTTGTTTTACATGATCGGTATTACTTTCCATACCAACAATACTGACTCTTTCGTTAGATATGATAGTAGAAATATCACGTAATAACCCTTGTCTGTCGCTACAAATAATTTGTGCTGAGGCTTCATAACTTTGCTTGTTATTGCCCCATTGCACTTCCACTAAGCGCTCAGGCTGCATGCTCAGTAAATTAGTTAATTGTTCGCAGTCTTGTCTGTGTACTGAAATTCCACGACCTTGGGTGATAAAGCCAGTAATACTATCACCAGGTACAGGTTGACAACATTTAGCCATATGGGTAAGTAAGTTGCCCACCCCAGATACGGTAATGCCATTATCATCTTGTGTTGTGTTTTTATGAGCAGAGCTTTGTTTAACTAAGCTTTGCGGGTCTATTTCTGGCTCAGGTTTAAACTTACTGTCTAATTGAGTAAAGTAAGTTACAACATGTTGCAGTCTTATATTATTGGTGCCAATACCCGCATAAAGATCATCAACCGTTTTCATATTAAAGTGCTTAGCGGCAGCTAATAGATCAAGATGTTCAATGTCGTATTTAGCTATTTCGTTTTCAAAAAACTCTTTACCTTGAGCAATATATTTATCTCGATCAAGCAATTTAAAAAAGTGTTGTACTTTGGCGCGAGCGCGAGAAGAGTAAATATAACTCAAATTAGGGTTTAACCAATCTCGGCTTGGGTTTGGCTTTTTACTGGTGAGTATTTCTACTTGGTCACCAGTATGTAACTTGTGCGTAAATGGGACAATTTTGCCAAACACTTTAGCGCCAATACAACAATGACCAACATTAGAGTGAATATAGTAAGCAAAGTCTAATGGTGTTGAGCCCATAGGTAAATCAATTACGTCACCACCAGGGGTGAATACATAAATGCGGTCTTCAAATACTTGGCTGCGTAATTCATCAAGAATTTCACCGCTTTCAGCAACATCATCTTGCCATTGTAATATTTTCCGTAACCAGCCTATTTTATCGTCAAAGCTATTACTTTTACCTTGGGCATTACCTTCTTTGTAGCGCCAATGTGCCGCGACACCAAGCTCGGCATCATCATCCATTTGCTTAGTTCTAATTTGTACTTCTACCGATTTACCATTAGGGCCTAAAACAACGGTATGAATTGATTGATAACCATTAGATTTTGGGGTTGCTACATAGTCTGAAAATTCTTTAGCAATATGTTGCCATTGAGTGTGCACAACACCTAAAGCAGAGTAACAATCTTGTACTCTTTCGACGACAACACGTACCGCTCGCACATCAAAAAGCTCTTCAAAATCAAGAGATTTTTGCTGCATTTTTTTCCAAATACTATAAATGTGCTTAGGACGACCATAAACTTCGCCATTAATACCTAACGCTTTTAGCTCGCTACCTAAGTGACCAACAAAGTTACGCATATAATCTTCACGTTCAAGGCGTGTTTCGTCTAACAGTTGAGCTATTTTTTTGTAAACTTGCGGGTGTAAATAACGAAATGAAATATCTTCTAATTCCCACTTTAATTGACCTATACCTAAGCGGTTGGCAAGTGGTGCATATATATTAGCGCTTTCTTTAGCGGCTAAAACGCGTGTTTCTTCATCGCTTTTTTTCTTTTCGCGTAAATCGCATAAACGCTCAGCAAGTTTAATAACCACAGCTCGCACATCATCAACCATTGCAAGTAACATACGACGCACATTATCGATATTTTGCGGTTCTTGATCGTTAGATTGATTACCTTCTTGGCGCAATGCTTTAATAGCCGCCATTTGCTCAACACCTTTACAAAGTAAAAGTATGTCTTTAGAAAAATTTTCTTTAACAAATATTATTTTAATCAGTTTATGTTCAAGTAGCGGTGAGATAAAAGCCGCAACGAGTGAGTCTGCATCAAGATTTAAGGCACTTAATATTTCCACCATTTCCATGCTTTTTTTAAGTAGTAATGGAGACTCATCTGTATTGTTGCTTTCTTTAGCGTTATTTTCTTGATGATTATTTTCTTTTTGGCTACTTTCTTTTTGACTACCTTCACTTTGATAATAGTCTGATACTTGCAGCCATGCTGCAGATAATGCTTTGCCTTTAGCCTCGGTTAATGCCAAGTTACTTAGCCATTGTTCAAAGCTATGTACTGTTATTTTATGTGATTTACGCACAGAAACCATGGGATGGCCTTTATCCTTAGAAAATTTGATAATACCAGTTTCATTAATTAAGTGATCTATTTTAGACGGAGATAAAATCATTAAATACAAGGCATTTATTTACATAACTAGTTGTTCTAATTATTAAATAAATAACGATATAGTTAGTGGTTTTAGCTCGTATAAATGATCACTTAGTTTGTGAGATTGGCATAATGTATATAATACCAATAATACAACACTGGGTGTTTAAATATTAGAGTGTAAACAATACCATAGTCTCAACATGCTTTGTTTGTGAAAACATATCCATCAGTGATATTTTTTTAATTTTGTAACCTTGGGCAACCAATATTGCGCTATCTCTTGCTAAAGTAGCAGGATCACAACTCACATATAAAACAGTAGGTATTTTTAACTTAGCTATTTGTTTTACTGCTTGTTCAGCGCCAGCTCTTGCAGGATCGAGTAATACTTTATCAAAAGCTTGTTCAGTTGCCCATGCAGTAGCGAGCCAATCGCCGTTTAAATCTGCTTGATGAAATTGGCAATGTGTTAAGCCATTTACTTGCGCATTATGAGTAGCTTTATCTACCATCACCTGTACGCCTTCAACACCCACAACAAGTTTAGCGTTTTTCGCTAACGCTAAACTAAAGTTACCTAACCCACAAAAAAGATCTAATACCTTATCGGTTTCATCCACACTTAACCAGTTTAACGCTTGATTTATCATGGCATTATTTACTTGATGATTAATTTGAATAAAATCACTGCTAGCAAAATAAATTTTATTACCATCAGATAATGAATAAGACAGTTTCGACTCTGCATTTTCTATAGGTGTTTGTTTATTACCGTCATCAATAATTACATGCCAAGCATATTGTTTAGCAAACTGCTGCCAAAGCTGATTATCGGGCTTATTCATCGCTTTTAGTTGTCTAACTACTAACACAACTTTACTAGCAAATTGCTCATTAGCTAGTTGATTAACATCAGCTTGAATGACTTCAATATGGCCAATTGCCGCTTTAACTGTCAATTGAGCTAATAACTTTTTCAATATTGGGAAAATAGTATTTAACGGTTCAACTAACACAGGGCAGGATTTAATAGCAGCTAACTGATTAGTTGATTTTTGTCTAAAACCTATTATTGCTTGACCATTTTTATCAAACTGTACACCAATACGTGCTTTACGACGATAATGCCATGGCTCACTTTTAATAGGCACTTGCCAAGGTAAATCGGCTTGTTCTATTTTTGCCGCTAAATTGTTAGCACTAAAGCTCCGAGAGAACAGCTCAGTGATTTTTTGTTGTTTAAACACAAGTTGCTCTGAAAGAGCTAACATTTGTAAATCACAACCACCACAAAGGCCAAAATGCTGACACTCAGGAGTAACTCGATAATCACTTTTCTGGTTAATAGTGATGACTTTAGCGCGTGCATATTTACTTTTTTGTTCGATAATTTTTGCCGTTACCACTTCACCAGGTAAGGCACCAAAGATAAATAATGGTTTTTTATTTAAACGCGCAATACCTACGCCATTGATATCGAGCTTTTCAATACGAGCAGTTAGGGGCGCATTTGATACTTTAGGTTTAGCGACTGCTTTAAAAAAATTTGCCATTTCTGCCTTAAAACTTACAATGAATTTACGTTATTTAGTGTATATTTAGCTCTCTCATAGATAGAAAAATGGTAAATTTATCAATGTATATGAGCGTATTTATGTTAAGTTTGAATATTAATAAAATGGTTATTGAATGCATTAATTAACGCTTTAAGTAATAATCAAATATATTGTGAATAATTAACGAATAACTAAAGCCTGTATTTTACCCTAAATTCATCATAAAAGTTCAACAAAAACATGCAAAAGATCAGCCTAAAAGACTGGGTTATCATACTCACTATTGTCCCAACTACCCTTATTGGGTTTAGTTTAGCGAGTTATTTTTCATATAGTCGCTCTGTTGAGCTAAATGATTTTCTTGAGCAGCGCGCAAAAAGTATTATTGAGCCTATCGCCATCGCTAGTAAAGACCCGCTAATACACCACAATCGAGATAAATTACGTCAACTGATTAACTTTACGCACCGTAATCAATCAAACATAGTGAAAAGTATTGCTGTTTTCACTAAAGATAATCAGATCTTTGTTACTAGCGCTTATCATGGCGATATTGACTTAATGCAATTAAAAGCAGGCAACATTCAGCCTAATTATACGACTACTGAAAACTCCGACGATTATATTATTTTTAGAACACCTATTATAGTTGAGCATTACCATGCTAAACAGGTAACAGCTAACGACTCATCTTACCTTGCCGATACTGAACACTTACAATTTGATGAGCTAATTAATAATGAAAAACCTGTAACCATTGGTTATATCGCCATGCAGGTAGACAAAAACCAGCTTAGCTTTAAACAACAAAGCCAATATTTGATTGCTTTTGCTTTTGCTTTACTCGGTACCTTACTTAGCGGTATTTTTGCATTAAGACTTATAACCAAAGTGACTAAACCTATTAACTCTATGGTGCAAGCTATTGAGCGTATTAGAGAAGGCAAGTTAGAAAGCCGAGTAAGTGGTCAACTTATTGGTGAGTTGAATTTTTTAAAAAATGGTATAAATGCCATGGCTCAATCTCTTGATGGCTACCAAAATGAAATGAATGCCAGTATTGATCAAGCAACGATCGATTTACGAGAAAGTCTCGAACAATTTGAAATACAAAACGTAGAGTTAAGTTTAGCTAAACGTAAGGCACAAGACGCCAACAGAGTGAAATCTGAATTTTTAGCCAACATGAGCCATGAATTACGTACTCCGCTTAATGGCGTTATTGGCTTTACTCGACAAGTACTTAAAACCCCGCTGACTGAAAATCAACGTGATTATTTGCAAACAATAGATCGTTCCGCCAATAACTTATTAACGATTATTAACGATATCCTCGACTTCTCTAAACTCGATGCCGGTAAGATGGTTATCGAAAATATTCCTTTTTCATTTAGAGAATCGATTGAAGAGACCTTAAAGTTATTGGCGCCTTCAGCACATAAAAAGAATATTGAACTATCTATAAACTTACCAGAAGAAATCCCCGATTCCCTGATCGGTGATACCATGAGAATTAAACAAATAATTACTAACTTAACCAGTAATGCAATTAAATTCACTCCGCAGGGCTCTGTTTCTATTGATATAGCGAGTGAAGAGATTAATCAAAAGAGTATAAAACTGAAAGTAACCGTTGAAGATACCGGTATTGGAATGACCGTTGAGCAGCAAAAAAGTATTTTTGATGCATTCACTCAAGCAGATCAAAGTATTACGCGTTTATACGGCGGCACAGGGTTAGGTTTAGTTATATGTCAACGTCTTGCTCAAGAAATGCGCGGCGATATAGGATTTAGTAGCGAGAAAAACCAAGGCTCAAGTTTCTGGTTCACTTTTCAATGTGATGTTAATGCAACGCCTTTAATATGGGAGTTTAGCAATAAACACTTAGCCAATAAAACAGTACTGTATTACGAAGAAAATGCGCACGCTAGAGAAGCAATTAAAAATATTTTTAACCACTGGCAGATGCAAGTAACTAGTGTTATTAACAAACATCAACTGTCTCAGGTGTTAACGCAAAGTAAGCAAAATCAACAAGCTTTTGATTATGTTCTAATAGGCGATAATCAAACGGTTACCGCCTTAAGTGAATTAAAAAGAACCATCGCACAATTAAAACCACTATCGAATAATATCCATATAGCTTTAAACAGTAACTCTCCATGTTTACAAGACGCACTTATAGCCAGTGGTGCTAATAGCTGTTTGAGTAAACCTCTGACCTCAAACAGTTTAAACCGAATCTTTCAATCATCAATCATAGATGAACCACAAAAGCTCACATTAAGATCTCCTATAGGAAACAGGCTGCCTATTAAGGTGTTAGCGGTTGATGATAATGAAGCTAACCTAAAATTAATTAATGCCTTGCTATTAGAGCAAGTTGAAGAAGTTATTACCGTCGACAATGGTATGGCTGCTGTTGAGCGCTGTAAAAGTGAAACTTTTGCGTTAATTTTTATGGATATTCAAATGCCAATACTCGACGGTATAAGTGCTTTAAAAGAAATAAAGCAAATACCGCTTAACATGAACACGCCTATAATTGCCGTAACCGCACATGCATTAAGTGGTGAAAAAGAAAAAATGCAGCAACAAGGCTTTAATGCTTATATGACTAAGCCCATTGATGAAACAATGCTACGCCATATCATTTATGAGTACTGTGATTTTAATCATTTAAATAATTCTACGACAGAAATAATAGTAAATAATGATAAAGCTGACGTTGAAGCTAATCATTCATCTATGGTTTTTAATTGGGCTTTAGCATTGAAGCGCAGTGCTAATAAAGAAGATCTAGCCAAAGAAATGTTTCTTGGTTTAGTTGAGAGTTTACCTGAAACAGAGCAAGGCATACATGATGCTATCAAAACCCATGATATAGCACTTATTAAACGCCTTATCCATAAATTAAATGGTGCTTGTTGTTATACAGGCACACCTAACCTAGCAAAAATAACTAACCAATTAGAAACACAATTAAAGGTAGGGTTAAGTCTTGATGAACTTGAACCAGAGTTTTTTGAATTTTTTGAACACATAGAACAAGTATTACTTGCTGCTCCTGCGGCATTAAAAGAAATAAATGATAATATAA
Source organism: Colwellia sp. E2M01 (assembly GCF_018860585.1). Taxonomy (GTDB): domain Bacteria; phylum Pseudomonadota; class Gammaproteobacteria; order Enterobacterales; family Alteromonadaceae; genus Colwellia. The sequence continues at coordinate 41,513 of NZ_JAHKPR010000016.1, forward strand.
AGTAGATAACCTGATCTCGATTTAACAGCGCTTCTACTAGTTATACCAATTCCGATAATTTTCTGGTCTAGCTGTACGAAGTAAAAATATTTAAAGACAAGGCTTGATTGAGTAATAACGGGTTATTGCGATTGAAAGGAACCTAGGATTTAGGTATTTTAACTAGTACAGGTGATCAGTAATTTAACGGACTTGGTATTATTAGGCAGATGCTTAACACATAAAAAAGCAACAGAGTATGTTGCTTTTTAATTAGAATTTAATTGAAATTTAGTTGAAATTTATAAGTGCATTAACGAAGTACGATATCCGGTGACGTATTAATTTCTCCATCTTCAGTAATAACAGCAACACCTCCACTACATTGAAGTACTGCTAATCGCTCATTTCCCTCTTTTCGTACAAAGGTTAATTCATAGCCGAATTTACCTAAGCTACTTGCAGAGAATTTTTGCGATAATGATAACTTATTCCACCATGCGGATTGTTCAGGAGTTTCTTTACGACGCTCTAACATTGGTTTCATTTGTGCTTGCATCATTTAACCCCACTCGTTTATGTTGAGTCCGTTCTACACTGCTTAAAATAAGTGTAGACCATAATAGAAACAAAAATAAAGTAAATGCTGTTTTTTTAGTCGATGATATTTTTTAACTTATGATGATACTCCTGAACATTTTCCATCGACAATCCAGAAAAATTACACCAACTAAAAAATAGCTTTTATTTATTAATACCTTAATCAAAAACCTAACTTAAGATCTTGCCTCTAACATTAACTTTTTCATATCACGAACAGCGGTATCTAAACCATCAATAACAGCACGCGCAATGATAGCATGACCAATATTTAATTCGATGATTTCTTTAATTGCCGCAATTGGTTTAACATTAAAATAATTTAAACCATGCCCCGCATTCACTTTTAACCCTAAACTGTGAGCGTATTTAATACCTACCGTTAGACGTTCTAGCTCTACTTGCTTTGCTTCTTCACACGTTAAGTCTGCGTAGTGACCTGTGTGTATTTCGATATAAGGGGCTTTACTTGCAAATGCTGCGTCAATTTGCGCTTTGTCGGCATCAATAAATAAACTAACAGCAATACCTGCATCCGCAAGCTTAGCTGTTGCTTGAGCCACTTTATCAAATTGCCCAACAACATCTAAACCACCTTCAGTGGTAAGCTCTTCACGTTTTTCTGGTACTAAGCAGCAAAACTCAGGCTTTACTTCACAGGCAATAGTCACCATTTCATCGGTGACAGCCATTTCAAAATTCATACGTGTTTGTAATGTTTGTTTTAAAACATATATATCTCGGTCTTGAATATGACGTCTGTCTTCACGTAAATGTACCGTAATTCCATCTGCGCCTGCGTGTTCTGCTACGCATGCTGCATGTACAGGATCTGGGTATGTTGTACCTCGTGCTTGTCTTAGGGTCGCAATATGATCAACATTTACACCTAATAATAATTCAGTCATATTCTCATTCTCTAGTTTTTGTCTTTAATAATAATTGGGCTATTCGTAGCTTTTGTTCATTTAAGTCGTGTTATAACAAGGTTAAATAATTTGTAACTATTACTATAATTATGACTTTTTGGAAAATAATTTCCGGCTATTTAATGGTTTATTACCTAACAACTGGTTAATAACATGGCGCATAAGTAGCTTAAAGGTAAAATTTATTGCGTCAGTTTCAGCATTGCTTGCTTCGCTAGGCTCTTTATCATTTACTTGATTCGTATTTTCTGGTTTTTGATACAGCGTCTCTTGTTGAGCAATAGCTTGCAGATGCGACGCTGAAAAGCATTGTTCACTATTTTTGGGTAAAGCACTGTACACAGGAACAAACCCTTGTTCAGGTATATAATGAAAATAATGTGCATCGTATTCAAACACTGGGGAAAAATCAAAAGACAAGCCTAACTCTTCTAATAATGAGAGTTCGAAATAGCGTAATTGTGGCGCTATAGCCGAGCCTTGCGATAAAGCTGTTAATGTTTTTTGATACTGTAAAAATAAATCTGTGCAAGCAATGTGTTCTGTCAGTAAGCGGATCATTAATTCATTGATATAAAAAGCACTAAAGAGGCTGTGCTTAATTAATGAAAAAGATTTAGCTGTGCTATCTACTTGCGTTATTTGCTTAAAAACCCCCTCACCTTTCATGATGACTTTAAGCGGTAAAAAAGGCTGAATTAAGCCTTTTTTAATCGAACGTTTAGACTGCCCCACATAAACCAATGCGGTGACTTTACCGTCGTGTTCGGTTAACAAGTCAACTAATAATTGATTTTCACGATAAGGTCTACGGTGTAAAACAAAAGCATTTTGCTCAACCATGTTTTCTTACTCGATACTGTTGATTAAGTATATGCCTAACCAGAGTAATCATCACCGTAACCTAAGCTGCGTAATGCGCGCTCATCATCAGCCCAACCTGATTTAACTTTTACCCAAGTTTCAAGAAACACTTTACTGTCAAATAAGTTTTCCATGTCACGTCTTGCTTCTTGCCCAATAGTTTTCAAACGCTCACCACGATTACCAATAACCATACGTTTTTGACTTTCTCGTTCAACTAAAACTAAAGCATTAATATGAATAATGCCTTTTTCATCCATTTTAAACTGCTCTATTTCAACAGTAATGGAGTAAGGTAATTCATCACCAGTAAAGCGAATTAGTTTTTCACGGATCACTTCTGAAGCCATAAAACGACTAGAACGATCAGTTATGTGATCTTCAGGAAACCAAAAATCACTTTCAGGCAATGAAGATAAGCATAATTTGCTAATGGTATCTACGCCATGTCCTTTGGTTGCACAGATAGGAACAATGTCTCTAAAGTCATGCATTTCGCCTAACTTTTGTAAATGCGGCAATAACTCGTCCTTATCAGCAATATTATCGGTTTTGTTCACCACTAAAATACATGGCATACCACTTTGTTTAACTTTGGTTAAGACTAGCTCATCATCTTGAGTCCAGTTTGTCCCCTCAACTAAAAATACAATTAACTCTACTTCAGCAATTGAACTACTTGCCGCGCGATTCATTAACCGGTTAATGGCACGTTTTTCTTCGGTGTGTAAGCCTGGAGTATCAACTAAAATAGCTTGTCTATTTTCTTCGGTTAAAATACCTAAAATACGATGACGAGTAGTTTGTGGTTTTTTCGAGGTAATACTAATTTTTTGCCCTAACATGGCATTTAATAATGTTGATTTACCAACGTTTGGGCGACCAACAATAGCAATTAAGCCAGCATAGGTATCTGAGGTATCGATTTGCATAATATAATGTCTCGTGCTGGTTTATTTTTTTGTGTTACTTCTAGTAGGAGTGCTTTTATTGCTAGTCTTTTGAGCAGCTCCGGCTTTTGCTTTTACAGGCCTTGAAATTTTATTTTTTTTGCCACTATTAGTTACTTTAGACGTATTAACAGACTTAGACTTAGATAAAGTAACATTTTTAGCTGGCTTAGTTATTTTTACCTTACTGTCTTTAGCTTGCTCAATTAAGGCAAGGATCTGCATTGCCGCTTCTTGCTCAGCCTTACGACGACTTGTTCCCTTAGCAATAACCACATCTTTAATAACCGATGTTTGACAACGAACAGTAAACTCTTGGTTATGCGACTGACCTGTTGTGTCAATCACTTCATAACTTGGTAGTTCTATTTTTCTACCTTGTAGATATTCTTGTAAACGTGTTTTTGGATCTTTTTGTTCGTTACCCGGTTTAATAGCGGTTAAACGTTTTTCAAACCAACTTAAGATTAGCGTTTTACAACGTTCTATAGAAGAATCTAAATAGACCGCACCAATAATAGCTTCTATCGCATCTTCTAAAATGGATTCACGACGATGACCGCCACTTTTTAACTCACCTGGGCCTAATATTAAACATTCACCTAACTCAAAATCTCGAGCAACTTTAGCTAAAGTAACCCCCTTAACTAAACTAGATCGCATACGAGTTAAATCACCTTCATCATGCTTTGGAAACTTATCAAAAAGTGCTTCGGCAATAACAAACCCTAGAATTGAATCCCCTAAAAACTCCAGCCTTTCGTTATGCTGGCCTTTAGCGCTACGATGAGTAAGTGCTTGCACCAAAAGTGTTGGATCATTAAATTCATAACCCATTTTCTTGGTTAATCTAGCAAGATTATGTGGATTTATTTTCACGAGTGCTCACTATTCCTCTGACAACTATGGATACTTACTATCTGAATATTAAAATCATAGGTGTTTAAAAAAAGTTTAAAAAAACTAGCCATTTTAATTAATAGCTCCGATACGTGAGAAACGAATAGCGGTTGGTACCCAGTTTGGTAAAAAGCTATCATCGCCACGTTCAAAATCAAAACTCATCCATATAGCAACCGCCTCACCAACAAGATTCTCTTCTGGAACAAACCCCCAAAAACGTCCATCTAAAGAGTTATCGCGATTATCACCCATGACAAAATAATGATTTGCAGGTACTAAAAACTCATCAGCCGCGGTGCCCGCTTGCTGAAAATACATTGCTGTGCGGGTTGGACTATGAATATCATTTAAAACATGATGGCTTTTGTTCAGCATATCAGATTGAAATTCTTTCATACCAGACTTAGAATCCGGTCCTTCATAATTACCTAATAATTTTTGCGGTACTTGTACAAAATCAGGACATTTTACATCTGTTTCTTGGCATGCAGCCTTAATATAGAGAGATTTATTACGATAAATAATACGGTCGCCAGGTAAACCAATAACACGTTTTATATAATCAATTCTTGGATCTTCTGGGTATTTAAATACCGCCACATCGCCACGCTCAGGCAAGCCGTTTTCAATAAACTTAACTCTTGCTACCGGATCTTTTAAACCATAGTTAAATTTATTCACAAGAATAAAGTCACCATCAAGTAACGTTGGCATCATTGAGCCTGACGGAATTTGAAAGGGTTCATATAAAAAAGAACGTAAAATTAAAACAAAGGCAATAACAGGAAATATTTGCACTGCAGTATCAACTAGTGGAGACGGTTCATTTAAAGTCGCTAATGCTTCTGGTGTTAATTCGGCAGCATGTAATTCTTTTGCTGTAGCTTGCGCTTCTTTGACTTTTAATTGACGCTGCGGCGCTAAATAAAATTTATTAGCAAACCAAACTATCCCTGTAAGTACTGTGATTACCACTAAGATAATCGAAAAATAAACTGCCATATTAATCCTAAATTTTGTTATTTTTTAAATGCTACAATCGTAAACTTTGTTAAGTAAATACAATCCAGTTAACGCTTTATCATTTAACATCTTTAGCTGTGTGATATCAGCGATAATACATTAAGAGAAAAACGTTAATTAATTTAACGATGATAGAAATTAGCCATCAAGTTTTAAAACGGCTAAAAATGCTTCTTGAGGTACTTCTACATTACCTACTTGCTTCATACGTTTTTTACCGTCTTTTTGCTTTTGTAGTAACTTTTTCTTACGGCTAATATCACCACCGTAACACTTAGCGGTAACGTTTTTACGTAATTGTTTAACGGTTGTACGCGCAATAACGTTATTGCCAATAGCTGCTTGAATAGCGATATCGAACATTTGACGATGAATTAGCTCTCTTAATTTATCTACTAGTAAGCGTCCACGCGCAACAGAGTTTGTTCTATGCGTGATCATTGCTAATGCATCAACGCGATCGCCGTTAATCATTACGTCTACTCGTACCATGTCAGCAGCTTCAAAACGTACAAAATTATAGTCGAGTGATGCATAACCACGACTTGTTGATTTAAGTTTATCGAAGAAGTCCATAACCACTTCAGCCATTGGTAATTCATAGGTTACCGCAACTTGGTTACCGTGGTAAATAATGTCTTTTTGCACACCACGTTTTTCAATACATAAAGTAATAACATTACCTAAATACTCTTGCGGCACTAAGATATTAGCTTGCACAATTGGTTCACGTATTTCGTAAATATTATTGATTGCAGGAAGGTCTGCTGGGTTATCAATAAAAACAACCTCACCATTGGTTGTTTCTATTTCATAGTTTACCGTTGGTGCTGTGGTGATTAAATCAAGATCGTATTCACGAGATAAACGCTCTTGAATAATTTCCATGTGTAGCATACCAAGGAAACCAATACGGAAACCAAAACCTAATGCGGAAGAGTTTTCTGGTTCAAAAAATAATGATGCGTCATTTAAGCTTAATTTGTTTAAGGCATCTCTGAAGTTTTCATAATCATCAGAGCTAATAGGGAAAATACCTGCATATACTTGTGGCTGAGCTTTTTTAAAGCCTGGTAAGGCATTGGCTGTTTCTTTTTTGCTAATAGTAATAGTATCGCCCACTGGCGCACCATGAATTTCTTTAATACCGGCAATAATAAAGCCAACTTCACCCGCTTTTAATACACCAGTATCCGTTTGTTTTGGCGTAAAAATACCGACTTTATCAATTTGGTGAACTTGTCCTGTAGACATCACCAACATTCTGTCGCCTTTTTTAACTTCTCCGTTCATAATACGAACGAGTGAAACAACACCTTGATAATTATCAAACCACGAGTCAACAATTAACGCTTGTAATGGCTCGTCTATATTACCGACCGGTGGTGGAATATTTTTAACAATAGTCTCTAAAACGTCTTCAATGCCAAGCCCTGTTTTAGCTGAACAGGTTACCGCTTCTGTGGCGTCAATACCTATAATATGTTCGATTTCTTCACACACACGATCAGGATCCGCTTGTGGTAAATCAATTTTATTTAGAATCGGAAGTACTTCTAAATCCATTTCAATTGCGGTGTAACAGTTAGCAACTGTTTGCGCTTCAACTCCTTGACCAGCGTCAACAACCAGTAGTGCACCTTCACATGAAGCTAAAGAACGCGATACTTCATAAGAAAAATCAACATGGCCTGGAGTATCGATAAAGTTTAATTGGTAAGTTTCACCATCTTTAGCTTTATAATCTAAAGTAACACTTTGCGCTTTAATGGTGATACCACGTTCTCGTTCAATATCCATTGAATCAAGTACTTGCGCTGACATTTCGCGCTCTTGCAAACCACCACAGTGCTGGATAAGACGGTCAGAAAGTGTGGATTTACCATGATCGATATGGGCGATAATTGAGAAGTTTCTAATGTTTTTCATAAAGGGCAGTCAAATAAGCAGCGTTAAAATAATACAATGCCGTGATTTTAACGAATTTACTGCCTTGGGGCTATCTTTTGTTCAGATATCTTTTGTTTCTAACTATTGCAGCTAATTAACCTAAACTCGGTTTAATTACAGCCAAGCTCAAGATTCCTTTACATTTATCCCTTGGTTACGTGGAAAATGATACTAGTTGTTTACCGTTTATTTAGAATGAGAGGTAATAGAGATTTCAGTGTTATTTTCTGATGGTATTATTTCAATAATTTTAGGTTGTAACTTTGCACTTTGCGTACCGTATTGTTGTTGGTACTTTGCAACACGATACCCCAAATATGCACCAGCAATACCAAGCCCTAACGCAAATAATTCATGATTTAATACTTGCTGACTTAACAACCACTGCCCTAATGCTGAACAACTAAATAAGCCAAGTAATGGGAATAAGTAAACCTGCCCAGCACTCGTAAGAATATCTTGTTCTGGTAAAGCTAAAACTACACAATCACCTAATTTCAAGGTTTTACCTGAAGCATGTTTAATATCGCCGCTGTAAGGTAAACTTAAAGTAAGCTTTCCTTGCGGTAAAGCTTTGGCAACTTGGCCGCTGCCGCAGGTATCAACCTGAGCGCAACTACTACAGGTTGATTTTACTTGGCTAGTAACCGTAATGTAATCAGCTTCAATAGCAACAACATTAGTCAGCTCTTTAATCATTTTTCAGCTCATTTGTTGGTGATTTTCGACTTGATAAACCTTCATTTTTTAATGTTTTATCATCTGGGGCTTGGTTAGCACTTACTCTTGATAAAGCTGATGCTGGAGCAATTGATTCAGCAATTTTTTGAGCAGTATCTAAAGGAATTTCGCCAACCACGCCAACCTCAATCCCTTGGGAAATAGCATTAAAAACTAAGGTTGCACCATCATTCGCATATTCTGCTGCCCTAAATTTTTCGTTACTAAGGTTAACATAAACAGAAATATCAACTAAACCATCAGAGAACAATATAAAGTCTACCGTTCTATCTGCGCCACGATTATAACTATTTAAATAGTGTTGATTAGATTTCACCATAGAAAAGCCTCGAGGTAACCAATCAACTTGCCAAGTAAGCTGTTTATTTTGCTGCTGATTGGTTAAGGTGATTGCTTTAGGTAATTCGGTTGATTTAAGTTGTATTAAGTTATCAGATAACTTGTCGTTGACTTCAAGATGAGTAAGTTGCACTTGCTCTAATAGTTTTCCTTGGCGCGTTAACACTGCCATCTTCAATAATATGCCGGTATTTTGATCAAGCCATAACCAATAACTGTAACGGTACTTATCTTTGGCAACGATACGAATAAGTTGTGCAACCCTACCTAATATGCGACTTCTACCGACAGAAATAAAACGATAACTTTCTTCTAACTCACTGATATCACCACGAAAAACACTTGGAATAGGACCTCGAGTATCATCAGAAATAACAGAGTAAGGCTCTTGATCAGGCTCAAGATAACTAACAAGTTCACCTTGGCGTAATACATCATGACGAGAGCCATTTAGACGAGTTAATATTTCGAGCTCTTGTCCTGCTTCATCAATACCGTGAAACCAATGATAAGGCTCTGCTTGATTATTTTTAACAACAACAAAAGATGCTGAAAAGTTCAATTGACGTAGGGATTGAGAGAAGCGTTCGAGCCAAAGTTTTGCAGACTCTGTTTCTGCTGCACTAACTGATAAATTAACGCATAACACTAATAAAAAAAGTACCGGTAATTTCATGATTTCTCGTAAATAATGACTGAAGGTTAATTATTTCAATTCTTTGCAGAGTGATATTATCAACTAATTCAGCCAATCACGCTATTTTATATTACGTGGGTATTTCCTATGTATTACATGATTTTAGTTTAAATCATGTAATACACGTCATTACGTTTTAATTAGCACCTAATTTAACTTGCTGATTATGATCTTTTAATAATGATTGTAAGCGACGCTGTTGCGCAACCCTTTCTGCCACATTTTGCTCATTTTTAGCTTGTTGTGACTGTTGCGATTGTTGTTGATTCTGTAAATATTGCTCTACCTGAGGCGATTGCACAGAAAAACTAACCGGATTAGCATACCCTGCTAAAGGTACGGTTTGTACTACTTGATTTGGCGTTATCGAGTTATCAGAAACGTTATGCTGCACACCAACAATCATTAATGCGGCAGCTGAAGCGGCAATAGCAACCTGACCGATAGGTTTAGCAAAATTAGCTATTTTAGCTTTAAAGCGGTTAGTCGCATTAACAACATTATTAGTATTTTGATTAGTTTTTTGTACGGCATCTTGTACATTATTAGCTTTGCTTATTTCAAGCTCGGCATTAAGTGAATCATCATTTTCAACAAGCGAACTTGATTCTTTTGTTGATACTGCATTAGCAGATAGCTTAGGGGAAAGTATAGTCGCTTCTTGGGCAATGGCCTCAGCAATACTTTGGCTTAAGTCTAACTGTAAAGCCTCTGGCGCTTCATCACGAAGAACATCACCAATTAAATGATAATTTTTCCAAGTACTTGCTAATTCATCATCCTTTAGCATGCTATCAATTAAACGGGGACTAATACTATCGTCTGTAGACGGAGAGTAATTATCGACTAATGATGAGATTGACTCTGATTTAATTTCGCTCATACTTACCTTAAAAAAACTGGTTAAATTTTACTTTACACATGACTTAGCTATGCAATTAAATTGCTGTTAACTTAGTTATTTTTTTCTAACAAAGGTCTAATTTTCTTATCGATCGTATCACGCGCTCTAAATATACGTGAACGAACAGTGCCAACAGGACATTCCATTATTGTTGCTATTTCTTCATAGCTTAAACCTTCGATTTCTCGAAAATTTATTGCTAATCTGAGATCTTCAGGTAATGACTCCATCGTACTGAAGATAAGTTTTTTAATTTCAGCTGTAAGCAATATCTTTTCAGGTGATGCATTTTCACGTAAAGCGTCACCTGCGTCGTAATTTTCTGCATCATCAACGTCAATATCATTACTTGGTGGCTTTCTACCAAGAGCTACACTATGGTTTTTCGCACAATTTACGGCAATACGATACAACCAAGTATAAAAAGCACTATCACCTCTAAAATTAGGTAATGCTCTGTAAGCTTTAATAAAGGCCTCTTGAACAATATCAGGCACATCACTGTTATTTTTAACATAACGACTGACTAAATTAGCCACCTTGTGCTGATATTTAGTCACTAAGAGATTAAATGCACTTTTATCGCCACGCTGAACCCGCTCAACTAATTGTTGATCAATATTAGGTTCGCTCTGTTGAGCCATATCTTTTAACACTGACAATGGATTTGTACTCATATATTTATTGGCTCATAACTAACACATAAAGTAAGACTAAGGTTTTTCCAAAAAGTTCTTTTTATTTTATTTTTTTTTGAAAAAATTTATTTCAATACTTAAAAGCATTTTACTTATGTGGGTTATCAAACACAATTGTTGCTAGTATCCAGAATATAATTCGCAGTTTAACTTAACTTATTAGACAGTTATAACTTAACCCTTACCTTGCATTTATACCAAGTTGATTAAGT
>NZ_JAHKPR010000016.1:52556-54658 GCF_018860585.1 Colwellia sp. E2M01
TTAATCAAATTGGTATTATGCTATTAACAAAGAGTTAGTTAATAGCATAAAACACCCTTGGCTAATAAACATCAGTAACTAATAGCTATTTTCTGGCGGCTTTTATCTATGTATTATAGAATACCTGAAACTTCGATACTTTTATACCCACCAAGATACCAAGCGTAGGATTACAGAAGGTTTTAAAAATATTTAACCTCACTTAATACTCTGCTCTCAAAAGATATATTGGTCAATAACAAGTAACTATTCGCCTTTACAACCGAACTTAATTAAACAGTATGACTCAACAAAATAATTGTGATGTTCTAATCGTTGGCAGTGGTGCAGCAGGTCTAACCTTAGCACTTCATTTAGCTAAAAATGCCGATGTGGTTATTTTAAGCAAAGGTCCATTAAACGAAGGCTCTACTTTTTATGCTCAAGGTGGTATTGCCGCCGTATTTGATGAGAATGATAGTATCTCTGCACATATAGAAGATACTTTAATTGCTGGGGCAGGATTGTGTGATGAAGAGGCTGTAAAGTTTACTACTGAAAATGCTAAATCTTGTTTAGAGTGGCTTATTAATCAAGGTGTTAAGTTTGATAAAGAGCAAATAGATAACGGTGAAAAACGTTATCATTTAACCCGAGAAGGCGGACATAGTCATCGTCGAATATTACATTCTGCTGATGCCACCGGTCAGGCGATTCAAACCACACTATCTGAACAAGTTAAAAAGCATTCTCGCATTCGTGTATTTGAACGTTTCAATGCTATTGATTTAATTTGCCAACAAAATACAAGCAATGAGCAAACAAAAAAATGTATTGGTGCGTATATTTGGAATAGAAATACTGAGAAAGTAGAAAGTATTTACGCGCAAAAAGTTATTTTAGCTACAGGCGGAGCCAGTAAAGTATATCAATATACCTCAAACCCAGACGTGGCTAGTGGCGATGGCATTGCCATGGCTTGGCGTGCTGGCTGTAGAGTGGCAAATATGGAATTTAATCAATTTCATCCAACGTGTTTATTTCATCCTTCTGCAGGAACTTTTTTACTTACCGAAGCCTTACGCGGTGAAGGGGCCAAGCTAAGGCGTCCTGATGGCAGTCGCTTTATGCCTGATTTTGACGAACGTGCTGAGCTTGCGCCACGAGATATTGTAGCCCGCGCCATCGATTATGAAATGAAACGCCTCGGTGCTGATTGTATGTACCTTGATATTAGCCACAAACCTAGTGACTTTATTAAACAGCACTTTCCCACTATTTATGAAAAAACGATGTCGTTAGGTATAGATATTACCCAACAGCCGATTCCTATAGTCCCAGCAGCTCATTATACTTGTGGCGGAATAATGGTTGATACACAAGGTAAAACAGATATTAATCAACTTTATGCTATTGGCGAAATGTCTTATACCGGCTTACATGGTGCCAACCGTTTGGCGAGTAATTCTTTATTAGAGTGTATTGTTTTTGCTCGTGCTGCAGCATTAGAAATCAGTGCAACCTTAGATCCCGACAATCGTTATTTAACATTACCGCATTGGGATGAAAGCCGCGTTACAAATTCAGATGAAGAAGTCGTTATCCAACATAACTGGCATGAACTTAGGTTATTTATGTGGGACTATGTTGGCATTGTAAGAACAACAAAGCGACTTGAACGTGCACTACATCGTGTTGAGCTATTACAACGAGAAATTGATGATTACTATCAAAACTTCAAAGTAAGCAACAACTTACTTGAACTACGTAATTTAGTACAAGTTGCCGAACTTATCATTAAATGTGCGATGGAGCGAAAAGAAAGTAGAGGTTTACATTACACCTTAGACTACCCCGATTTATTGCCTAAAGCTGAGCCGACAATACTTAAGCCAGAACATTAACTTAAAAGTGTTAGGCTAAGACTATAACTGTTTAATGATCTTAGCTAACCGAGAAAAATCTTGCGCGCTAACACTATCTCTAAATATAAATAGTTGTTTCGGTAATACTTGAGTTGATTTTTGTAAAGGATCGTTTTTAGGCTGCATGATTAACCAACAGCCGAGAAAGCTAAACCGACTTTGTGCTAATAATTGATACTCGTTGGGACGTAATTCAGA
>NZ_JAHKPR010000016.1:54721-57841 GCF_018860585.1 Colwellia sp. E2M01
AAGTTAACGAGGTGTTGGTGTTGGTGAGAGTCTTCATCAAAAAACTGAACCTCGCCACCCGCATTTACTATTAGCGAGTGGCTAGCTTTATTTTTCTCTTGCTGTTGGTTGGTTACACTTAAACCAATAACAAGCACACTAACTATCACCACCATAAGCGCTACATGGTAATGATAACTGAAAGTAACGATTGCTACTAACAAGGTAAAAGTCAGCAAAAATACATATACTGCTATCTTATAGCGTGATTTTTTTATCGCAATATTATACTTTGACGCGTTTGAGTATATGTTGGACCATTGCGTTGAGCTCTGTATCTTCACAAACTTCATGCCCCATAAACCATGCAAATAACTCAGGGTCTTGGCAAGTAAGTAAACGTTCAAAAGTAAACTGATCTTGGGTTGATAAATCATCATAGGCTTCATCAACAAAAGGTGTAAACAATACGTCTAACTCTAACATACCACGACGACATGCCCATTTTAAACGAGCTTTATTAACCTTTGAAAGACTAGTAGAGTTTTCATTTTTTGTCACTGGGTTATTGCTGTTTTCGTTTAGTGTATTTGCTGACATAGTACTCTTCTCATATAATAATAGCTGATTAAACCGTTTATTTATTCGCGGTATTGTAACAACAACTAAAGCTACACAGCTATTAAAAACAACAAGTATCATTAATAAAATACAGACTTGAGTTGTTTTTGTTATTTTAGCCCTTATTCTATTACTTAACCGTTAATTTATAAGCATGTTAATCTACGCTTTGCACAGAGTTCATAATGACTAATACCTCAAACACACAATTACCTGCATTAAACCAGTTACCCGAAACTTACCTAATAGAATTGAGTGACTTTGGGGCTATTTCCCTCTCTGGTGAAGAACAAACTAAGTACTTACAAGGTCAAGTAACTTGTGATGTTAATAGCAGCGTAGAATCAAACCTGCTAGTAGGTGCTCATTGTGATGCCAAAGGTAAGGTATTTTCTGTTTTTAGGTTAATTAACCGTTCGTCTGCACATTTATTATTACAACCGAAAGCGAGTATCGAAAGCTCATTAAAAGAACTTAAAAAGTTCGGTGTTTTTGCTAAAGTTACCATTGAAGAGACTGAAGGTTTAAGTTTTATCGCTTTAGTGGGTGAGCAAGCAAGTAACTTATTACAACAAGAGTTTTCACAAGTTCCTGACAGCTCAACACCTGTACTGCAAATTGGATCAACAAATATAGTCTATCTTGACGGTGACAAACCACGTTATATTATCATTGATGAAAGCGCCGAGATAACTGCGCTTACAGATAAGTTAGCCCTACCAACCTATTCTCATGCGGTATGGAACTTATTAGAGATCATTCAAGGTTTCCCTATATTAAACGCCGAAACTAGCGGTCAATACGTGCCACAAATGCTTAATTTACAAGCCATCAATGGCATAAGTTTTACTAAAGGCTGTTATTTAGGACAAGAAACTGTTGCAAGAATGCAATATCTAGGCAAAAACAAACGCGCTTTATTTTCACTTAGTACACAACTTGAAAAACCATTTCAAAGCAATGATATTATTGAAAAGCAATTGGGTGATAACTGGCGTAAAGCAGGTGATGTTCTTGCTTATTATCAAGCTGACAATGGTAACTGTGTAATCCAAGCTGTTTTCGTTAAAGATGACGAAATTCCCTTAATGCGTATTGCCTCGCAACCTGATTCAGTAGTAAAAAATCAAACCCTACCTTATTCTTTAGAAGTAGAATAAATTCAACTTTAACCTTAATTAATAGGATGAAAAATGAAAATAGCTAAAAACAGTGTTGTTGTTATGCACTATGCCGTATCTGACAGCGAAGGCACTTTAATCGATAGTTCATACGAAGATAAACCAATGGCTATTATTCAAGGAACAGGTTACTTAATCCCAGGGTTAGATAATGCACTTATTGATCACCAAGTGGGTGATACATTTGAAGTAGCTGTTGCTTGTGCAGATGCTTACGGCGAGCGCCATGATGATTACGTACAAACTGTGCCACGCGAGGTACTTTCAGGTGTTGAAGATTTAGCATTAGGCACACAATTACGTGCAACTACTGACGAAGGTGAACAAACAGTTATTGTTATTGACGTTCAAGATGACGTAATCACTGTTGATGGTAACCACCCTCTAGCAGGTTTAGATTTAAGCTTTGATGTTGAAATTATCGAAGTCCGTGAAGCAACAGAAGAAGAGCTTGCTCATGGCCACGTACATGAAAAAAGCTGTTGTGATACCAATAAAGAAGAAAGCTGTTGTGATAAAAGCTAATAAATAGCTTTATATATACATAGTAAAAATACATAGAAAGCCGCCAATGAGTACAAATAGTACCCTTGGCGGTTTTTTAGTATAAGAGACTTATTACACCATTATCTACACCTACTAATTCTCTGCTATCATGACTTTAACAATAGCTATGTTAAATAAAGTTTGTCGCTAGATTTATATATAGCTCAATATACTTACTCATCATTAGCACACATTATTAATAGCTGAAATTTAGACTAAGAAACACAGGAATTAATATGAATAAATCCATTACAAAACATATTACTACTCTCACTTTATCATCTTTATTATTTGTTAGCTCGGCAGCTTTTTCGAATAACCTTATACAAATCACTCCAGAATTAACTTTACAAGGAGCTAAAGTTATTGCCTCTGCCGCGACTAAAAAAGCACAATCAGAAAACTGGAATGTAGTAATTGCAATAACAGATGCTGCCGGATATTTGAAGTATTTAGAGCGCATGGAAAATGTACAACTCTCAGCGTTAGAAGTGGCTATAGAAAAAGCCAAAACATCTGTAATGTACAGCAGACCAACTCAAGCTTTTGAAGATCGCGTAAGAAAAGGCGACATACCAGTGACTATGCTACCCGACTTGTTACCTTTTTCAGGCGGTGTACCTATTAGGGTTGATGGTAAAATCATCGGAGCTATAGGCGTTAGCGGAGTGAAAAGCACACAAGATGCTGAAATTGCTCAGGCAGGTATAGATGCTCTACTTGAACAGCTAAAAAAATAATACCATAGTACAAATGAATAACACGTATTCTTACTATTAATACCAATTCCGAT
>NZ_JAHKPR010000016.1:57913-82120 GCF_018860585.1 Colwellia sp. E2M01
CAGGTGATCAGTAATTTAATGGACTTGGTATAATTAATACAATGAGTTATTTTTTATATTTTAAACATAAAAAAACGTAACCTTACGTCTAAGGTTACGTTTTTTCTGAGGTTTTAGCCTAAATACTAACCAAGTAAAATTAAATATAAATAGGTATTTCTAAACTCTAAATTATTGATTTAACCATATAGTTAACTTGAATATTCTAGTATCAGAATATTATTTATATTAGTACTTACTCTCCCAATAAAGCCGCTTCTTCAGCTTTAGTGTTTGCTTTATCTTCAGCGTTTTCTTCAATTATTACCGCTTTTGATAAGAACATATCACGTAGTTTAGAATCTATATCCTTAGCCATATCAGGATGTTCTTCTAAATATTTCGCAGCATTAGCTTTACCTTGACCAATACGTTCACCATTACAGCTATACCAAGCACCCGCTTTTTCAACAAATTCATGCTTAACGCCTAGTTCAATTAACTCACCTAAGCTATTGATACCTTGACCATATAATATTTGGAACTCAGCTTGCTTAAATGGTGGGGCAATTTTATTTTTAACGACTTTTACGCGAGTTTCGTTACCAACTATCTCATCACCATTTTTAACCGCACCAATGCGACGAATATCTAAACGCACAGAAGCGTAGAATTTTAATGCATTACCACCTGTTGTCGTTTCTGGGCTGCCGAACATAACACCAATTTTCATACGGATTTGGTTAATGAAAATCAACATAGTGTTCGATTTTTTCAAGTTACTTGTTAATTTGCGCATTGCTTGCGATAACATACGTGCTTGTAAGCCCATGTGTGAATCACCCATATCACCTTCAATTTCAGCTTTAGGGGTAAGTGCAGCAACCGAGTCAACAACGATAACGTCAATAGCACCAGAGCGTGTTAACATGTCACAAATTTCAAGAGCTTGCTCACCTGTATCAGGTTGAGAAATTAATAAATCATTAATATTTACACCTAGTTTTTTAGCGTAAATAGGGTCAAGTGCATGCTCAGCATCAATAAAAGCACAAACTTTACCGTTACGTTGTGCTTCTGCAATAACTTCTAAAGTTAGTGTTGTTTTACCACTAGATTCTGGACCATAAATCTCAACAACACGACCAAGTGGTAAACCACCTGCGCCTAGAGCGATATCTAACCCTAATGAGCCTGTAGAAATAGTTTCTACGTCCATAGTGGTATTATCACCAAGCTTCATGATTGAACCTTTACCGAATTGACGTTCAATTTGACTTAAGGCTGCTGATAATGCTTTTTCTTTATCGTCTTTCATTAGTTACTCCAAGAGCAGTTATATTCATTATGTGGTAACGTTGTTTAACTAATCACTGTAATAAACTTATTACAGTTAAAAAGGTTAGCTAACTTCGCTTTGATGAAACAAGTATACTGTAAGTTCGTACAGTATCAAGTTTTTTATACGTTTATTTTATTTTATATTAAAAATAAAATAACTGGTACTTTTAATTAATTGAAAAATAAGAAATAAAACATAGTTTATAACTTTTTACATTTTAATTTTAAAAAGTTACTTCTTGTAAGTAAAGTTAATAAACTGAGGTATTACACAGTACTTTTTATCGCACAATAATACTGTAAAAAATTGCTATTTTAAAAAGGCGAGACTTATTCATATTAAGGATCGAGTTAAGAGTAGAATAAACGCAATGTATATTGCTTATTTTTTAACAAAAAACTATGCGCTTAGGCTACTAGTTATCGTTTAAGCATATCGCTATAAGGCTTTAACAGTGTGTTTTTTCATGATATTTTATTCTATTGTCACATTAATAAATGCCTTACACTTTGCCTCGTATTGTTAATGGATATATTATTTTTCGGATTAAATACATACATTAGTAATACCAGCTTTAATAGTTTGTGGCCTACCTGTACTAAGTAAAAAAAGTAAAGCTGAGAAGCTTAATTGACTAATAGCTCGCTATTGTGATTACAAGCAACACAGGGTTAAGTATTTTAACCCGTATATAATGTTCAATAATTTAACGGATTTGTTATAAATCAGATGGGTAAAGTTAGCCGTTGTCTACTACGCAAGAACAGCTTAGATAATAATTTAAAGGAAAAACAATGTTACAAGTGCTTTTAGTTGATGACGATACCGAATTTACCGAGGTTGGTAGTCAGATAATTGAGTTTTTAGGGTACGATGTTGCTATCGCCACAAGCCTTAAAGAAGCAAAACAGTGGTTACAAAGCCAAAGCTTTGATCATGTTTTACTTGATTTTATGTTACCCGACGGTAGTGGTTTACATTTAATTGACTATTTAAAACAAAACAACTTTACCCCTTACGTTACCTTAATAACTGGACACCCTTCAGTAAAAGGCATGCTTGCCGGTTTATGTGGCCCTAAAGTTGACTATATTGTTAAGCCATTACAACGTGAAGATATTGAAGCAACACTTAGTAGAAAAAAAAGTAAAACGACCAAAAACAAACGTAAACAGCCTACACTTCATTTTGGTTGTTTAGTTGGCGAATCTCCCCCTATGTTAGAGTTATATAGCATGATAGAACGTGTTGCTAAAACATCAGCTAACGTTATGTTAATGGGAGAAAGTGGTGTTGGTAAAGAAGTGGTTGCTAATGCTATTCATAACATAACTCATAATGATAAACCTATGATTGCCACTAACTGTGGTGCATTATCAAAAGAGCTAATTAGCAGTGAATTATTTGGTCATGAAAAGGGCTCTTTCACTGGTGCTATTGCGCGTAAAGAAGGTGTATTTGTTAGGGCTGGTAACGGCACGCTTTTCCTTGATGAAATTACTGAAATGCCGCTGGATATGCAGCCAAACTTGTTACGCGTATTAGAAAATAAAAAAGTAATTCCTGTAGGTGGCACCCAAGAAATTACCGTTAATTGCCGAGTAGTTTCAGCAACGAATAGAAAAATGACGGAGTTAGCACAAGGAGACATTATTCGAGAAGATATCTATTACCGTTTAGCCGTTTTCCCCATTCATATTCCTTCATTAAATGAACGTAAAGAAGATATACCTTTACTGGCTGATGTTTTTTTACAGCAGTTGAATCAAGAAAATAATACAGAATTCACTTGGAATGAAGAACAACTAACAGTATTAAAAAATAACGATTGGCCTGGTAATGTGAGAGAGCTCAGACACGCAATACATCGTGCATTTATTATGAGTGATCCTAAAAGCCAAGAAATACAGCTACCAAATACCTTTATTTCCCCTTTCTCATCTACCGATAATAACTCATCAGCTATTGCTCCAGGTCAAACAATCGAAGACCTTGAAAAAGAGCTTATTCGTGTCACCCTCGATAAAGTAGACGGCAATAAAACTCAAGCAGCTGAAATGCTAGGCATAAGTACAAAAACGCTATATAACCGATTACACGCTTACGATGACTTTACCGTGTAATTTAAAAAGGACATCATAATGGATATTAAAACAAACGACATCAATACTTTAATCCATAACACTCGTGGACCTCTCAATAGAATATCAATGCAAGCGGAGCTCATAAAAATGGTGTTAGAAAGTGATATGCCTAAAGAGAAAGTATTAGCCGCGGCCGATAAAATAATTGCAGCATGCCAAGACTGCAGCAACAGCCTGCAAGATATCAGTAACTCTGTACAAGAGTAATTACGTGTTAATTTTTCAGTCTAAAGTGAGCAATAATGTCTATTAAAAAGCTTTTTGACAACATGGTGTTTAACTGGGTTTTAATTTCTTCCATTATCATCGTCACCATCATAACCAATGGTTTTCTCGCAATGAAAACCATTGAAGATTTATCTTCCACCCAAGAAAGTTTATATAATACTGGCGACGTTATTGTCGAGCTAGATGATTTACATAACTTAGTATTAATGGCTGAAACAGGTCAACGAGGATACTTACTTACTAAAATCCCTGAATACCTAGCACCATACGAAGATGCGCTTGCTCGGTTAACAGCCCAACTTGAAGATACTAAAAAATTACGTTCTGAAGTTCCAGGTCAAGGTCAACGAATAGCGACTTTCATTTTATTAGTAGAGAAAAAAATAACACAATTAAAAAAAACAGTAGAGTTAACGCACGCCAATAATGAAGAACGTGCATTAAGAATAACATTAACGACAACTAGTCGTGAGCTATCAACCGCCTTACGCGCAGAAATAAGCCAAATTAAAACCCTTGAAATAGCCTACAGAAACTCTCTTTTTTTAGTATTAAGTGAAGTAGAACGTGAAGCAAAAGTTACCTTCGCCATCTCAGCAATAACCAGTACCTTATTGTTACTTGGGTTAGCTTTTTTTGCACGCTTAAACGCTAATAATGAAACAAAACACAGATTACAATTAGAGTTTCAAAACGAAGTACTCATCGAAAAAGTAGCAATGCGTACTAAAGAGCTTACGCTCTACTCTGATGAATTATCACGAAGCAACCGAGAGTTAGAAGATTTTGCGTTTGTAGCCTCTCACGACTTACAGGAGCCCTTGCGCAAAATAAGAGCATTTGGTGACAGGCTCAATATTAATTATTCTGCATTACTTGATGAAAAAGGTGCCGACTATATTAATAGAATGGGCAACGCTGCAGAAAGAATGTCTAATCTCATTAATGATTTACTTGAATTTTCTCGTATATCAACACGCGGCAAGCCTTTCATTCAAATGTCACTACAAGAGGTTATTGATAACACTTTAGATGATCTTGAAATTAGCATCGATGAAAGTAATGCAAAAATTATCATGGATCAGTTACCCACAATGAATGCCGATCCCAGTCAAATGCATCATTTATTTTTAAACTTAATTTCTAATGCCATAAAATTTAGAAAAGTAGAAGTAACACCTGTAATAAATATACGTTATGTACAAGAAAAAATAGCAGAAGATCTGTACCATATAATCACAGTTGAAGATAACGGCATTGGTTTTGAGCAAACCTTTGCCGATAAAATATTTTTACCGTTTCAGCGACTTCATGCCAGAACCGAATATAAGGGCACGGGTATTGGTTTAGCGATATGTAGACGAATTGTAGAGCGACATGGTGGTAATATATCTGCCACTGCAAAGCAAGGTGATGGCGCTTTATTTAGAATAGAAATCCCTGTTAATAATACCTTAATTAACTTAATCGGAGAGAACGTTAATGTACAGCACAAAGGGTAAACCTATCACCATTTTGATGGCTGATGACGATGAAGATGATCGTGTACTCACTCAAGATGCTTTAGATGAAAGCAGAGTACGTAATACCTTATTCTGCGTTAAAGACGGCGTTGAATTACTTGAATATTTAAGAAGAGAAGGTCAATTTTCTGATAAAGAAAAATCACCTAGACCCGGCTTAATTTTACTTGATTTAAACATGCCAAGAAAAGACGGTAGAGAAGCGTTAAAAGAAATTAAAGCTGATCCCGAATTAAAAAATATACCTGTTGTAATATTAACGACATCAGGACAAGAAGAAGATAAAATCAAAGGTTATAATTTAGGTGCTGCTTCTTTTATTACCAAACCGGTTGATTTTGAAGGTTTAGTTGAGTTAATGAAAGTATTAGGAAAATATTGGATTGAGTTTGTCGAACTCCCTAATGAATAATGAATATTTGCTTCATCAACTAAGTTCAAAGCATTACCAACATTTTATTAACACTTTGCATTTCAATAAAATGATCATAATAAAAACAAGGTTTAACTGGCCATTACAATGAAAAATATAGTGGAAAAAATTGCACGAGTACTCCTTGTTGAAGATGATGAAGATGATTACATTCTTACCAGTGACTACCTTAGCCAGTTAAGTTCTTATCAATTTGAAATTGATTGGGTAACAAGCCCTAAAAAAGCTCTTGAGCAACTCAGTTTAAATAAACATGATATCTGCTTGCTTGATTATCAGCTTGGAGCCTACAACGGCTTAACCGTATTAGAAAAAGCCTTCAAGGCTGGCTGCTCAACACCTATAATTATGTTAACCGGGCAATCTGACGATACTATAGACAGTGCAGCACTTGCCGCAGGTGCTGCTGATTACCTCGCTAAAAGTGAAATTACTACTCCGCGCTTTACCCGTGCCATTAGGTATGCATTAGCCCGAAAAGAAATAGAAAACGAAAGAGTTGAGCGACTTAACGCTGAAGCAAGAAACCAATCTAAAGATAGATTTCTTGCTCACCTAAGCCATGAGCTGCGCACACCTTTAACCTCAATACTTGGCTATACCGAAATTTTACTCAACAGTGATAAAGCGCCGAATGCAAAGTCTGAGTTAAATATTATTTTAAATAATGGTCAACATTTATTAGGCCTACTTAATAACGTACTCGACCTCTCTAAAATTGCCGTAGGTAAGCTAGAATATAATCCTAGTGAAATATACTTAGATAAGTTTATTACCGATATTTTTTCTTTAATGAAGGTACATGCAAGTGATAAATCACTAGATCTTATCGTAAACAACAACACCCTCTTGCCAGAAAAAATATATGCAGATCCTGTACGTTTGCGCCAAGTCATCATCAACCTATTACATAATGCGATAAAATTTACTGCAAAAGGTCGAGTATCGTTAACACTTTGGACTGAAACTATTGATGATAAAGAGCAGCTACACTTTAAAGTGTCAGATACTGGCGATGGTATCCCTAAAGCGCTGTTAGAAACTATTTTCAAACCATTTGAACAGGTTGAAGATATTTTATCTCGCAAAGAGCAAGGGGCTGGTTTAGGGTTGTCAATCTGTTCAGAATTAGTAAAACAAATGGATGGGGTTATCAATGTTACTTCTGAGTTAAACAAAGGTAGTGATTTTATTTTTACGATTAACCCCGGTGATATTTCACATCAACACCGTAGCCAGTTAACCTTTAAACAAAGTAACTCCCCTGCTATAAAGTCAATCTACACACAATTATCAGGAAATATTTTAATCGTTGATGATATGGATGATATCCGCCTATTAATAGGTGGGCTTTGCCAATCTTTTGGTCTAAACGTTACCTACGCTTCAAGTGGCTTGCAAGCAATAGACGCCGTTGACTTAGCTAAAGCTAAAAATGAAGACTTTGATCTGATTTTAATGGACATTCACATGCCGGAGCTAGACGGCAAACGTACCATAAAAACCTTACAACTACAGGGATTTAACAATCCCATTATTGCTGTAACCGCTTCAGCAATGAAAGGCGTAAAACAAGAGTTACTGGCGCTAGGTTTTGAAAAAATCATTGCTAAACCTATCGATAAAAATGCTCTTTTTACTTGTTTATCTACAATACTTTTACCGAAAAAAAACATTCCTTCATCGCCAGAAGCAACGCAAGAGAACAGCAAAACAAATACCAAAGTAACAGTAAATAACCAACAACGTATTTTAGTTGTAGAAGATGATGAAGATGCAGCTGACGTTACTTTGTTGTTACTAGAGTCGCTAGGTATTGAAGCAAAAAAGGCTAACTCGGCAACACAATGCTTAGCGCTGCTAAATGAGGATAGTTGTTGGCATAAGGTTTTTATCGATTTACATTTAGCCAATACCGCAAACGATAACACCTTAAATTCTAGCATCTTAGAACCTGGTACTAACGAGCAGATCACTAACGGCCTTGAACTGGCAAAAATAATTAAAGCAACCTACCCTAATATTGAGCTCATACTAGTAAGTGGTGAGGTTGTTCCTGAAAGTATATTTAAACAAGTTGGCATTACTAAAGCCATATTAAAACCACTCAACCTTCAAATACTCAAAACCCTTATATAAATAAGTTTATAGTAAATAGCCTTATAACAAATCTATAAAACATCACATAGTTACCGCACTGTAAAAAGTTTACGCAATATCGTGTAAATATTTCCTTTTTAATCTCCTCAAAAAATATCTTTAAAACAAAAAAACAACAAAAATAAAAATAAACCACATAAAATCAATTATTTAGATGTTTACTGGTTATTGGCATATATCTCGCTTTAACTTAACTGTTATAGCAGTTAATCATTAGTAACTTAGTTTTTAGTTTTTAGTTTTTAATAACGATTAAATACTGAGTGTTAACTGTTTTTACATGCGTTCAACGCAAGCAAATATTGATACTTTTAACTTCACTTTAATGAAAATAAAAAGGAGCAATCATGGACATTTTTACCGCACTACGCAGCGATCATGAAAAACAACGACTATTAATGCAAGCCTTAGTTGAAACAACAGGTGAATCAGCAAGTCGTAAAGACTTTTTTAACGATCTTAAAACTCAACTTAGCCAACACTCAACCGCAGAAGAGCGTTACTTTTATGCTCCTTTAATGGAGGTTGATGACACAGTGCAAGTTGCTCGACACGCCATCGCTGAGCACCATGAAATAGATGAACTAATCGAGCAATTAGAGCAAACAGAAATGAGCTCTCCTACCTGGTTAAAAACCATGAAGGATTTAAAACATAAAGTGCTACATCATTTAGCAGAAGAAGAAAAAACTTTCTTCCAACAAGCAGGTAAACACTTAAGTAGCACACAAAAAACGGAGCTTGCTAATCAATACCAAGCTGAAATGAGTAACTAATTAAAAGAGCTAACGGTTACGTTAGTGAAAAAAATGACAAATTTACTGCAATTTTTATTTAATAAACGGAAAAACATCATGCTAAAGGGAAAAGCATTACTTAATAAGACATTTTTTAATAGAGCATTAACTAATAAATTATTACTTAGTATTGCAGTTACTATACTCATTAGCTGTAATGTTCATGCCGCAGATAGCCGCGCTGAAAAAAGCACAACATTGAACTCTAGCGCCGCAGCAGAAGCTGACATTACAGCTCAACCGATACAAAAATCAGTACTAGATGAAAGGGACGAAATGGTTGATAAATCAACCGACAACCCCTTTTCATTATCACAGCATAAGTTAAATTATATACTGCCGTTTACTTATGTTAGCGATCCAAACACACTCGATAGTGATGGATTAAATACCCAAAACGTCGATCATGTAGAAGCTAAATATCAAATTAGCGTAAAGTTTCCAATATACCAAGCCAAGCTAAATACATCAGGCTTATACCTAGGTTTTACCGCAGTCTCATTTTGGCAAGCTTATAATAAAGAAGTATCTAAACCCTTTAGAGAAACAAACTACGAGCCTGAGTTATTTTACTCATGGAGAAGTGACTTTTCTTTCGCCGGTTTTAAGTTCAATCAAGTGCGTTTAGGTTTAAATCATCAATCAAATGGACAAAGTGGTTTACGCTCTCGCAGTTGGAATAGGCTTTACGCCTCGGCCATGTTTAGTGATGACGACTCTTATTACTATCTTAAACTTTGGTATCGATTTAAAGAAAGTGAAAAAGAAGATCCTTTCGATCAAGTTGGCGATGACAACCCCGACATTACCCATTTTATGGGCTACGGCGAGTTAGGTTATGGCACCAAACTAGGCGCATTCAATATTACCGCATTAGTAAGAAATAATTTAAAAAGTAACGATAACAAAGGCAGTATCGAGTTAAATTTATCTTACCCCATTAATGAAAGGTACGATATTTTATTGCAATATTTTAATGGTTATGGCGACTCACTTATTGATTATAACCGTCATCAAAAGCGCATTGGTTTAGGTATTCAGCTAAAATTTTTATAGCATTACCGATAACGCAAAACATAAGAATAACAAGGAGAACTTAGATGTTTATTGTCAAGTATTACATTTTGGGCGCTATATTAGCATTTTTAGCACTTAGCTTTAGTGAACATTTTTACTTTAAAGTTATTTGGGCGTGGATTGGTACCTCTTTTTCATTGGTTAGTTTAGCCTACCTATTTAACCTACCCTCTATTTTCAGAAAGAAGAATAACGGCAGTATTCCTTTTTATATTCGTTGGTTATTTATTCCCTTTTTATTAGGTGTACAGCTATATAATTCTTGGGCAAGAAAAAATGACAAAGTACCTGCAGTACAAAAAATTGATGACAATTTATTTTTAGCGTGTCGATTATTTCCTTCAGACATTCCATTTTTATGCGAACAAAAAATTACCGCTATATTAGATGTTACCGCTGAATTTGATGGCTTAGACTGGACAGTAGAAAATGAAGATTTAGACTATTTAAACTTACCGGTACTTGATCACAAAAGCCCTGATCCTGAAAAATTAATACAAGCTATTCATTGGATTAAAAATCATATTTCAAGTAAACATGCTGTAGTAATTCACTGTGCTTTGGGTCGAGGGCGTTCTGTTTTAGTGATGGCAGCCTACCTGCTTAGTCAAAATAATTCACTGTCAGTATCACAAGTACTCGAAAAAATTCAGGGAGTACGTGCAACAGCAGGATTAAATAAAGTGCAATTAAAGGCACTCGATAAATATCACCAACAAGGCTTATTTAAACTAAAACCGCCATTATGGATTATTGCTAACCCTGTTTCTGGTGGAGGTAAATGGCCAGAGCATAAAGCAGAGGTAATAGAGCGTTTATCACCTTATTTTATTCTTAATATTTTAGAAACAACAAAAGAGATAACAGCCGTTAACCTGACTCAGAAAGCCCTTAGTCAAGGCGCAAAAACCATCATTGCCTGTGGCGGAGATGGCACGTTAACAGAAGTAGCGGCCGAGTTAGTTAATACTGATATAACTATGGGTATTTTACCTATGGGTACAGCCAATGCTTTAGCGCACGTACTGTATGGCTTCAGCACTAAAATCATTCCGGTAAGCACAGCGTGCGATATTATTATTAGTGAAAAAAACACGAAAATAGATACTGCAAAATGTAATGATAATTTAATGCTTTTGTTAGTGGGTTTAGGCTTTGAAAATAAAATGATCAACAATGCTAATAGGGCAGAAAAAGATCTGGGCGGACAATTTGCTTACGTACAAGCACTTTGGCAAGCTATTGATAAAAATGAAGTATTAACCCTACAAGTAAAAATTGATGACGAGCCACCAAAAACTATTGAAACAACAAGCTTAGTAATTGCCAACGCCGCCCCCTTTACAACTATATTAGCGCAAGGCGGTGGACAGCCGGATATTAAAGATGGCTTACTTAATTTAACTTGGTTACCACCACAACAAAATATGACAACCAATATTGTTGGTTTAGTAGAGTTAGCTTTATGTGGTTTATCTGAACAAGCAACACCAATACAAAGCGAACATACAACAGCTAAAAATATAGAAGTTAGCGCTGCGAGCGAATTGAAATATGTTATCGATGGCGAAGTATTTTCTGCTAACAATTTACATATTGAAATGATGCCAAGATCATTAAATATTCTGGCAAATGAATAAACATTTAATCATCAATAATATTCGATTATCAGTACTGAGTGAGCAGTACAGAATTACTGTTAACTACAAGATTATTTATATCATTACACTTAATTATAAAAGAGGAACACATGGACTTAATCGAACTTGAAAAGTTCTGGCATTTAATCGATGAAAAACTTCAAATTTGGTTAGAAGCAGGAATAAAACATGTTCCTAATATTATCGTCGCCATATTTATTGCTATTTTATTTTCTATCATCGCTAAAATTGTCGGCAATATAACCAGAAACATATTACGTAAAGCCTTAGACTCTAAACAAATAGCAGACTTATTATCTTCAATTATTAAAGTCTGTGTATTAGTTGCAGGGGTTTTCATCGCCCTAGACTTTATCGGCTTAAAAGGTACGGTAACCTCACTATTAGCCGGTGCTGGTATTATTGGCCTAGCAATAGGTTTTGCTTTTCAAGACATGACCGAGAACCTCATCGCGGGTATTGCAATGGGTGTAAGAAAACCTTTTCAAATTGGTGATATTATTAAAGCCGATAAAGTTTTTGGTACCGTAAAAACAATTAATTTACGTAATACCCTTGTTGAAACTTTTTTTGGTCAAATGGAAATAATTCCAAATAAAATATTGTTTAGGAATATTCTAACTAATTATTCAATTCAAGGCGTTAGACGCATAGAGATCCCTGTGGGAATTTCTTATGCTGATGATCCAGAAGTTGCCGCTGAGGTAATTGTTGAACAATTAAACCAATGTGACTTTGTGATTAATAAAGAAGAAACTGCGGTATTCGCTGAAAGCTTTGGCGACAGTAGTGTAAATTTATTGGTGTGGTTTTGGATAGATTACCCCGGTGAAACAGGCTTTATGCAAGCAAGACATAAAGGCTTAACCACAATAAAGTCGGCATTAGCACAAGCAGATATTCTTATTCCTTTCCCTATCAGAACATTAGATTTTGGTGCTAAAGGCGGAGAAAAACTCGATACTATGATTTCAGAATCAGTGTTGGCGCAAAAAGTAACACCTGAAGAATAGAAGTCGTATCTATTTTACTGAGGTACAGCTTATAAATTATAAGCTGTATCTCGTCACGTAAGCCTTACCTAACTCCCCACTATATTTTCTAACTATAAGAAGTAAGTTAGCTTACTGCTTATAGTCTGTAATTTTCTCTATTCTCGTTAAAAGGTTGTGTCTGTCATCATCGCTCATTGATTGCTTGTCTTGTTGAGTCTTTATCATCTCGGTTTGTGCTAAAACAAAGTTTCTTTGTTCTTCTGATAAACACTGCGGCATCAGAATATATAAAGAATCGAGCATTCTTATAGTAACAGCTAAATTCGTTTCAGCATCTTGTCTTATTTGATCAAAAGCGGCAGTTGCAATATCTGTATAAGTTAACTCTTTACACACTAAGCGCACTTTACCGTCAGACAAAACATTAGTTTGCGGAAAGACTTTATCTGTTAAATTACAAAGTACGGCACATAATTTGTCTATACAAGCGATAGCCGTATAAGGATCGTTTATTCCTGGGGATAATGCCCTTAAGGCGATTTCAACGAGTTGGCGCACAGCAAATTCAGGATCTTGTACTGGTGTTCTACAGGCTCCTAAAAGCATGTTTTTAATGACCTCATCTTTGATGGTTTCATCGGTTAATTGATGTGACGAATGTATAGTAGCCATCACTGTTTTTGCCACAATAAAGTTACCCGCGGAAAAGTTTAACTTAACTTCACAGTCTTCTTTTATAGCCAGTTTAATTAAGCTTTCTTTATCTACAACTTGTAAATATCCGCTAACAGGAGCGTAAACTTCACTTATAAAACCATCATTTTTTTCATTATCAAGTAACAGATCTGGCTGTACAGATTTCTCCTCTAACACCGTCGGAAATATTTTTTCTATATTATTATGTAGCTCACAGTACACATTATCTATAACAACCTCAGCCTGAATAGATTTTGCAATATGATGAATGAAAAAAATTAAGATACAAACACTACTACAAGTCATCACTATAGCTATTAATACCGATATACCTGGTTCAAAAGCCAACTCTCCTTCAAAGCTCATCGCAAAGAATATAATAATGCAAAACAAAAAAGTCGAAATAAATGTGCCCAAGACAAACTGCGTACCTTTATCCATCATAAAGTTACGCATTAAACCGGGACCAAATTGTGATGACGCTAATGTTAAAATAACAACAGTTATTGAAAACGCAATACTGGTAACTGTGATCATCGATCCCGCAATAGTGCCTAATAAAGAACGAATTGCCTCAACATCCATAGCATAAATAAAGCCTAATGAACTGTTGAGAATTAACTCGCTATTACTATCAATATAAATAGTGAGCACAGCAATAAAAAAAGATAATACAATCATAAAGCTAGGCACAAACCAAAAGCTAGACTGCATTTTTTCAATAAGGGGAGCTAATTTATTATTCATTTTGATTACTCACTGAAGTGGCATAGTTATTTTCTTGCGATGCCGCTACTTGGCTATTAAGTTTCGCTATTAAGCTTAACAATTAATTTACTGGCATCAGTTTTATAAATTATACCTATTATGAACAGTACAACAGTGTATAAGTTTACCGGTATAGGTCTTAAGATTAGCCTTATTATACTAGCCATATATTATAAAAAAGACATAAAAAAAGGCCTTGCGGCCTTTTAGACTATAAAGATCAATAGCGAATTAACAGTCTTGATCTTCGGCATTAACGCCTTCTTTTACTTCTTCACAAGCATCTTCAATAGCATTACCTGCATCATCAGTCATATCACCCATTTTATCAGCGGCATCATCCATAGCATCGCCTGCATCGTCGGTCATATCACTCATTTTATCACCGGCATCATCCATAGCATCACCTACGCTGTCGCCTGCATCATCTAGAGTATCTTTAACTTTACCACTAGCTGAGTCAAAAGCATTACCTGTGCTTTCTATTGCTTTATCAATTTTTTGCTCTGCTTTTTCTTGCTCTGCATCACTACAAGCACTTAACCCTAAAGTAGCAATAAGTGTTAAAGCGGCAATTGAAATATTTTTTGTAATAGTCATGTGTTTCTCCTAAATTTTGGGTGATTTACCACGCACGGCATTGGCAATTAACGAAATAACCAACAACACAACGAAGATGAAAAAGATAATTTTAGCGATACCAGCAGCTGCACCAGCAATGCCGCCAAAACCAAATATTGCGGCGATAATCGCAATAACTAAAAAGGTTAACGCCCAAGATAACATATACTCCCTCCATATTTATTAATTATCAAACTACACAGAATATAAAGCAGTCTTCATGCCAGCCTACAAATAAAAAATAAGCTATTGATATTAAATGACTTATTTAATCCGTCATTAGGTGGTTAATTTTACTCTGTATAATTAAGTGAAATATTTACATACCAAGCGTGTATAAGTTTCCATATTAATTAATTTGTTAATTCTAGTAACAGCTATGGCGCAAGTATTTTAATATCAGTATGATTACACCTATAAATTAAGCGCTAATAATTTAACTATTGTTTCTCATATATTCGAATCATACGTCTCTGAAACCTATCTTTTACACAAAGTTAATTAAAGTGTTTATCACTCGTAAAATAAAAAAGTATCCTAAACATGACCGACTTATCTTCACATACGCCAATGATGCGTCAGTACTTAACTATTAAGGCTGAATTTCCTCATATTTTAATCTTTTATCGCATGGGTGATTTTTACGAATTATTCTTTGATGATGCAAAAAAAGCGGCAGATTTATTAGATATTTCATTAACCGCGCGTGGTAAAACTGGCGGCAATGCCATTCCAATGGCAGGTGTGCCTTATCACGCGGTTGAAAACTATTTAGCTAAATTGGTCAGCCTTGGTGAATCAGTTGCTATTTGTGAGCAAATTGGTGACCCTGCAACCAGTAAAGGCCCTGTTGAGCGTAAAGTAGTTCGCGTTATTACCCCTGGTACAGTCAGTGATGAAGCATTATTAACTGACCGACAAGACAATTTAATTGTGGCTATTGTGGATAATCAAGCAACTAAACCAACAAAGGCAAAAAGCTCTGATCCTGCTTTCGGCTTAGCTTATTTAGACATGGCCAGTGGTCGTTTTGTATTAACTGAGCCGCAAACTAATGAGCAATTACAAGCCGAGTTACAACGTTTAGCGCCAGCTGAGTTACTTTATAGCGAGTCGATGCAAGACTTTAGCTTAATCGAAAACAGAAAAGGTTTACGCCGTCGCCCAGAATGGGAATTTGATCTTGATACCGCCATTAAATTACTCAATAGCCAATTTGCCACAAAGGAATTAACAGGCTTTGGTGTTGACGATAAACCATTAGGTTTAGCTGCCGCAGGGTGTTTATTTCAATATGTGAAAGACACGCAGCGCACTGCCCTGCCACATATTCGTTCTATTATCTGTGAGTCAGCCAACACTGGTGTGGTGCTTGATGCAGCAACCCGTCGTAATTTAGAGTTAACACAAAACTTGCAAGGCGGTTTTGATAATACCTTAGCTGCTATTTTAGATAAATCTTCGACGCCTATGGGATCGCGTTTATTAAAGCGTTGGTTGCATTTTCCATTA
The DNA here is from genome assembly GCF_018860585.1 of Colwellia sp. E2M01. Classification (GTDB taxonomy): domain Bacteria; phylum Pseudomonadota; class Gammaproteobacteria; order Enterobacterales; family Alteromonadaceae; genus Colwellia. Next base: position 73,850 of record NZ_JAHKPR010000016.1, read on the forward strand.
CGTGACTTAACTGTACTGAATAATCGCCAAAATACTGTGGCCGATATTATAGAATCAGACTTAATCACACCTATTCAACCATTATTAAAGGGCTTAGGTGATATTGAGCGTATTATCTCCCGTATAGCTTTAGGCTCAGCAAGGCCACGTGATTTTGCTCGTTTACGTTTTGCACTACAACAATTACCATCTCTTCAAAATGAATTAAAAACTGAGCTAGATAGTGACTTAAACTCTTCTTCGAGTTACTTATCGACACTTGCAAAGCAAAGTTTACCAATGCCCGAGTTACAACAACTACTTGAACAAGCAATTGTTGAAAACCCGCCTGTATTAATTCGTGATGGCGGCGTTATCGCGCCTGGCTATCATCAAGAATTAGATGTATTGCGTGATTTAAGTGAAGGTGCAACGGAGTTTTTAGCACAGCTTGAACAGCGTGAAAAAGAACGTACTGGCATTCATTCATTAAAAGTCGGTTACAACAAGGTACACGGCTTTTTTATTGAAATGAGTAGAACCGCAGCGGTTGATGTGCCTGACGATTATATTCGTCGTCAAACCTTAAAAAATAATGAGCGCTTTATTACCGAAGAATTAAAGCAACATGAAGAAAAAGTACTAAGCGCACAAAGTAAATTTTTAGCGTTAGAAAAAAACTTATACCAAGAATTATTCAATAAAGTATTACCTGATTTAGCTCAGCTGCAAACCTTAAGCCAAGCCATTGCTGAGCTTGATGTGTTAACCACTTTTGCAGAGCGTGCTTTAACCTTAAATTACGTAAAACCAACGTTAGTAAAAGAGCCTGGTATTAACATTGAGGCAGGTCGCCATGTAGTTGTAGAGCAAATGACAACCGATGCTTTTATAGCTAACCCGGTACTGTTAACTGAACAGCGTAAAATGTTGATTATTACCGGTCCAAACATGGGCGGTAAATCAACTTATATGCGTCAAACGGCCTTAATAGTATTACTGGCGCACATTGGTTGCTATGTACCTGCAAGCAGCGCGACTATAGGTTTAGTCGATAGAATATTTACTCGTATTGGCGCCTCTGATGATTTAGCCAGTGGTCGTTCAACCTTTATGGTAGAAATGACAGAAACGGCAAATATATTACATAATGCAACCGATAAAAGCTTAGTGTTGCTTGATGAAATTGGCCGTGGTACCAGTACTTATGATGGTTTATCACTGGCTTGGGCGTGTGCTGAAATGCTTGCTCTTAAAACTAAAGCCTTTACCTTATTTGCCACTCATTATTTTGAAATGACTTTACTTGTAGAGCAAATAGAAAGCTTAGCCAATGTACATTTAGATGCAGTAGAGCATGACGACAATATTGTCTTTATGCACGCCGTACAAGAAGGTGCAGCCAGCAAGAGTTTTGGTTTACAAGTGGCACAATTAGCAGGTGTTCCAAAAACAGTTATTAAACGCGCTAAACAAAGATTAAGTGAATTAGAGCAGCAACAAGCGCCAACAATACTAACTTCTACGCCATTACAAGCGGATATTTTTTCAGAGCCAAATATACCAACAGATGAGCACCCTGCGCTAACTACGCTTAAAGATATTGATGTTAATGATTTAAGCCCAAGAGAAGCGCTAGAGTTAATGTATTCTTTAAAAGAGCAACTTAATAATGTTTAGATTTTAGGTGCTAGGTGCTAGGTGCTAGGTGCTAGGTTTTTAGAGTCTAGTACTTTCCTAATACCTAATAACTAATAACTACTTACTAAAACCAAATCGATAAAACGAAAAAAGCCTCAGCATGTTTAGTGCTGAGGCTTTCGTCTTTTATATGGTGCCCCGACCCGGATTTGAACCAGGGACACGAGGATTTTCAATCCTCTGCTCTACCAACTGAGCTATCGGGGCATTTTCTATAAGTTACCCAACAAAGCTGAATTCCCTAAAGAGGGCGTATAATATAGCTAAACATAAAGAGAGGCAACCCCTTTATCGTATTTATAGTCCTAATTACCGAGTTAAAAGTAAATTAAGAATAAATGGTCTAATTAACAATCAATACTGTGTCTAAACATATACCGGTTACCATTCAAACACTCAATTACAGGGGAAGTTAGTCCTGTAAAGCTTAACTAGATTGAACTAGTTAAGCCTGAACTCTTTCAAGAGAACAATAACTAAATAGTTATAACTGGTAATTGAACTCAATTCGATGATCGCCATCCATAAAGTCAAGATTCTGATTCCAATTAGCAAAATATCGTAAATTCATACGAGGACTAATTTGATAACTTGCAGCAAACTCATGAGTAAGTATATGACTTTGATTTTCCCCATAATAATTATCTTTGTAGTTTTGACTACCCGCTAAAGTTGTAAGCCAAAAAGGGTTGTAATTTAACCATATTTTGTCAGTTATGGTGATTTTTGAATACAAACCAACAAGTGCATAAACTCCCATAGTAGAAAAGCCACTATCTCTCGTGCCATCATCTTCAATTGCATTTTCACCCACTGAAACCCCCACACCACCTAAAGGATATAGAGTTACTGGTCCCATGGGTTTGAGTCCTTGAATGAAACTATAAGAGACATCCATTGTTTCATCTGCAACCAATGAATTTTTTAAACTATAATTAGCATCAATTTGTGTTGCACGTCCTGTGGTTAAATCAACGCTGAAATTACGAAAACGAAAAGAGTCAATAGAGTCTGTTGTTAAGTCATCGCTGCGCCAACCTAACACATCACCATAAATGCCTTTAACTTCAATAAGATTCATACCTGCAGTAGTATCATCACCGGTATCGTATGCTTGACCAATTTTAAAATTGAGTCCTTTATCAGTTACACCAACACCTACTTGTGTAAATACAGCTAAGGGATCTGACATGTCCTGTACTTCTTTTTCCTCTGCTATGCCAGCAGTAGAAAAAAGAGCTAAAGAAAAAAGTGAAATATATTTAATCATAATTATTATTACTTAATGAAAGTTGAACACCCCAAGCAAGCCTTAACCAACTTAGGACGATAAATAAAATAACGCTATGTTTAATGTTGATTTAGCGTCTCTCTTGTATACCCGAGCGAATTACTTAATAACTAATTCACTCGATCTTTTATCAATGTAATTAATTGCCGATTCTTTTGATTCTGGTAGGTAAAACCTAAATAATGCCGTAAAAGGCGTAGAGGTTTGTAAATTATTTTTCATACCTGGTGAGTTAAAATTAATAGTATAAGTACCATCTTTATTTGGCTCAGCTTGTGTATTTGATATAGCAGAGATGTTTTTAGCCAACCAACCCTCTTCATTATAAATAGTTACAGACCAGAACCCACCGCGATCTTCTTGAATAACAGGTGGTGTGAAAGTTGTGCTAGATGGTTGTATTTTACCATTTACAATTTTACTGTTATTCAAAAATGGCCAGTAAGCTGCATCAGGTAGACCAAGCCCGCCCCAACCATATGACGTACCATATAATTGATCTTGAGGACGTGAAGAATAAGGCGTACCGTTAACATTTTTAGTGTGTGTTAACGCACCACTTTTAACATCATTTACTAATGCAGCACGGATCTCTTCCATTTTTTTCATATCGAGCACAATATCAGGCGTTACGTAAGCTTTTGCCGATTTAGCATCAATGGTTGCGAGTTTCTGTAGACGTAAAGTTTCTTTAATTCCACCTTTTTCTTCTGTTAAGATAGGCACACGCATATTCAAATAGACATGATTACCATAAGTTACGTCATCAGTAGTAATGGTAATGCTATCACCCGCATAAGCGACCCCAGCAACATAGTTTTGCATATCAATTACTTGGATAATTTGATAATGATTGCCCTTAGGAACAGTAAAAGTAGCACCTTCACTGATATCAACTACCGCACTAGCATAAATACCATCTTGATTTTCACGAATAACTTGTTGTGTTTCCACACGACTTAAATCGCTCTGATAAGCCCATTTGTTAACAGGAGCTTTGGCAAGGCTGCGTTTAAAGTTAAAATCACTTTCTGAAACTTTGTAAACGTAATCGGAAACACCAAAGTCAGCAGGAGAACTAACTTTAAAGCCAGGCGCTATGTCTGCATTAGCATGAAAAGCTAATGTTAAAGCAAGTGGCGCTGCAAATAAAAAATTTCGTTTTTTCATCTTCTTAATTCCTTCTCGTAATATTGATTTTTAAGATAGTAATCCTTTCTTAACACTGAACTTTTATATTTTGCGGATCTAGTATTAATGGTTTGATGTGTGATAGCAAGCAAAGTCAATCTCATTTATTTTTAGTTTGGATAGTAATTTAGATGGCTAGTAAAGTTTAATAGCATTGTCTTCACACACCTTAAAAATAATTAAATGAAATAGGTTAGACCTAAGTAAATATCACTATGTGCATTGTTCTAGAAGTTTTGAATTCACAGAACATAACTTATAAAGGTAATCGGTAATGTATACAGAATGGCTTACACGCATTGAATTACAGTTCAAAATCACCAAAATCAATTGCGGTATCTGTTTCAATTGTTGCTAAAGGTTTAGCGTTACTTGATGAGTCAAGTAACGAGGGTTGTACCTGTGTATTAAGAGGCTCTTGTATAATAACATCAGCCTGCTTAGCATTTTTTTTATTATCTTTACGTTTTTTACGTTGAATACAGCGTTTGATAACTTTTTGCTTATCATCATTATTTAAATCTTTCCAGGTTTGTCGCTCTTCTCGAGAGCGTAAACAGCCTAAGCAATTACCTTTCTCATCTGACTGGCAAACACTGATACAAGGGCTAGGAATATCAAAAAAATCTAATTGCATTTATTTCCTCCCCCTCTTTAAAAATTAAAATAAAAATGACTGATAATGAGTTAAATCAGTTCAAAAAAAATGCGCTGATAAATTAAGTATAACTTATCAACGCATTAACTAGGTTAAATTAAATAATTTTACGCTAGCTTATCTGTAACAATATGATAATCAGGATCTTCAATAACATTAAGCTCAACAAGCTTACCTGCTTTATCTAACAAATCTTTACATTCTTGATTTAAATGTTTTAAGTGCATAGTTTTGTTACGCGTTAAATAACGCTCAGCCAAAGTATCAATAGCTTCAATTGCAGAGTGATCAACAACGCGTGAATTTTTAAACTCGACAATTACATCATCACTATCTTTATCTGGGGTAAATTGCTCAAGGAAATTAGCAATAGAGCCAAAGAATATTGGACCGTTAACTTCGTATACCGTTGAACCATTTTCATCAATGCTACGACTTACGGCAATATGCTTAGCATGCTCCCAAGCAAATACTAATGCCGAAACAATAACACCAACCACAACAGCAACCGCTAAATCAGAATAAACAGTAACGCCGGAAACAAGTACAATTACAAACGCATCAGCTTTAGGCACCTTGCCTAAAATACGTAAGCTTGACCATTCAAACGTACCAATAACGACAATAAACATAACACCAACTAACGCAGCAATTGGTATTTGCTCAATTAAACCTGAAGCAAATAAGATAAAACCAAGTAGTGCTAAAGCTGCTGTAATTCCCGATGCACGACCACGGCCGCCCGAGTTTACGTTAATAATAGATTGACCGATCATCGCACAACCGCCCATTCCACCAAAAAAACCTGTTGCGGTATTTGCTGCCCCCTGTGCAATACATTCTTTATTACTTTTACCGCGTGTGCCAGTAAGTTCATCAATTAACGTTAATGTTAGTAACGACTCAATAAGACCAATACCCGCTAAAACTAAAGCAAACGGGAAAATGATTTTTAACGTTTCTAATGAAAATGGTACTTCTGGAATAGCAAAAGTAGGTAAACCACCGGCAATTGAAGCTACATCACCTACTGATTTAGTATCTAAACCAAGCACCACAACCAATAATGAAACACCAACAATAGCCACTAAAGTAGATGGTACTGCTTTGGTTAATTTAGGGAAGAAGTGAATAATAGCCATTGTTAACACAATTAAGCCAGCCATAGTATATAACGGTGTGCCCTGCATCCATTCAAGTTCGCCAGCAGCATTAGTTACTTTAAATTGCCCTAACTGCGCTAAAAATATAACAATAGCTAAACCATTAACAAAACCAAGCATTACTGGGTGCGGTACTAAACGAATAAACTTACCCAGTTTAAATACCCCTGCCATTATTTGCAGCAAACCGGTGAGCACCACTGTCGCAAATAGGTATTCAACCCCATGAATAGCCACTAAACTCACCATAACAACCGCCATAGCGCCTGTTGCACCAGAAATCATCCCTGGACGACCGCCAAATATAGAGGTAATTAAGCCAACCATAAAAGCAGCATATAAACCAACTAAGGGCTCAACACCGGCAACAAAGGCAAAAGCCACGGCTTCAGGCACAAGTGCTAACGCAACGGTTAGCCCCGATAACACATCATTTTTTAAATTTGATGTTTTACTCGCGTTTAATTCAAACATTTTTATCTCATTGAGTTTAGTGTAAATGCTAACCAGATTATGTTAATCAGTTACACAGGCGAAGGTGAGTATGCTTTTATCCTTGCTTAATATTACCTTTATAAATAATACTAAACGGCCATAAAAACAAACACATTTCTGTGATTTTTAGGGGCGTGAATACTATATAAATATAGGTAACAAGTCAATATTTGCTTACTTTTACAGCAAATAAATAATTCATGTATAACCTAATTCAAGGCTAAACGATGACTTTATTTAATACTTGTAAAAGTGGCTATATAAAATGGAGAAACCCATAGTTTTTTATCATTGTTTTTATATTCTTCAGTGATGAATATTTAAGTTATGGTGTTATCATAGCGGCGATTATTTAATTGCTCTACTCAGGAAAGTACATGGAAATTATCGTCACATTGGCAACCTTGGCTGTTATGTCAATGATATGGTTGTTATGGCAACTTGTTAAAGCCAAACGCTTCACTCGTTTTAAACAGCTAATAGAAGCAGACTTAAAAGACAAAGTTATTGCCAATATTAAAGAAGAGTTGATAGCTACTCGTAGTGAGGAACTTCCAAATAACGAAAGTCACGAAGAAGCTACAATACTTTATTGGACACAATACAAAAGCCGTATATTACATGCCGCACTAGTACGTGAAATTATTGATCAACAGTGGTTAATTGATAGCGGGAATTTACGCAATACTCAACACTTGTTTTTTGTAGAACGTCAGTATTTACCGCAACCGCGAATGCAAGAAGATGAGAGTTAAAACAACTTCCCAATAAATAATAAATAATAAAAAAGGAGCTTGAAGCTCCTTTTTTATTTAACGATTTAAAGTTCTAACTAATACAGGTAGTTAAGTACTTATAGTTAAGCTTTTTTAGAAAACTGTAAATCCCAAACACCATGTCCTAGATTTTGACCTCTATTTTCAAACTTAGTTAACGGACGAGATTCAGGACGAGGTACATAGTCGTTAGTTTCTGACAAGTTAGAATATCCAGGTGAGTTTTGCATATCTTCTAACATACACTCAGCGTAGTTTTCCCAATCTGTCGCCATGTGAAAAACACCACCAACTTTAAGCTTTTGTCGAATAGTTTCTACAAAATCCGCCGATACAATACGACGCTTATGATGTTTCTTTTTATGCCAAGGATCAGGGAAGAATAACTGAACGGTAGTTAACACGCTCTCAGGAATACAATCAGCTAATACCTCAATGGCATCATGCTCATAAACCTTTAAGTTTGTAACGCCTTCTTCAACAGCTGAAGCAATACAAGCGCCAACTCCTGGTTTGTGCACTTCAACGCCAATAAAGTTTAACTCTGGTGCCGCTTTAGCCATTTCAACTAATGATTTACCCATACCAAAACCAATTTCTAAAACAACAGGGTTGTTATTAGCAAATAAGCTTGGTAAATCAAGCAGACCATCGCTGTGGTTTAAGCCCATATCAACCCAGTGGTTATCAATAGCACGCTCTTGATTTTTGGTTAAGCGACCTTCGCGTTTTACAAAGCTACGTACTTTACGAATGTACTTACCTTCTTGTTCGGCTTGTTCAATGGTTTTATGTATTTTTTCAGTCATTATAATTTCTATTAATATTTCGTTCTAAATATTTAAGGGATATAAGTATTTCTTGCTAAAGATATGCTTAGCTTTTAAGTCAGTGTCTCAGCCGTTTTACATGAAGATAAACGACAAAATAGTTACTCATATTTCGAAGTTTACTTAACGCAGTAAAAACCTTCATAAAAAACTCAGCTTTTGAGTGAATTTATAAGCAGTTTTACAA
>NZ_JAHKPR010000016.1:82247-151977 GCF_018860585.1 Colwellia sp. E2M01
TTACTTAACGCAGTAAAAATGATTATAAAACGCTCAAAAGTTATTCAGCCCACCATACATCGTATAATTCGCTCACTGCTACTGACGTTGCACCGTTGTCAGTCAACCATTTCTCAACCGCTGCTCTATGCTCTTCAGTACATGAGCCTAATGCTTGCGTACAAATAAGACCGTGCCATAAAGTATCGCCTTCACCACCAAAACCTAACTTATTTGGTTGAATAACTTCTTCAAAAAATTTACTGATAAAAGCATCAAGCTCTTCACCATCAATACCATCTTTTAATTTCCAAGCTACATCAAAACCTAGCTCTTGAAACTCATCAACACGTAATTTTTTACGTAAACGGGTGCTACGATTCTTTGCATCTATTTTCATGGTAAAGCCTTATATTTTCTTAATGTCGCATGTAAATATGAAGCAACATTGAGTGAAGCGAATTTTAAAGGCGATATTATATACTTGTTCCCGTTTAAAAGGTAGTTTTGAAAAAGTAGAACTTACTACGCATTCTCCCTGTAAATAATAATATAGTTAATTGAGCTACCCCTTTAATTTAGTTACACTGCGCGCTATGAATGATTCTATAGTAATATCAGCCAACTCGGCTAAAAAATTTGGTCAGCAAGTAGTAAGCTGGTATCACCAACAAGGTAGAAAACATCTACCTTGGCAACAAAATAAAACACCTTATCGCGTGTGGATATCTGAGATCATGTTACAGCAAACTCAAGTTGCAACGGTTATCCCTTATTATCAACGTTTTATGGAAAGCTTTCCGACCATTACTGACTTAGCAAATGCTGATGAAGACGTGGTATTACACCATTGGACTGGTCTAGGTTATTACGCAAGAGCTCGCAACTTACATAAAGCTGCAAAAATAATGGCTGAAAACTATGCGGGTAATTTTCCGGTAGATATAGATGAAGTTATTGCATTACCAGGTATTGGCCGCTCAACCGCTGGGGCTATTTTAAGTTTATCACTCAAGCAACATCACCCAATTTTAGACGGTAACGTAAAACGTGTATTAGCACGTAGCTATCTAGTTGAAGGTTATAACGGCTTAAGTAAATTTGATAAAGCCTTATGGAGTTTAAGCGAACAATTAACACCGGTGATTGAAACTGATAGTTTTAATCAAGCAATGATGGATTTAGGCGCAACCGTTTGTACCCGTAGTAAACCTACTTGTAACTTATGCCCTGTTGAAAAAAGCTGTTTAGCACAAGCAAGCGATCAACAAATGAATTTTCCGCAGAAGAAACCAAAAAAGAAAATTCCTGAAAAGAAAACCATTATGGTGATCCCGCGTATTAGTAATGAAAAAGCCAAGAAAGTTCTAATGGAAAAAAGACCACCTGCTGGTATTTGGGGCGGATTATGGTGTTTTCATGAAGTTGACAATGAAGATGAGATAGACAGCTTAATGACCAAGTTGTCACTTAAAGCTCTTTCTTTAGAGCAGCATGAAGAATTTAGACATACCTTTAGTCATTTTCATTTAGACATCACCCCTGTTGTCGTTGATTGTAGAGAACTAGAGCATGCAGAAGTAGACACAACAAAAATAAACGAACCCAATCAACATAAATGGTATGATTTACATTTAGGTGAAAGTGTCGGCTTAGCCGCTTCTACGCAAAAGCTAATTGCCTTATTGAGTGATTAACATAGAGTAGTGATATATCTATTAACGAATACTAAAATTTACAAATATTAAACTTACGAATACTAAACTTACGAATACTAAACAGAGAAATAATTATGAGTCGCACTGTATTTTGTCAACATTTAAACAAAGAAGCCGAAGGCTTAGGTTTTCAACTTTATCCTGGTGAAGTAGGAAAACGTATTTTTGATAATATTTCTAAAGAAGCATGGACAATCTGGCAAAAAAAACAAACCATGATCATTAACGAAAAGAAAATGAACATGATGAACCCAGACGATCGTGCTTTTTTAGAATCAGCCATGGTTGATTTCTTATTTGAAGGTAAAGAGCCAGAAATTGAAGGTTACGTACCACCAAGTAAATAATTATTTTACGCAAAGTGAACATTTGACAGATTTAGGCCTCTGTTCACTTTATAACTCGTTAATGCTTACAAAATCTGCATAAAAAACAGATGTGCTGTAAAAAACAGCAAACAAACACTTTTTATTAAAAAGATTTAAAAAAAGTGTTGACGAGTTAACAGAAAAACAGTTTAATACCGCCCGTCTTAACGAGGCAGCGAAATCGCCCAAGTATTAATACTTAGTTAAGCAAGTTGCCCCGATAGCTCAGTTGGTAGAGCAGAGGATTGAAAATCCTCGTGTCCCTGGTTCAAATCCGGGTCGGGGCACCATTTAAAGAAGTGGTGCTCATATATTGTTAATTAATAATATTAAGTATTACTTCGGTGCCAGAGTATTGAATAGTAAATAACTTTTTAATACTGCACACGTTCTTCGTGTGCCGACTTAGCTCAGTTGGTAGAGCAACTGACTTGTAATCAGTAGGTCGCCAGTTCGATTCCGGCAGTCGGCACCATTTATTCTCTTATGAGAAGAAACGAAACCTTAACAGAAATGTTAAGGTTTTTTTTCGTCTGGATTTTATTGAAATAACTATTCTAATTATTTGATTTTAACTTATATAGTTTTTAGCCTGCGGCTGTTATATTAACTTCAAAATAATATGAAAAAGGAATTTATCTATGCAGATTCTAAATGCAATAGTCCATGAAGTAAAAAAAGAAGAGGACTCTACCGCAGTTGAAGTAATATTTAGACAAGATGAGAATGAAATTGACTCTCATGCAGTTGATTTGAGTAAGCAATTAACAGGTTTATTTAAAAAAACAGGCCTAAACTCTGGTGGTTTTACCCAACCAAAAGAAGATGAGCAACAACCGCAATTTGTAAACCTATTAAATATATACCTTAATAAGCTATCCTTTACTGATTTTGTTAAATTTACACAATCCGCAACAAAAGAATTTCAACAACAATTATTTAAAGCGCCTACAGCAAAAGGAGGATGTCTTTGGTTTAATCATTATGAACATAATGAAGAACACTTTTTATCTGTGGTTTTATTGAGAAAAAAAGCAGGTTTAGCATTATCTGAAAACCTTACACTTGCTCAAATAGAGCAGATTGACCTTGATAAACTTCACATGGCTTCAAGAATAAATTTATCAAGTTGGAGCGAAGGAAACTCTAATAGATATATTTCATTTAGAATTGGCAAAAATGCTAAAGACGTAACTGATTATTTTGCTAAGTTTATTGGGTGTAAAGAATTTACAAGAGCTAGAATCGATACTCAAAATCTAGTAGCCGTTACAAAAGAATATTGTCAAACTAACGATTTCGATGATACTGCTACGGAAAATATCAAACAGTTTGTTTTCGACAGATGTATAGAATGGTTAGCAAATGATGAAGCTATATTACTAGAAAATATTTCTACTGCTCTAGATGCATGTTTTCTACCTGAAAATAAAGGTACATTTCTCGAAATTTCACAAAATGAACCATACAGCTTAAATAATGAAATGTCCGTAGAAAAAGCAGCACTAAGATCACTCACTAGATATATTGGCAAAAGTAAAGACCTATCCATCAGTTTCTCTAGTGATTTACTAAATGTTTCTGTTTTTTATGATCCAAAAAATAAGTCACTTAAAATTACAGATATACCACAGTCTTTGATTGATCAGTTGCCAAGCTAATGTCTGCCGAAATATACCTTTCATTACAACAACTCTCTGAAAAGTACCCACTAGAGATTGACGGCCAGTTTTTATCAATTGAACTTGAAGTAACAGACGACTGTTGGACAAAACTACCTGAGAGTTTAAAAATTGATTCGGTTAAAGTTAATAATCTATATATTGATCTAAGTGAACTTCAAAAACACAAAGGTAAAATTGCTTTAATAAAGTTTGTTAAGCCCCAAGGAATATTTCACTCATGGAAAGAATTCCTAGATTTTAAGCCAAATTTAATTAAATGCCCCGAGACTTTCTTTTTGTTAGATGACAATGTCATATACCCTACAAATGTCATTGAAGGTGAAACAAAACATTATCTAAGTATTATAAAATTAGTAGAGATATTAATAGAGCATGCAGATCATACTGAGAATTTATCTGATCTTGTTGTCGACAAGGTAACTTATTTGCATAAGTCCAGAATTGATATTCAAATGCTATTTGATAAACATGACTTAGTTGATTCACTAGATGGCATAACTGCGATTTGTTCATATTTCGATGATAATAGCCATAAAGAGCAAAAAATAAGTATTTTAAAAGAAGCTTTGTTTGGGCTAGGTATAGCTAATAACTCAGAAAATAAGCTGTCATATTTGATTAAAAACTTCGGAGAATTTTCGAAAAGGTTTATAGAAAATTATAATTTATTTGTAAGTGAGTTTTCGTTCGATGAAGTAAGAAAAGAGTATGAAGAGAAAAAGCGGGACTATTTTATAAAGTTAGACGAAATATTCTCTTCAGTCCAATCTAAAATGCTAGGCATCCCAATTTCATTGGCTTTAGCATCATTTAAATTAAGTACTATTGTCGATGAAAAATCATTTTGGGCCAATTTATTTCTGAGCATTTCTATCATTGTGTACTCGGCAATGATGATAATGTTGATTAAGAATCAAAAACACTCTTTGAAAGCATTGAAATCAGAATTCACTAGTCAAATGAACCGATTAAAACATCAATACAGTGAGCAGTATGAAAAAATTCAAGACATGATAACCGACTTAGATAATAGGCATGATTATCAAAAATCATGTTTAAATTGGTTTTATGTCATGTGCTGCACCTTATTTATAATTGTAATCGCTCTTTTTCTTTGGCACTTACCATGGAAGTTAATTTTAGGAATTTAGTAGGAGCAGTTGTAACGTGCCTAAAAGAACTAACGAATATCAAAAGCTTGTACTTGCTATCAATAAGCACTTAGCATCATCTAATGCAATTGTTACAGAGTCAAAAATGTTGTATGACCCTGTTTCCGAGCAAGACCGAGAAATAGACATATTAATTGAAGATAACTCAGGACTTTATAAACTTACAATCGGTATAGAATGCACGGCTAAATCACGCCCAATTGGTGTGCCAGTAATTGAACAGTTAATTACTAAACATAAAAATGTCGGGATCCAAAAAATAGTAATTGTTTCAAAATCAGGATTTACTATATCTGCACAAAAATTTGCAAAAAAAATGCAAATTGACGCTATATCTTTTGGTCAAGCATTAAGCCAGTCATGGCCATCATTCTTAAATAAAGCTAGAGATGTGAGGTTAATACTCAATTCAATAACAATTGACGATATAGACTTCAATGTAACCTTTCTAGAAGATACTGAAAAAGTTGAATATACGCTAGAAACCACAGTTTTAACTTATACAAATGAGAGATTGTTAATTTCAGATTTTGTTTATGATTTAATTTCATCACCTTCAACCCAAAATATTAAAGAAAGCAACGTAGTTGATGTTGAAGTGACAAATGATGGCTCTAAACATAATAGTGAATGGACATTTGAGCATGAAATAATAATTACCGATAAGAACGGAGTAAAAGCTAAATGCACTAAGATGTCAGCCAACTATACTGTTGTGCGTTCTTTATCACCAGAGCAGCTGAGCTATGAAGATTTTAATAATAAACCTATAATATACGGTTCAAGTGATAACTTAGGAGCTAAGAAAGATATTAATATAACTGTTACAGCAACAGGTAATAATGAAGGGGTTTCTATGGCTTTTAATATCAGTTCTCGTTCAGGATTAAATTTAAGGTAATATTTTAACTAATCATGGATGAGATCAAATTTTTAATATTAATATTCCAATCGAACAGCTGGCTGGATAAAACAAAAGAAATTTCTTCAATTGTCGAAAATGGAAATAAATACGAAGTTTATTTTGGCAAAAGCGATAAGATGTACGCTTATAATAAAGATAAAGTACAATATTTTGATCAACCTAAAACAATTGAACTGAATAAAGATCTCGTCCGTATTAAGAGTAAAGGTACCTCTAAGTGGAGTTTTGCACTCTATTTTGGAGTTTATGTGTGTTTATTTAGTGATAAAGAGAAAAGAATAGAACTAACAGAAAACATCGAATTAATCCCCAATATTGCAGAACATGAAGATACAAAAAAATTAATTGATTACTACTACTTTTTAGCTAAATCACTTGAAAATAAAACACCACATTTAAATTTATTTTACGATAAAAAATTAGGTGCCATTCAACCTGAATGTGTCATTAGTAATTTTGTTATGCTGACGCCACCCAAGCATGAAAAAATCACAACCTATCCCATATTTCCTTTCGGTATAAATCCTTCACAACAAAGAGCAGTTATTAATGCCTTGGAAAGTCAAATTAGCCTGATACAAGGCCCTCCCGGCACAGGAAAAACGCAAACTATTCTCAACATAATTACCAACATAATCATGCAAGGAAAAAATGTTGCTGTGGTGGCAGGTAACAATTCCGCAATTGATAATGTTTTTGAGAAATTAGAGAAAGAGCAAATAAGCTTTATCTCTGCAAGGCTAGGTAATAAGGGCTCACAAAAGCAATTTTTTAGTGTTAAAGGAGAGCTACCTGAACTTAAAGGTTGGTCAATGAACAGCAACACTGTTTATCTCCTTAGAAATCAATTAAACCAAATAAGTAGTCAAATAACTCAGTTACTAGAAGCTAACAATGCATTGGCAGTTCTTAAAGAAACTCTAGTTCGACTAGATATAGAAAAACAATATTTCGATAAACATTTTGATATTCGACCTTTAAACATCAAACGTTTTTCATTTATGACTAAATGGAATACCCCTAATCTTTTAAATTTTTTAGCAGATTTTAAGTATCACTCTCAATTTGTAAAATTAAGCTGGTTAACAAAATTTAAATGGTTATATAGATATAAAATCTACAAATTTGATGATTTGAGACTATTAAACGAAAATATCTTTAAAGGCATCATTAGCGAATATTATCAACGCAAAGCAATTGAACTAAATCAAGAAATAAATGGCTTAGAGCAGCTTCTTATTAATGACAATTTTGAAAGCCTTTTACAAAAGCAAACACAACTATCTAACACCTTATTAAAATCGTTTATCGCACAAAAATACCAGTCTATCAAAGATACCAATTTTGACGAAAAATCTTATAAAAGAAGCCAAGAAGCATTTGAAGAATTTGTTAATCGATACCCTGTTGTGCTTAGTACAACAGATTCAATTATTAATAACAAAAGTGAATCCGAGTTATTTGATTATTTGATTGTTGATGAAGCATCGCAGGTAGATTTATTAACTGGCTTTTTATCGATGTCATGTGCCAAAAATATTGTCGTTGTTGGTGATTTACAACAACTTCCACATATTCCAGATGGCTCATTAAATGACTCAATAGATCAACAGTTCAATGTAATGAATGGCTATAGTTACTTTCACGAAAGTTTATTGTCTTCGCTAGATAAACTGTTCCCTTTGGCACCTAAGACACTTTTAAAAGAACATTATCGTTGCCACCCTAGAATTATTGATTTTTGTAATCAAAAGTATTACGACGGTCAGTTAATTACAATGACATCTTCATCGACTGACCCTTTCAAAGTCATCAAAACGGAAAAAGGTAACCACGCGAGAAAGCCACCTTCCGGTAGTGGTTTTATTAATATTAGAGAGTTAGATGTTATCAATAATGAAGTTTTAAGTAATGAATTAAAATTGTCAGAGGTTAATGAAATAGGTTTTATTTCTCCTTATAGGGCACAGGCAGATCAAGCTTCATCACGGCTTGCAATAGCAAATATTGCAGCCGATACAGTACATAAATTTCAAGGTAGAGAAAAGGAAAGTATAATTTTTAGTGCTACAGCAAACACATTAACTGCATATATGGATAAACCAAACCTTTTAAATGTAGCTGTTTCTAGAGCTAAAAAACGATTCACCTTGGTAACCTCTCAAAACGTACTTAAAAAACAAGGTTCGAATATCGGTGACTTGCTGCGACATATTGAGTATCAATCATTATCACCCTGCATTTTTGAAAGTAAAACTATTTCTATTTTCGACTGTTTATACAAAGAATATTCAAATGCTTTAACTGCATTTAGACACAAAGTAAAAAGTAATTCTGACTATCTATCTGAAGATCTTATGTCCTCCTTGTTAGATGAAATTTTAAACCAAAACCTATATAGATCCTTTTCATATCGGAGAAATTACACGTTAGGCTTATTAATTAGTAATTTTTCAATATTCGACACAGAAGAGAGAAAGTTTGCTAAACACCCGAATACCCACATTGATTTCTTATTATTCAATAAACTCGATATGCAACCAATATTAGCAATAGAAGTTGATGGCTATAGATTTCATGAGCTTAATGAAAAACAAAAAGTTAGGGACAACCACAAAAACAATATATTAAACAAAATATCGCTTCCACTGCTACGTTTATCGACTATTGAAAGTGGTGAGCGAGCAAAAATTGAATCCACACTCAATATTATACTTGAAATACCTATTGATGAAGCGGAGTATTAACAGGAGCATACGATTTAATAAGAAAAACCCCAAGTTATTGAGCTAGGGTAAATTTTGAATAATCATCGATATTTTGATCAACAGGTCGAATTATCAAAACCACTAAAAATGCAGCGCGCTAATTTTGTTGATGAATTTCAAAAAACTTAAGCACAACTTTTTATTTAGTTTGAACTGGAAAACACACATTAATCATACAATTAGTGTAATAAACAGGGGTTGAAAACAGATAGGGCTATTATTCTATTTTAACATATTATTCATAGTGTTAACCTGCATAAATAGTGACTCCTTATATACCAAGCCGATAACTTGTAATCAGCCAAGCAGTTCGATCGGGCAGTCGGCACCATTCATTTTCTCTAAAAGAGATGAAGAAACGAAACCTTAACAGCAATGTTAAGGTTTTTTTTTCGTCTGGAGTTTATTGAAGCCACATATGAGATTAAATAAACTAGAAGGCGAAATTGACAAGGTTGACGATTAAAGTTCAACACCAAAATCGCTACACTTCAAAATGATTAGAAGTTTTATCAATAAATGGCTCTAATGAAATATTTCTGGTACTTTTATAGTTCTCAAGTTTATGACCTACAGACTTAAAAATTTGTTTTACGAGATGCTCTGACGTTGCCCGATAAACCGTTAATTTACCGCCATACAAAGCAAAATATCCGGGGTATTGTGTAGATGCCAAAATACGTGTTTCTCTAGATAAACTATTGGTATCTCCCTCGCCGCGAAGCAAGGTTCGCACGCCGGAAAACACCTCAACTATGTTATCTTGGCTAATGTTTTTACTAGGAAAGTAACACTGTACAAAACGTAGTAAATAAGCAATTTCTTCATCAGATGCCGCACAACTGCTTGCGCTAGCAGTTAATATCGTTTCAGTAGTACCAATAAGGGTTTTCCCTTGCCAAGGTAATATAAATACAGCGCGACCATCATCAGGTGATTCACCGTAATAACACGACTCTGAAATTCGACAATCCACCACAATATGCACACCTTGCACTAACTCAATAGCTAACATTTCTACTGCAGGTATAAATAATCTTGAGAGTTGATTAACCCAAGGACCTGCAGCATTAACAAGTGACTTAGCATAAAAGGCTTCTAAGTTTTCAGTCGTGTTATTTTGAAGCTTGCTATTTTTTTGATTATCAATATTCTGCTTTTTAGCGACAGTAACTTTATATTCACCGTTAGCGAAGTTTATCGAACGTACTTGCACGTCAAAGTGAAATTGTGCGCCAAGCTGTTGTGCCGACTTTGAAATCGCTTTCGTTAAATATTGATCGTGCGTTTGCGAGTCTTGATAATAAAAGACTGCTTTTAAATTGTCTGTATTAAGAGCATCTAAACTTTGCCAATTGGCTTTTTTGATACAGCCAACACTACGCCCTAGCCAATCACCATCTAACAATGCGTATAAACGTAACCCACAATAAACCATTAAACGTGAGCGTTTTGAGGTTTTATAAATAGGGATATAAAAGCGGTTAACATGAACTAAACTTGGGGCGTTTTTTAATAACAGACGGCGCTCTTTTAAGCACTCTTTAACGAGCGAAAAACTAAAGGTTTCTAAATAACGCAAGCCGCCATGAATCAGCTTAGTGCTGTTACTTGAAGTTTCTAAACCTGGCGCTGCATTACTTTCTAACACTTGAACACTTAAACCGTTATGCGCTGTAGCTTGTGCAATGCCACAACCTTGTACGCCAGCACCAATAACAATAACATCGCTGCAATTATTTTCTATTATATTACTTCTGTGACAGTTACTAGCGGCATTATTCAATGCTTTACTCACAAACAAGAAAGGAATAAATAAAGCATTGCACAATTAAATTATTTAGCCACTTACTAAGTACATTGATTAACTTAATGATGAATGGCAGCAGTACCACTACTTTCGACTTTTAATGTTTGAGATTTAGGTTGTCCTTTAAACTGAGGTTTAGCATAAACAATAGGTTGATTTCTCACACACATTAACGACTCACTAAACACTTGGCAGCTACCTCTAAATAAGTCACCATTGCCATTTTCATATGAACATTGTGCAGCTTTATTTTTCGTTTCACAGGCCTGCCAAGGAGCGCTATGCGTATGAGAATCGTGAGCAAACGCTGTAAAATTAATTACAATACCAGCTAGGAATATGATTAATATTTTACAAAACATCATTATTGGGCAACCTCACCAGAAAAGCAGCCAATAAATAAGTTTTCACCTGCGCCCGCAGAATGATAATGATAGCCACAAACATCGTCAGTATGGCCTCGACAACTATCTAAGTCTGTCGCTTCTTCATTATTTTCATCTAACATACTGTAAATAGCATAACCATCCATAGCATAACCAAATGCGCCGCCATGACCATCAGCCTCAAAAGCGATTGCTGGGCATGTTCCTTCACCATGGTTAGCACCATGATAATGATAACCTGCAAATGGGTTTACATGGCCAACACAATCGTCAAATGCGGCAATAGTGTAAGCCCCTAAAATAGCTTCGGTAGGTGCTGCGGCATCTAAGGTTACGCCATTAAAAGCCACGCCAACATTACCTCGGCCTACAGAGCCTGCACTAGTACGCGGTACAGGTATTGTAGGAATTAAATAGGTAGACGAGATCCCTTCTCCTGTACTGCCACTGTAGTAACTAATTTCACATTGCACACAGAAATTATTATATTGCGCATCAATATTAGGTCTAGCGGCTGCTTCACAAGCTACTTGTGTGTCAGTAATGTTAACTTCACCTGTAGTTTTGTCGTAAAGATTCCACGTACTGTCACCATAAAAAAGCCCTAAATTGGTAATGAACTCCCCAGTTAAATCATATAGCACGCCATCATCAAACCATTTACCTGCATCAACTGCGGTTGTCGACGTTGTTTGTGGACAAAAAGGGCCAAGCTCCGTTCGGTCTGACGGAAATCCACTAATAGTAACTGAGTAACATGTTGAGGCTTGACCATTAGATAAAGTACAAGCCACTTCTGATACGGAGCCTGAAGTACCTAAGTCAAATTTTGATGAGTCTACTGCATAACTGTTGCTTTCGTTAACTTCTGTAATGTTCGTATTGTCTTGAGTGTCTACATCACTCTCTAAACCGCTTGATGTTTCATCGCTAACATTACAACTACAAAGCATCAATAACGCTAACACAGGAGTTACCTTAATGACCTGAGTATAACGTTTAGCTATTTGGGGTATAGCAGATTTCATTTTATATTCTCGCTTTAAATATGACTTTATTTTGATAACTTACTGCAGTGCTTGAAATACAAAAAAGTAACAAGGTTAAGTCTAATGTAAAATTGTGCAAGAACTGTGGAAACAATAAGTAAATAATATAAACAAGATAATTTCATCCATTGGGTTAAATTATCTCGTTTGCCGAACCTTTCGCAAAAACTTATGATAGCTTTGTTCCTTGAATCTCCCCGATTCTTATTGTAACGCTTAATGTATTGTTATTTATTTTGACAGGACATCTTACGGTGTCCTTTTTTTTATATACATTTTAATCAGTGGGCTTTCACACAACTAATACAAGTCCGTTAAATTATTGAATACCTGTACGGCTTAACATAAGTAAATCCTGCGCTGCTCAATCAAGCACCTTGTCTTTAAATATTTTTATTGCATGCAGCTAGGCCAGAAACTTATCGGAATTAGTATAAGGATAAAATATAATCTTTTAAAAACATGCTTCAATACATACAAACAAACCAAAATAGTGCAAACAAGCCAAAATAGTGCAAAAACAGCAAGGTAACCAATCACCAATACAACTTAATAATTTAAAATCAATAACTTACTTGGTGGCGCAAGTTTTGCTTAATACCTTACTTTACTCTTATCTTAATTATCTATGCCTATTCAAACACCTATACGCGGCCTACGCTCATTTTGCGTTGCATCAAAATGTCTCAGCTTTAAACATGCAGCTGCACAATTATTTTTAACACCTTCAGCCGTTAGTCATCAAATTAAACAACTTGAAGCACAATTAGGTTTTCCTTTGTTTAAAAGAAATGTTCGATCTATTGAATTAACCAGCTCTGGCAAACAGTTTTATCAATCTGTACAGCCTATAATTCATCAATTAGAAGCAACCATCAGTGAGTTTACTCACAACCAACAGAACAAAACGATTGTTATCAGTTTGCCTGAGTTTTTTGCCAGTGAGTTATTTGTGCCTCATTTAAACGAGTGGTGTGAACAAAACCCTAGCATTAACCTTCAACTTGAGACTGTAAAGTCAGGTAGTGAGCCATCAAATATTGCCGATTTATCTATTGTATTAGCTAATGGCAAGCCCAACGCAAGTATTATCGAAGAACTATTTCAAGTGCGATACGTTGCCGCGTGTAATAAAAAGCTCTATATAAAGTTGAAAAATTCTGGCTTAAAAGCTTTAAATAATACGCCACTTATTTTACATAGAGCTCGACCTTGGTCTTGGCACCAATGGGCTGAAAAATCTGGCGTTGATGATTTTGATCCGAAGCAAATTATACAATTTGATAGCATGTTTGGTGTAGCTCGCGCCGCACAACAAGGCATGGGAATAGCGCTAGTACCACTACCTATGAGCAAGACTTGGTTTAGCGAACGTTTATTAGTTAAATTATTTGATGAAGAGCTGTATACCAACGATAGATATTACTTAATTCAGCATGAAAATATGGAAAGCAAAACAGAGTTAACTTTATTTGCTAATTGGGTAAAAGAAACTTTTGTAGGTGATCGCCATCTATAACGCACAATAACGTCCTGTTCTCTGGTTTTAATTACAAAGCAGAGCCTGTGATATGTAATTGGTTACTTGAATAGGCGATAACGCCGTATAAATTTATTGTTACGTACTGTTTAAATAGAATAACTATTTCGGCTCGCTACTTTGTGACTTGAAGAAATAGCATTCTAATATCTTTAATACGCTAACGATGTAAAGAATAGCGGCTGATATCAATAGAATACGCTGTAAGAAAATGGCGTTAAAGTTAGAGTCGGCAGCCATCGCACTATTAATGATCACCAATAACGCAATAAAGCCTGAGCTATAATATTTTGCCATGGCAGATCCCGAAAATATATTTTTTGCAAAAAATAGCGTTGTGCTCAATAGTAACAAAAGATAAAAGTTAAATTGTGGTACCGCAACAATCAACCAATAGAAAAACCATGCAAACAAACCACCTAACATGGTAGACAACAATGAATTTCGACCTGCCTCTTTACCTTGTGTTAAATCAGGCTTTAAAATAAATATCGCGGAAAAAGTCATAACCAATATAAAATCGACTAAACCATAAGTAATAAAAACAGCTGCAATGGGAAAAACAACTAAAGTACTTTTAAGGGCAAGCTGAGCAGCCACTTTTGAGTAACCACTTTGGTATTTAGGCTTAACAGGAAATTTCGTAAAGCTTGGATCAGGAAAGAAAAAATGGCCTAGCCAGATCACCCCAATAGTTAACCAACTTGAATAAACAAAACCAACCGAAAAACCAATCGCTAATCCTTCGTGACTATTAGCTATCATAGGTAGCACTAAAATAGCGATCATCGACATTAGAGTAAACCAAAAAGATCCACCTCGGTTTAGATAGTAATACAAATGAAATAACACTAAAGCGAGAACAATAAGGTAAGCAATTGGATATTGTAAAAAGAATAATGAAAATACTAGACCTAAAGCAAAAGCTTTTAATGTGCTAAACATATTATTTAAACTGGCTTTAACCGAAGGCTTAGGCAATGGCATAGCTAAAATAAGCGCAGTAAAAATAGGCATTAAAAAAGCTAATGGCCAAGTAATTCCGTATGCTATCGCACAAGCAAAAGTAACACCAAAAACAAAACGCAAAATACGCATACTTTTGATGTCACTATAAATACTTATATTCATTGCCTTTTGAGCGTCTTTATTTTCATTAATATACATAAGACAATAAGCTTAATACGCGGATCCAAACCCAACCTATAGAATTAACAAACCAGTTATCGCCCGTATATATTTGTACATCGGCTTGCCCACCTAAACGACGCTTACCTTTAGTGCTGTCATCATCAAAGGTTATCATCACCGGAAAACGCTGCGCATCTCTTAACCAACCGGTTTTAGACTCAACCGTTGCTAAACTTCCTACGGCACTTGTTGAAGCGGTATCAACCGCAAAACCTATACTACTTACTTTTCCTTTATAAATAGTACCAGGATTAACATCTAAAGCGATTTCAACTTCATTACCTATTGCTAAATTCGCTAGGTTATTTTCACGTAAATTTACTTGTACCCAAGCATTATCTCCTTCAATAAAAGTCATAGCGGCGGCACCAGCTTTCGCATAAAAACCCGCATCAATTTGCAAATTAGTAATACCACCTAAAGAGGGTGCTAAAATAATTGTACGGCTTAAATCTAATTGAGCTTTTTTCAATTGTGCTAAGGCAGCTCTAATTCTAGGGTTTTCATTACCTTCTTTACCAAGTGCTTGCTTAGCTTTATCTAAGTTAGCTTTGGCGCTAACTACTTCGGCTTTACTTTGTTTGATAGCAGCACGTGCTTTGTCACCATCAGAATGAGAAAGTACGTCTTTTTTCTCCATTTCAAATACACGAGCACTTTGTGCATTTACATGTTCAACATTAGTTTCGGCAACAACAAGTTGCGCTTGCGCTGTTACCACAGCCGCCATACCAGCGCCAATTTCTTGGCCGGCTAATTCTAGTGACGCCTCCGCATTTTCTATCGCGAGTTGATAATCACTAGGATCTATTTTAAATAAGACATCGCCCGGCTGAACGATTTGATCTTGTTCAACCAAAACCTCAGTTACTCGACCAGACACTTGCGGCACAATAGGAATAACATAGGTTTTGACTCGCGCTTGATCAGACCAAGGAGCATGTCTATCGGCAATAACATACCAAACAAAAACCAACGCAGTGATAAGTAGAGCATACTTGGTTATTTTTCTAACTGGATCTTGTTGTTCAGTCGCTTTGTCTGACGAGTTAACTGCGTTTTCACTAGAGCTTTCTTGTGTTTGGCTCTGTGCTGCTTGTTGCTGTACTTGTTGTTCTTTTTTATCGGACATGTTATTTGTTCTTCCGTTTAAAGGGGGAATACGAAATCTAGTAAATTATTGAGTATCTGTACTGGGTAACGATTAGTTCTACCTTAATAATCAATTAGGTAATTATCCTGATAATAATTATCGTTAAGTTATCTCAGTTTTTATAATGTCAGAAAGTATGACACAACTTAATAACTAAAGTTACTTTGTTAAAGTACTTAAATAAACATTAAATAACTGTATTCATAACATTCAAGCTTGAATAACCTTTTAGAAAAGCGATAATAACGCCCATTTATAATATTAAGATGTAATTCATTAATTTAATGATTGGTCCCATATTTTCTGCGGAGATAAAATGCCTTTGGTAAACTTTTATACTAAATTAAGTCCTTTTCAACGAGTAATTATTGCCTTAATACTTGGTATATTTACCGGTATATTTGTTGGTGAGCCCGCAGGTCATATAGGGGTTGTTGGCGATGTATATATCCGTTTATTGCAAATGACTGTTCTACCTTATGTATTGGTGTCAATCATTGGTGGTTTAGGGCGATTAGATAGTGCGATGGCAAGCCGTATTGGTATGCGAGCCGTTAAAGTGATCTTCATCATGTGGTCTGCGGTAATGGCAACATTATTATTACTGCCCCTCGCTTACCCTAATTGGGAAACCGCAGGCTTTTTCAGTAGTAGCATGGTGGCAGAAGCTGCTCCGTTTAACTTTATAGACTTATATATTCCAAGTAATATTTTTGCTTCTTTATCCGAGACTATAGTACCTGCCGTAGTACTTTTTTCATTGTTAATGGGTATAGCATTAATTCAAGTACCTAACAAAGACACCTTAATTACCTTAACCACTAACATTGGTGACAGTTTAATGAAGGTAGCGTCTTATGTTGCTAAATTGGCGCCTTTAGGTATTTTTGCTATTTCAGCATCTGCAGCCGGTACTTTAGAAGTTTCGGAATTAGGACGTTTGCAAGTGTTTTTATGGGTATATATTGCTGCTGCCGCTTTGCTTGGTTTTGTATTTTTACCATTACTCATTCATTGGGCAACCCCATTTTCCTATCGTGAGATACTTTCAACAGCCGGCGAAGCGGTAATTACAGCATTAGCAACTGGCACGGTATTAGTTGTACTACCCATGATTATTGAGCGCTGTAAGGAGTTACTAGATAAACATGGGATGGAGTGCGAAGAAACAGACTCCACCGTTGATGTATTAGTACCTACGGCTTATAGTTTTCCGAGTACGGGAACACTGCTAGGCTTAGGTTTTATCTTATTTTCAGCTTGGTATGTTGGTGCACCTTTAGGTTTTGATCAGTATATTTCGTTTGTTGTTTTAGGTGCTTTAACTGCATTTGGCAGCATGGCTGTTGCTATTCCTTTTTTACTTAATTTTTTCGATTTACCCGCCGATCAATTTCAATTATATTTATTAGGTAGTGTTATTACCGCTCGTTTTGCTACGGGTTTAGCTGCATTACATGGTTTTGTTGTTACTTTACTTGTTGCTTCAGCAGTCATCAAAAAGTTGAAATGGCACAGATTAATGCAAGCGATCTTTGTACACTTAGCGGTAACTTTTGGTGTAATGATTGCAGTAGGCATAACCTTAAAAACGCTAATACCTTATCAATACGAAGGTATTCATACTTTTGAGTCAATGAAGACAATGAACAAGCCAGTTAAATTAGTTTCTTATAATGAGCTTACCCCATTAACTGCTGAAGAACTTGCTCAACCTCGCCTTAAAATAATACGCGAACGTAAAAATATTCGTGTTGGTTATAACAATGTTAGCTTGCCTTATGCCTTTAGAAATACCGTTGGTGATGTAGTCGGTTTTGATGTTGAATTAATCAATCAATTTGCCAAAGATTTAGGTATAAGCTTATCAATAATACGCATTGAAGAAGATGCTAATGAGGCGGAGCTATTATCTAACGGTAGTCTCGATATAATTATTGGTGGTCACTTAATTACACCAAAGCGTGCATTAGCGGTAACCTTTTCAAATTCTTACGCATATCATACTGCTGGCGTACTTGTAAAAGACTCACGACGTGATGAGTTTTCAAGTTTAACGGCAATAAAAGCAATAGAAACATTAAACTTAGGAATAGGTAGTAGTGAATATTATCAAGACATCGTAAAAGAATATTTACCGAATGTTAAGTTAACTGAAATTAATAATGTGCGAGACTTTCTCAAAGGAAAACATGAAGGCGTAGATGCATTAATTTACTCCACAGAGGCTGGCTCGGCATGGACTATGCTTTACCCTGATTTTGCTGCGGTTATCCCTAGAGAATTAAAATTAAAAGCTCCTATTGCCTTTTTGTTACCTCAAGGACAGCTTGATTACGCTCAATACGTAAATACTTGGCTGAATCTGAATAAAGAGAATGGTTTTCAAGAAAAGGTATATCACTTTTGGATTTTAGGCGAAAACCCTGAAGCTAAGCAACCTCGCTGGTCAATCATGAAAGACGTATTAGCGTGGTAGTTTCGGTTGATTGTTAATTACTGATAAGCATTACAAATATTATCAGCCATAAAAAAGCACCTGTTGGTGCTTTTTATTCACAAGCTATCTTAACTAGGTATCACTATGGGTAAACTATGAATTAATTATTAATTATTAATTATGCTTTATGATAATTATTAATATACCACTGTGTATGTTGAGTCATAGTATCATTATAAACCTGCTGTAATGAGGGTAAAATAACCGCATCAGGCTCGCCTGTTAACTCATCCATAAATACTTTCTTAGTTTCAGTCGCTAGCACTAAAACATTGTCATATTTACTGTGACAAAAGCCTGCTAATCGTCCTTTACCATAAAAAATATCGTTTTCGGCTGCACTAACCTCAAGCCCTGCTACCTTCATATTTTTTAAAGCGCTAAGCCAACTATCTATAATTGGTCGCCATTGCTCACCGGTTACAGTACTTGTACCCAAGTTAATTACCGGTAAATCTTTACGCTCATGACGTTTATAATTGTACGAATGATTGTCATAAACAATACATTGAGCAAAATCTTCAAGTAAAGCTTCAACCACAGCCGCAACAATACGATAAAACTGCGAGTGTTTTTCCTTACTTTTAGCAATCATTACATCACTAAGAGGGGTTTTCCATATTTCTTTTCCCCATGCGGTTTCATATACACACTCATCACTACCACGGTTTAAGTCGTATTCATAACGAGAATCATGGGCAATTAACGTAATCGGTTGCTGAGCAATAAAAGTGCCTGTGTATGGGTCTTCTTCATAATAACGGGCCGCTTTATCAAGTAAGCAATTATCTTCAAGCTCGGCTCTAAAGTTAGCGCCGTCATGAATTGCTGCCGCAAGTATTGGCAAATACTTATCAATCTTTAAAGTAAAAGCGCCACCTGTAATAGTTGCCGTAAAACATTGACGTTGTTTTATTTTATTAATAATTTCTTGCTCTGTTAACTGCTCTAATGTGCTTATTGCCACAGTAAGTTCCCTACGTAAAATAATAAAAACAATACAATTAAAAGCTCAATATTACATCAAGCGTAATAACGATTAATATAAAATCTTTTATATCATATAGTTAAGCTTAATTTTCGATGCTTTTTTTGTTAAATATATCATCATGATTGTGCGCTTAAATTATATAACTTAATACAAAAAAAACGTTAATTTATTGATAATTTATCTTATTGAACACTAGTCAACGCCCCTGTGCGGCTGATAGAATCTAGCTCTATATATTTTTTGAACATAAATAAACAAAATAAGAAGACATTGAGATGGGCAGAGCTTACCAAAACCGCAAATTATCTATGGCTAAAACCGCAGGTGCCAAAACTAAAGTTTACTCTAAGTACGGTAAAGCAATTTACGTTTGTGCTAAAAATGGCGGCATTGACCCCGATGGTAACTTGGCTCTACGCGGTTTAATTGACCGCGCTAAAAAAGATCAAGTGCCAACTCACGTTATTGAGAATGCTATAAAAAAAGCATCTGGTGCTGGCGGCGAAGATTTTGTTGAAGCGCGTTATGAAGGTTATGGCCCTGGTAACTGCATGGTTATTATTGACTGCTTAACCGATAATGGTAACCGTACCATTAAAGATGTTCGTCAGTGCTTTACTAAAACAAACTCTAAAATTGGTACTACCGGTTCTGTTTCTCATATGTTTGACCAACAAGCGGTTTTTGCTTTTAAAGGCGAAGATGATGAGAGTGTTTTAGAAACCTTAATGATGGCTGATATCGACGTTACAGATGTTGAGTTAGAAGACGGAATTATTACCGTTTATGCACCGCATACCGAGTTTTTTAAGATTAAAACAGAGTTTGCTAACTCAATGCCTGAATATGATTTAGAAGTTGAAGAGATTTCTTGGATCCCACAAACCTACATTGATGTTGAAGGTGAAGAAAACTTAGCAAATTTTGAGAAGTTTATTGCGATGTTAGATGACTGTGATGACGTACAAAATGTTTATCACAATGCTGAAGTGAAAGACTAGGCTACATTTAGGCTTGATAAATAGCTCCTAACCTATAGTTAATGTAACTAAAAACTTCAGTGTAAGCGAATAAAAAACATAAAAAGCCTTCTCATTAATATTTTAATGAGGAGGCTTTTTTGTATCGGTAATTAATATTTACGTAATATAAAAAGGCATAGCCTGACAAGATAACTTTATAGCAGTTACTCTCCGCTTATTTCAGTTATTTCTTCAACGTTCTCGTCGTCTAGCTCGATGGGCTCTACTTCTATCCCTGAAACACGTTGTAAACCTCTAGGCAACTTATTGCCTCGACGACCACGTTCTCCTTTGTAATGTTCAATATCAACAGCTTTCAGTGTCAATTTACGCTTACCTGCGTGCAAGGTAATTGCCGCGCCATCAGGTACTATGCATAACAAGTTAACAAACTCTTCACGTGTTTTTGCGCGCGCAGTCGGTATGTTGATAATTTTATTACCTTTACCTTTGGCAAGTACGGGTAAGTTTTTCACCGGAAAAACTAACATTCGCCCTTCACTCGTTATGGTAAGGCAGTGATCTTTATCTAAGTTATCAATGCGTTGCGGAGGCATAACTTTAGCAGATTCTGGCAAGGTGATTAACGCTTTACCATTTTTATTACGACTCACCATATCGGAAAATTTACTAACAAAACCATAACCAGCATCACTAACCATTAAATATTTATCGTCGTCATCAGACATAAGGCTATGGACAAAATTATTACCCGTTGCCAGATTAAAACGGCCAGTTAATGGCTCACCTTGCGAGCGAGCTGTTGGTAAAGTATGTGCATCTGTTGTAAATGCGCGGCCGCCTGAGTCAATAAACACCACTGGATTATTACTACGCCCTTTTGCCGAACACAAATAACTATCACCGGCCTTATAACTTAAACTGCCAGGGTCAATATCATGGCCTTTAGCGCAACGCGCCCAACCTTTATCAGAGATAACAACCGTTACTGGCTCACTTGGCACTAAATCTTTTTCGGTTAACGCTTTTGATTCTGCACGTTCAACTAATTGAGAGCGACGATCATCTCCGAATTCTTTAGCCGCTTCTAGAATTTCTTTTTTCATTAGCGTATTCATGCGTGCTTTTGAATTAAGAATTTTTTCTAAGTAATCACGTTCAATCGCTAATTCATCTTGTTCAGCACGAATTTTAATTTCTTCAAGCTTTGCTAATTGACGTAATTTAATTTCTAGAATTGAATGTGCTTGTAAGTCAGACAATGCAAAACGTGACATCAACTCGGCTTTTGGATCGTCATAGCCGCGGATAATTTCAATAACTTCATCAATGTTTAAATAAGCAATCAATAAACCATCAAGAATATGTAAACGAGCCAAGACTTTATCTAAACGGTACTGAAGTCTTCTACGTACTGTTTCGCGGCGATATTCCAGCCATTCAGATAAAATAACTTGTAAGTTTTTAACTGCTGGTAAGTTATCTAAACCTATCATGTTGATATTAACGCGATAGCTTTTTTCTAAATCTGTACTGGCAAATAAATGCTGCATTAACTGCTCAACATCAACACGATTTGAGCGCGGTACAACAACCAAACGTACAGGGTTTTCATGATCGGATTCATCACGAAGGTCAATAACCATAGGTAATTTTTTGGCGGTCATTTGCCCTGCAATTTGTTCTAATATTTTTCCGCCTGAGGCTTGATGAGGTAGTGCAGTAATAACAATATCGCCCTGCTCTACGTCATAAACCGCACGCATTTTTATACTACCACGGCCTGTTTGGTATATTTTTTCAATATCCGCTTTTGAGGTAATAATCTCGGCGTCGGTCGGGTAATCAGGTCCTTTTACAAATTCAAGTAATTCGCTAACTTCAGCTTTAGGGTTTTCTATTAAATGTACACAGGCATCTGCAACTTCACGCACGTTATGTGGGGGAATATCAGTTGCCATACCTACCGCAATACCGGTAATACCGTTAAGTAAAATATGAGGAAGACGAGACGGTAAGGTCATTGGCTCTTTCATGGTACCATCGAAGTTTGGCTGCCATTCAACGGTTCCTTGACCTAATTCAGCCAATAATATTTCGCTGAATTTAGATAGTCTTGATTCGGTGTAACGCATTGCCGCAAATGACTTTGGATCATCTGGAGCCCCCCAGTTTCCTTGTCCGTCTACCAATGGGTAACGATAAGAAAAAGGTTGTGCCATCAATACCATGGCTTCATAACAGGCACTGTCACCATGCGGGTGAAACTTACCTAACACGTCACCTACGGTACGTGCAGATTTTTTATACTTAGCCGCCGCCGATAAACCAAGCTCTGACATGGCATAAACTATGCGTCTTTGTACTGGTTTTAAACCATCACCAATATGTGGTAAGGCTCTATCCATAATTACGTACATTGAATAGTTTAAATAAGCTTCTTCAGTAAAACGTTTTAATGGAACTTGTTCTACTCCATCGAGACTATATTCGAGCACATCTGACATGAATTTATTTCCTGATATTTCGAGGGCTAATTATTATTTTAATTCTTTTAAGACGCTGTCTGTAAACTTATTTACTTTAAGCGCTTTATTATAAGTACATACTGTAAGTGACATATAAACGTTATCTATTAAAAACCTATTACCCATATAATTTTTATAAGATATTTACCATAGTATCTAGCTTAGCTGATTATATAGTTATACAAAATAGTTAAATGTTAAAACTACGAAGATACAAAGGATTTTAGCTATTTTCTGCTAACTAACCTGAGCTCGGTTAACTATTTACTCGTAATATTTAGCCACTTCAAATACCTTGCTAGTAATCACTTTACATTATCTTAAAAACGCCAAGAGGAATCGAGTTCTATAGCGTTATTTTCTGTTCGCCTTTCTTGCGATGCGGCAATATTTTGATAACATACAGCAGTATTTCGACCTTGCTCTTTCGCTTGATACATTGCTAAGTCAGCACAGTGTAATAAATCTTCAAATTTCATTTTATTATTCGCTAATGTTGCCACACCAATACTCATGGTTATATGACGTTGTGACATCAGTAATGAAAAATTATATTCGGCTATTTTTTCATTAATATGCTTTGCAATAGCTTTCGCTTTATGAATATCAGCGTAAGGTAGTATCGCTACAAACTCTTCTCCGCCTAAGCGGGATAATAAATCACGTGAACGCATTGTTTCATTGATTAGCTTAGCAACTGTCATTAATACTTTGTCACCAACATTATGGCCAAAACGATCATTAATTACTTTAAAATGATCTAAATCTAATAATAAAACCGATAGCTGTTCAGGCTGACTATCAAATTGCTTTACCATTTTATTGCCTGACTCAAATAATGCACTACGATTTGCTAAACCTGTTAATTCATCTGTTAACGTTAAACGAACAAGCTTATTACGAACGATTAATTGCTTAAAGAAAAGTAGAACAAATACAACCGCAGTACCAAGGATTAACGTAAAGTTATATTGCTGTATTAATTGCTCTTCTTTGACATCTGCAACTCGACGGACTTTTAATTCGTTTTGACTCTTAAGTAATGCTGTTGTAGATTTTTTATCCTGCATTTCAAATGATTTCTCTAAAGAAGCAATCATTGCTAAACGTTTATTTTGACGATAGACATGGTACTTTTCTAAGTAAGATTTTTTTTCCAAATAGGCTAAATCATAATTATCTTGATTTTTATAGTGATCGGCTAAAATCAAATGTAATAGCAAAAAATTAGGCTGTACTAATTGAGCTTCAGAAATTTGTGTTGATAACATTTCTGCTCGTTCTAATAGTTCAACTACGTTATCTTTACTGCTTATTTTGTTGTGAATAATCTCTGATTTATTTGCCAAATGAATAGATTCTAACTTCTCTTTTACTAAAGCTTGTATTACCAAGAGTAAATATTGCTCGGCTGCATTGAGCGTTTTTTTTGATAGTGTTACTTTGATCAATAACATTTCGATTTGATACCGATCAACGGATGATTGATTTAACTCGAACAACAACTCGGTTAAATCTGGACTCACCGGTAAAATATTAGTAACAGAGGCGCTTTTATAACTTTTAATATTCGTCGTATTAATAGCGTCATTGGCTAAACAGTGTGTAACTAAAAAGCCGCCGATAATTAATAAGGTATTTAGCCATTTTCGAACATAAAATATCATTCGCCACACACCTTATTTCGACCCAAGCTTTTCGCTTGATACAGTTGTTCATCCGCTTTTTTTACTAACGTAATTAGATTTTTTTCGTCGGTTAAACTGACCACACCGATGCTGACACTGACTTTATTAAGGTCGCTAATTTGCCAAGCATGTTCATAAATACTTACTCTAATGCGCTCAGCGATATTCATTGCTGACTTAAAGTTAGTATTAGGTAAGCAAATCAAAAACTCTTCACCACCATAACGACCAAAAATATCACTTTTTCGCATAATTTTACTGCTAATAAAAGCAATCTTGGCCAATACCTGATCACCAACACTGTGCCCTAAAGTATCATTAACTTTTTTAAAGTGGTCAGCATCTATCATTAGTAGGCTTAATTGATGGTTCTTTATTTTGGCGGCCTCAAAAGCTTCTTGAGATTTATTCATTAGACTACGTCTATTAGCAACACCTGTAAGAGCATCTATATTAGACACAATGGTTAGTCTCTTTTGACTTTGAATAAGACGAACAAGAACCCAAGCAAAAGCTAATGCAACCAAAGCTCCAAACAGTAGGTAAACACGCTGTTTTTCATTATTTAAACTAGCTTCTTTTAAACTTTCTTCATATAAAAGTTGCTGGTTATACAATAATTTATTTTCTTTGTCTGCTTGCTCTGCTTCTAATTTAAGACGGACCTGAGTAATAGAGCTATTATCTTCATTCTCATATTCTTTATTGGTTAACTTGATGAGTTGGGATTGCGTGTCAAAAGCTTTTTTAAACTTCCCTTGTTTATGATAAATACTCCCTTTAAGGTCTATCATATTCAAATAGTTTTTTGTGTTTAACTTTGACATTTCATTAAGCTTATCCAGTATAGCATTAACATTATTTATGCTAATTAACGCTTCATCAAAACGCTCTAAGGCAAACAAGATATAAGCTTCATCGATAAAAAATTGTAAATGATTACCTTTTTTTTCACTGAGAAGTAAATACCCTTTGGCCTTTAGTAAGTATTTATAAGCCTCTTCAGGATTACTCTGCTCCTGCTTTAGATGAGCCCAAGCCATATTTAAATAGACAACAAACATACGGTCATTTGCCGTTTCATTATTAGATTCAGCAATGATTGTTTTTAAAACATTTATAGCATTTAAGTAGTTGTTATTAGAAATATGGGTTGTAGCCATATTATTTAAACTATTATGAGCGGCTAGCAACATACCTGCCTTTTTAAAGTGCAAATAAGATTGCTGGTAATAGCCCATTGATTGCTCATCTTGCTGTAAGTGAGAATAAAGAATACCAAGTACACTATTAGCGCGACCTTTAAGTGCGTCATTATCAGTCTGGCTGGCAATATTATAGGCATCGTTAAGCAAGATTAACGCACGTTTAAAGTCTTCCTTAAGATAAGAAATTGTTCCTAAGTTAATTAAGCCTGCAGCGATGTTTACCTTGTTATGTAGGGATTCAGCAACTTCTAAACCTTTTTTATACTCTTTTGTCGCTTGATTAAGATCACCTAAACTCTCAAATGCAAAACCTTTTAAATATAATAATTCAGTAATAAAAAGACTGGGGCTTGAAAGCTTTCTTGCTATGGTTAAACCTTTATTAGCCGTATCTTTGGCCGCAGTGTATTGGTTCTGCTCTATTTGGACTTCAGATAATAATTTAAAGTACTTTAGATTTTGTTCGATAGAGAGTAAGTTTAGTTTTTTTTCAAAAGAAGTCAGTTGCGTAAGTGCTTCAGCTATATTGCTCTTTTTAAGTTGCGTCACTTGTTCTGCAACTCGGTCGAAAAGCACTTGCTCATTGCCCTCTTGTGCACTGATAAGTAAAGAGTTAAGACAAAGAAAAATACTCATCGATAAGAGGAGCGATTGAATATTTTTTTGTGAAAGACGCAACAAAGTAGTTCCTTAATACTTAAGCTTTAACTTAACTCTTATTAACATTTTTTCATATCACTTATGACTTATGTCTTAGTTAAAATAATTTAAACTAAAATCTAAGTTAAAAAACTAAACTCAGAAGTACGGATTAACAATTAACTCATATACAGAATAATTCGTAGTATAAAAATTTTATTTAAGTATTAAGCCATAATATTTCGTTATGTTCCTAATAAAAAGTCCTCGTAAACAGAGGACTTTATAACCACCTAATAAAATGATTACTTAATGATGTGATACAACTAAAGCCATAAAAACAAAGTTATATCACTAAAGTATTTAATGTCCTGAAAAAACTAATACCTGTATTGGCAATAATAAAGCCTGCAAACGCAAAATAATGGCATGCACAAGGCCTACTGTATCAACCATATGGTAATACAATGTATCTGCAGTACTGAGTGTTCCACTTTCAATTAACGCGTGATGGTAACTATAGGCATTTGCTAAACAGCGAGTTCCTGGAATGATACCGTCAAGACCACCTTCATATAAAGGCACTAATTTAACCGTTAACGTTCCTGGCTTTGCTCTCTCTTGCAAGTCTAACAAGGTGTCTGTTGTTCGTACTTGGCCCGAAGAAATAACACTTTGTACAGTAGCGACTTTCATTGGAATAACGGTAAAAGGTTTAGATAAACAGGTAATTTCAGCAAAAGTTCCTTCACTAATGACATTACCTGCTAATTGATTAAAACCGGCTTGAACAGCATCTTTTCCTGACGCATAACCAGTACTTGGCACTATCATACCAGCAGAGCGAAACATTGGATTGACAAAGTCACCCTCTTGTAAAGCAAACTGTTGTAATTCACCATCAATGTGCGCGTAAATAGTACGCTTATTTTCATCAACGATAGCTTTGTCTAATCGCTTAACCGCAGCAGTTCTTTTAGCTGGTAAAACATTATCTATCATCGCTTGTGCTGAGGTTTGATTCGCTTTAGCTGATGCAACTGCAGCTTTGTTCATCGCGACTGTTTCAGCTAAACGTTGAACCTCGTTTTCACTGATAATGTTTTGACCTTTAGTTGATAACGCTTTTTTGCGATCATACTCATTTTTAGCTCGTCTAAAGGCACTTTCCGCCTTTTCTACTCCACTAGCCGCCGCCGTAAGTTGTGCTTGTGCAGTATAGAATTCAGATTCGACCTGTTGAACATTCGCTTTAGCTTCTTCAATAAGCGCTAATTGCGATTCGTCAAACATACTAAAAAGCGGCGTACCTGCTTTTACTGTTTGACCGTTTTCTACAAACACGTGTTCAACTCTACCACTTTGCTCCGGCATGATAGACACCACTCTAAACATAGGTGATGCGTTACTAGTCGACGGGTGATAATAAAAAATTAAAGTAACAAGTGAAATAGATAAAATAGCGCAGGCAGAGATACCCCAACGTAATTCATACCACACGGTAAAGAAATTTATTTCTTTACCCCAGCTTTTTCCTTGACGGAATTTACGAAATAAATAATCAGGTAAAATGGTAATTAATGAGCAAAATATTACTTCAAACATTAGTTATTCTCCTTGGTGATAACTGATGTATCGGTATGTTTTAATTCGCTATTGGTTACTTCGTTAGTGCTAGCAACATTATCTGATTTATTATCTGATTCATTACTTGTTGAAGTGGTCGGTTGTACGATAGAGCTACTCTTTTCACTATTAGCTAACACAGCTAAAGATTTCGCAATAGATCTCAAAGGGGTAAGAAAATCTGGTAGTTTTACCACCGCAAGTATCAGTGCGGCAACCCATAAAGTACCGTTATGAGTAAATAAAGCTAACAGTGTTAATACTGTGATCAACTGTATTTGGGTATGGTCTTTGCCATGAGCAATATGATCTGGCACTGCATGTAATTTAAAATATAAAACACCAATAACTAAAACCAATAGCACCAAAACCACAAGCATTACTGTCATTAAAGGGTCACTATTTGCGCCCGCTAAATACCCAGGAACGTTTTCTACACTCATTATAAAAATCTCTTATTCTTATTGAATTGACTGATTAACATTTAAGTCTTACCAACACTTCTGTGAGCTTATTCGACTCAAATAACAACTAAAACTTATCTTAAATTAAAAAAAGATAAGTTAAATAAATCAAGTTGAAGATTACACTTCTAGCTGTACTTCATCACCTTTGCTTTGTAGCCATATTTTTCTATCGGGACTACGTTTTTTCGATAATAACATGTCCATTAATTCCATAGTTTCGCTATGATCATCAACCGTTAGTTGCACTAAACGACGAGTGTTTGGATCCATTGTCGTTTCACGCAGTTGTAATGGATTCATCTCACCTAGACCCTTGAAACGTTGTACGTTAACTTTACCGCGCTTTTTCTCAGCTTCAATACGATCTAATATCGCATCTTTTTCTGCCTCATCTAATGCGTAATAAACTTCTTTTCCAATATCAATACGATATAACGGCGGCATTGCTACATAAATGTGACCTGCTTCAACTAGAGGTAAAAAGTGTTGTGTGAATAAAGCACACAACAAGGTGGCAATATGTAATCCGTCGGAATCAGCATCCGCTAAAATACAAATTTTACCATAACGTAATTCTGATAAATCGGCACTGTCAGGGTCAATACCTAGTGCGACAGAAATATCATGTACCTCTTGGGAAGCGAGGATTTGTCCTGAGTCAACTTCCCAAGTATTAAGAATTTTACCGCGTAGTGGCATAATCGCTTGAAATTCTCGATCTCTTGCTTGCTTTGCACTACCGCCAGCAGAGTCACCTTCTACTAAAAACAATTCTGTGCGAGCTAAATCTTGACTACCACAATCGGTTAATTTTCCTGGCAATGCCGGCCCTTGGGTAATTTTTTTACGCACGACTTTTTTGCTGGCTCGCATACGTTTTTGTGCATTATTAATACAAAAATCAGCTAGCGCTTCAGCTTTGTCTGTGTGCTCGTTTAACCAAAGACTAAACGCGTCTTTAACAACACCTGCAACAAAAGCAGCACATTGACGCGAGGATAAACGTTCTTTAGTTTGTCCGGCAAATTGTGGATCTTGCATTTTAATCGATAAGATATAGCTACATCTATCCCAAATATCATCTGGTGTTAGTTTAACGCCACGAGGGATCAGGTTGCGAAATTCACAAAACTCCCGCATCGACTCAAGTAAGCCTTGGCGTAAACCATTAACATGAGTACCACCTGCAATAGTAGGAATTAAGTTTACATAGCTTTCGCCAATACTATCGCCACCTTCAGGTAACCAAGTTACCGCCCAATCTGCGGCTTCAAGTTGTGAGGAAAAACTACCAACAAAAGGATTTTCAGGTAGCGAAACATAATCTTTTACTGAGTCTTTTAAGTAGTCGGTAAGTCCGTCTTCGTAACACCATTGATATTTTTTATCTTCATTTTTATCATGAAATTTAATCGTTAAACCTGGACATAAAACCGCTTTGGCTTTAAGTAAGTGAGTAAGGTGTCTAATTGAAAACTTAGCGGTATCAAAATAACTAGCATCAGGCCAAAACTTAACACTCGTACCAGTATTGCGTTTTCCTACTGTGCCGGTTTCTCGTAATTCTTCAACTTTATCACCATTTTCAAAAGCCATTTCATAGACTTTACTGTCACGTCTAACGGTAACATCAACACGTGTTGATAAAGCGTTAACGACCGAAATACCAACACCGTGCAAACCACCTGAAAATTGATAGTTTTTATTGGAAAACTTACCGCCGGCATGTAGTTTACAAAAGATAAGTTCAACACCTGATACGCCTTCTTCAGGATGAATATCTGTTGGCATACCCCGACCGTCATCAATAATTTCAAGTGACTGATCTTTATCTAAAATAACTTGAATATTTTGTGCGTACCCAGCCAGCGCTTCATCAACGGAGTTATCAATAACTTCTTGACCCAAGTGGTTTGGACGAGTGGTGTCTGTGTACATACCAGGGCGTCGGCGCACTGGCTCTAAGCCACTAAGTACTTCAATGGAGTCGGAGTTGTATTGATCTGTCATTTAAAACTCTATGTATAGTTATTGTAAGTTATGAGCTAACGGTTGTTAGAAACATTCTTGATTTAGCATGCATCCAATTGAAAAAATTGGCAAATACTTGGTAGGCAATGTTCAAAGTTTACAAAGCTATGATCGCCCCCCGCTTGTACTATTAATCGACAATGTTGATATTTTTCTTCTGCTTGTCGGTAATTTAACACTTCATCACCTGTTTGTAACATAACTAGGTAATTATTTTTTTGTTTACTATCTATTGTTGGTGCACTTTGTTCAAGTAATTTCAGTTGTTGAATATGATCTTCAGTGACTTGGTAAACTTCTTCGGTGTAAGGATTAACTTGCTCACCCAAATAGTCGTGCAATAACTCATAAGGTTTTACCGCTGGGTTCACTAACACAGCTAAACAATTATATTTTTCTGATAAATAACTAGCAAAGTAACCACCCAATGAAGAGCCGATGAAATACCATTGTGAAGTCTCTGTATTAGCAACACTTGAGTCTGTTGTGTTTAATTGTTCGCTAATAATAGTTTCTAATTGGAGAATAGCTGCATCAGGACTAGAAGCTAATTGCGGACAGTAAAAGCCAACCTCAGGAAAGTGTTTTTTAATGTATTGTCGTGTTTGCTCAGCTTTAGCTGATAAAGGTGAAGAGTTAAAACCATGAATGTGCAGAATGTTTTTTTTCATTTTAGTTTTTTTATTTTAATTCTTTAATTTATTCCAATAACAATAACCAAATTTGTTAGTAATACTCGCTTTAGCATTAGCTTTACATCAGCAATTAACAACATCACTATGCAGATTACCGTCAGCGTTTAACGTAAAAATACGATACGCAGGTCCATCATCTAATACGCCAACACCTGCAACATTGGGATCAAATTGCATTGAGGTGGCAGGGCAAGTATATACAGTAACTAGAGACTTATGCTCGACTGTGTTTTGCGCTTGTTTACTGTTGTTAATTCCTGGCGTTACCGACACAGATAATTCCATAGCGCCATGAACATGACCGCAGGCAATCGCTTTAATATTATTGAAACGATGCACAGTCTGCCAAAAATCAGCTTTATTTTGCAAGCCATGTTTATCAATAAAATATCCTACATCAATTGGATGGTGGTGCATTAACAAAAATTGATATTTATCTTGCTCTATGGTGCTTTGCAAGCTCGTTAATGCTTGGCCGCTAACCAAACCTGCAGGCGTGTCACTTTTACTATCAAGTAACTGAATTTGCCACTTTTCAGTAGTAATCACTTTGTCTGCGATAAAAGGAGATTGAGCAAAGTATTTATCTAGCAAGCCTGGCTCATCATGATTACCCGCTAAGTAATAGATTGGGATTATAACGCCACAAGCATGCACACAATCGACAAAGTTTTGATATGACTGCTCGCTATGATCTTGAGTTAAATCACCAGTAAAAATAATGGCGTGTATTTGTGGGTTATCAACAATACTCAACAACACCTTTTTCAAGTTATTGAAAACATGGTGACCGTGATGCAAACCATCTAATGACGCAAACAAATGGCTATCTGTTATCTGTGCTAAAACTAAAGGGTTATGAGGTAACATATTTTCCATAAAGTTCACTCGCTGTGTATAGAGGTACCGATTATTTATCTGTTAATAATTGATTATGACGGCAGCTTTATGTTGACTTGACCTAACTGTAAACATAAATGTAACCATTCATTGAGGAATTGATTGGTTTGTTGTTTTTCATCTTGTTGATGCATTTGACTATTAGGGTAGCCATAACGTGGTTTAACTTGTCTAATATCTTGAGTTGCGAGTACTTCGGCCATACGCGCATCATGGTACAAACGTATACTCATACGTGGATGTAGACCATTAGCAACGACTTTTGGAATATTATCCAGTGACAACTTTAAGCTTTCTTGTTCAAAACTTATCACCGACGTATAACGAGTAACTTCTTTTATCGTGACCGTATAAGATAAAAAATCACTAATAAAAAATTGTCGAGTTTCTCCCGCAGCTTTATTATTCGCCAATACTTTTAGTAATAACATATAGTTATTGGCACACAAGGTCATCAAACTAACTAAATTAGGACGATAGTTAGTTTGATACTTTTGTTTTGTAGGTAATGCGCGATTCGGAAAAAAACTCATTTATTATTTATCTTTAAAACCTATATTTTCAACCAGCGTTAGTTATTTAATTATTTATTTAGTTATTTAGTTATTTAGTCGTCAATGATGCATAATTCATTGCTAGCCATTGTAACCCGATAATAGTTGCGGCGTTAGTAATTTTCCCTTGAGCCAATAAATTTAACGCCTGACTGCGGCTAACAAGGTGCAATATAATATCTTCATTTTCTTCAGGTAAACCATATACAGCACCATTTTCAACTGTACTACTATCAAAATGTGCCAAGTAAAGATGAATGCGTTCACTTATACCACCAGGGCTAGACAAGTATTGCATAATAGGCACTAAATCATTTGCACAAAGTGTTATATTAGCTTCTTCTTTAGCTTCTCGAATAGCTACTTCTATAGGGCTTTCGTTTTCATCAAACATACCCGCAATAAATTCTAATAACCATGGACTATCTTTACCGTTGAGTGCCCCAACCCTAAACTGTTCAATTAGAAGTACTTTGTCTTTTTGTACATCATATGGCACCACCACCACAGCGTCACCACGCTCAAAGACTTCCCTAGTGAATTTTTCACTAACTTCTCCTGAATACAGTTGGTGCTGTAACTCATATTCATTTATTTTAAAAAAGCCTTGATATTTTGTTACAAGTGAGTGAACGGAAACATCTTTGTGACCATACTTTTGTATGTTTAAAAGAGTATTTTTTTTAGTTTGCATCTCTTATCCTTTTTTTTAAAAAATTTGTTACACTAAATGACTGATATTTTATTTGGTTATTGACAAAATCCCTGTAGGATACATCCTATCAAATAATATCAACATATAGATAATAAGAGTAATACAGCTAAGGAATTTCTTACTCATGAAGAAAAAATTCAGCACGCTCATCATTGCACTAACAACCGTGATGAGCAGTACACAAGTTCAAGCAGATGATCTTTTAACAGTTTATCAACAAGCACTATTAAATGATCCTACAATACTTATCTCTCAAGCACAGTATATGAGTGTTAAAGAAAATATTGAGCAAGTACGTTCAACATTATTACCACAGATCAACCTAACCGGTGGCTATACTATAGGTGAGCAAGATTCTTATTCGGCATTGACTAATACTATAACCAATAGTGAATACACAAGTTTAACTTATGGCGGTAATCTCAATATGCAGATTTATCACCACGATAGTTGGTTGAGTTTAAATAACGCTAAAAAAGCAGCCCACCAAAGTGATTTACAATACCAAGTATCGAAACAAG
The DNA here is from genome assembly GCF_018860585.1 of Colwellia sp. E2M01. Taxonomy (GTDB): domain Bacteria; phylum Pseudomonadota; class Gammaproteobacteria; order Enterobacterales; family Alteromonadaceae; genus Colwellia. The sequence goes on from NZ_JAHKPR010000016.1 coordinate 116,038, forward strand.
ATTTAATTACTCGTGTTACGCAGGTGTATTTTAATTTACTCAGCTCTAAAGACGATTTAGTTTTTGCTAATGCCGAGAAAAAAGCCATTGAGCGACAATTAGAGCAAACCAAGCAACGATTTTCTGTGGGTTTAACAGCCATTACTGATGTTTATGAAGCGCAAGCTCAATATGATAATGCTGTTACCGAAGCCATTCGCGCCGAAAATGCAATTTTACAAGCTGAAGAAGCGGTACGTTTAATTACTAATGTTTACCCTAAAAATGTAAGCGTTTTAAATACCGACCGCTTTAGTACGAGTAAACCAGTCCCTAGCAGCGCCGATGAATGGCAAACTACCGCTGAAGCAAAAAATTTAGATTTAATTACCGCTAAAGTTGGGATTGATATTGCACAAGATCAAATCAGTATTGCGCGTGCAGGCCATTACCCTACTTTAGATTTTGCTGCTAACTACAATGCTGCCGATACAGACTCTGCATATAATAACCAACCAGAAATTAATGAACCTAATGTTGATGGCTATTACCTCGGCGTAAACTTAAATATACCTATTTACTCTGGTGGTGCTATTCAAAGTTCAGTGCGCCAAGCCCAAAATAACTTTGTTATTGCCAGCCAAGAGCTGTCATTAACGCATCGTGAAGTTGTTCGTACTACACGTAATGCCTACAATACGGTTATTACTGCCATATCAGCAATTAAGGCGCTTGAGCAGTCAGTATTAAGTGCAACCAAATCGCTTGAAGCGACAGAAGCTGGCTTTGAGGTAGGTACGCGTACCATTGTTGATGTATTAGATAGTACACGTAATTTATATGGTGTTAAACGTAATTTATCCTCAACACGCTATGCTTATATCCAAAACGTTTTATTATTAAAACGTGCCGCAGGTACAATTACTGATGAAGATATTACAGCAATAAACTCAGGTTTAGTGGCAGCAAATAACTAACATTCATAAAATTTTACCAACAAAGCCTATGTTAACTTAGCTGACATTATTGATATAAAAAAGCCGTAAACAACCTAATTGTTTACGGCTTTTTATTGATAATTAATCTCAATATCACACTAGACAGAACACTTGAGCTATAAGTCATTATTCCAATGTTTTTAAGAAGGTGGTTAATTCCATAGCTTCACGCTCAACAGAGTAAAATTCTTCAACACGTTGACGTCCTGAAATACCCATTTGAGCAAGTTTTTGCTGATCACTTAACAGTAACGCCATCTTAGCTTTTACTGCATCTAAATCATTTACAGGTACTACATAACCATCAATACCTTGACGAATAATTTCAGGCCAAGCACCAGCCTCACTAGCTAATACAGCTGCACCACTACTCATAGCTTCAAGTACAGTTAAGCCAAAGCCTTCATTTTTACTTAATGCAACAACCATAGATAGACTACTAAATATTTTTGGAATATCCGTAAAATGTTGTTCACCCACAAAAACAATACGCTCAGACAATCCTGCCTTATTAATTTGACTACGCAATTGCTGTTCGTATTTCATATGTTTAGCTGCGGTACTACCAACAATGACCGCGGTATAATCAGGATAATCAGCTAATAGCGCAATACAGCTTTTTACAAAAAGATGAACACCTTTTTGCTCTCTAACACGGCCTAAGATGGCAATACCATGTTTGCCTTTTTTTTGTGTTACAGGTAATAAATCAAGTGCTTGCCAAGCCTGCTCTTTATTCGCAGCGCCTTTATATGTGTTGATATTAACACCATGATAAATAACTGTGCTAGGTGGAGTTTCAAGATAATTAGCTGAGGCATTACACATGGCGATAACCGCATCCATTTTACTTGTTAACCAATAAGTAAATCGAGCACGCTTACGTTGTGCTGCAGAGCTAAAAACCAATTTTAGTTTAGCTCTAAAAAGGTACTTTAATAATACCCCTTGAATCATTTCATCTACGCGTCTTGCATGAAAAATACGGTATTTACCATTGGAGAGGGGCTTCTGACACATTTTCACCACTTGCCAAAAGCTAATTGCTAGGTGAGTATCTGTTAAGTTGCTTTTTCCCATAACACGCAACGGAATCATCTCTTTCTGATAAGAGATTACTTGCAACATGCTTGAAGTTATACCTGAAAAGTTCCGTTTTGAATTTCCAACAATAAGCTCTATTTCTCTATTACTTATCTCTGGGCTTACCATTGTATCCATCAAAAATCTCTAAACACCAATTAATTGTCTACTTCTCGTTATTCTACTGCAAAATAGACCTAAGGTGGTAACTATCTATGAATTTGGCTTCGGAATAAATAACTTAATTGTGTAAAGTTAACTATCTTGGGTATAATCTTGGATATAATCAAGCCTAGTTAAAATATCGTTTTTCTGGAGAATGTATTGAGCAAAAATAAAGTGTTACAGCCTAATTTTACGTTATCATTTTTATTACCAAAATATTGGTTAACATGGGTTGGTGTATTTATTCTTTATAGTATTTCCTGGTTACCTTTCAAACTACAACTTGCTATGGGGCGAGTTATAGGTAGGTTGTTTCTTAAATTTGCATCAAAACGTAAACATGTAGCGCTAACCAATTTACAGTTATGTTTTCCGGAAAAAAGCGAGCAAGAATTACAGCACCTTTTAACAAAGAACTTTGAAAATACGGGCATAGCTTTATTTGAAACAGGTATGGGCTGGTGGTGGCCAAATTGGCGTATCAATAGAAAAGTAAAAGTAGATGGCGCACATTATATTACAGCCGCACAAAAGGAAGGTAATGGTGTTCTCGTATTAGGGATGCATAACCTCAGCTTAGAAATATGTGCTCGTGGTGCCGGAATTAGTAACCCATTAGTGGTATTTTATCGACCTCATAACAATCGATTAATGGAGTTTTTTCAGCATCGCGGTAGAGCTCGCTCAAATAAGTATATGTTAGGCAAACGTGACGTTAAAGGCTTATTGCGAGCACTTAATGATAAAGACGCATGTGCTTATTTACCTGATCAAGATTATGGTCGCAATAAAAGTTTATTCGTCCCCTTCTTTGCGGTAAAAGAAACAGCAACAACAACAGGTACACTTATTTTTGCGAGTAAGAAAAACACTAAAACACTGATGATGATCCCACGTAGAAATGCCGATGACAGTGGTTATACTGTTGAAGTAACACCACCGTTTGAAAATTTTCCTTCCGGCAATGACGAGCAAGATGTAACAACAATAAACCAAAGGTTAGAAGAAGCAATACTTGTTCAACCAGAGCAATATATGTGGTTACATCGTCGTTTTAAAACGAGACCCAATGAAAGTGATCCCTCTTTATACAAATAAGTATAAATAACATATATTTCGTAGATAAAAATATCTACCTGCTCACAATGTTATGATTTTATCTATACCGTATATCAGTATGGAGAAAATCATAACAAGAAGCAGTCATCGGCAATAATTAGTACTCTTCATCTTAATCCCTTACTTCAAAATATTTATTATCTGTTTTTTAAAATACCTAAACTAAAAATACTTTAACTCAGCTACCTAACCTCAAATAATTAAACCCAAGTATAGATATATTCACTGTTTATTTGTATAACAATAATTCTTTGAGTAAAGTAATAACAACCCTAACAAAAAAATAACAGAAAGGTATTGATTAACAATGGGCTTTTGGTTGCGTAATCTTATATTAGGTCTTTTTCTTGCTATCTTAGCTTGGGGGTTTATTTCCAATAAAGATTTATTACTTTCTTTAGCTGGCTCATTAGAATCAGAGGACAACGCACAGGCTCAGATTATCGATGAAACACCAGCTACTATTGCAACCGCCCAAAAAACAACAACAGTTAACAAGCCACAGCAAAGTATAGGTTCGAGTAATGCAGCGGCAATTGGTTTATCTAAATTTTATGCCAACTTACACGGAGATATGGATGGCAAGGGGCCTAAAATCCGTAATAACATTGTTTACTTATCAGACCCTCAAGGTAATTTAGTTGAATTATTACAAGCAAGAGAAAGAATCGTTCGTCCTTATCGAAAAAATTGGCAAGGGAGTGTTGAATCACGTCCTTTCAGACCTGGCGAAACATTAAACCAAAAACTAGCGGAATATACAGAAGCTCAAGGAGTTGAGTTAATTTGGTGGTTAAACCGTGATTACGTGGTAAAAGACTCGTTTAGAATTGAACAAGATTTATTAAAAACAAGCTTTCAAGTTGCTAAAGCTGTCGCCGGCCACTTTCCTTCAGGGCTCTCTACTTTCTTCTGTTATAAACAACGCGCTATTGTGGTGATTGAAAGTGAACCTCATGATTTTTTAGATAATGAGTGTACTTTACTGCAAAGTAATCAATCATATTAACAATTATTGACATACCACACATGATACTTATCCCCATCACACTTCAAGGTGCAGGTTCAGAGCTAAGATAAGATAACAAGTCAATGCACGTTACGCAGATAATGGTTACTCCTTTATCAAATATCGCAACGCAGAACTGATGTTCTAGCTTAGTTCCCTACGGGCAAGGCAATAAAGATCATCTACGGCGTTATTGATTTAGAAAATAGAATAACTATTATCTTCAATCAATGCCTTGTACCTAACCCTTTTTCGACTTGCTGAAATAAGCATATTAAGGTGTGATAGGTATATAAATAACGCTGTAGTTAGTGGTTTTAGCTCGTATAAATGATCACTTAGTTTGTGAGATTGGTATTATTAAGCTTGGGTTAAGAACAACTAAAATAATTAATATTATTTGATACCTTTTTGTTTTTATAATCGCTTGTTGTAGACATAATATGGCGTAAATGTTATTACTTATCGCTGTTTTATATTAATTAACTTGAACTCGGTTTAAGAAAAACTTAAGTAACTGAAATAATTTCGTTTTTTAAATAATTGAAATAGCATATCAGGTTGCTCTTTAACTTGGTAATTTATTTACTTATGTTCGTAAAATAAACAAGGAAAATTTCGCGTCTATGACTGGTCGATTGCAAGTAAATTTAACGATTAAGTTAGAGAAAATAAAGACTAGAGAAAGGTATATTCAACCAAACTCAAGTTACTTAATAAGATAATACTGTATTTTTAAGGAGATAAAGGCAGAAATGCATCTACTAAAATCCCCGATTTCATTGTTTTTTATCGTGGTTACCACACTCAGCTTAATAGGCTGTGGCGATCCAGTAAAAGAACAAATTGAACAACAATTACCAATAACTGAGCAACGTGTTGCTCAGCTTGGCCAAGCATTAACTAATGGGCAAGTACGTAATGCGACTTTAATTAATCAATATGCCGATAAGGTTATTGTTAATAAGCGAAACTTAGCACCATTAATTAATGAATTTCGTAAAGATGCCACAACTGATGGACCTATGTATAGGGCCTTATTAGATAGAGTTAATACGGTTAAAACACAACCACAGATGTTTGAATCTTCACAAGATCGTTATAACGAATTACTTAATATCTACCAAGCAGCAGACCCTGTACTTTTTTCAGACGCATTAAGTGATCCTCTTAACGTTTTAGCTGATATGTCCGATGGTCAATTACCGCGCATTAACTCTTTATCAAAAAGCCAAAGTCAACAAGCAAACAACGCGCAAGATTTTGGCACTGGTGAACAGTTAATAGGTAACCCAAGCTACGGTAGTTGGCAAACAGGCAGTAATGGTATGTCATTTTGGGCCTGGTATGGCATGTACTCTATGATGGGCGATCTTTTTGGTCGACGCACTTATTATAACGACTGGGGAAGCCGTCGTAATTATAGCTATTACAATGACTATGGTCGCACACGCTACAGTTCGCCAAGCCAATTAAAGCAACAGTCAGCACTCGATACTCGTACTAAAAAATCATTTAGTAATAGCGGTAAACGATTTACTAGCCCTTATAGTAAAAACCGAGCTGGCTCTTCAAGCTTATCAAGCCAAAGTAAAACAGCACAAACAAGCTCTAATCGATTTCGCAGTAATAGCATTAAACAAAGCAGTTACTCGAGTAAATCGAAAAGTAGTTACGCTAAAAGTAAAACCTCTAGTTTTAGAAACTCAAGCACCAATACCTCACGCGGTTTCAGACGCGGCAAGTAATAAATAAGGAATAGGACAGGAATTATGAATACATTTATCGAACTCATTGGTGTTGATCCCAGCTTTAATTATAGATTATTAACTATTTTAGCTATTGATGTTTCCATTGCTATTTTATTACTTGGTGCTATGCGTTTTCTTTCTGGATTAAGCGCAAAAGTAAATAGCACGGAAGAATTAGCTAAAGAAGATAATTTTGCTTTTGGTATTAGTGTTGCTGGTAGCATATTAGCTTTAGGAATAGTACTTACTGGCGCAATTTCAGGTGAAGCTGCCCCCAATTACGCTATGGAAGCTATTGGCATGTTAGCTTATGGTGGCTATGGTTTAATACTGATTAAAGTTGGTCGTTTTATTCACGATAAAGTAGCTTTGCAGCACTTAGATAAAAATGCCTTAATTAAAGAGAAGAACCTAACTATTGGTATCATTGACGCCGCTGGTGCTATTGCCACTGCAATTGTTATTCGCGCGGTATTATTGTGGGTTGATGGGCTTAATTTAAATACTTTCATCGCTATTACTAGCGGCTTCATTGTAGCTCAAACCATGTTACTTATTGTGACACGTATTCGTGAAAAACAATATGCTAGTAATAACCAAGAAGACTGTTTACAAGAAGCATTAAGTAAAGGTCAGCTTGCATTGGCTATTCGTTACAGTGGTCAAGCTATTAGTACAGCCCTAGCAGTAACAGCGGCTAGTTACTTTTTAACTTATGATCCAGACACATTAGTTATGAACCTACTTGGCTGGTTAATTATTGGCGTGATTATGACCTTATTAGTGGCCATTCTTACCGCTATCGCAAAATGGATAGTACTTTGGGGTATCAATCTCGTTGAAGAAGTAGATCAACAACATAACATTGGTGTTGCTAGTATTGAAATGGCAACCAGTATTGCTATTGCAATGATCTTAACGGCATTGATGACTTAAAACAGTCAGCTTTCCTTACTGATTAAACTTTAAGTACCGTAAGCGTTAATTTTAAAAATTAACCATAATGATTTAACAACTAAAATCACCGCCTCGTGTTTATTAACTCAGGCGGTGATTTATTTTAAGCATTACCGACATAGATTCACAATGACAAAAAACGGCTTTTACACTCGCACCACTCAATATGATTAATAACAACATGCCTCAAAAAAATAACCATTTAATCGACGACATATTACTCATCCTAACTATGGCTGTGCTTGCAGGTTGTGGCCTTATTTATGAGTATTTACTGTCTCATTATGCTGGTCGCGTTTTAGGAGTGATGGAAAGTACTATCTACACCATGATTGGTTTAATGATAGTGTCGATGGGCTTAGGTGCATTTGCCGCCAGAAAAGTTCGCTGTGCGTATAATGGTTTTGTTTGGCTTGAGCTCATTATTGCCTTAATTGGTAGCTCTGCCATTTTGATTATTGGTGGTTTAATCGCTATTACCCAAATATTTCCACAATTAATTGCTGACATGCTCTCAATACCACCTGACATGAAACCACAGGGTGGCGTATTTAAACAATTAAGTTGGTTAGCTTTTAATAGCCCTTATTTTTTCGGAGTCATTTTAGGCTTTTTTATTGGTATGGAAATTCCTCTTATTGCACGGATTCGAGAACATATTCATCAAGCCCATCTAGCCAATAACTTAGGTACTATTTATGGTGCTGATTATGTTGGAGCCGGTATTGGCGCTGCAATTTGGGTTATATTTTTACTCAGTATTGATATTAGTAAAGCGGCGGCACTAACGGCGAGCTTGAACCTTATTGCCGGTGCTTTTTTTATTATTCGTTATTGGTCAAAACTAACTTGGCGAAAAACATTTGTCGCCTTACATTTAACATTAGCGCTCATTATTGTCTTAATGTTTAATTATGGCAATCAATGGCTTAACCAAATGAACAGCCTTCTTTATTTAGATAAAGTAGTGCATACCGACAAAACTCGTTATCAACAACTTACTTTTACTGAACGTCATATGGGGCTTGAGCAAGATAATATTATTAACTTTTACTTAAATGGCCGCTTACAGTTTTCATCAATTGACGAACATATTTATCATGACTACCTTGTTGCTCCGGTTATGGCCGGCTCAGCCAGACATGACAACATACTCATTATTGGTGGTGGTGATGGTTTAGCTTTACGTGACGTACTAAATTATAATCCTAAAAACGTTACATTAATTGATTTAGACAACGAATTAATAGAAATTTTTAAACTGCCTGAAAACTCTGTAAATTCACGTTTAGCACATCAAATACAAGCATTAAATAAAGGTAGTTTACAAGATGATCGCGTTAATATACTTACCGCCGATGCCTTTATTGCTATTAATGATTTGTTAAAAAACAGGCAAGTATTCGACGCCATTATTGTTGATTTACCCGATCCAAGCCACCCTGATCTAAATAAACTTTACTCTGTTAACTTTTATGCTCGCCTTAACTTATTACTTGCTGGTGATGGATTAATTGCCATTCAGTCAACCAGTCCTTATCACGCTAAAGACTCTTTCATTGCTATTGGTAAAACGTTAGCCGCTTCAGACTTTTCTCATGTAGAGCAATATCACGATAACGTCCCAAGTTTTGGTGAATGGGGTTGGACTATCGCCTCTAAAAGCGGCGCAAGCCCATTAGCTCGTTTAAATAAATTAAAAGAGCTACCAGTTAAGCACCAATGGTTAAACTTACCTATATTAAAGGCAGCGTTTATTTTCCCTAATAACTTTTACGACAACAAAGCAGATATTGACATAAATATTTTAGGCAGCCACACAATCTATCAATTACATCAAAGTGCCTGGCAAGACCAACAAGGTTTAAACTAGTTACTTAACCTGAACTTACTCATAGTAATACTTGGGCTATTAATAAAAATACTTGAATATGGCTATTTGAATACCAATTAATCATACGGGCAGAGTTTATAATCATTACACATAACGGATAATACTGTTAACACAACTAGCAGTAACAATTGATCACACTTGGTTTATAAAAACACCTTGACATAATATGTCAAGGTGTTAAATTTAGCTTCAGACGACATAATATGTCATCTGCATTTTACTTAAAGAAAGGAAGGATAGGAAATACATGAATATTCATACTATAGCCGATCACTTAAACAGCTTGGCAGATAATTCAGACACCGGAATGAGCTTTGATTGCCAACCAATTTCAGGCGAAGTTGACGTTTTACAAATTAGCATTTTAGGGCGTGAAGAGTTACCTATTTTTGTTTCGGTAACCGAAGATCAAATAATCTGCATCACCTATTTATGGGATGTCGAAGAAGTTAAACCTGACAGTTTAAGTGCAATGCATGAAAGCATGTTAGAAATGAATATCCCTATGCCATTATCATCATTTTCAAAGATTGGTGATAAATACGTAGTGTTCGGCGCATTATCGATTAATTCAAGTTTTGACGATGTTGAACATGAATTAGCGGTATTAAGTAATAATGCTGTAGAAGTCATTGATGATATGAGTGATTACTTACTTTAGTAACTAAGAAATACATAGTCACTACTGAGCAATCACTAAATACCCAAGTTAGGAGTTAATAATGAGTATATTTAAAAAAATTATGACCGCGATTCGCGGCGGCGCATCAGAAGCTGGTGAAGCTATTATAGATGCTAATGCTACCCGTATTTTTGAACAAGAAATTCGTGATGCTGAAAATCACTTAACCAAAGCGAAGCGTGATTTAACTGGCGTTATGGCTGAGCAAATGGCAGCAAAGCGTGAAATAGACCGTGTAACTCGTGAAATTACAGAGCACGAAGGTTATGTTGCACAGGCACTAGAAAAAGGCGATGAAACATTAGCATTAGCCGTAGCAGAAAAAATTGCTACCTTAGAAAGTGCTTTAGCTGATCAACAACAAGCACATGATAGCTTTAGTGGCAGTGCTACTCGCTTGAAAGAGCTAGTTAAAAAGAGTGAGCGTCAAGTTGCTGAACATAAACGTCAACTTTCTATGGTTAAAACCACAGAAAGTGTACAAAAAGCAACCTCAGCTATCACTGATAACTTTTCATCAAGCAACTCTAAGCTATTGAGTGCTAAAGATTCTTTAGAACGCATTAAAGCTAAACAGCAAAAATTTGATGATAAAATGAAAGCAGGTGAATTACTTGCTGCAGAAGATTCTGATACCTCATTACAAGCACAATTAAAAGCAGCGGGTATCGGCGCACAAGACAATAGTGCTAACTCAGTATTAGAGCGTTTAAAAGCGAAACAAGCACAAAAATAGTAAGAATAATTGATTACTAAGCCAGTTAATTAGTTTAACTGGCTTTTTCATTTGTATTTAAAAGCTATCCCTTTACCAACAACCTCTTAATACTTTCATGCAAAAGGTACCTTATGAGTTTTTTTAAGAAAATATTTTCTAAATCAGCTGATGCACCAAGAAAACTAACAAAAGTTTCTCAATTACTCATTGGTGATATTGTTGTACTAACCGATAGCTTTGCTTTACCTGAGTCATTACGTGGGCAACAGTTTCAAGTAAAAGCGATTAACAGCTACGAATTTGAACATAGAGTGCAAACTGAATGGGCATTACTTGGCAGCAATGATCTTGAGATATTTTTATCTCTCGAAGTAGATGATATTACCGAGCTTAAATTGTCGTTAAAAATTCAACATGAAGATGTAGAAACTTTATTTGATTTAGATGAGTTTTCTCAAATTTTTGATGAGCCGGGCGAAGCTTTTTTAGATAAACAAGCAGACTCAGCATTGACCACTATGTGGAGTAGCGAGCAATACCAACAAAGTGCATTTGCCACTGTTGGTTTTTTTCATCGTAAAGATCATCGCAGTGAAAACTTATCCGCCTATGAAGGTAAAGATAGTGGTGAGCAATTTGAGCTATACACTCTTTATAATGAAGATCAAAGTAAAGGTGTTGATGTCGAAGTTTGGCAAGACGGTGATACCGAGGTTTGCTTAACTTTATTTAGACCTTTGAGCGATATTGTTGATATGTACCCAGGTAGTTAGCTATAAGTTAAGTTAAAGAGTAATTATAAACACCAAACTAATTAACGCATCACTCACATAAAATATAATTTAGAGAAAACACAAACGTTACTGTAGCGAGAAAAACATGGCTAGAAAGATACCTGACAAATGGCAATCATCAGTAAAAGCGATAAAAGCGGTACAAGTTGCTTTTGATATGGATGAGAAAATTCAATTATCAATTCGTAAACAGGCACTAGAAGCAGGTTTAAGTCCATCAGATCAAATACGTGATATTTTAGGCTTGCCAATTAATAAAAAACCGAAACGTCCACGTTTAACGGTAAGTTTAGCACCTAGTGATTATGAAATTCTTGCCCAAAAGTACCAGTTACAAGCCGAAGATCAGCTAGAAATTAAACGAAAACTTATGGATGATCTTATCTCTCATATTAACGGAGCATAATCCGTTAAGTATAAATCATAAAAATATATAGTATTTTCAATAACTAACCTTAATTCGGTTTAAGATATTTTTAATCTATTGAAATAATTTACAATATTATTTTATCTCTCACTCTAGCTTGATAGTTTCTTTGAGTACCTTGGTAAAATAAGCAAGGAAAATTTCGCGTCAATAGCTGGTCTATTACAGGTAAATTTAACGATGAAATGAGAGAGAATAGCTGCTAGAGAAAGATTTATGAAACCGAGATCAGGTTAATTAACATAGGGAGTTAATACTTATTTAAAATTTAACTGTAACTACTTTGTTATAGTTTTTTTTTATGGCATACTGCTATAAACCAATAAAACTAACTTCTCTAGGGATATTATTATGTTAAAAAAAATTACAGCGCTTTCATTAGTATTAGCATTAACAGCTTGTGCAAACACTGACTCTCTTGATGCTAACATCAGCAAATTAACTAACAAAGTTGATGCCTTATCAGCTCAAGTTTCTGATTTAGAAGCACAACAAAAATCAGCATCAGCTGACGCAGCAGCAGCTAAATCTGCCGCTGAAGACGCAGCTCAAAGTGCTAAAGCAGCTAACACACGTATTGATAACGTTGTAGCTTCTTACAAAAAATAATCTTTATTAATTATTGATTTTCAATAGTGAATAAATAAAAAGCACCCTAGGGTGCTTTTTTATATCTCTGCTTTTATTCAAATACTTAATTTGTTAACTCAATAACCAAACCTTGGGGTTGATCTAACACTGGAATTAACTGTTGCCAGTGCTCACGCTTAGTACCAACAAAACGTTGTAAAGCACGCGTTAAAATAACTTTGTCTTTAGTCTCTTCTTTTTCATCAGTAAGCGGTTGATGAATTTCAATTAATTGCTTACCACCCTTTTCATAAGACATTTTTACTGGTTGGTTAATTATTCTTACCTTCGTTTTTTCAGGCACGTTATTAAATAACCACTCAATATCATCGTCATACATACGGATACAACCTGAGCTAGCACGCATGCCTATACCGAAACGTTTATTTGAACCATGAATTAAATATTCGCTCGTATCTAAGCGTATTGCATATTTACCAAACGGGTTGTCTGGTCCTGAAGGTACTTCTTTTGGTAGGTACTCACCATGTTCTTCAAAATGACGTTCTTGCATTTCTTTAGTTGGTCGCCAAACCGGATTTTTACGTTTTTCACCGACAACAGTATTTGTTAATGGTGTCGTTAAACCTTCACGTCCAATACCTACAGGAAAAACATGTACTTTGTTTTCAGTGGGTGAAAAGTAATATAAGCGTAACTCAGGTAAGTTAATAACTATACCTACATGTGGAGCATAAGGTAATAACATCTGGTTAGGAATAACCACCTCAGCCCCCTCCTCTAATAAAAAAGGGTCGAGTGTTGGGTTTGCGGCAATAAGTGCTAAAAAGCCGACATTGTAATCTTCAGCTAGTTGTTGAAAGTAATCTCCTTCTACAACAGTATGAATGATAGGTTCGCCGATTAAGCGGTTCTTAATATTACTGAGATCATAAACCGTTGCCATTATTGGTTTACTCGCGATCAGTAAACTAAATAATCCAAACGAGATAGAAAGTAAGCGAAATTTTTTAGAGATTTTCTTCATAATTTTAATTAATACTGTTGTTGATCAACTAAGCTGTTTTAATGCTGTAATGCAAAATACATTCTTACTTAAATTCAAGTTACCAATATGGTTGCATTGCTAAAGCTTGTACTGATGACTGTTTGATTTCGATACAAAGGTGTGTGCATTTATTTTCTATTAAGGCGCTTAACTGTTTTTCTTCTAAAGGCTCTTGCTGTGTATTCGCAAATTTCAACTGCAATTCAGTTAAGCACTGTAACTCTTTTAAGTTACTACGAATATCGAGTAAGGGAGAGTTAAACGTCTCTATTATATCATTTTCATTATCTGTAAATACACTGCTAAACCAACTGATTGTTGATAACGCTTTATTCAATAAAACCTCTATATTTTGATAGTTATTAAGGAATAATGATGGCTCTATTTTTGATAGGTTAATCAGCTCGTTATTAACCCTCTCAATATTATGAGTAAGTTGCTTTGCAGCAAAATTATTCAATGTATATGGAGCTTGCTTTTGCTTAACGTCATGTTGATTTTCGCTGTCTTTTAAAAATAATATCAATAACTTCAATTGTAATTGATTAAACCGTTCGCTATGTAAAACGGTGAGTGCTGCTGAATTGGACAAGCAGACTGGTTCGTCAACTTGCTCGAACTCGATTGTAGAACTTAATGATTGTGGTAATTGCTCTAACAAGTTTTGAGAAAATACTCGGTTATAAAGCTGTGGCTCAACCCAAACTAAGGTATCGATAAAATAACTTAACTCTGCAGCGATCACCTTTTCATCTTCAAAAGTAATCTCATCAAATAAGTAAAAACCATGTCTCATCAGTAAAAGTTGGCTTTTTATCTTCTGCAATTCAATTAATTGTGATGAAGACAACATTTGTGCTTTATTGATAATATCTGTATCAGCATTACAGCTACTAACATACGCATCAACATTTAATTGTAATTGCGTTAACCTTGTTGATAAGCCATGAATAAAAGCGTCCCTTAGTGAAGGTGAAACACCTTTTGCTAAATCGACGCTTGAGTTAATGATTGGGTTAAAACTAGAATTAAAGCTGGTGTTAATAGCACTTACGGTAACAGGTTGATTTACTTCTGTTATATTATCAACTTGATTATCATTGTTAGTGGCAATGCTTTCTCGATATAAAGCATAACCTCGCGCCGCTTTAGTTAACTGACCGGGGCGTAATGCTAACTGACTAAACAATATTTCAGTTAAGGTAAATAACGAATCCCTAGTGCCGCTCACCAATTCCAACTCTATTTCAAAAATACGCGGTTTTTCCCCATATCCCGAACAAGCGATTTCACCACAATCAAAAGCAACTTCAATTTGCGTATCACCTTGATTGTCACCTGGAGTACTTGGCATAGTGACCAACCAAGTATTACGAGTAAAGTTAGTCGAAAACAATTCTATAACTTGTTGCTGTAACTGATTTACATCAGTATCTGTTTGCCAAACTTCTGTAGGAAACAAGGCAAGTACTGGTTTTGCATTATCAATATCTACGTTATATTCAGGCCTTTGATGTAAACCCGCAACGACAGTTCCTGATTTTTTAATTGTTTGTTCAAAACGTTCATTTTCACCTGCACTTTTAGTACCTCGAGTGCGTAATGCTATACGTTGTTTTCGCAGTGTGAACTCAGGAGTATCAAAATAATAATTACTTAAATGCTTTTCTTGTTGAACAAAAGTAAGTTGCTGCTCGGTAAATAATTGACTTATAACCGTATTAATTTGTTCAGATGTTGTTAGCTTTGGGTTTTCAAGTAAGGAATACTTTAATTCTATTTCAGTAACCATTTTATCCTAATTAATATTTTTAATAACCTGTAGTTTGTAAGTAAGGATACCGTTAGTATCCCAATATGCCAATAGCATAGTCGCTTTAATTGCCTGTCCACACACGTAAAAAAAAAGTAAAAATACTGATACAAAAAGTTAATTTAATTATTGGTTTTAGCGCTATTTTCTCATAACTATAAAATTCTTAGCTTGCGATCAAAGCAGCAAACACATAATATCTTCTCTTCTTTGATTTAATTTACTACATTGGTTTTTCTATGAATAACGTTATTACTGTTATAACAATGATTGTTATCACTTTCTCTAGCTCACTTTTTTTATCGGCAACTCATGCTGCAGAAAACAAATATAAGCCAGGGTATATATCTGATGACTTATTCATATACATGCATACGGGCCCTGGTACCAACTACAGAATTTTAGGAACAATTACAGCTGGCTCTGAAATCAAGATAACCGGAGCGAGCGATAATAACTATAGTGAAATTATCGATGAACAAAACCGCACCGCTTGGGTTGAAAGCAAATATGTCACAACTCAGGCCGGACTACGTTTTGTGGTTGCTGATCTTAATAAACAAATAGCTGATAGCACTAACTTTACTAGTAAGCTTGATGGTGAAGTAAATGAATTAAATAGTAAGCTTAATTTATTAACAAATGAGAAAGCGAACCTTACCACTGAGCTTACCGAATTAACGAAGACATTAGAAAGAACGCAAGCCAAGATCAAAGACCAAGATACTAACATTAAAAAGCAATGGTTTTTTAATGGCGCATTAGTATTAGGTATTGGTTTAATATTAGGTTTAGTTTTACCAAAACTATTCGCTCGTCGTCGTGGCTCTATGGATAGCTGGTCTTAGTAGCAACTGTATATTATGAACGTGTTTCAATAGTTAATTGGAACACGATAACGCTATTAAACACTACTTCTTATATTTTAAAAGCCCAAAAAAGCTAAAAACTTTAATAGCATATTGATAAGTAATTATTTACGACGTTATTAAATTTAAATACTGCTTAGCAATGTCGCTTGCTCGTACTTTGCTAAGTATTTCTGCCTCATTCAATTCAAAGTCGGTAACTAAAACCCTATCAAGCACTTTCGCTAATGCTTTTACGTCTCTTCTTGGCACTAAAAAATCAGCTAAATTACTCGTTAAAATTTCATCCGGTCCGTGTGGACAAGCGGTACTGAGCACCTTAGTACCAAGGGCAATAGCTTCGACCAAAACATTACCAAAACCTTCGTAATCAGAGCTAAGCACAAGTGCTTTTGCCTGCTTTATCCAGTTATATGGATTTTCTTGAAAACCAGGTAAAATTAATCGTTGAGCAACACCGTACTTTCTAGCTAACTTTAATGCTTTATCTGGCTTATTACACAATAACACCAATTTAGCATCGGTTGATGCTTGCGCTAATGCAGCAAATAAAATGTCGTGACGTTTTTGTTTTGCAAGCCTACCAACATGAATAATATAGGGCTCTTGAGGGATCTCGCTATTACCTTGTAACGCTTGCTGCTGAATATCCTCTAGATCGAACGGATTATAAATAGTGCGAATGCTATTCGGTGTGATTATACTTCCCTGCACTATCTCCCGTTCAATTCCTTTAGAAACCGATATTAAGTTTTTTCCAGATAAGTTTTTTTTCGAGGCTAATAAATACCAATAAGCAAAAGGACCTAATTTTTTTTGACGCTGTAACTCTTCCTCCACACTGTTATGGATAATATAATAAACATTTTCAACATTACTCTGAGCAAGTAAATTGTTACTACGATCTAAGTTAGATAACACCAAATGAAAAGGGTTATTTGGTTTATTATTGTTAGTAAACCAGGCTTCTAATTTGTTAACACTGTCTTTAATTCGCCAAAATCGATCAACTTTACTGGCTTTATCATCAAACAAAAAATGTACATCAATGCCTTCAGGAATAACATAATCGCAACGGTTACCAAGTGATAAAAGCATAACACTATGACCTTGCTTTACCATTTCAGCGGCTAAACTTAGCATCACTCGCTCAGCACCACCGCCAGTCAAGCCGTCAATAACTATAGTTACATTTTTCATTTCACTATTTTTCATTTATTACCTTAAGGCTATTTATTTTGCTGCAAACAGTGAAGCGATATCACCTGTGATTATTGCTAAAGCATTCTTGGCTGAGCTGCTTTTTAAATGATGAGTCATAGCGTCATATTTGGCTTTATCGAGCATAAGAGTAGCTTGTGCTTCTAAACTATTAACCGTAGCCTTTGCTGAAAAAACTAAACCTTCTTGCTCGCACGTCTTTAAACGCGAAGGTTGATCAGGTGAAACAGGCGCTGCCACACAAGGTTTTTGTAGGGCAATACATTGTAATAATGAATCACCCGCGCTAAGTACACACCCGCGGGCATTGAGTAATAGAGTAATAAAGTCCTTATTATCAATACTTTCTATACAAGTTATATGTTCATTTACAGGTAATGGTTTTGGGTAATTACTGCCAAATAACACAATACATTTTTGTGCGGTTTGTTGTTGCAACTTTTGCGCTGCTTGATAATAAATATCTGTCGCTAACTCATTATCAATTTTATGTCCGCCAGAGCCCGCGTTAAAAATAAAGTAATTATTTTTTGTAAGTGATAGTTGTGCTAATAGCGCTACTTGTTCATTTTTTTCACTTAACTCAAATACTGCACCAACATTTTCAGGAACTTTTTTATTAAATACCTTTAACTTAAAACGCTGCCAATAATTAAGCGGCTTAATACAAAAGTCAGGTTGTACCACCCAATGGATGTCAGTATTAAATAGTCGGTTTAATTTTAATCCACGGCTGCGTTTTTTATTATGTTGTGAAATAAAGGCGACTTTTGCTCCAACCGCTTTTGCCTGTTTAAACTGGGAAGCACGCCCTGAAGCATCAAAAATAACTAAATCAGGTTTAATATTTTTCATCACCTCATTCACTTTTTTGGAATGTTTTGTTGGCGAGCCATTGCAGGTGTGAACGGTAAAAGGACAATCATCAATATAAGAAACTTGTGTATTCAAAATAAAATGTATATTTGTTGTCGGCCAACGTTGCTGTAATGCTGTAGCTATAATCATTGAACGCATATATTCACCAATACCAGAAGGTGAAGAAACAGGAATAAATAATATACAGTTCGGTTGCATAAGCACATACCTAGATAAAATAGCAGAAGACATTAAGTGAAAGTGCTTACGCTCCCACTAAAGACAAGATAACTATAAAGACTGAAACCCTGTACTTTACCTGAAAACAAAAGCCTGTAACAATACTTTCCGCTAATACCTATTGTAGTTTTTTGCGTTTATTATTTTAACTCCAAACAATTAATGAGTTAAATTAATAACACTGCTACAATCTCAACAATTTTAAGCGTTTAAATCTTATTTTATAATGTTTATGAATACTATTTTCATAGCATCGGTGTACGCTCTTCTAGCTAATAATTATTATTTTACTGGTTCATTTTTTAGGATATTTCAATGTTGTTAAAGCCGCTTTGGGTCATGTTAATTATATTAACGTGTTTAAATATAAGTGTTGCCGCTCCCTGGATAGAGCCCGATGATCTTGCCCTACGTAATGATATCCAATTACTTGCTGATGCCGGTATTATCACCGCGCCAGTAACAACCTATCCATTAATGTGGAACGCCATCAAGAGCGATATTTTGTCTGCAAATACCTCATTACTCAATGATGCTCAATTACAAGCGCTTAACCATGTAAGATATAACTTTAAATATGCCTCTAATAACGAAAACATAGCAAAACAATCAGTATCTTTAACAACAAGCCAAAAACGTTTTACCAGTTATGGTAACGCCGATTTCGACAAAGGCGGCATTGAAACATCAGATGAATTTTTTATTGGTAATTTTGCAGGAAAACTTCAAGTTAACTATCGACTTGGTTTAGATGATAACCCAGAATTAAAGCAAGGTAGTGATATTAACCTTGATGGCAGTTACCTTGCTTATAAAATAGGGAACTGGGCATTAACCGCAGGAGCTATTGACCGCTGGTGGGGACCTGGGATTGATACCAACTTAGTCATGACCACAAATGCTAGACCATTACCGGCAATAAGTATTACGCGTGACAACTCTGAGGCGTTTAAAACGCCTTGGTTGAGTTGGATAGGTCCTTGGACATTAACGGCACAAATGGCACAACTTGAAGAAGACAGAGCTATTTCTGAAGCATTAATGTGGAGCACCCGCGCTACAATTAGACCTTTTAGAGGCTTAGAATTGGGGGCATCTTGGTCTTTTCAATGGGCTGGAGAAGAGCAACCTGATTCCATTAAAGACTTTTTCGATATACTTACTGGCAGTAAAGAATGTGCCAATAATGAACCCACCTGTGATCCTTCACAAACCACCTTTCAAGCTAATCACTTAGCCGGTTATGATATCCGTTGGTCAGATACGATCTTTGATTTGCCTTACGCGTTGTATTTTCAAACCTTAGGTGAAGATGGTTCGCCAAATGCTGGGGTTATTACAGATAAAGCAGATATGTTCGGTATAGAAACACGTTTTTCTTTATTTAATCAACGAGTATTCGCTAATATTGAGTACACTGATACTCAAGTACCTTGTTTTAATATTGAAGCTTTTGACGAAAACGATCTCAATTGTTTTTATGAACACCGTACTTATAAGAGTGGCTACCATTATTATACCCGCACCATAGGCTCAACTTATGATAATGATGCAAAATCAATAGTTGCTACCTTTTTAATGCAAACCAAAGCAGGTAATAGTTGGCAACTCAAATTTAGAAAAGTTGATTTAAATACCGATAACATAGACCTATACCCTAATGATATTAACTTAGGTAACACAATATCAAAAGTTGCTGAAGATATTTTACAATTTGATGGCCAGTATAAGTTTATCGCGCTAGACTCACGTTTCACCCTTGGCGTTTTAGTAACTAACTCTGATTACGGTGATAACGTTAATACTTTTGGTAATACAACAAGTGGCGATCTTATTTATGAAAACGGTACAGATGTTGATGCTTACATAAAGTGGGAATATCTATACTAAGTTAAACATACTAAGTTAAACGCAAATTAAGGTAGTCAAAAACAGCTTTATTCACGCAAAACGTAAAGTTACTTACAATATTATATTTAAGTAAAACAACCATTGACAGCCAATAACTAAATACGTTATTAATAGCTTACTGAATACATTTATTTAACGAGTGATTTTTATCGGTATTTTCCGTATAATCTCGCCAGCGCAAAAAGAACATCACAATGATAAAAATGATTAAGCACATTAACACTAACCTCCTCCTCGCATTCATTATGCGCGGCTAGGTTTTATTGCTTATTCAAAACTAAATTATTATTGAATAAAAGTAGAAATAAATTAAAACCCGCGCTAATTACCGCGGGTTTTTTTATGTCTGCGGTTAGTTAAATATATTAGTTAAAAAACAGTTAGCTAAAAATTAAAACAGCAGACATCAGCAAAGATTTACAAGGATAAGACAAATGAGCAATTCTCAAGTGAACAATGACCAAGTTATTATTTTTGACACCACCTTACGTGATGGTGAACAAGCTTTAAACGCCAGCTTATCAGTACATGAAAAATTACAAATTGCCTTAGCCATTGAACGCTTAGGTGTTGATGTAATGGAAGTAGGCTTTCCTGTTTCTTCTCCTGGTGACTTTGAATCAGTACAACAAATTGCTCGCGCCGTAAAAAATGCGACAGTTTGTGGTTTAGCCCGTGCCGTTGAAGCTGATATTGATGCTTGTGGTCAAGCATTAGGTGTTGCCGAAAACTTTCGAATCCATACCTTTATTTCAACCTCTGACGTGCATGTTCAGCAAAAATTGAAAAAAGAATTCAGCGATGTTGAGGCCATGGCAATACACGCAGTAAAACATGCACGTAAATATACTGACGACGTAGAATTCTCTTGTGAAGATGCTGGTCGTACACCAATCGACAACTTATGTCGTATGGTTGAAAGTGCGATAAAAGCCGGTGCTACTACGGTAAATATTCCAGATACTGTTGGCTATACTTTACCGTTTGAATTCCAAGGTATTATCACTAACTTATTCAATCGTGTACCAAATATCGACCAAGCGGTTATTTCAGTGCATTGTCATAACGATTTAGGTTTAGCCGTTGCTAACTCTATGGCTGCAGTACAAGCCGGTGCTCGTCAAATAGAATGTACCGTTAACGGTATTGGTGAACGTGCCGGTAACTGTTCGTTAGAAGAAGTGGCGATGATCATGCAAACACGCCAAGCATTATTAGGTGTTAACACTAACATCAACCATCAAGAAATCGCGCGTGTTTCAAAATTAGTGAGCACGGTTTGTAATATGCCAGTGCAATTAAACAAAGCTATTGTTGGTGGCAATGCTTTTAGTCACTCTTCAGGTATTCATCAAGACGGCATGTTAAAAGCAAGCAACACTTATGAGATAATGACACCTGAAAGTGTCGGCATTGCTAAAACCAAATTGAACTTAACGTCACGTAGTGGTCGTCATGTAATTAAACACCGCATGGAAAGTTTAGGTTATAAAGAAGCTGACTATGAAATTGAAGAGTTATACGCTGACTTCTTAGCGTTAGCCGACAAAAAAGGTCAAGTTTTTGATGATGATTTAGAAGCCTTAGTTTTTAAATTACAGCAAAAAGATTTGAAAGACTTTTTTCAGCTAGAGAAGATCAATGTACAATGTGGCGATGGTGATTTTGCTACGGCCAGCATTAAACTTAGATTAGGTGAAAAAGCCGTAACTGAAGTTGATTCAGAAGAAGCAGTTGAAGATAATGTTATCGTTCATGCAGCAACAGGTAACGGTCCAGTTGATGCGTTGTATCAAGCAATTAAGCAAAGTGTTGATATTGAATTTGAAGTAAGTGACTACACTATTTCAAACAAAGGCTCAGGCGAAGATGGTTTAGGTCAAGCCGATTTAATCATTACGTGGCAAGGTAGAAATTTCCACGGTTACGGCTTAGAAACAGATGTTATTGAAGCTTCTGGTCAAGCCTTGATTAATGCATTAAACAGTATTCATCGCGCTATCACTATTGCCAATTTAAAATCAGCAAACAACACTGAAAATAGTGCCGCAACTATTGCTGAAAATAATGCACGTGAACAGTTAAAACATAACGCTGTGTAAAGTACTGTGCGTTAGTTCTGATTAAATATTAATAGTTAAATTATACACAATTAAAGAATTCTAAAGAGAAAGAGAAACAAAATGTCTAACATAGCAGTTTTAGCCGGTGACGGTATCGGCCCAGAAGTAATGGTTGAAGCGAAGAAAGTTTTAACCACAATTGCAGAAAAATTTAACTTAGAAATAAACACTAAAGATTACGACATTGGCGGCGCAGCTATTGATAATCACGGTAACGCTTTGCCAGATTCAACAATGGCTGGCTGTGAAGCAAGCGATGCTATTTTATTTGGTAGTGTTGGCGGTCCTAAATGGGCTAATTTACCACCAACTGAACAACCTGAGCGTTGTGCGTTATTAGGTTTACGTGGCCATTTTGATTTATTCTGTAATATGCGTCCTGCGACATTACAGCCGGCTCTTTCTTCACTTTCTACCTTGCGTAGCGATATTTCGTCACAAGGTTTTGACGTATTAGTTATTCGTGAATTAACAGGCGACATTTACTTTGGCGAGCCAAAAGGCCGTAAAGGCGAAGGCGAAGAAGAAACAGGCTTTGATTCAATGTTTTATTCACGTCGTGAAATTAAACGTATTTCTCACTTAGCTTTCCAAGCCGCTAAAAAACGTAATAACAAAGTAACTTCAGTTGATAAAGCTAACGTATTAGCTACAAGCCAATTATGGCGTCAAGTGGTTGAAGAAGTTGCCGTTGAATACCCAGAAGTTGAATTAGAACACCTTTATGTTGATAACGCCGCGATGCAGTTAGTGCGTGATCCTAATCAGTTTGATGTAATGCTTTGCCCTAACCTTTTCGGTGATATTTTATCTGATATTTGCGCGATGATCACTGGCTCAATGGGCTTATTACCATCAGCAAGTTTAAATGAGCAAGGCTTTGGTATGTACGAGCCAGCAGGTGGCAGCGCGCCAGATATCGCAGGCATGGGCATTGCTAACCCAATAGCACAAATTTTATCTGCCGCATTAATGCTGCGCTACAGCCTTAACCAAGATGCAGCAGCAAAAGCGATTGAAGATGCTGTTGGTAGCGCTTTAGATAACGGCATATTAACTGCTGATTTATTACCAGCAAGCGAAAGAGCAAATGCAAAATCTACGAGTGAAGTAGGTGATTATATTTGCCAGCAAATTATTGCCCAGTAAATTATTGCTCAATAAGCTGTATAGCAATCGGCAGGCTTAATTATGCAAAATATTGCCGATAAGCCTGCAAAATAAAGAATTTAAGAAAAGAGAGAGCGAACAATGACAACGTCTACCCCGCAAACCATGTATGAAAAATTATGGCAAACGCATTTAGTTGAAGACGCTAAAGGCGAAACTCCATTACTTTACGTTGATCGTCATTTAATTCATGAAGTGACATCACCTCAAGCATTTGCCAATTTACGTTTTCATAACCGCCCAGTACGTCATCCAGAACGTACTATCGCGACTATGGATCATAATATTTCTACCCGCTCAATTAAAATTGATGCTGCCGGTACAGGTGCCGCGAACCAATTACGCGCATTACAAAAAAACTGTAAAGAGTTTGGTATCGAGCTTTTTGGTATGGGTCATAAAAACCAAGGTATTGCTCACGTAATGGGACCTGAATTAGGTTTAACTTTACCGGGTACTATCATTGTTTGTGGTGACTCTCATACTGCTACACATGGCGCTTTTGGTGCGTTAGCTTTTGGTATTGGTACCTCTGAAGTTGAACATGTTTTTGCAACGCAAACATTGCGTCAAAACAAAGCAAAAACCATGAAAATTCAAGTAAACGGTCATGTTGGTGCGGGTATTAGCGCAAAAGATATTATCTTAGCGATTATCGGTAAAACAGGTAGTGCCGGTGCAACGGGTTATGTGGTTGAATACTGTGGTGAAGCAATTGAAGCGCTTAGCATGGAAGAGCGCATGACAGTTTGTAACATGAGTATTGAATTTGGTGCTAAAGCCGGTTTAGTTGCTCCTGATCAAACAACATTTGACTATGTTAAAGGCAGAGAATATGCACCTAAAGGTGAAGTATTTGAGCAAGCAGTAGTTGATTGGAAAAACTTACGCTCTGATGCTGACGCTGTTTTTGATACAGTAATTACCCTAGAAGCAAAAGACATTAAAGCACAAGTAACTTGGGGAACGACTCCAGGCCAAGTAATTAGCGTTGATGGCATAGTACCTTCACCTGAAGACTTTACTGACCCAGTAGAAAAAGAGTCTTGTAAACAAGCACTTGTATACATGGACTTAAAAGCTGGTACTAAGATGGTAGATATTGAAGTAAACAAAGTATTTATCGGCTCTTGTACTAACTCTCGTATTGAAGATTTACGCGCTGCAGCAACGATTGTACAACGTTATGAAGGTCAAAAAGTAGTAGACAGTGTTGATGCGATTATCGTACCTGGCTCTTACCGCGTAAAAGAACAAGCAGAGAGCGAAGGTTTAGATAAAATATTCACTGATGCAGGTTTTGAGTGGCGTTTACCCGGTTGTTCAATGTGCTTAGGTATGAATGATGATGTACTTGGCCCAGGCGATCGCTGTGCTTCTACTAGTAACCGTAACTTTGAAGGGCGTCAAGGCCGTGGTAGTCGTACTCACTTAGTGAGCCCTGAAATGGCAGCAGCTGCAGCAATCACAGGTCACTTTGTAGACCTAAACGCATAACCTAAGCTTAAAGGAAAAGACAATGGAAAAATTTACTACACATACTGGCTTGGTTGTGCCATTAGATATCGCTAACGTTGATACCGACCAAATCATTCCAAAGCAATTTTTACAAAAAACCGAACGTGTTGGCTTTGGCGTGCATTTATTTCATGAAAGAAGATATTTAGATCATGAAGGTACACAAGTTAACCCTGATTTTGTTATGAACAAACCAGAATATAAAGGTGCTAGCGTTTTACTAGCACGTGAAAACTTTGGTTGTGGTTCAAGTCGTGAACATGCGCCTTGGGCAATTGAAGAATATGGCTTTAAGGTGGTTATTGCACCTAGTTTTGCTGATATTTTTTACGGTAACTGTATCAACATTGGTATTTTACCAATAAGACTTACCGAAGCAGAAGTAGAACAGTTATTTAAACTGTCTGCAGAAGCGCCATTAACAGTTGATGTTGATTTACCTAACAACACACTTACTTGTGGTGATTTAACCTTTAAATTTAGCTTAAATGAGTTTCAACAATACAGTTTAGAAAACGGTGTTGATAGCGTAGGTTGGACGTTAAACAAGCTTGATAAAATTAAAGACTTTGAAGCAAAAATGCC
This sequence comes from Colwellia sp. E2M01, assembly GCF_018860585.1. Taxonomy (GTDB): domain Bacteria; phylum Pseudomonadota; class Gammaproteobacteria; order Enterobacterales; family Alteromonadaceae; genus Colwellia. The sequence goes on from NZ_JAHKPR010000016.1 coordinate 141,561, forward strand.
GGCTTGGCAATAAAGTTTTTCGTACTTTATAGCGCATAAAAAAGCCTCGACGAGTATTACTTATCGAGGCTTTTTTGTGTCTGCTAATAAATTACCAGCTGGTTAGCGCCGGCATTGAGAATGTTTGCCCTTCAAAAGTCAAAATAACTTTTTGCGGCAGTATTTTATCAAGCTTCAAGTTATCGGTAATGAAGTCCCCCTCATAATAGTCATTACCACTTTCAGATACCCAGCCTTTTTGATCTGAGGTATATACATGCTGTTCAAATTTCAAACTAGGTAAGTTATCTTGCAGTGACTGTGGCATCTGACTAAGGGGTAATATGTTGTAATCACCTGCGCTTACCATACCATTACTGTCATTATAATTTGTATTACTCGCAGGGCTTTGTGTGCTTACAGTTGTTGACCCCTCTATAGTATAATTATTTGATGAGTTACTTGCTGAAAATGACTGCTCGCTTTCTTCTACTGATTCAGGCTCAGTTTCATCAATTGCGCTTTGAAATAGCGCTAATAAGTCACTCGATACACCTTCTACAGCTTTAACTTGGTATTTTACATCACCACTTTTAGGGGCGTTTCGGTTCTGAATAATAGTTCTGTTAGTATTTTTTGCATTAACGGTCGATACAGTATTCGCTTGAGCTGAAGGACTATTATTTGGTTGTTTATTAGCACTTACCGTATAAGTGAAATTATCAGGTTCAACCACATAAAGCTGTTCACCAATATTCAACGAATTATTCGCCTTAATATTATTCCATTGCATCAAGGTATTTAATTTCACATTAAAGCGCAAAGAAAGTTTAAATAGAGTATCCCCTTGCTGCACGGTATAAATACCATTTGGAGCTAAATCCTCTTGTTTTACAAGTTGAGGCGAAACTTTTATATTATTGTGGGCAACTGTATTGGATTTTGCATTAGACACAGTATTAACATCTTTTACCGCCTGCGTAGCTGCTGTAACTTCCTCTGTTTTTACTTCATGAAGAGTGTCAGTGTTTTCATTTACACTGACATTTAGCGCTTCTTCAGCATTATTGCTTTTCATCTCCTCAACTACAGGCGTCGATAATACAATCGTTTCCGACTCTTGAGATTGCCCTAACCAAAAACTAGCTAAAGCAATAAATGCTGTTGCACTAATAACTGTCGATATTATTAAGGCGCGATTATATTTTGTATTACTTTTGCTGGTTGTTAGATCTGATCCTAAAGTTCTTGCTGCGGCAGTCATAACAATTTTCTTATTTACTATACTGTCATTTTGATTATACGCCTGCATTAACGCACTATGACAAAGCAAGTTAATAAGACGCGGTACACCTTGTGACAATTGATGGATTTTACTTATTGCACCTTTATCAAAAAGCGGTCTAACACAATCAGCAACCGTTAATCGGTGTTCTATATATTGCGTTAGCTCTTGTAAGGTTAGCGGCATTAAATGATAACGTGCGGTAATACGCTGGGCTAATTGTCGTAGATCGCGACGCTGTAATAACTGCTGTAATTCAGGCTGACCAATTAAAATTACTTGTAATAATTTTTTAGTATTAGTTTCCAAATTAGTTAATAAACGTAACTGCTCTAATACTTCAGGTTGCAAATGCTGCGCTTCATCAATGATCAATAAAGTATTAATATCGTTTTGATGGTTTGCTAACAGTTTTTCGGAAATTTTATCGGTAAGGTGCTTTAAACTTTCATCCGATTTTTCATACTCAATTGCTAACTCGTCGCACAAGGTCGCTAATAACTCTTGGCTAGATAATGTTGGATTAAGAATAAAAGCCGCTTGTGTATTTTCGGGTAACTGCTCCATTAAACAACGGCTTATTGTCGTTTTCCCTGTACCTACTTCACCTGTTAATAAAGCAAAGCCGCCGACCTCTCCTAAACCGTAAGTAAGGTGTGACAAGGCTTCTTTATGCCTGTCGCTCATAAATAAATATTTAGGATCAGGCGATATTGAAAAAGGTAAATCGCTTAAAGAAAAAAAATTGCGGTACATAGCGGATAATCAGTGCTGAGAAGAAAAATTCAGCTACAAAATTAACCGCTAGCTAGCAATATGTCAAAGGTAATATCCCAATTCAATAGGGATTTAAAGTATTGAACCTCAGCTCTGGTTAAACAAGGTTACTCAACAAGTTATTTTAAGCCTAACGTCATTGAGTTTATTAGTCACTTTCTCAACTTACATTGCCTGACCTTACAATAAGCTTGTGGTACACTTTAAGTTATAACCTTTTCATTTTGGCTGTACCTTGTTAACTACAACTTTTGACAATAACAATCCCTCTAATAACAATGCAGAGCAGAATACGCTGACAACTTATTTAGTGGGCGGTGCAGTGCGTGACAAGCTACTTAAGCGCCCTGTTAAAGATAAAGATTATTTAGTGGTGGGGGCTACTGTTGAGCAAATGTTAACTCTTGGATATCAGCAAGTTGGCAAGGATTTCCCGGTATTTTTACACCCGCAAACTAAAGAAGAGTATGCACTTGCTCGCACTGAGCGTAAACAAGGACAAGGTTACACAGGCTTTAGTTGTTACTTTGCTCCCGACGTAACCATTGAAGATGACTTAAAACGTCGTGATCTTAGTGTTAACGCTATGGCAATGGACGAGCTTGGTAACATCATCGATCCTTACAATGGCCAGCAAGATCTTAACAATAGAGTATTACGGCATGTGAGTGATGCTTTTATTGAAGATCCTCTGCGTGTATTACGTGTTGCGCGCTTTGCAGCCCGTTATCATAAATATGGCTTTACTATTGCTGCAGAAACCATCGATTTAATGCGTAAAATTAGCTCAAGTGGCGAGTTAAAAAGTTTACCCCCTGAACGCGTTTGGCAAGAAATGCAATTAAGCTTAGCTGATGGCGGTGAACCAACTGATATTAATTCAGGTAACCCTGAGGTATTTTTTGAAGTATTACAACAATGTGGCGCGCTGCCTGAGTTATGGCCTGAATTAGCGGTTTTATGGGGAATACCAAACCCTGCACAATGGCATCCTGAAATATGCAGCGGTATTCATACCATGATGGTATTACAACAAGCTGTTTTACTCACTCATACTATGTCAGTAGAAAAAAAGGATCAGAAAATAGCTATTCGTTTTGCTGCCTTGTGTCATGACTTAGGTAAAGGCCTAACATTAAATAGTTTATTGCCTAGCCATAAAGGTCATGAGAAAACCGGGTTGCCTCTGGTTGAGAAAATATGTAAACAGCTAAAAGTGCCTGCCCATTACAAACAGCTAGCACTGAAAGTGTGTGAATTTCATTTACACTCTCATAAAGCCTTTGAGCTCAAAGCAAGTACATTGTTAAAAATGTTCGATAAGCTTGATGTATGGCGTAAACCTGATGAATTTAATTACTTTCTAATTACTTGTAAAGCTGACTTTTTAGGGCGCTTAGGCTTTGAAAACCGTCCTTACCCACAAATAGATTATTTACAAACGGCTGCAGCAGCGGCAAGAGCAGTAACTGCCAAAGCATTTGTTGAACAAGGGTTACAAGGGCTCGCCATAAAAGAAGCCATGGCAAAATCTAGACTTGCTGCAATAGCAACTATTAAAGCAACTTATCAACAAGAAGATTCTATATAGTTAGTTTTTATGTATATTAGCTTCTAGTCAGGCTAGTTTATGTAATCCATCCTATTTTCCTTATACTTTTTTAACGTTTAGGTAATTGCCTACGATTACTCAAAATTGCATGTCAGTTGCCACATACTGACAGTTAATCGCCTGTGAGTTACATGTAACTTAACCACCTAATTACCTGTGATAAAGCCAGAAAGTGAAACACCAGATTAATTCAATGATACGCTCACTTATGCCGCATTGCTGACGTAATATTGAAACTCAAACGTGCTATTAAATTGTTACCTTGGCGTACGAAACGCACTAAATTAATTAATCTTTATTTCGTTAAATATATAGGATCATATTTTTGCACGCTTTCACCTTAAAAAACTGATCATAAAGTATGGATAAATATCATTAATAAAAAGTCATTGAAAAACAATTATTAAAGATATAGATTGTTGAAGAATAAATTTAATTTAGGCTATTAACCTTGGTAGAAAAAGGACTTAATCCAGTCTAATAAGCTGTTAGCTGTCTAGGAGTATTCGGTGCATACTGAGATATTAGAAAATCTTAAAGCTCTAGAGGTAAAAGAGAATATTAAAATACTATATGCTTGTGAATCAGGCAGTAGAGCTTGGGGATTCCCATCTGCAGACAGTGATTATGATGTGCGCTTTGTATATGTTCGAAATAAAGATTGGTACTTGAGAGTAGATCATGAATATTGCAGAGATGTAGTTGAAAAACCGATCAATGACTTACTAGATATAAGTGGTTGGGACTTAAAAAAGGCACTTAAACTTCTTAGAAAATCAAATCCAGCTCTTATAGAGTGGTTTAACTCACCTATTGTTTACCAAAAAAATGAAGAGTTTACGGACGCCTTTAAAGAATTAATACCAATTCTATATTCCCCTCGCTCTTGCTTTTATCATTACTCTCATATGGCGAACGGAAACTTTAGAGAATACCTACAGGGCCATACAGTAAGAATTAAAAAGTATTTCTATGTGCTTAGACCTATTCTAGCGATGCAATGGATTGAGCAAAATCGTGGGGTTGTTCCAATGGAATTCGAAGTGCTAGTAAATGAATTAGTTCATGATGAGGTATTAAAGTCTGCCATTCACAAATTACTCGAAGACAAACGTAAAGGTTTTGAAAGTGCATATCTGCCAAAAATTGCCGTTATTAGTGATTTTATAAGCTCAGAGTTAGACAGGTTTAAAGATAAGGCTCAAGAGCAACAAAAATCTGAAACAGATTTTAGTAAACTAAATCCATTCTTCATTGATGTTTTAAATGGAGAATATGGCAGTTAAGTCACTCAAAAGGACAAAGAGTAATTACCATCTATGCAGAGGCTTCGATAAATGAAGGGACAAGAAAAACCTTCTCTTTTGAATCGAATAGTAACACCGATACTATTTTTAGTGGGTGGTCTTTTTGCATTATTATGGTTCATTTATAGAATTTATATGCTTGTTAAAGGTAGTGGTGACGATATAGTATTAATTGATAAAGGTTCTTACTATATGCTTGGTGTTGGTATTGGCATGCTTGATCTTGCATTTGTCGTCATTTAGGAACAATGGCTGGTAAAACCCTTAACCCAGAGAGTGACGACAATTTTCTCTAGGTTAGCAGTTGCGGGTATAGTATTTCTATTAGCGCTGCCTCATGCTATTCACTATGTGGCTGGTGAATACCTTGAAGATAACGGGTATTCTGTCTGCGAAAAAGCTTCGCACCAATGGTTATTCGTTCGGGATATTGTCTACATTCAAGACTCTGTAGAATGCAGCGCTAAACTAAAAGAGAAATAACAAGTCAATAAAGCAGGACAACAAACAGTTGGCTTTGCTCCTGCGTCGCTAATTTTAACCAACTGTTTTTTGCCTCTTATTGAGGCGTTATGTGCTTCTCGGCATCCAGTTCCGTTCAAACTCAAATAGAGTGTAAAGTATAAGGACATATATGATTACTGACATTCATATAGAAAATGTAGCAAGTTACAAAAATGCTTCGAAATTTTCCCCAAAAAATAAAATTTCATTGCTTTATGGATTGAATGGGACGGGAAAAAGCACCATTTCCAATTACTTATATAATCCTCAGTTGGGTATATATAAAGATTGTAGACTTAGTAAAAGTGCTGAGTGTGACATTCTTGTTTACAATCAAAAATTTCTAAATAACTACTTCTACGAAGAAGATAGCTTAAAAGGTATATTTACCTTATCAAAAGAAAATAAGAGTATTTTGCAACAAATCCAGCAAAAGACCAATAAGCTAGGCAAACTGGATAAAGATAAAGAGTCTATTGATGAGAAACTTTCTGTTTTACAAAAACGATTAGCTAAAGAAAAAGAAAGAGGAGTCACCAGTGTCTGGAAGATAAAAACGAATTATTCAGGTGGAGACAGAGTTTTAGAATATTGTCTTGAAGGCTTAAAAATAAAAGAAAAGCTATTCTCTCATATAAATAAGATTGAGTTACCTAAAAACAAGCCTGAAGATACTATAGAAAAGTTGAAAGCTGAGGTATCTTCTATTGAGGGAGAAAATGCAAATAGACTGAATAGATTAGGGAAATTTGTCTTTACAGGTTCAGCGGTAGAAGTAGATACTTTATTCAGCAAAATCATCATTGGTAGTCAAGAAGGTAACGTAGCAGGGTTTATTAACAATCTAGGAAATATCGATTGGGTTAAAAATGGTCTTGAATATGTTCCAGCTCAAGTTTCTGGATCAGCCTCAGAATGTCCATTTTGCCAAGAAAAAACCATCACGCAAGATTTACTATCTTCGATAAAAGATGTGTTTGATCTTTCATACGAAAATGATATTGAAGCATTAAAGAAGCTGCAAGAAAGCTATAAAACGGCAGCTGATGAACTCGTATTTGATAACATTGACGAGCTGGTCGTAACAACCCCTCAAATTTCTAAGCAGTGGGAGCTTGCTGTTGAAGAGATAAAATCAATATATAGAGAAAATACACTTCAAATTGAAAGCAAGCTTAAAAGTCCCAGCACACCTATAACTCTAAAAAGCTGTAATAGTACTATCACTCGACTTAATGATACTGCAAGTCAGTTGAATGTTTTAATTGATAGGCATAATAGCAAGTTAGAGAACAAAGCATCTTCCTTAAATGAAATAAAAAAACGCTTCTGGGATCTTATGCGTTGGGAGTACGATCAAACTATTTCAACATATAAATCAGAGAGTGCAGTAAGCCAAAAAGAAGAGTCAGAAATAATATCAGAACAAACAACTAAGACTGAAGAGATAGCCACATGTAAGCTCAGTATTTCAAACTTAAGAAAGCAAACAGTCAATATTGAAGAGGCAATTGAGAATATCAATAACTCTCTTATAGAGATAGGAATTGTTGGGTTTTCTGTTGTTAAGCATGGAGATAACTTATATAAGATTGCTCGATCTGATATGAACTCAGAAGTTTTTCATTCATTGAGTGAAGGTGAAAAGACTGTAATTAGTTTTTTATATTTTATTGAGCTTTGTAAAGGGGAAAAAACGGCAGCTAGCAGTCCAAATAAAAAGGTAGTTGTGATAGATGATCCAATTTCAAGCCTATCTCACCTTTACATTTTTAATATTGGACAACTTATCAAAAAAACGTTTTTTAACTCATCCACATATGAGCAGGTTGTAGTTTTAACCCACAGCCTGTACTTTTTTTATGAGTTAACTCATACGAACAAGACCAAAAGAGATGAGACACAAAATCTTTATAGAATCATAAAAAATTCTGATGGTAGTTCAATTTTAAGTATGAAATATGAAGAAATACAAAATGACTATCAGACATACTGGGCAATGATAAAAGATAGTTCTACGCCTCCTGCACTAGTTGCTAACTGCATGAGGAATATAGTTGAGTATTTCTTCAGTTTTGTACAAAAGAAAGATTTTAATAATGTTTTTCAAAAACCAGCTTTATCTGCTGATAAGTTTAAAACATTCTATCGCTATATGAATAGAGAATCACATTCTTTGGGTCAAAATATATTTGATATCAAAGAATTCAACCATGAAACATTCAAAGATGGCTTAAAGCTTATTTTTGAAGAATGCGGGTATGGCGAACACTATAAAGCCATGATGAAATAGATCATGAGAACCGCACATACAAGTTACTCAAAAGGACAAAAAACAGTTTGCTGTTTCGTGCCTCAACATTCTAGCAAACTATTTTTTTCCTCTTAACAAGGCGTTGAGGCTGTAGAATTTCTCCACAGTGAAGAGTCATGGATGAAATTTATGTTCACAGCGCCTCTAAAAGGTAAGTTTTAATGTATTATTGCCTCAGAATTCACGTAGCAACGTATTTTGAGACTTAATTTTAAATAATTTTTGTGCCTGTTTTTTCAAAAAGAGAAATTCTACAGGCTCGTTAGGCTACAGTACGCAAATTGTACATTGTATTTTTTAATATCCAAAGGAGAGGATAAAATGAGTGATATCGTAATACCAATAGTGTTTCCAGAGTATAAAATTTCGGTTAGCATTCCGAGGCAAGAATTCGATTTTATTCCCTATATAAGTTTTGACAACTTTTCGACCCCGAAATATAAAGAAAAATTTTCTAACTTGGGGCATGCCGGTGTTTTATTTATAAATGGAAAAATGGGACAACAAAGTATTTTGAGTATGGACGGTATGATCCACCTGCATATTTAGGTTTAGTTCAAAAAATAAGAAACTTACCTGATGTTAATATAAGCAAAGGAAGTATCGAACTTTCTTCACTTAAAAAAGTATTGAATAAAATATCAAAAATTTCGGGTCAATCAAGTAGGATTAGTGGCGTATATATTGAAGTTGAAAATAAATTCGATGATATTCTGATGTATGCTCGTTTGAGAAAAAGCCAAAACGCCCTGCCCAACAGAAAACCTTACAACTTATTATCAAATAGTTGTATTCATTTTGTAAAAGACATTACTAAAAAAGCAGGTGTTGATACTCCTTGGATGATTGACCCTCGACCAAACTCTTACATGGGAGAGTTTAGGGATGATTTTATAGACTTGGATTATAGCTATACAGAAAATAAATTAGTTATTGAAGAGGCTGGTAGCTACTAATGCCAAAATTTATTAAGTACTTTTTATATTCAACGGTTGTAATAATATTTTTCATATTCATTATAGGCTTTTATATTTTTAATAATACTGAGATTGAAAGTGAAATACCTCCAAGACCTGAAAGCATACCGAAAAGCTCACTATGGGTTGGTGGTCCTGATGGTGGTGTATATGTTGTATTGGATAAGAAAAATAATGAAAATGGAGCCGTTTACAATGCAAAAATATTCCATAGTGAAGGTTCAATAAGTTATATAGGAAAACTAATTATCAATACCTCTAAGAATCCCTCTTTTGATTTTAATGACACTAGTTTTTATACAGGTTGGGATGGTGATACATTATATTTAAAAGACGGAAGATCATTGAGTATTTACAAGTAGCCATACAAGTTGCTTAAACGGAAAAATAACAGTTGCCATCGCTTCGCGGTTATATCCCACTGCTACTTTCCGCTTATCAAAACGTTATATGGTGCGAAGGAAATTATAGTGATTGATGAAAAGTATGTGTTAATTGAACTGGATCAGATTTCAATTGCTGAAGTGGATCATTTTTGCATTGTTGGTAACATTTGGCACAAGGTCTGGAAACCTATCATAGAAGAACAAGCGATGAAAAGCTCATGGATTCTTCTGAATTTGACTCGCTTGTTTCAACAATCAGTGAGAGTTGTCCAGAAGAACATGCCAAATGGCTGAGTGGTCGTCTGATGCATGGAAATGAAATTAATTTAGGGAAAAGGTTGAAACGAATTATTGATCCGTTTAAGGATAAGTTAGGCAGCAGTAAAGACAGAGGTAAACTGTTAAGAAAAATAGTAGATACAAGGAATTACCTCACTCATTACAGCGAAAACTTAAAGGACAATGCTGCTGGCGGGGAAGAGCTCTGGAACCTGTATCAAAAAATGGAAGTGATATTCCAACTCCACTTTTTGAAAGTTCTTGGCTTCAATGATGAAGAAATTGAGAGCGTTGTTGAAAATAGCTATCCTCTAAAGCAAAAAATCGACAAAATCTAACAAGTTACTGCACACGAAAACTACTCGCTACGCTCCCAATTTTCCGGTGAGCAAGGCGTTATGTGCCGTAATGGTATCGGAGTTGTGCAATTAGAATCGCATCACCTTGATGTTTATATACGATTCTATGTTCATCGTTTATTCGTCGAGACCAATATCCTGATAAACCATGTTTTAAAGACTCTGGCTTACCAATACCTTCTTGAGGAGTTCTTTGAATATCTTTAATGAGTAAATTAATACGTTTGAGTATTTTTTTATCGGTAGTTTGCCAATAAAGATATTGCTCCCAAGCTTTTGTAGAGAATGTTAATTTCATTCAATAAGCTCTCTTTCAGTTCCATTACCATCTTCAAGCTCGGCAATGGAATCTAAAAGACTTCTAGCATTTGCAGGGGATCTTAGTAAATATGTAGTTTCTTGCATGGCGTTATAATCTTCTAACGACATCATAACAACAGGGTCTTCACTTTTACGTGTAATAATAATTGGTGCGTGATCATTACAGACATGCGCCATTGTATTTGCTAAATTTGCTCTAGCGGCAGTATAACTTATTGCATCCATGGGTTACTCCAAAGTGTTCATGTACGTTAATTGGTACAGTATAACGCACTGGCACATAACAAGTCACTCAAAAGGACAATGATCATCCCTCG
>NZ_JAHKPR010000012.1 GCF_018860585.1 Colwellia sp. E2M01
TAACAAGTGACTATGGTGTCAACTCCTAATTATTAACTTAATTTAGGATCCCAGTAGACACCATCTCTCACCATCGAATTAAGTGTAATAACGAGCTTTCTAATACACGCAATTATCGCTACTTTTTTCGGTTTTCCTGCTGCTAACAATTGTTCATATTTCGCTTTAAATGTTGGGTTACATTGAATCGCTGACATCATTGCCATGTACATCGCCGTTCTTATTTGAGAGCGGCCACCTCGTATCATCCGATTACCTTTATAAGAGCCACTTTCTCGATTGAAAGGCGCAACGCCCACTAATGATGAAGCCTCTTTATTGTTGATATAGCCAAGCTCCGGCATTTCACTAATCAAGTTAAATGCCACTACTTTCCCTACACCAGGAACACTTTGGATGATGTCATTTTTAATTTTATATTCGTCACGACTGTCGATGAGTTTTTGTAATTTATTGTCTATTTTTTCTAATTGATTTTTCATCACTGTTAACATTGGTTTAATGGATGAGGTAATTTCTTTCGGCATTATTTGAAGACGATTTTTCTCCATGGTTTGCATTTCCATCAATTGACGACGACGTGATAACAAATCACTCATAAGCCTTATATCTTCTGGCTTTAATTGAGATAAGCTAGGTTTCATAACCTCTGCATAATAGGCAATTAACTGTGCATCCAACTTATCTGTTTTAGCTTGTTGATTGATAGCTCCAGCAAACTTTTTAATCCTCACTGGATTGGCAATAACAAAAGGTAAGTTGGCTTTTGCACAAGCCATGATAAAGGGTTGCTCTAGACGTCCCGTCGCTTCAATAACGATACGTGTGACCTTGTGTTTTTTGATGGTTTTAATGGCTTCTTTGATACCTGCTTCGTCATTAGTTACAACGAAATATATATCTAAAGGGCGTATGTAAATATCGAGTTGATTTTTACCTGTATCGACACCGACGTTAATTTCATTTTGATTAATTTGTGCATTCATAATAAGCTACCTCTGCCTTGCTATTCGGGCTCGAGGCCCAGTTGACTATCCGAGTTTAGTGCTTGGAGTTTTATACGGCGTTCAATCTTGTTATCGGTCTCTCAATAGAGGAGCCATTGCTCAATCGAACTACCGTATAAAAAGGCTTTGGTTGCAGCCAAAGCTTGGGCCTCACTTTACCTAAACTTAGTTTTAAAAAGAATAAAAAGATGGGTTTATTATCCATACAAG
>NZ_JAHKPR010000088.1 GCF_018860585.1 Colwellia sp. E2M01
CGCTGTAAAGAATGATGCAACTGAAGCAGAGCCAGAAGCTGACATAACAGATCCAGATGACATTGATGCCTTGCTTGACTCAGTAAGCAATGAGCCAGTAAATGATGACTCAGCAAGTGATGGCGCTGTAAAAAATGATGCAGCTGAAGCAGAGCCAGAAGCTGACATAACAGACCCTGATGATATTGATGCCTTACTTGACTCAGTAAACAATGAGTCAGTAAACGATGACTCAGCAAGTGATGGCGCTGTAAAGAATGATGCACCTGAAGCAGAGCCAGAAGCTGACATAACAGACCCTGATGACATTGATGCCTTGCTTGACTCAGTAAGCAATGAGTCAGTAAATGATGACTCAGCAAATGATGGCGCTGTAAAGAATGATGCAACTGAAGCAGAGCCAGAAGCTGACATAACAGATCCAGATGACATTGATGCCTTGCTTGCTGCAGCAGGCGGTATGGCCGCTAGTGCAATAACCGCTTCTAACTCTACCACAAAAGAACAAGCTGATAACGATGAAGTCGTAGACTCAAGTAATGAAAAAGCAGCAGAAGATCAATCAAATGAAATCGAAAGCGATTTAAGTGAAGAAGATTTAAAAATTCAAAATGAAATTTCTGAAAATGAAGAAAAAATTGCTGAATTTACTGCGGAATATGTTACTCCGTTTCTCACTGCTGACTTTAGTGAAATTAATAACTCAAGCCAGGAAGATGATGCAAGTGTTGCAAGCGTTAGCGAAGAAGGCTCAAACGATAAAGGTGATGAGTTAACCGATGATATAGATATTGATGCATTACTTGATGAAACAACAGTTAAAGATAATGAAAGCTATTCTTTTGATGAAGTGGCGGATAATATTATTGATGACCTTGGCGATGACCTTGGCGATGACATAGGCGATAGCTTACTTCCGCCACAAATAGATGACACAAAAGATAAAAAGTCAGACCAAAGTAATGACAATAGCTTCAATGAAGCGGAACTAAATAATTTATTATCAGAAGAGTTTACCGAAGAGACTATCGAACAAGATGAACTTCTTGAAGACGATGACATTGAACTAACAACAGACTTTACTGATGAAGATATGTTGGCTGAATTATTAACTGAAGAGGATGATTCAGACTCGTTAGAAGATAGTGATGAGTTAAATAGCGACGAAGTCGATATCGACGAGTTAGATGCGATTAAAGAGTTAGATGATGTGGACTTTGATGAATTACTTGCCAATATTGAAGAAGAGTCTACTAGCACTGTAACTGACGCTGAAAACCTCGAAAATGAAATATTACTGGATAGTAATGAAGATAGCGATGATATCGGAGATGACTTAATTGAAAGCGCTCGTAAAGATAATACTGAACAAGTAACTTCTAATGAAGATTATGTTTCGGTTGATGATCTTTTATCTGACAGTTTAGATGAAGGTGATGACTCAGAGCCTTATGAAAAAACTAATATCGATGTAGGTTTAGGTCAGTATACTCAAAGCGATAGTGGCATAGACGTAGATGAAAATGGCTCTATGTCGAGCAAACTTGATCTTGCAAAAATGTATATAGAAATGAATGATGAAGAAAGCGCACAAGTGATTTTGCAAGAGGTTATCGCTAAGGGCGATGAAAGTCAGCAAGCTGAAGCGCAAGCTTTATTGGATTCATTATAAGAAAAATTATAAGTCAACAAGCAATAGCCTAACCGCATAAAATAAAGGATAATGCGCAGCGAAAATAGTCTTCTCATCAAATAAAGGCAAGTTTGCATGCGTTATGCGTTAGGCATTGAATACGACGGTAAAAATTATTGTGGCTGGCAACGCCAAGATAATGCTATTACCGTACAAGAAAAAGTAGAAAAAGCATTATCTAAAATTGCAGATGAACCTATTAAGGTTATTTGTGCAGGCCGTACCGATACCGGCGTTAATGCAACCAATCAAGTTATTCATTTTGACACAAGTAAACAACGTAAAGATATCGCTTGGACCTTAGGTGTTAACACGCACTTACCTTCTGATATTGCTGTCGCTTGGGTTAAAAAAGTCGATGAAGACTTTCATGCCCGCTTTAGCGCTACCGCACGTAATTACCGGTATATTATTTACAATAAACCTCTTCGCTCAGCTATTTTGAGTCATGGTATTAGTCATTTTCACTACGCTTTAGATGAAAACCTCATGCAGCAAGGTGCTAATTACCTTCTTGGCGAGCACGACTTTACCTCTTTTCGAACCGTACATTGCCAGTCTCATTCTGCCGTTAGAACCATTAAGCATTGCGAAATAACAAGACACGGTGATTATATTGTTGTTGATATTAAAGCGAATGCTTTTTTACATCACATGGTAAGAAATATTGTGGGTAGTTTAATGCGGGTTGGGCAATCACAAGAAACAGTTGAGTGGATGAAAGAGGTTTTACTCGCTAAAAATCGTTGTGTTGCAGGCGTTACAGCTCCACCAGAAGGGCTATATTTTGTAGATGTTGATTACCCTGCAAAGTTCGACTTACCGAAAAGCCGTTTAGGACCACTCTTTTTATAATGGTGTTTTTATTATCAAAGTTTTGATAAACCCAAGTTATCAATTCAAATTATTTACTAAACAGACCAGTTTTTTATATAATGAATAGGTTATACTATGGTCTAATATGTGGTTTAGAATTAATAGTACTTTAAACTAGAGTTTAGTGGCATTTATTCTCATTATAAAATCATGTAAGTATGAGTTGAAATTTAAGACAAATTTTTGCTTGTAAGACGCAAGAATTATGAATAAATAGACCATTAATAAATCGACAGATATTTCGTTGCAACAGGCAAAAATAAAATTATGAGCTGGATAGAAAAAATTCTCCCGAAAGCAAAAACTACACAAAAAAGTAATATTCCTGAAGGTGTATGGAGTAAATGTACTTCATGTAATGCCGTACTTTATAAGGCTGAACTAGATCGTCAAATCTCAGTTTGCCCTAAGTGTGATCACCATATGCGAATCAGTGCCCGTAAGCGTATTGATAGTTTTCTTGATCAAAACAACCGCATGGAATTAGGTGAAGAGTTTGAAGCGCAAGATATTTTAAAATTTAAAGACTCTAAACGTTACAAAGACCGTATTAGTGCCGCTCAAAAAAATACAGGTGAAAAAGACGCGCTTGTTGTTATGAAAGGTGAATTACACGGTATGCCTGTTGTTGCCGCAGCGTTTGAGTTTTCATTCTTAGGTGGCTCTATGGCTTCTGTTGTTGGCGCACGTTTTGTTAAAGGCGTTGAATATTGTTTAGAGCATAATATACCGTTTATCTGTTTTTCAGCTAGTGGTGGTGCTCGTATGCAAGAAGCACTTTTCTCTTTAATGCAAATGGCAAAAACAAGTGCTGCATTAGCTAAAATGAGTGAAAAAGGTCTTCCCTACGTGTCTGTATTAACCGACCCTACTATGGGTGGGGTTTCTGCTAGTTTAGCTATGTTAGGTGATATTAACGTTGCTGAGCCAAAAGCTTTAATTGGTTTTGCAGGACCTCGTGTTATTGAACAAACGGTTCGTGAAAAGTTACCTGAAGGCTTCCAACGTAGTGAATTCTTATTAGAGAAAGGCGCCATTGATATGATTGTTGACCGTCGTGAAATGAGAACTACCTTAGCCCGTATGTTAGGTAAATTCATGGGACAAGACAGCGTAGTCTCCCCAGCAGAATAAACTTACAATTATTGTCTATTAACATAAATGATAGAATAAATGTCAAAATCAAATTCAAGCCACTATCAAGATTTCACTAATCTCGATCAGTGGCTTTATTATTTAGAAAACCTACATAGTAGTGAAATAGACTTGGGCTTGACGCGTATTAGCAAAGTTGCTGCACGTTTAGCAATAGATTTAAGTTTTGCTAAAGTAATTACCGTTGCAGGCACAAATGGCAAAGGAACAACCTGTGCATTTATTGAAAATGCATTATTAGCACAAAAACATGCTGTTGCTGTTTATTCTTCACCCCACATCAATTACTTCAATGAACGTTTACGCATAAATAAAAACGATGTTGAAGATTTATCGTTAATTCAAGCTTTCAAAAAAATTGAAGAAGTTAGAGCTGAAATATCATTAACCTATTACGAATATACAACGTTAGCGGCATTACTTGTGTTAATGGAAGTTAAACCTGACTTTATTATTCTTGAAGTAGGATTAGGCGGACGCTTAGATGCCACCAATATTATTGACGCTGATATAGCTGTAATTACAACTATTGATTTAGATCATCAAAGTTTTCTAGGTAACGACAGAGAAACTATCGGTTTTGAAAAAGCCGGTATAATGCGCGCTGATCAAAATATTATTATCGGTGATACTAATGTACCAACATCAGTATTAAATCATGCTAAAAGTTTAAAGGCTGTTCATGGTAAAAATTTATTTGTTCGTGAACAAGACTTTACCGTTAATGAGCTAGAAACTTTTTGGAATTGGCAGCAAGAACAACATAATTTAGTCCGTTTAAAAATGCCTTATATTCCTCGTGATAATGTGGCTACAGCACTGATGGTGTTAGCAAAACTAAATATTAATTTACACACTGATTTTGTAAATGATGTTATTGCATCAACTAAAGTTGCAGGTCGTACAGAATTAATAAAACAAGTAGGGCAATGTGATGTTATTCTTGATGTAGGGCACAACCCACAAGCTACTCGCTATCTTGCTGATTATCTTAAGCAGGTAAAAAAACAAGCTAATTATCAAAGTATTTATGGCGTAGTTTCCATGTTAGGTGACAAAGATATTGCCGCAAGCCTGCAATCACTTAAAAACGATATTGATTTTTGGTATACCGGGGCGCTTAATGTACCAAGAGCGGCTTCAAGCGAAATAATGGCAAGTCATTTAACCTTGTTTAGCGATAAAGTTAATTGTTTTGACAATATAGAAGAGGCCTTTAAAATGGCTAACAAGCAGGCTGGGGCAACAGATTTAATTCTTGTATTTGGTTCATTTTTTACTGTCGCTAAAATAAGAGCACAATTTATAACTTGTTAATAATATTGCTTTATAATGAATGCATAACTAAAAAATTCACTATGTATTCGTTATAATTTAACGCAAATAATCAGCTTATCGTTAAACGTAATTTTTAGGAGAGTTTCTTGTCTACACCGTTTCAAAACCGACTTGTCGGGACTATTATTGTCGCAGCCGTAGTTGTTATATTCCTTCCTGATTTACTCGATGGTGAAAAAAAATCGAATCAAACAGATTTTGAAGCCATTCCTCAAGCTGAAGATTTCTCAGGAAAGTTAACTAACAAACCTTTTCCAGAAGAAAGATTAATTCGACAAGAAGCGCTTAAAACAAGCAATGAACCTGCTATGGACGAAGTTATTGAAACGCATACTCCTCCTATAGATGAACCCGCTATTATTGAAGAGAAAGTAGTTGTTACGCCGGCTTCGGATACTCGCAATACAACGACAGTGGTAAAAAAAGAAACCAAGCCATTACCAGAAAAAGCGGTGGCGTCTGAAGCTTGGGTTATTCACTTAGGTAGCTTTAAAAATAAAGATAATGTTGCACAGTTATTAAAAAAATTAAAAGCACAAGGCTATATTGCTTTTACTAAGCCAATTCAAACGAAGAAAGGAACTTTAACGAAAGTTATTATAGGGCCTGAACTTATAAAATCAGCGATGACTAAAAAATTACCTGCATTAAGAAAACTTACTGGTATTCAAGGTAAGGTTGCTACATTTGAAGTAAATGAATAACAGGTTTTCATAAAAAACTAGGTATTATTTCGCTTATTCTGATAGAATGCGCGCCTCTTATTTTAAGAAAATAACGCAGCAAAAAATCAACGAGACACTAACCTATGGTTTGGATAGATTACGTCATTTTGGCCATTATCGGCATATCAACTTTAGTCAGTTTGGTACGAGGTTTTGTAAAAGAAGCCGTATCTTTAATTATCTGGATCGGTGCTTTTTTCGTAGCGAGCACCTTTTATGGGAACCTTGCTAATCTATTAACCAATATTTCAGACCAGTTTTTGCGTAATGCGGCGGCCGTTGCCATTCTTTTTATCTCAACATTAGTGTTAGGCGCTTTAGTTAATTATCTTATTGGCCAGTTAGTTAGTAAAACCGGACTATCGGGCACTGATAGAGTTTTAGGTATCGTTTTTGGCGCTCTACGTGGAGTGCTTATTGTTAGTGCCCTGATATTCTTTATTGATGCCTTTACTGGTGCCGTAAATAGCCCTTGGTGGCAAAGCTCACTACTTATCCCTGAGTTTACACTAGTGGTTGAGTGGTTTTTTGAATACCTTAAAGGCTCATCAAGTTACGTGACCTAATTTGTGTTGGTTGCTTATGTAGTATTTAACCAAACACTTTTATTATTTATTTTATCTTAGCTATTTTACTTTTTTCTACGTATTAATAGCTAGGAGTTTGCGGAATAGTTCCGTATACGATTATTTATTCGGTATCGCTTTATATCGTATAACTCAATATTTATTTGATGATTCTTCATCCTAAGCGATTTTAGCTTTGTAAGTATTGTAAATATTTCTTTTGTGGAGAGAGTTTCATGTGTGGCATTGTTGGTATAGTCGGTAAAACCCCTGTTAGTCAGTATATATATGATGGCTTAACAGTACTTCAGCATCGTGGTCAAGATGCAGCAGGTATTGTAACCATTCATAATAATACCTTTAGACTAAGAAAGGCGAACGGCCTAGTGAAAGACGTTTTTCATACGCGTCATATGCTTCGTTTACAAGGTAATATTGGTATTGGCCATATTCGTTATCCTACTGCAGGTACTTCTAGCTCTTCAGAAGCTCAACCTTTTTATGCTAACTCGCCATTTGGCTTATCGTTAGCGCATAACGGCAACTTAACCAATGCTGATGAATTAAGAACATGGCTATTTAATGAAGCACGTCGTCATGTTAATACCACATCAGATTCAGAAGTTCTGCTTAATATTTTAGCTCATGAATTACAGCAAAATGACAGCATCGCGCTAACTCCAGATGATATTTTTACTGCGGTAGCTAATGTACATAAACGTGTACGTGGTGCTTATGCAACTGTTGCCCTTATTGTTGGCCACGGTATGATCGCTTTTCGTGACCCTAATGGTATTCGTCCTTTAGTTTTTGGTAAAAGAGAAACGGCAAAGGGTGTTGAGTATATGGTTGCTTCAGAATCTGTAGCGCTTGATGCTTGTGCTTTTGAGTTTGTTCGAGATGTTGCACCAGGTGAAGTTATTTTCTTTACTGAAGACGGTCAAATTCATAGCCGTCAATGTGCTGAAAACCCTGTTTACAATCCTTGTATTTTTGAATTTGTTTACTTTGCTCGTCCAGATTCAACCATGGACAAAATGTCGGTTTACGCATCGCGCGTAGAAATGGGAACTAAATTAGGTCAAAAAATTGCTAATGAATGGCAAGATATTGATATTGATGTTGTGATCCCTATTCCTGAAACCTCGTGTGATATTGCTCTGCAAATCGCTCACCACCTTGATTTACCTTACCGTCAAGGGTTTGTTAAAAACCGCTATATCGGTCGTACTTTTATTATGCCAGGTCAAGAGCAACGTAAAAAGTCAGTACGCCAAAAATTAAATGCTATATCAGAAGAGTTTAAAGGTAAAAATGTTTTACTCGTAGATGACTCTGTTGTTCGTGGTACTACTTCTTCGCAAATTATTGATATGGCGCGTGCTTCTGGCGCTAAAAAAGTTTATTTTGCATCGGCAGCACCAGAGGTGAGATTCCCTAACGTTTATGGTATCGATATGCCAAGTGCTAATGAATTAATCGCGCATGGTCGTGATTTAGATGATATATGTGATTTAATTGGTGCAGATAAATTAATCTTCCAATCAATTGATGATTTAGTTGCTGCGGTTAGTGAAGGTAATCCAGACATTAAAACTTTTGATACATCAGTATTTGATGGCAATTATGTAACGAATGACATTAATCAAGAATACTTAGAAAAGTTAGATGCACTGCGTAATAACACAACTAAAGAAGAATCGGATAAAAATGCTGATTCTATTTTAGATATGCATAATGAAGGTGCTGAATAGTACTGTTAACTAAACACCGCTCCTAAAATAAAAAGCCTTGTTCTCTATGAAAACAAGGCTTTTTTTATGGTTGGTTAAGTGGTCTACGTTCTAAGCAAACCAAGGTCATATAGAGATTTAAGCTACAAACTCCGGACCAAACCCCATTGTCCACAAAATAGCTGTTCCCGCCATTAAGGTAACTAACAACACTAAACCACAGGTTACTACAGAGCTAGAATAAATAAACCCTTTCTCTTCAGGAATATTCATCATAATAGGAACACCTGAATAAAGTAAGTAAACAGAATAAGCGACAGCGGCAATTCCCGCTAAAGCAACAAACCATAACACCGGAAATAGTGTGGTAATACCAACCATTAATAATGGAGTTGCAGTGTATGAAGCAAGCTCAAGCGCTTGTACAAAATCAGGTTTAGAGTCAAAAGTTTTAGCCATCCATTGAATAAGAACAGCTAAAGCAAAAACACCAAAGACTAAAGCAAAGTACATACTAATAGCCATAAGTTGAGCACTGTCTACACTTATTTTTATTGGATCACCAACACCTATTGTCCAGCCTATATATGCTGCCGCATAAAAAGAACAGATAGAAGGTATTAACGCGATAGTTAATATGTGTATTAAGCTATAACTTAAACTCTCATGACGCTTTTCAATAACGTGCCATTCTTCTTTAGGGTGAGCGTATAAACCCCATATATGGTTTAGTATCATAATCAATCCTCTTGCGCTTAAGTATTCGAAAGTACTTTTAAGGTAAATATAAATCAATACCTTAAGAAAGTATCGAAATTCATAATTTACATTAGTGGTACTATTCTTATTATTACTTAATTAGTTATGAGAGATATAAAGTAAACAGTCAAGTTTTGTTCGTATAATAAACAACAATACTCTATAGAAAGTTGTTTTAATGCTTTTAGGTGATAAGAGAAAATATTAAAGCTTACACTTGAGCAGTTAATTGTTCCCATCTTTAATGCTAATTAGTTTTTAGTTAAAGTGCTTGATAGCTATAACTAACTTACTTTTATGCGTACTACAGACATTACTTCCATATCAAAGCTAGCAACGGTTTCTGAATCTGGATAATAAGTTAAGTTAACCCGTTGGCCTTTTAAGCTTTGATAAAGTTTTTTACGTTTATATTTAAAGGGAACATCGATATTTTCTAACATTAGCGTATTAATAAACCAATCATCTACTTCACGTTGCACATGTGATATTACTTTCATATTTTCACTATGAGTTAGCTTATCGTGCTTTTTTATCAAATCTTTAGCAGCATTTTTACTGGTAAGATTTTTCTTTATTATTGAGGTCATAGTTTTCTTGAATTCAGGTGTTAATAAATATAATTTTGGCGCTTTATGGTTAAGTGTATTAACTTATAAAGCAGTTAGCTAGGCTAATACCAATATCACAAACTAAATGATCATTTATACGGGCTAAAACCACTAACTACAGTGTTATTTATTTAATAATTATAACAACTAGTTATGTCAATAAATGCCTTGTATTTAATGATTTTATCTCTGTCTAAAATAGATCACTTAATTAATGAAACTGGTATAAAAAACCTTAAAGGCTTGCGGTTTTGGTATAAAAAGAGCTAGAAGGGTTAATTTAAAGAAAGTACTTCTGTATCTTTCAATAAGTTAACTCCATGTAGCGTTAATCATTACTTATCAAAGTCTATTATCTATAGCTTGATCTATAGATAATAGGTATTAATTACTACCTTATGATATTCACTCTAATAATCTTATTGGTGCTACTTTGATGAATTAATAAATTACCATTTTTAGTAGGGCGCATGTGTCTAATAATACCAGCATACACTTTACCTGATGGAATAGCCCAACTTTGAAACTTTTCTGTAGTGGGATCAAATCTTACTAATGCATCAGGCCTCATACCTGATTCGTTATACCAAACAATATTATCAATGACAGCGATTGCGTAAGGATGCGAAGATTTTCCACTAGGTGATGGCCACTCTTTAATTTTACCATCTTCAGGGTTATATCTGCCAAGTCGTCCTTGTGATGAGTTTACATACCAAATAATCCCATTGTCAGCTATATCAAGGCGTCGAACTCGAGTTGCTTTATTAGGCAACATTATGTCTGTTAACTCCATGGTCTCGGGATTAACTTTCACTAAACAATTTCTGCCATTACAAGCAACCCAAGGCGCACCGTTAGCGTCTATTTTAATACCATAAGGTTTTGACTTTGGTGCATTCATTGTGACTAGTTTTATCTCGCCTGTTGTAGGTTTTAATCGACCAATCATATTACTATGTTGCAGGGTAAACCAGAGTGTTCCTTTGGCGTCGAAAATAGCACTATGAGGATCTTTCGCTTTTTCGTCAGGCATCTTATATTCGGTGATTTGTTCTGTTTCAATATCTAGCATACCAACGCTGCCATTTTTGTTACCTGTATACCAAATATTACCTGCATTATCAGTAGTAACTGTATGTGGCATAGCATTTTCAGGTAATAAATATTCCTTCATTTCACCTGTAGTTGGATTAATTTTACCAATTAGGTTTTGACGTTGCCCTGCCCACCAAATAGTACCGTCGGTCGCTTCGATAGGATCACGAGAGCGTTGTCCTAGTGTTGGCGTTTGCCATAGAGTAAAGCTTATTTTGGCATCGCCTGTTATCAAGGTTGGTGTAC
Source organism: Colwellia sp. E2M01 (assembly GCF_018860585.1). Taxonomy (GTDB): domain Bacteria; phylum Pseudomonadota; class Gammaproteobacteria; order Enterobacterales; family Alteromonadaceae; genus Colwellia. Next base: position 10,801 of record NZ_JAHKPR010000088.1, read on the forward strand.
GTAGTGTGTTAGGTGGGTAAGTCGTTGTTAGGTAAGTAAAGATACTATCTGCAATTTTGTCTTGGCTAGATAAATCTATCATGGTTTTTGTTAGTGCTTGCCAATCGTTATAATCATAGCCAGAAGAATTAGTGATCAATTTTATTGAATGACAGGCGGTACAATATTGCTCGACGTAAGTTTTTCCTTGATAATTTTTCATCTCATTTGTTGGCGTAATAGTAGATGTTTGACTTACTGCACTAAAAGTTACGGTAAGAGCAAAATAACAGCTAATTAATATTATCGGTTTTATAAATCTTTGTGTGTTCATGATGGCTCCCCAGTATTTTTATTTAATTGTAGACGGAACTGTATTTATTAAAGCACGGCAATAAATTTTCATGTTAAAATCTGCTGAATCTTTAACGTAAAAACTATGACACGTTAAACAATTTAAAAGAGAAGTTCACACAGAATGTATGACAACCTATTAGCACCTATTAACGCCTTTTTAAAATATCCTACTCCTGATGCTTGGGTTGAAGAAGCAAAAAAGCCAGAAAACCTAGCGATTCTTTTACGAGATCATTTAATTTGTGAGTTAAAAGCGGCGCAAAGTGCGCTATTTTTACTTAAGCGTTACGCACTAACCCCTGAAGGTGTTACGCAATTAACTGATCTTATGGCTCCTTATGAGCAGTTTGCTTATAAACGTATTGGTAACACACAAACTCTTAAAGGTAAAAATGTGTTGTCTAAATCAATACAAGCTCGATCTGATTGTTCATACGGGCAAGATATGGTTGATAAAATGGTGTTATTGATTCGAGAAGAGTTACATCACTTTTATCAAGTGCTAGAAATTATTGAGGAAAATAATATTCCTTACGATCCTATTCCTGCAGCACGTTATGCAAAAGGTATGTTAAAAGGTGTGCGTACTTACGAGCCAGAAGCGCTTATTGATAAATTAATTATTGGTGCTTATATAGAAGCGAGATCATGTGAACGCTTTGCTAAAATAGCGCCACATCTTGATGAGAAAATAGGAAAGTTTTATATATCATTATTGCGCTCAGAAGCGAGACATTATCAAGATTACCTAACCTTGGCTCAAGACATATCTGCTGTTGATATTTCAGATAGAATTACATTTTTTGGTGAGAAAGAAGCTGATTTAATTACCAGCCCAGATAAAGATTTTAAATTCCACTCAGGTACGCCTGTTTAATGGTATTTGAGCTAACTTTTTAAAATAAAAAGTAGTTAATAACTTACCCAAGTGGTTGATTTAATAATTCCATAGAATCAGGCGTAACTTTTAACCAAGCGCCTTGTTCGTACCAGTCTCCTAATACAATACGTTGTGCTTTAGCATTGTTGGCAACAATGTTATGTATAGCCGGCCTGTGAGTATGGCCATGTATTAATAATTGGCTATGATATTGCTCTAAACAATCAATAACTTCACTTTCCGTGACATCCATTATTTCTTGTTTTTTTATTGCCGTTGCAGCGGCGCTTTTTTTACGGTAATTAGCGGCAATTTTTTTACGGACACATAAAGGCAAGCTTTTTATCATGGTTTGCCACCACCAAGAACGTGATTTTTTGCGAAATTCTTGATAATCAAGATCACGAGTACATAAAGTATCACCATGCATTATAACGACGTGTTGCCCGTAAAGATCAATAGTGTCTATTTCGGGTAATAAAATCATACTGGCTTTTTTAGCGTAACGTTTGCCAATAAGAAAATCTCTATTACCATGAATGAAGTAAATTTCAGTACCTGATTTATTTAGACCTGTTAATGCATCTGCGATGGTTTTAAGGTACGGGCTATCATCATCGTCACCCACCCAAGTTTCAAAAAAATCACCGAGGATATAAAGCTTTTCTGCTTTAGGCGCTTCATTTGCAATAAACTTCATAAAGCAGGCGGTAATATCTGGCCTGCTTTCAGTTAAATGTAAATCAGCAATAAAGTAAGTTACTGCTGATTTATTATTATCTGTCATGAACTAAACTACGCTTATGCTACAACGGCAGATTCGATGATAATTTCATCTTTTGGTACATCACCGTGGCCATACATATTACCTGTTTCAACTAACGTCATTTTATCAACAACGTCCATGCCTTCTACCACTTCACCAAATACACAGTAACCCCAGCCTTGTATGTTTTCAGCTGTGAAGTCTAAAAAGGTATTATCGTTTAAGTTAATAAAAAACTGGGCTGACGCTGAATGTGGCTCTTGTGTTCTAGCCATGGCTAAACTGCCACGCTTGTTAGTTAAGCCGTTGTTTGCTTCGTTTTTTATACTTGCACGAGTTTCTTTTTCGTCTAAGCCAGAAGCAAAACCGCCACCTTGTGCCATAAAACCTTTAATTACACGGTGAAAAATAGTGCCATTGTAATGACCTTCTTCAACATATTGTTGGAAGTTAGCGGCTGTTTTAGGCGCGTTTTCAAAGTCTAATTCAATTTTAATTTCACCAAGGTTTGTTTTAAATATGATCATAATTTTCTCTGTTTTTTTAATAAAGATTTAAATTAATGTTTAAGTAAACGTTTAATTTAATTGTTTAAATGAAGTGTACACAAAATAATTGCCGATAATTGTACGCTAACTAATGAAAAAGTGCATTAGTCTTAATGATCCTTTGCCATTGTTAGGGTACAATCCTTCGCATATTTAATTGTCACTAATGCAAACTAAATACTAACAACTCAATCTACGTTATTAAGTCGGAGTCAGAAAATACCATGTTGCAGATTTACAACACTTTAAGTCGTCAAAAAGAAACCTTTACACCTATTACCCCCGGTAAAGTTGGCTTATATGTTTGTGGTTGCACCGTATATGACTTATGCCATATAGGCCATGGCCGTACTTATATTAGCTTTGATAATATTTCTCGTTATTTACGTTTTTCCGGATATGACGTGAACTATGTGCGTAATATTACTGACGTAGAAGATAAAATTATTAATCGTGCTAATGAAAATGGTGAAAGTACCGAGTCATTAACTGAGCGTACTATTGCCGCAATGCATGAAGATTTTGACTCGTTAAATATGGCAAGACCTGATTTAGAGCCGCGCGTAACCACGCACATGGATGAAATTATTACCATGATTGAAACGCTTGTTGCTAAAAAGCATGCTTATGTTGCTGGCGAAAACGCAGCATCAGGGCAGGGTGATGTATTATTTAACGTGGCTAGTTACGAAGATTATGGCAAATTAAGCGGACAAAACCTTGAGCAGCTGCAAGCTGGCTCTCGTGTTGAAGTTGATCAACACAAAAACAACCCGCTTGATTTTGTGTTATGGAAATCAGCTAAACCAGGTGAGCCAAGTTGGTCATCACCGTGGGGCGAAGGTCGTCCGGGTTGGCATATTGAGTGTTCTGCAATGAACGCTAAAGAATTAGGTCATCATTTTGATATTCACGGTGGCGGCTCAGATTTAACTTTTCCACATCATGAAAATGAAATAGCACAAAGTTGTTGTGCTCTTGATACACCATATGTGAATTACTGGATGCATACCGGTATGGTACAAGTGGATCAAGAAAAAATGTCTAAATCCTTGGGTAATTTTTTTACTATTCGTGATGTATTAGCACAATACGATGCTGAAACTGTTCGCTTCTTTCTTACAACAGGGCATTACCGTAGCCAATTAAATTATTCAACAGACAACTTAACTCAAGCGAGAGCATCGGTTGAGCGTATTTATACGTCGCTGCGTGATGTGAAGGTTGCAAAAGACTTTACCTTAGATAAAGAGTCAAACTTTGTGAAACAATTTTGTTTAGCGATGGATGATGATTTTAATACACCACAAGCATTAGCGGTATTATTTGAAATATCTAAAGAATTAAATGTAGCGAAAGCGGCAAATGATGATGCCTTAGCGACAGAATTAGCATCAACCTTAGTCGGGTTAGGTGAAATTGTTGGTTTGTTACAGCTTGATCCCGCTGCTTTTTTACAAGGTGATAATGACAACGATGAGGTGGCGGTTATTGAAGCGCTCATCGTACAGCGTAATCAAGCGAGAAAAGATAAAGACTGGGCGATGGCTGATGATGCACGTGATAAGTTAAATGCGATGAATATTGTACTTGAAGATAGCGCAGGAAAAACCACTTGGCGTAAAGCTTAAAATACAAAAGGGATAAAGAATCTAGAGCAGAAAAGGGCGGGCATCAACTATGTAACTAGTTAATGCCCGCCCTTTTTATTTGTTTATTATTTCGAATTCAACTAATAGTAATTTTAATCAATAAAGCTAATGATCAGCTTGTTCACAGGCTTGTAATGTATTTTCAATCAAACAAGCAACTGTCATAGGACCAACACCGCCCGGAACTGGGGTTATATGTGCGGCACGTCCTTGGGCAACTTCAAAATCAACATCACCTACTAACTTACCGTTATCTAAACGATTAATACCTACATCAATGACAATAGCGCCTTGTTTAATCCAATCGCCAGGTATAAAGCTAGGTTTGCCAACAGCGACAACAATTAAATCAGCATTTTTAACTTTGTTTTCTAAATCCTTAGTAAAGCGATGTGTTGTTGTTACGGTACAGCCAGCAAGTAATAGCTCTAAAGACATAGGACGACCAACAATATTAGACGCGCCAATAACTAAAGCGTCTAAGCCCTTAGGTTCAACACCGGTTGAATTAATTAAGGTCATTATGCCTTTGGGTGTGCAAGGACGTAAACCAGGCTGTCTTAGTGCTAACTTTCCAATATTAAAAGGGTGAAAACCATCAACATCTTTAAGAGGGTTAATTCTCTCAAGAATTAAATCTGCATTTAAACCTTGCGGTAAAGGTAGTTGAACTAATATTCCGTCAATTTCATTGTCGTTATTTAATTCATCAACTAAGGCTAATAACTCTTGTTCAGACGTTGTTTTCGCTAAATCATATGAACGAGAAACAAAACCTACTTCTTCACAAGCTTTACGTTTACTTCCTACGTAAACTTGAGAGGCGGGATCTGAGCCAACTAATATAACAGCTAACCCTGGAGGTCTCTGGCCATTACTAATACGTAAACTAACTTTTTCTTTAACTGAATCTCTAAGTTGTTTGGCAATTACTTTGCCATCAATCAATGATGCTGTCATAACGGTGATGTAGACCTTGAATATAAATAATGATTAAACGGCGTTATTTTGCCATAAACTCATTTCATGTTGTAGGTTTACTTTGAGTAATGCGCAAATGTTTCTAGCTTATGAATAAAAAAGTGGTTGATAAAGCCTAGCAAAATAAAACTTATAGTCAGTATCATTATATAAGCTTATACCCGTTCCACTTGAAGATGCTCGTTTCAGGAAGCCTGAGCGATTCATACCTAAGGCACCTTTTTTTATCAAGGGTTGTTCCCTTAAAAAGAAATGTAACGCAGGGTATGATTTGCTCAGTCTTCCCCAAGGGCTGGTTTAGAAACGCTTTATGCCGCGTTATTGATTTTGAGAATGAACAACCATTCTCTACAATCAATGCCTTGCCTAAAGGCGTTTCTAATTCCAGCTGAATCCTGCATATTCAAGTGGAGCGGGTATATATAGGTGAACTGTATAATGGCAACGTTTTAATTAGCTTATTATCATTGCTCTTAACCATTAGTTGTAAAATAGTTGTAAAATTAATTTATATAATTTAATTGTGATGGGGCTTGTCTAAATAAAAGACAAACTAACAGCTTGCTGCAGAACAAATCAGCTACTTGCTTTAAAAACGAGCGAACAAACATTTATTTATAAAAAAAGTTTGACGGGGGGGGATCAACTCGGTAATATCCGCACCCGTTGAAACGAGACAATTTATTGCTTGTTACAGCAGCATAAATCGGTGATTAGCGCAGCTTGGTAGCGCACTTGGTTTGGGTCCAAGGGGTCGCAAGTTCGAATCTTGCATCACCGACCACTTTTTTAAATACTTTTAACAGTATATGATAAGTGGACCTGCTTTGTAGGAAATGTGCGCCCTTAGCTCAGCTGGATAGAGCAACGCCCTTCTAAGGCGTGGGTCGCAGGTTCGAATCCTGCAGGGCGTGCCATACTCCAAAGTATAGTGCAGTAAAAAGATAATGGTGGCTATAGCTCAGTTGGTAGAGCCCCGGATTGTGATTCCGGTTGTCGAGGGTTCAAGTCCCTTTAGCCACCCCATCTTTACATTATTAGTTTCTCTAATAATAAAAGAATATATGTCGGTGATTAGCGCAGCTTGGTAGCGCACTTGGTTTGGGTCCAAGGGGTCGCAAGTTCGAATCTTGCATCACCGACCACTTCTCTAATAGTTCATATCTAACTATAATACTTCAATATCTAACGCTTTAATATTATCCATACTCATGCAAACTAGATTTGAGTACCATAAAGTTCAGTCGCAAGTTCGAATCTTGCATCACTAAACATTTTTCTTTCTTAGTAAAACTCTTTCTTCTATTCAAAGTTATAACTTTATTAATCTACAATAGTTTGGGTGTAATTAAATTTACTCGGAAGCGCTAATCTACATCTCCTAACATTATTATTTATCCGTACAATTCAAAATAAGCTTCCTTATTTAAATAATTAAAGTCCCCTCATTACGACCATTAAAATAAAATTTAACATTATTTTATTTTTTAGACTTGAAAAAGTAAAATTGCACCTTAAATCCTAAGATCAATGTTTGACAATTTGGCTGATGGTTAAAACTTACACCTTGCAACTTTTTTTTGCTCTCGCTATAATTCGTCGTCATATTTTTGTAATAGGGCATCTTTTCGCCATGGACTTGATAAAATTTATCAATATTCTGGCGGTTATTTGATGCGTAAAAAGCGTAATACGCTAAGTTTTTGAGGTATTTAAATGCAAGTTTCAGTTGAGACTACACAAGGTTTGGAACGTCGTTTGACTATTTCTGTTCCAGCCGAAAAAGTAGATGTAGAAGTTAACAACCGTCTTCGTCAAATTAGTAAAACACAGCGTATTAACGGTTTCCGTCCTGGTAAAGTTCCACCGTCGGTTATTCAAAAACGTTACGGTAAATCAGTACGTCAAGAAGTTGCTGGTGAGCTTATGCAACGTAACTTTGTTGATGCTATTGTTGCAGAAAAAATCAACCCTGCTGGTCGTCCTTCATTTGTTGCTAAAAGCAATGAAGATGGCAAAGCATTAGAGTTTGAAGCAACTTTTGAAGTTTACCCTGTAGTTGAATTAAAAGATTTAGATAAAATCGCTATTGAACGTCCAAAAGTGGAAGTTACTGAAGCTGATTTAGATGAAATGTTTGTGACGCTACAAAAGCAACACCAAACATGGAAAGAAAACAAGCGCAAAACTAAGAAAGGCGATAAGCTAACTCTTGATTTTACTGGTCGTGTTGACGGTGAAGAGTTTGAAGGTGGCAAAGCTGAAGGTTTTGAATTAGAACTAGGTGCTGGTCGTATGATCCCTGGTTTTGAAAAAGAAGTTACAGGAATGAAAGCTGGCGAAGAGCAAACTATTAAAGTTACTTTCCCAGATGATTACCATGCTGAAAACTTAAAAGGTAAAGAAGCTGAGTTTGATATTGTTCTTCATAAAACAGAAGGCCCTGTACTTCCTGAAATTGATGAAGAGTTTGCTAAACTTTTTGGTATTGAAGAAGGTGGTGTTGAAGCCTTACGTACTGAAGTTGGTAAAAACATGGAGCGTGAATTAACTCAAGCGGTTAAAGCTAAAGTTAAAACACAAGTAATTGACGGTTTACTTGCTGCAAACGAAGTTGATTTACCGTCAGCATTAGTAGCTCAAGAAGTAGATGTTTTACGTCAGCAAGCACTTCAACGTTTCCAAGGTCAAATGGACCCTAATAACTTACCAGAACTTCCTGCTGAAATGTTTACAGAGCAAGCAGAACGTCGTGTTAAGATTGGTTTACTTTTAGGTGAAGTTATTAAAATTAACGAACTTAAAGTTGACGACGCTAAAGTAGACGAGTTAATTGCTACTGCAGCTTCAGCTTATGAAGATCCAAAAGAAGTTATTGAATACTACGCAAATAACAAAGAACTAATGCAACAAATGCAAAATGTTGCTTTAGAAGAGCAAGCGGTAGAATTACTTGTTGAAAATGCTAAAGTTAAAAACAAAAAAGCTACTTTCAATGAAATAATGAATCCAGAAGCCAAGTAATATTAAATTTATCGTAGTTTTACGTTGACAATAGACTTAGCAATCGCTTAAATTCAATGGCTTGTATGGCAACATACAGGCCATTTTTATTTACAAAGGGAAGGTATACTCTTGTTTAATTCTCAAATTACATCACAAAGCACATCTCAGTTATCATCACAAAACAACTCAACCGGTATTGAGAGCGCTTTAGTACCAATGGTTGTGGAACAAACACCTAAAGGTGAACGTTCGTATGATATTTACTCAAGGCTGTTAAAAGAGCGTGTTATATTCCTTTGTGGTCAAGTTGAAGACCACATGGCTAATCTGATCATTGCACAATTATTGTTCTTAGAATCAGAAAGTCCAGATAAAGACATTTTTCTATACATAAATTCGCCGGGTGGCTCTGTAACTGCAGGTATGGCAATTTATGATACAATGAAATTTATTAAACCTAACATCAGTACTGTTTGTATTGGTCAAGCGGCAAGTATGGGCGCATTCTTATTGTCTGGTGGTGAGAAGGGCAAGCGTTATTGTTTACCTAACGCTCGTGTAATGATTCATCAACCGTTAGGTGGTTTTCAAGGTCAAGCATCTGATTTTGAAATTCACGCAAAAGAAATTTTATTCATAAAAGAAAAACTTAATAAATTAATGGCTGATCATACAGGACAAACTTTAGAGAAAGTTTCTCATGATACAGACCGAGATAATTTTTTAAGTGCAGAAGCTGCGGTTGAATATGGTATAGTTGACTCCATATTAGAACAACGTAACGATAAATAGGATTTCGGTGTATACTATATAAAAAGTATAGATTGAAAATAAATGGATTTATTTGTATTAAATGTTTAGAGGTAGGGCATGACCGATATTAAAAGTGGTGGCGATAATGGTAAGTTACTTTACTGCTCGTTTTGTGGCAAAAGCCAACATGAAGTACGTAAATTAATTGCTGGCCCATCAGTATTTGTTTGTGATGAATGTGTAGAGCTGTGTAACGATATTATTCGCGAAGAAATTTCTGATATTTCGCCAAAAGAAAATAAAAAGGCGTTACCTTCTCCTGTTGAGATACGTGAAAGCTTAGACGAATACGTTATTGGTCAAGATCATGCTAAAAAGGTTTTAGCCGTTGCGGTTTATAATCATTATAAGCGATTAAGAAATGGTGATACCCATAATGGCGTTGAACTAGGTAAAAGTAATATTTTACTCATTGGGCCTACAGGTAGTGGTAAAACATTATTAGCACAAACCTTAGCACGTTTATTAGATGTTCCTTTTACTATGGCTGATGCTACAACATTAACCGAAGCCGGTTATGTTGGTGAAGATGTTGAAAATATCATTCAGAAGTTATTGCAAAAGTGTGATTACGATGTAGAAAAAGCTCAACGTGGTATTGTTTACATTGATGAAATTGATAAAATTTCACGTAAATCAGACAATCCATCCATTACCCGTGATGTTTCTGGTGAAGGTGTTCAGCAAGCACTATTGAAGCTTATTGAAGGTACCGTTGCTTCTGTTCCTCCGCAAGGTGGACGTAAGCATCCGCAGCAAGAGTTTTTACAAGTAGACACGTCTAAAATCTTGTTTATTTGTGGTGGTGCATTTGCCGGTTTAGATAAAGTTGTTGAACAACGTAATCAAAAAGGCACTGGTATTGGTTTTGGTGCTGAAGTACGTGGTAAAGATCAAGAAAAATCATTAACTGATAGTTTAGCTGAAGTAGAGCCTCAAGATTTAGTTAAGTATGGTTTAATCCCTGAGTTTATTGGACGTTTACCTGTACTAGCAACATTACGTGAGCTTGATGAAGCAGCATTAATTCAAATATTGCAAGAGCCTAAAAATGCACTAACTAAACAATTTAGTGCGCTGTTTGACATGGAAAATGTTGAATTAGAATTTAGAGAAGATGCATTATTTGCGATTGCTAAAAAAGCAACGGACAGAAAGACAGGTGCACGTGGTTTACGTTCTATTGTCGAAGCTGTTTTACTCGATACTATGTACGAGTTGCCATCAATGGAAGACGTCAGCAAAATAGTCGTTGATGAAAACACCATTAAAGGTGAGAGTAAGCCGCTTGTTATTTACGATAGTAAACAAACGAAAAAAGAAAAGGCAGTTAAATAAGTTTTCTTTTTAAAGTAATTGTTATGATGTAAATTTTTACATCACTCTAAAAACCTCAATCAATAGTTAATTTGTACGTATATAATTACGTTAGGGTTAATTTATTGGTTGAGGTTTTTTTGATTCAAAATGAACATTTTAGCTTTATTTTTTATCTCTTGTTGAAAGTTAACGCCCGAGCCCCATATATAATTTATAGTTTTATTTTTTCCACTAATTTAAATCATTTCCAAGAAGAGTAGCCAATGAGTAAAGAATTATCTGGTGTCGTTGAGATCCCCGTTTTAGCCTTAAGAGATGTTGTTGTTTATCCTCAAATGGTTATTCCACTTTTTGTCGGACGTGAAAAGTCTATTCGCTGTCTCGACTTAGCTATGGAACAAGACAAACAAGTGTTTTTAGTCGCTCAAAAAGATGCTGCTATTGACGATCCTAAAGCTGATGATGTTTATAACACCGGAACCGTAGCCACCATATTGCAAATGTTAAAGCTACCTGATGGCACAGTTAAGGTGCTGGTTGAAGGTGTACAGCGTGCAAGTATTAAAAAATTCGTTGAAACAGAAGAGTTCTTTAGTGCAGAAATTGAATATGTAACGCCAAGTACTGAACTTAATGATGAAATTGAAGTATTAATTCGCTCGGCAATTTCTCAATTTGAAGGGTACGTAAAACTTAATAAAAAAATTCCACCGGAAGTACTTACCTCTGTTTCTGGAATTGATGACGCTGAACAACTTGCTGATACGATGGCGGCACACATGCCGTTAAAATTAGCAGACAAGCAAAAAGTATTAGAGATAATTGATGTTAATGCCCGTTTAGAACATTTAATGGCATTAATGGAAGGCGAAATCGATTTATTACAAGTTGAGAAAAAAATTCGTACTCGTGTTAAAAAGCAAATGGAAAAAAGCCAACGTGATTATTACTTGAATGAGCAAATGAAAGCCATTCAAAAAGAATTAAATGAAGGCGAAGAAACTCCAGATGAACTTGAACAAATGGCAAAGCGTATTGAAGATGCGCAAATGCCCGCTGAAGCAAAAGATAAAACGTTAGCTGAATTTCAAAAGCTTAAAATGATGTCACCTATGTCTGCTGAAGCGACTGTTGTACGCAGTTACATCGAATGCATGATTAATGTTCCGTGGAAAAAACGTAGCAAGTTAAAGCGTAACCTTGCGCTTGCTCAAGAAGTACTTGATAAAGACCATTACGGTTTAGATAAAGTTAAAGAACGTATTCTTGAATACCTAGCCGTGCAACAACGTGTAGCTCAGCTAAAAGGCCCTATCTTATGTTTAGTTGGACCTCCAGGTGTTGGTAAAACATCTCTTGGTCAATCTATTGCTAAATCAACAGGGCGTAAATATGTTCGTATGGCTTTGGGCGGGGTACGTGATGAAGCGGAAATACGTGGTCATAGACGCACTTATATTGGCTCATTACCAGGTAAACTAATTCAAAAAATATCAAAAGTTGGGGTTAAAAACCCACTGTTTTTATTAGATGAAATCGACAAAATGGCATCAGATATGCGTGGCGATCCCGCTTCAGCGTTACTTGAAGTGCTAGATCCAGAACAAAACACCTCATTTAACGATCACTATTTAGAAGTAGATTATGATTTATCTGATGTGATGTTCGTTGCAACCTCGAACAGTATGGATATTCCTGGGCCGCTATTAGACCGTATGGAGGTTATTCGTCTTTCAGGTTATACCGAAGATGAAAAGTTAAATATTGCTAAGAGTCATTTACTTGATAAGCAAATTGAGCGTAATGGTTTAAAAGCTAAAGAAATTGAAATAGATGACAGTGCTATTGTTGGTATTATTCGTTATTACACTCGTGAAGCGGGTGTACGTAGTTTAGAGCGTGAAATCTCTAAATTATGTCGTAAAGCCGTTAAAACAATCTTACTTGATAAAAACATTAAGAAAGTGACTATCACTCAAGATAATTTAAACGAGTTCTTGGGGGTACAACGTTTTGATTACGGTAAAGCTGATGATGAAAATCGTGTAGGTTTAGTGACAGGTTTAGCATGGACACAAGTGGGTGGTGAATTATTAACGATTGAAACAGCATCTGTTCCTGGTAAAGGTAAATTAACTTATACAGGCTCGCTTGGTGATGTAATGCAAGAATCTATTCAAGCAGCAATGACGGTTGTTCGCAGTCGCACTGAAAAATTACGCATTAATGAAGATTTTTATGAGAAACGTGATATCCATGTACACGTACCTGAAGGCGCAACACCAAAAGATGGTCCGAGTGCTGGTGTTGGAATGTGTACTGCACTTGTCTCAAGTTTAACAGGTAATCCTGTAAAAGCTGATGTTGCAATGACAGGTGAAATAACATTACGTGGTGAAGTACTTGCTATCGGTGGTTTAAAAGAAAAATTACTTGCGGCACATCGCGGAGGGATAAAAACCGTAATTATTCCACATGAAAATGAACGTGATCTACAAGAAATACCTGATAATGTTAAAGCTGAATTAGCTATACACCCAGTAAAATGGATAGATGAAGTGCTGGCGATAGCACTTGAAAACCCTGTAGAACAATGGAAGGTAGAAAAGTAAATAGCTCAAATGTTGACCTTTTTTGTTGATTTATCACTAAAAAGGTCAAAAAAGTTAAAAATTTTGCAAAAAAATGAAATTATCGCTTTTCAAACGCTGAAACTATGGTAAGTTAACTACGCTTATATCGCTAGACCCCTTACTCGCTATGAAATATTGGGCTGTATAACTAAAATTTATAGCCGAATAGCATAGATGAATAAAGGTTCTAAGAAACATAAGATAATTTCTAAACTCAACGCCTCAAGCAATTATATAAAATTTTTTATTCATTGCATTAATATAAAGGATGGCGCTGCATAAAAACAATTTAAGGGGTATACACTGTGAATAAATCTCAACTGATAGAGAAAATTGCTGCTGGTGCAGACATTTCAAAAGCTGCTGCGGGTCGTGCATTAGATTCATTTATTGGCGCAGTAACTGATGAGTTAAAAGATGGCGAGCAAGTTGCTCTTGTTGGTTTTGGTACTTTCTCAGTACGTGACCGTGCTGCAAGAACTGGTCGTAACCCACAAACTGGGGCTACTATTCAAATCGCTGCTGCTAAAATCCCATCATTCAAAGCGGGTAAAGCATTAAAAGACGCATGTAACTAATCAAAAAGATTAAGTTATACCGCGTATTAAAAAAACCACCTTTAGGTGGTTTTTTACTTTATAGCGACTATATCTGAACAGTCTTATAAAAAATCTGAAAAGTATTATAAATAAATGATATTTTGCTCATGTTATGCTTCAAGGGATGCTTATCATCTGCTAGAATCGCGAGCAATATTAATTTAAGATAATTAAACCTAGAGTGTTAGGTCTAAAAAAAGAGAAAGCAATGTTAGAACAAATTCGTGAAAAATCACAAGGGGTTACAGCTAAAGTTATTCTTGGCTTGATTATCCTTACTTTCGCTGTTGCAGGTGTTGGTAGTTATAGTAATTCAGTTGACACCTCGGTTGCTACCGTTAATGGTGAAGATATTACTCAACAAGCATTTAATCAAGCATACCAATCACAGCGTGCACGTATGTCGCAACAATTTGGTGAAATGTTTGATACATTATCAAACGATGCCGCTTATATGGCTAACTTCCGTCAAGGGGTTTTAGATAATTTAATTAGCGAAAAGTTAATTGATCAAAGTAGTGAAGATCTTGCGATTATTGTTTCTGATAAGCGTTTAAAAGAAACCATTCGTGAAATGCCTGAATTTCAAGTAGACGGCGTTTTTGATAACAACCGTTATTTAGCCATTATTAATCAATCTGGATTTTTTCAATCATCAGATTTTCGAGATTATATTCGTGTTGAAATGACACGTCGTCAGTTAAGCCAAGCATTAGTTGGTAGTGAATTTAATTTACCTTACCAAGAGAAATTACAGTTAGCATTACAAAATCAAACACGTAATATCAGATATGCGACAATTGCTGCAGAGCAATTTAAATCAGGTATAGAGTTAACAGACGATGAAATTAATAATTATTACTTAGCAAATCAAACGCGTTTTGAAAATAAAGAGCAAGTTAAAGTAAATTACATCAGTTTAAATGTTGCCGATATTGCACAAGAAATTACCATTAGCGATGAAGAGGTAGCTAAATATTATCAAGAAAACTTAGCTAACTTTACTGATCCTGAACAACGTCGTATTTCTCATATACTTATTGAGTTCAATGAAGACGATACAGAGTCAGCTAAAATGCAGGCGCAATCAGTACTTGATAGACTGGAGCAAGGTGAAGACTTTGCTGCTTTAGCCAAAGAATTATCGAATGATACTTTTAGCGGTGACAATGGCGGTGATTTAGAATGGTTAGATCCTGGAGTTATGGAAGAAAGTTTTGATGCTGCTGCGTTAGCTTTAGTTAATGTTGGCGATACCAGTGGTTTAGTTGAAACTAGCTTTGGTTATCACGTATTAAAATTAACGGATTATAAAAAAGATGTTGTTAAAACATTAGCTGAAGTAGAAAGTGACTTACGCGCTAGACTTAGTGATGAACAAGCACAAAATAAATTTTTCGCTTTACAGCAAGAAATGGCTCGCCTTAGCTTTGAATTTCCTGATAGCCTAGAAGATGCCGCTGCTGAAGTTAACGTTGAGATACAAACATCTCCTTGGTTATTACGTGCAGGTAATGTTGCGCCTTTTAATCAACAAAACGTAATTGATGCTGCTTTTTCTGATTTAGTATTACAAGAAAACATGAACTCAGACTTGATTGAAATAAGCGACGATCTTGTGGTTGTTTTACGACTTAATGAATTTAAAGAAGCTAATATTAAACCATTATCAGAAGTTGAAGCACAAATTAAAGATATTTTAGTGAATCAAAAATCTACCGAGTTAGCACAACAAACGGTTGATTTATTATTAGCTGACTTTAAATCAGGTGTTGATATTGAAGAACAACTTTCAGCCCTTAATGCGAATTTTGTTAGTGAAGAAGAAATTACCCGTTATAGCCCAACGATTGATCAGAGTATTAGCCGTGCGGCGTTTGTATTACCACACCCTGTTAATGGTGCTGTATCAGCATCAAGCGTGGCATTAAGTAATGGTGATTTAGCGTTAGTTGAAGTAACAGGGGTAGCAGTTAATGACGCACCTGCAGCACCTAACTTAGCACAACAACAAACAGCGCAATTAGCACAGTCAGCGTACCAAAGCTTTGTAAACTCGTTAAAAGCAGAGGCTAAAATTACACGTAAAGAAATTGCTGAGCCAACACCGGTTTATTAATCTTTAGTGCATATATCGCTTATACGATAAAAAAAGCCGATAGTAATAATTTACTATCGGCTTTTTTATGGGTGTAATTACTAATAATACCAAGTCCGTTAAATTACTGATCACCTAATAAAATTTAGTTTATCTTTTTGAAGGCCTTAAAAGGAAATTTTGGCTGGTCATTAGTTTTTGAGTCACTTTATGTTGTGGTTTACGCATTACTTCGATGGTTTTTCCTGACTCAACGACTTCACCTTGTGATAGCACCATCACATCATCGCTAAAGTGGCGTACAATGCCTAAATTATGAGAGATGAGGATATAAGCGAGTCCCATTTGTTGTTGTAAGTCGAGTAATAAATTAATCATTTGCGAGCGTAATGATGGATCTAAGGCTGCTAACGCTTCATCTAAGATGATAACTTGTGGCTGTAAGATAATTGCTCTAGCTAGTGATATACGCTGTTTCTGACCACCAGAGAACATGTGAGGGTAAAAATTCATATGATCACCCAGTAACCCTACTTTATGTAACGTTGTTCTAATTAATTGGTAACGCTGTTTTTCATCTAAATTAGTATTTAAGGTTAATGGTTCATCAAGTAATTCTTGTATCGTTAAACTAGGGTTTAATGTTGTTCCTGAGTCTTGAAATATCATACGAATTTGTTGACATCGTTGCTTAAAACGTTGGTTTTCTAAAGAGCGGCCATTTAGTGATATAGTGCCAGTACTCGGTATTTCAGCACCAACTAATATTTTTGCTAACGTTGATTTACCTGCTCCTGTTTCACCTACAATTGCCAAAGTTTTTTTAGATTCGAGCGTAAAAGAAAGTGGCAGTAATGCATCGAAAGTCCGTTTATGATACCAGTAGCCTTTTAGCTTAAATGACTTTGATATATCTTTAGCTTCTAATAAAATAGTCATATTAATTAGCTCCGCTATCTACTTTGTACTTTATCGATGATTTTTTTCTTGGCTCTTTAATCAAAGGAAAATGACAGCTGACTTTATGACCATGAAAATTACTAACATCAGGTACTTCAACACACGTTTTTTGAGCTCTTGGGCAACGTGGGCCTAATCTACAACCGATAGGTAAATGTTGTAAAATTGGAATGCTACCAGGTAATGTCATTAAACGTGATTTTGTAGGTACTTGTAAATTAGCTTTAGTACTACTACCTACTAGTGCTTGCGTATAAGGGTGCATTGGGTGATTAAAAATTTGCTCAGTAGTTCCTGCCTCTACAAATTGTCCGCTGTACATTACAGTGATGTTATGAGTCCAGTTAGTTAGATTCTCTAAGTCATGACTTATTAATAAAATAGACATATTTTTAAATTGATTTAAGTTAGCTAGTAATCTAAAAATTTGTCCTTGATTAGTACTTTCCATTGCCGCAGTTGGCTCATCAGCAATCAATAAAATGGGTCTACCAGCAAGCGCTATAGCAATCATCACGCGTTGGCATAATGCTTCTGTTAATTGATGTGGGTAACTTTTCATACATTGGCTATGCTTTTGAATGCCAACTTTATGCAATAACCTTATTACTGCTTCTTTACGTTGTTTTTTACGTTGCCAAAAATTACCAGTTAATTGTGTTCTATCTATAGCTTCACTTAATTGCTCGCCGACTAATGTTGTTGGATCTAAACAACTCATAGGCTCTTGAAATATCATCGCAATATCACGACAAAGAAGGGCTTTGCGTTCAGCAATTGTTAAACGTAATAAATCGATACCTCGCCAATGAAACCTGTCGGCATGTACATGCCATTTAGGTTGTAAAACTCCCATTATGGCTTGTGCTAACAGTGATTTACCAGAGCCAGATTCGCCCACTAAACCACGTACTTCACTTTCTTTAATAGATAAACTTATTCGGTCTACCGCAAACACACGGCCTGACGGTGTATCAAGTTCAATAGATAAATTTCTAATATCGAGTAAATTCATAATAGCTACTTACCGTCTCGTTTAAGAAAAGTATTTGATATGGCAAAGAATGATAAAAAATTAATGATAACTGTCGGCCATTGAAAATTTTTGATAACTAATAACATAATATTTAATTATCCTTACGTAATTTAAGCGCATGGCGTATACCTTCACCAACTAAGTTGGTAGCAACAACAGCAAATAATATAGCTAAACCTGGCAAGTAAACGGTCCAAGGAGCAATATAAAAACGCTCAAGACCATTCGCTAAAATTGATCCCCATTCTGGTAATGGAATTTGTGCGCCAAGTCCTAAAAAACCTAAGGTAGCAATATCTAATATTGCTGCCGATTGAGCAAGGGTTGCTTGGCTCATTAAGCGTTCAACAATATTAGGAAAAACAGAGTAATACAGAATACGAAAATTACTGGCGCCATCTAAACGTGAGGCAAGTACATAATCTTTTCTGAACTCCTCTTTTACTGCATATCGAGTTATATGGATAAATTGAGGAATAAATACAATGGCAACAGCCCAAACGGTATTGCTAATACCTGGGCCCAAAATTGCAACAATAATTATTGCTAGCAGTAATGATGGAATGGATAAAACAACATCAAGAAAATGGTTTAAAAAGCTTGATTTGAAACCGCTGGTTAACGCCGATAAAGAGCCAATAACTACGCCAATCACTAATGAAAACACCACCACAATAAAGCTAAGGCCAAAGGTAAGTGACGTACCGTACATTAATCGAGATAACATATCTCGACCAAGATCGTCTGTACCCAATAAGTAACTAACATTACCGTCTTCATGCCAGGCGGGAGGTACTAATATCATATCCAAATTGCCATCTATCGGATTGTAAGGGGCAATTATTGGAGCAAAAATGGCTAATACAACTAAAAAAGTGAAACAGCAGAAGCCCAGCATAGCAACCGGGGTTTTACGAAAAATAGCCCATAACTGCATAAACGGTGAAGGAAAAACCTCTTCAAGATATACTTTTTCACGAGCCATACTTATTACCTCGCGCTAATGGATTAAGACCAGCATAAATAAAGTCGATTAAAATATGAATTATAAAAATAAAGCAAGATAGTACTAGTAAGCCACTTTGAATAGCAGAATAGTCACGCTGATAAATACTTTCAATCAACCAACGGCCAATACCCGGCCAACTAAAAATAACTTCTGTTACCATGGCAATTGTTACCAAGTTAGCGAATTGCAAACCAACATGCCGTATTATTTGAATTAAGGCATTACGCGTCGCGTGGCGAAATATTATTTGTCTGAAGTTTAAACCTTTTGCGCGAGCAGCTCTAATATAGCTTGAGGCTAACACGTCAATCATTGAGGCCCTAGATAAACGAATAAAAATAGTGGCGGGGGCAACAGCGATGACACAAGCTGGCAAAATAATATGTAAACTTGCGTCTCTAAAAGCTTGCCATTTATAGGGACTATCACTAAGTAAAATATCAATTAATTGAATACCGGTAACAAATTTAATTTCAAATAACAGACTAATTTGACCAGAAGAGGGCAGCCACCCAAGGCCTATTGAAAAGAAAAGTATTGCCAGTAAACCAAGCCAAAACACAGGTATTGAATAGCCTAGCATAGCCAATGATAAAATAGCACTATCTGCAATTTTATTATGATAAATTGCAGCGACAAACCCCAGAGGAATACCAATTAACATAGCAATCAGTAATGCTACTAAACTTAGCTCTATAGTGGCAGGAAGTAATTTTAAAATGTCATGGCTAATGGATGATTGATTCACCGCTGATAAACCAAAATCACCATTTAAAATATGTTTTAAGTAAGCGCCATATTGACTTATGATGCTCTGATCCATGTGATAAGACTTGTTTAACTCAGCTAACTCTTCAGCACTCGCGTTAATTTGTCCAGAATGATTAATCACTGTATCACCTGGAAATAAAAAGCTTAAACTAAATGACAGCATTGTTAGTACTAACATAGTAAAAACGAACAAACTAAGCCTGCGTAAGGTAAATGTTAACATACTAATTATTCACCTTTTCAATAGGCATAGTTTCTTTGTCAATTATTTTTGGCGAAGAAATCATCGTCGTGTTGTTTAACGCCTTACCATCCACTTTTTTAGACACACGCTTAGATACCTGATAAAAATTTATACCACCAAAATACTCCAGTATATCACCTTCAATATTTATATCACGTGCTTGAAAGCGTTTTGAATGGGCGATAGGTAGTAAAGGGGCTTCTTCTTTAATAATTGCCATTGCTTTGGTGTAATATGACTTTCTTTTATTTATATCCGATGTGTGCAGAGCGCTAGAAAGTAATTGGTCATATTTTTTATTACACCAAAAGGTATGGTTACTGCCTTTATCGGTGGCTGAACAACTGAGCATTGGCGTAAAAAAGTTATCTGGATCAGGGTTATCTGCTGTCCAACCTAATAAAAAGCTTTGATGCTCACCTTGTGATAAACGACGTAAAAAAGCCGTCCATTCATAGCTAATAATATTAACTTTTATGTTTATTTTCTTTAAGTCGTTTTGAATGAGTTTTGCCATTGTTATGGCGTTAGGGTTGTATGCTCGTTGTAGTGGCATTGCCCATAAATCTATACTAATTCCTTGACTATAACCGGCACTAGCTAATAAAGCTTTAGCTCTTTTGGGATCATAACTTATCTCGGTGATATTATTATCATAAGCCCACGAGGTTTCTGGCAGTATTGACTTAGCACGAGTCGCTTGGTCTTGATAAACCGTCTCAATAAGCGCTTGTTTATTGATTGCCAAGCTAACGGCTTGGCGTACTGCTTTGTCATTAAAAGGCGGTTTTTGCGTGTTAAAGCCTAGGTAGCCAACATTCAAAGAAGTAATAGACTCTAGAGTTAAATCTTTTCTATCCGTTATTTTTTTATGCGCAATAGGGTAACTGCTAACATCACATTCTTTGGCTAAAAACTTAGTTAATCGACTAGTTTTACTTGGCGAAATATCATAAACGAGTTGTTCAATATGTGCTTTTCCCTGCCAGTAATCATCATGGCGATAAAAACGGATAAATGAACCAACACGGTAATCTTTTAATTTAAAAGGGCCGGTGCCAATCGGTAAAATATCTATATTATGTTGAT
Source organism: Colwellia sp. E2M01 (assembly GCF_018860585.1). Taxonomy (GTDB): domain Bacteria; phylum Pseudomonadota; class Gammaproteobacteria; order Enterobacterales; family Alteromonadaceae; genus Colwellia. Next base: position 31,542 of record NZ_JAHKPR010000088.1, read on the forward strand.
TGTTATTGGCACTGAGTTGTTGCGCATATTCTGCTGATAAAACTACGGCGTAATCGGTCGCTAAATTAGCTAAAAAAGAACTATCGTTGCGTTTTAATATGAAACGCACGGTATGATCATTTATTTTTTCAACTTTATCGACTAATTCATTAAATTTAATACTTTCAAAAAATGGGTATTGGCCACTAGAAACATTATGATAAGCATTATTTTTGCTTAATATTCTATTAAAACTAAATAACACATCATCAGCATTAAATAGTCTTTTTGGAGTAAAGTAATTGGTTTGGTGAAAACTAACATCTTGACGAAGATAAAGTGTTATTTTTTTACCATCATGAGTAACATGCCATGACTTTGCTAACGATGGAGCTAATATGTTGTTCTTGCCCTTAAAAACTAAAAGGCGATTATACAACTGCTTAGATGTTGCATCCGTTGTTGTACCTGAAATACTTAGCTGAGGATTAAAAGTTTCAGGTGGGCCTTCAGAGCAATAGATAATACTTCGCTCACTTAAGGTCAGTTTATCACCATCGTTACAGCCCGACAGCAGTGACGTAAAAGTGACTAAGGTGAAAATAGAGAAGAAATTAAAGTTCATTGTTGTTACTGCCATCAAGCAAGTTGTATTTTTTTAAGTAGCCTCTTAGCTGATGATAAGTTAATTCGAGCGCTTCTGCAGTCTTCTTTTGATTAAATTGACAATAGGCTAGTGCCGATTGTATTAATTCAATCTCGTAATCTTGCGATAACGTTTTTAAAGATTGCGGAAATGGCTGGCTAATTGGCTTAGGTACAGTGGGTGGTAAGTTGTTATCTATATCGCTTAATACTTCATTTAAGACATTTGATAAATCAGAGTCTATGGCGCTTTTAGTTATTTTTTTGTCGGAGGTTAATATGTTGTTATCGCGTGTTTTAACTTGTTGTTTAGGTCTAAATGGAGACTCGAAAGGGTCAATAATTAATTCATGCACAGGTAAATGTGGATTATTACAACGATATACACTTCGCTCAACCACATTTTTTAACTCACGAATATTTCCCGGCCAATGATATTCAAGTAAGCTGCGTTTTGCTTTTTCGGTAAAACCACTGAATAGTTCAAACTCTAATTCACGTGCCATGTTAATGGCAAAATGTTCTGCCAGCATTAAAATGTCGTCTAAACGTTCTCGTAGAGGAGGCAGGGTAATAACATCAAATGCTAGCCTGTCTAATAAGTCTGCTCTAAATAATCCTGCAGCCGCCAAGCTAGGTAAGTCTTCGTTAGTTGCTGCAATTAAACGAACATCTGTCTGAATTGTTTTAGAGCCGCCAACACGTTCAAATTCACCGTATTCTACAACACGAAGTAATTTTTCTTGAATTAATCCAGAGGTGTTCGCAATTTCATCTAAAAATAAAGTGCCTTTATCGGCACGCTCAAATCGACCTTCATGGCGCTTATTAGCGCCAGTAAATGCGCCGCTGTCATAGCCAAATAATTCAGTTTCAAGTAGATTTTCATTTAAGGCGGCACAGTTAAGTTTTAAGTAACTTTGTTCCCAGCGTTTAGATAAATAATGGAGACGGGCAGCTACAAGCTCTTTACCGGTACCACGCTCACCGATAATGAGGACAGGCTTACTTAAGCTAGCAATTTGCGAAATTTGTTCGAGTACTTCTAAAAAGCTGTTTGATTGGCCAAGTAGATTATCTTGTTGGTTAAAACGCGCCATAGCGAACTCTAATTGTTGGTTTTTTTCACTAATAAATAGTTTATTTCATTACTTGAGTGCTTTAAAGACTTTTTTAATAAAATAATAATGTAAACTAAAACAATGGGTTACGTTTTTATTTACAGTTGGCGCAATAAATGAATATAAAAATGTAATGATTCACGGTTAATACATCACTAATTAATCATTACTTTTTGATTAAACTCATGCTCAATTGATGCGTTTATTTAAAAAGAAAATCACTAGTTCAATGTAAATTAATGTAGAGCAGCGGTTTAGTTTAAGCCATTTATTAAAAGGACAGTATAATGAGTATTTTTTCAAGATTCACCGATATTATTAATTCTAATATTAATAGTTTGTTAGACAAAGCTGAAGATCCTAAAAAAATGGTACGCTTGATCATTCAAGAGATGGAAGATACTTTAGTTGAAGTACGCTCTGTTTCAGCAAAAACATTGGCAGATAAAAAAGAATTATCACGCCAAATAAGTCGCTTTGAACAAGATGCTGAGCAATGGCAAGCAAAAGCAGAATTAGCTTTGTCTAAAGAGCGCGAAGATTTAGCTAGAGCGGCGTTAATAGAAAAAAATAAAAGCAGTGAAAACGCGCAAACCTTAAGTGAAGAATTAGCTTATACGCAAGAACACCTTAATAAGCTACAAGATGAAGTATCTCAATTGCAAGACAAGCTAATAGATGCGAAAGCACGACAAAAAGCGATGATTGCTCGAGAAAATTCGGCAAATGCTCGATTAAAGGTTAAAGAAAATATTCACGGTACGCGAGTTAATAATGCACTAAACCGCTTTGAGCATTATGAGCGTAAAATTGATGATATTGAAGCTGAAGTAGAGTCGTATGATATAGGTAGTAAGTCTTTATCTGATGAGATAGCGGACCTTGAAACCGATGCAAAAGTTGATGATGAGTTAGCGCAATTGAAAGCGAAAATGAAAACTAAGAACGAGTCGGTTTAAAAATAAGGTGTAAAATTAAGTTTCAAGTTATGCCTAAAATTAAGGAGAAGTATTGTGGAAGAGATTATTATCGCCCCCGTGATTATATTTTTAGTTGTTGTTGCGCCAATATGGTTGGTGCTGCATTACCGTAGTAAAAAGCAAGTGAATCAAGGATTAAGCCAAGAAGAATATATTCAATTATCAGAGTTATCAGAAGTAGCCGATTCTATGGCTGAGCGAATAAAAACTCTTGAAGCGATTTTAGATGTAGAAACACCTCGTTGGAGAAATAAATTATGAGTCGTCAAACAAACCGACGAAGGACTGAGTTGTACCGAGATGCTGACAAAGGAAAAATAGCCGGCGTATGTGCAGGTATTGCAGATTACTTTGGTTGGGAAACATGGCTAGTGAGAATTTTAGTCGTTTCTGGTGTACTTTTTGGTATGCCTTTTCTTATTTTTGGTTATTTAGCTGCTTGGTTTATTCTCGATAAAAAGCCAGAAAAAATAGCTGAAAAAAGTGATCAATCAGGCTCAGATCAAAGTAATTCTTCAAATAATAAAGCAGAAGATATAAATAATAGCTCTGTTAAAGTAAAAGCAAGAGTGTGGCAAGCTGGTGAGCCTGCTAAGCAAGCGTTATATGACATTAATCGTAAATTTCGAGCATTAGAAGTGAAAGTGCAGGCGATGGAGCAATATGTAACATCAAGTGAATTTACAGTCGCAAGAGAGATTAATAAGCTGTAACCTCATTAACCTAATTTAGTTAATGTAGTTTAGTTAATGTAGTTAACGTAATATAATTAAAAGGTTTTATTATTTAACACTTTAATTCATTATAGAAAAGTTCATTATATAAACCTCATGACAAACGAAAGTCAGCTATATTAATTTGCCTATTCTCTTAAAAAATAATTACTGAATGTTTGCTGTGAAATACTGCGTTAATGACAAAAAACGTGATTTAATCTAAATACAGTAATAGTAATATAAGTAAATTAACCTTTATGGCAATACTAAGTAAATCGACCCTCAAAAAACGTGGTTTTTCTAAAATAAAAGAAAAAGCCAATGAGTTGCTCAACCGTACAATTGATCAACACGTAACTTTGGCTGTTACAGGTTTAAGTCGTAGCGGTAAAACGGCTTTTATCACCTCATTGGTTAATCAATTAATTAATGAAGGTAATCACACTCAGTTGAGCTTTTTTGATCCCATTCATCAGGGGAATTTTATCGCGGCTAAGCGGATACCACAAAAGCACTTTCATGTTCCCCGTTTTGATTACGACTCGGCAATGTTGGCGTTAACTGCTGAGCCTGCAAACTGGCCGGCACCGACGCATGGCATCAGTGAGTTGCGTTTAGCTATTCGCTATCAGCCTAAAAAATCTTTATTGAAATACGCCTCAAGTATGGCAACGTTAACACTTGATATTACTGATTACCCAGGTGAATGGTTACTTGATTTACCTATGTTAAAGCAAACTTATCAAGAGTGGTCAGAGCAAACGCACGCATTAATGTTAAGCGAGCCTAGAGCCGAGCTAAGTAAAGAATTTTTAACCAAACTAGGTGATATTGATCCTTTCTCAACAGCGAGTGAGGAGCTTCTTGCTGACTTAGCACAAGAATATACTAAGTTATTACAGACTTTTCGTTACGATTTAGGTTTATCTGTTATACAGCCGGGAAGATTTATTTTACCTGGTGATTTAGCTGGCGCACCTATTTTAGAGTTTTTTCCTTTCCCTTCCTTAGAAGGCTTGGATGCTAACGAATATCAAAATGCACCTGACGACAGTTTTATAGGTATGTTGCGCTCTCGTTATTTAGAATACAAAGAACAAGTTGTTCGTAAATTCTATCGAGAACATTTTATTCGTTTTGATCGGCAAATTGTTTTAGCTGATTGTTTAAAGCCTTTAAATCAAGGGAAAGCAAGTTTTGCTGATTTAGAATTAGCTATTTCGATGATTTTAGAAAGTTATCATTATGGCAAGTCAGGTTTATTCTCACGGTTATTTTCACCTAAAATAGACAAGTTATTATTTGCTGCTACAAAAGCTGATCATGTAACGCCAGAGCAACATGCACCTATGGTGGCTTTATTAAATCAGTTAATACATCAAAATAAACAACAATTAAATTATGAGTCGGTTGAAGTTAAAACATTGGCGATTGCCTCTGTAAAAGCAACATCATCTGGAATAACTCAGCATAATGGTCAAGAAGTGCCTGTTATTCAGGGTATGGTTAAAAACGCTGAGCAAAAATTCCAGCAAGGTACTGAACAGAACGAGAATAAAACGACAACAAATGTTTTTGGAAAAAAGATTACAGTATTTCCTGGGGCGGTGCCCAATGAGTTACCAACCGATTCATTTTGGCAAAATAATCAATTTAATTTTATCGAATTTTTACCACTTGATGGCCTTAAAAAGCATCATGGTTTACCGCATATTCGTATGGACCAAGTTTTACAATTTTTACTCGCAGATAAAATGACCTGATTTATTAAATAGATGATTATTAAAAATATGAAACAAGATAATAACGATGAACATTTACAGCAACAACAAGTGCTTTTCGACGAAAAAATTATAGATCCGAGCAGTACAAATGTTGATTCGCCTGTTACCGAACAAGTTGTTTTTGATAATAACGATTATATTCCTTTAGCCCTTGATGAAAATGGGCTAGATAAAAATAGCCGAGACGAATTACTCAATGAGCATCTTGAGCAAGATATAACGGGTGTACAAGGTAAAAAAAATAGTTGGTTGTGGCGAATCATTGCGGTGACCTTAGTAACTTTAGTGATCATTGAAAGCTATAACTTTTTTGTGGTTGGTTTTGTTGAGTCACCTATTGTTACCAGTATTTATGCTGCCTTGCTTGGCTCGTTAACTATTATTGGCGTAAATAGTTTCTGGCGTGAGCTTGTTGGCTTAAGAGCTTTTAAAAACAGACAGAAAATGAAAGCGCAAGCTGTTGAGTTGTTGTTTATTACCCAAGAAAACAAAGCGGGTAAAGTAACAGAAACCTCTAATCAACGAGGCAAAGACTTTTGCGATAATATAAGTGATAGCTTACCGTGTGATTTAGTATTTGATATGACAACAGTTGCTAAAACAGAGCAGCAAAGTTGGCGTGAATCTGTATCTAATGAACATAGCTCTGCAGAAGTTGTACAACTCTATTCTCGTGTAGTGCTAAGCAAAGTAGATGAGAAAGCGTTAAATGAAGTAGCAAGATTTTCAACGGAAGCCGTTGTATTAATTGCGCTAAGCCCTATAGCGATCATCGATATGCTTATTATGTTTACGCGTAATTTACGTATGATAAATAAAATATCGGGCTTGTATGGTCTAAAACTAAGCTATTGGAGCCGTATTAAATTAATTAAGCAGGTTTTTGTAAATATGGCTTATGCAGGAGCGAGTGAGTTAATTGCTGATTTTGGTAGTGACATGCTAGGTGCAGAATTAATGGGTAAATTGTCATCCCGTTTTGCTCAAGGGCTAGGTGCTGGAATGTTAACTGCAAGATTAGGTGCTAAAACAATGGAGTTATGTCGTCCTATACCTTTTGAAGAAAAACCTAAATTAACTCAGGTACGTAAAAAGATTGCGGAACAAATTAAGTCATTACTTAAGGGGCAGTAATATGGCACTTGCAATAACTAATGCTTAATACCAATCTGATTAAATTTCTTCCCAACTCAGAGCTATGTTCGATGTGCAATAACAAGGCGAATTTGTTTAGGTTTAGTCATTCTAAATCAAATAAATTTAACGATGTTAGTGTGCATCGAACAAGCTCCCAAGGGCGACGTACCTTTAATA
>NZ_JAHKPR010000053.1 GCF_018860585.1 Colwellia sp. E2M01
TTGATTTAGAATGACTAGATCTAAACAAATTCGCCTTATTATTGCACATCGAGCATAGCTCTGAGTTGGGAAGAAATTTAATCAAATTGGTATTAAATCAACTTGGCATAAATATATATTTTATTACTGCCAAGGTAATATAAGCTATTGATAAACGCTACAAATTATTAATTCTATTACGACAATGCGTTTCTAATATCTTCTACTGTTTTTAATGTTCTAATTTCACCAAATAATACGCCCGCTTCAGGATAATGGTTTTTAATATATTTAAGCCATTGTTTAATACGGTTGGGGAAATATGCGCTTTTATCGCCACGGGTTTCAAATTCGGTATAAGCTTTTAAAAGAGAACGCACATTTTGCCACGTCATTATCTCACTTTCTTGCTTAATGACTTTACCTAAGTTAGGGATGGTTAACGCACCACGTCCCACCATAATATCACTACAACCTGAAACTTCTCGACACTTTATAGCATCGTCTGAACTCCAAATATCACCGTTGGCAATAACAGGAATTGAGATAGCCTTATTTATCTTTGCTATCCATTGCCAATGCGCAGGTGGTCGATAACCTTCAAGCTTAGTGCGAGCATGTACAGTAAGCTGATTAGCACCGGCGGCTTCTACTGCTTGCGCATTTTCTATAGCGAGGCTTTTATCCTCATAACCTAGGCGGATTTTGGCGCTAACAATAGTATCGCTTGGTACTGCTTCTTTCACCGCTTTAACTATTTGGTAAAGGTTTTCAGGATCTTTTAATAAAATAGCGCCGCCACGGTTTTTATTCACCGCCTTAGCAGGGCAACCAAAATTGATATCAACACCACTTGAGCCTAATTCAATAACTTTGGCTGCATTAGCTGCCATATATTCAGGGTGTTGACCAAGTAATTGTACTCGCACTGGTGTACCCGCTTTAGTGGTACAACCATAGGCTGCCGCATCTTGTAATTCGGGACAATACCTGAAAAAAGCACGATCAGATAATACTGTATCAACTACACGAACAAACTCTGTAACACAGAGATCGTAATTACCTGCTTGTGTTAATAAATTACGCATAAGGTGATCTAACACGCCTTCCATTGGGGCGAGTACTACACGCATTAGTTTGCGGAGTCCTTTACAGAGTCACGTAACGGTTTAGTTTTTTTACTTAAATTAAAACGTTTGGTTAACTTGAGTAAAATAAAATAAAACCCCATGGTTATTGCCGCAACCATTAAGTGAATAAACTGCGTGTAGAATTGTAGGCTTTCTGCCCAAAAGAAAATGGGGCCGTTATAAGTCACATAGAATAAGTTCAATAAAGTTACATGCCCCAAAAGTACTATAAACAATAACTTTTCTTGGTGACGAATAATAAATTTAGTTGGAAATAGTTTCAAAAGTCGCTCTATTCATCTCAATTAGTGAGTTAATCAAATTAGCTAACAAGCAAGTATATAATTCGGCGCTAGTATAACAAAAGTGACAACATACAATAGATAAATTATCATCAGGCGACTTAAAATGTAAGCCTCATATCAGTTCACTTAGTCAGCCAAGTAAGTAAATCGTCATAAACAAAACGGTAATGTAAAATGTCTCGTGCTTTTTTACCTGAGACAATTTTATCAATGCTTTGCTCGGTTCTATTGTCATAAGTTAATTCATCAGTTTTTTCAAAGGTTGGAGATGGTAAACCTAAAGCTTTAGCAGCAGTTTGATAGTATTCTTTTTTAGTTACTTGTGTTGCACTAACGCCATTAAAAATATGATTATTAAGATCACTTTGAGCAGTTTGTTTAAGTAACGCAATAATAAGACCGACAGCATCTTGTTGATGGATTAAGTTAACAGTCGCTTCAGGGCTTTTTAACATTCTGCCGTTTAATAAAAATTTACCCGGGTGACGATTAGGACCAACCAAACCCGATAACCTAAGTACGTAAGCACTTTTATTATTACTCACATTGTCATTCGGCTGGCTAGTTAAACGATTAAAAGTTAAAACAGTTTGCTCCGCTTCATTTAACAAATTAACTTTATCAGCTGCAAAATTTAACTGAGCAGTTTCATCCACTTTTCCGAATAAACCGTTATATACAGCAGTGCTACTTAACAATATTACTTTTTTAACTTTACTGTTAAGTTTAGTGCTATTAATTATCTGTCTAATTTTTTCAGCATAATCAACTCGACCATGTCTAAATTGTGGGGTTATGGCGATAACAATGCATTGTTGATTAAAGACAAGGTGTTTATTTAACACCTCTTGTTCACACGGTAATGATAAAACATCAGCATCAACTCCTTGTGTTTTTAAATCAACAACATGCTCAATCGTACTACGTGTGGCTAACACACTGATCCCCTGATCTTTTAATTGGCGAGCTAATGCTCCGCCTAGCCATCCACAACCAATAATACCAACACTAGTTAGTGGTTCACTTTTTAAATTCGTACTAGTCATTTAAGTCTTTTACCTTTTTAACTTTCGTTAAGTCATTAGTAAGGAGGATTTTCGCAATTTTTAGTGACCTTGCCCTACGTATTGGTTATGGTTAGTCTCTTCAAAAAATACCATTAACCATAGGAACCGGCTATGAAGTTAGCAAAACATTTAAGCCAAGGTCGGTTAGTGTATTTAAGCCATCAACAAGATGCAATCTCGGTAAGCGAAAACGATCATTATTGTTGGATGGCATTCAATGATGTCGTGCAAAGCGTAATGCACAAACGAAAGCCTTGGCAGTTAACCTTACCGCATCAAATTGCGTTGCAATTACCCCTACTTTTTTACAAGCCAAAACACGTAATTGAATTAGGGTTAGGCGGTGGTAACGCGACTCGTTTTCTGCAACATTTGTCTACAAATATAGAAGTAACAACAATTGATTACTCGCAAGAGGTGATCAACACTTTTGAGCAATACTTTAATCCTGCGGATATTGATTTTGATATAGTTTGTGCCGATGGCATGACATGGCTCACTAATAATCAATTAACCAATAAAGCGGCTGAGTATGATTGGCTTATATGCGATGTATATCAATCAAAAGAATTTGGTTTTAAGGTTATTATACAGCAACTTGAAACGTTAGCAGCTTCATTAAATAGTTCTGCGTGTTTATCAATTAATTTACCTGATATTAGTGAAAACGATATTAATTTGTCATTAACCATATTGCAGCAATTATGCCCTGATCATCACATAACCTATTTCACGATTCCTAATTACCTAAATATTGTTATTCATTTAACACCAAGTCATTGGCTTTTAGATAAATTAATACAGCGTAATAAGCATACCTATTTACCTACTGTAAGCTTACATCGATGGCGTAGATTTTGGCGCTATGGATTGCAGGTAAATTGATACTAGGCTTACTTAAACTAGAGATACAAAAAAGATGCCGAAGCATCCTTTCATCAAAATAATTATCACTTAATTAGTTACTAATTACTTTCTAGCTGCGTATTTAGCGGCTTTAACTTCAGCAATAACTTCAGCAATAACTTCTTCACATTACTTTATGTGCTTGTTAGGACAAGGCACTTGTATTATTAGCTGAGAGAATTACAGTGGAATTTTCTTTATGCCGGTTTCTGATGGTTATCAAATTTTAGGCAATAAAAAAGGATGCCGAAGCATCCTTTCATCAAAATAATTATCACTTAATTAGTTACTAATTATTTTCTAGCTGCGTCTTTCGCTGCTTTCGCCGCTTTAACTTCAGCAATAACTTCTTCAGCTACGTTGTTAGGACAAGGCATATAGTGAGAGAACTCCATAGAGAATTGACCACGACCTGATGTCATTGTACGTAAAGACCCGATGTAACCGAACATTTCTGAAAGTGGTACGTCAGCTTTAATACGAACACCTGTAGCACCAGCTTCTTGACCACCGATCATACCACGACGACGGTTTAAATCACCGATAACATCACCAACGTGATCATCAGGAGTAAACACATCAACAGACATGATAGGTTCAATTAACTGAGCACCGGCTTTTGGAATTGATTGACGGAAAGCGCCACGAGCAGCAAGTTCAAATGCAACAGCAGATGAATCAACCGCATGGAAACCACCATCGTATAATTCAATTTCAACGTCAAGTACAGGGAAACCAGCAAGAACACCAGTATCCATCATGCCTTTGAAGCCTTTCTCGATTGCTGGGAAGAATTCTTTAGGAACGTTACCACCAACAACTGTAGATGAGAATACGAAACCAGAACCAGGTTCGCCTGGCTTAATACGGTAATCAATTTTACCGAACTGACCAGAACCACCAGATTGTTTCTTATGTGTGTAAGAATCTTCAATTGCTGATGTGATAGTTTCACGGTAAGCAACTTGTGGTTTACCAACTTCTAATTCAACACCGTAAGTACGCTTAAGAATATCTACTTTGATATCTAAGTGAAGCTCACCCATACCAGATAGGATTGTTTCACCTGAATCTTCATCAGTTTCAACACAGAAAGTCGGATCTTCTGCAACCATTTTACCGATAGCAATACCCATTTTCTCAGTTGAACCTTTATCTTTTGGTGTTACAGAGATAGAGATTACTGGCTTAGGGAATACCATCGCTTCAAGGATGATTGGATCTTTAGGATCACATAATGTGTGACCTGTTTGTACGTTACTCTTCATACCAACAATCGCGATGATATCACCGGCTTGTGCTGAAGTAAGTTCGTTACGGTCATCTGCTTGCATTTCACACATACGACCAACACGCTCAGTTTTACCTGTAGCAGCGTTAAGAATAGTATCACCTTTCTTCAATGTACCAGAGTAGATACGTACGAAAGTTAATGTACCAAAACGGTCATCAGTGATCTTAAATGCTAATGCTTTAAATGTTTCATCTGCAGAAACAATAGCGTGTGCGCCAGTAGGCTCACCTTCTTCATCAGTAAGAGGTTGTGGAGAAACTTCAGTAGGAGATGGTAAATAATCAACAACAGCATCAAGAAGTAATTGCATACCTTTGTTTTTAAATGCTGAACCACAGTAAGTAGGGAAGAATAATAATTCATTCGTACCTTTACGGATACATGCTTTAATTTGCTCTTCAGTCGGTGTTAATTCACCTTCTAAGTAATCCATTAATAAATCTTCATCTGCTTCTAAAGCAGTTTCGATTAATTGCTCACGATACATAGCTGCATCATCAACCATATCAGCTGGAATATCTTCAATTGTGTAGTTTTCTGGAAGGCCTGTTTCATCCCAAACGTAAGCTTTTTGAGTTAAAACGTCAACAACACCGATAAAGTCATCTTCTTCACCAATTGGTAAAGTCATAATAAGTGGGTTAGCACCAAGAACCTTTTTAACTTGATCTGTTACACGGTAAAAGTTAGCACCTAAACGGTCTAATTTATTTACGAAGATTAAACGAGCTACTTTAGAGTCGTTCGCGTAACGCCAGTTAGTTTCTGATTGTGGCTCAACACCACCAGAACCACAGAATACACCAACACCACCATCTAATACTTTAAGTGAACGATATACTTCTACTGTGAAATCAACGTGACCAGGAGTATCGATAACGTTGAAACGGTGATCTTTCCAAAAACAGCTTACCGCTGCTGACTGGATAGTAATACCGCGCTCAGCCTCTTGTTCCATGAAATCAGTAGTTGATTCACCATCATGGGTTTCACCAGATTTATGGATCTGACCGGTTAGTTTAAGGATACGTTCAGTTGTTGTGGTTTTACCCGCATCAACGTGAGCGAATATACCAATGTTTCTGTATTTTGATAAATCTGCCATTAGGTCACTCTATTTAGTTTAAGTTCTAGTTCACTTTTATTTGCTTATTATAAGCAAAGCAAAAAGCAGAACTGTTGAGAATTTGCGCGCGAGTATATCATCAACAAAAGAGAATCCATAGAAAATTGATAAATAAAATTACTGAAAGGGTATATTTGAAGCTTATTTTTAAGGTTAAGAAACCTAAACATTAATTATCGTTGATGTAAACATGTAGATGTTTTAACTGAAAATAATACAATCACAATACAATTATTAAATATATGTTTATTGGCTCTGCTTATATAGCAATAAATATCAGTATTAATTTATTATAAAAAGAAACCTATTTATATTAGAGCAAATATATTACCTAAATATTTACCACTATTGGTATTTTCCATACAATAATCCATAATTGGTTTATATTTACGATCACAACTAAACCTAAATAGTACCTAATAGAATGGAACCTCACTTATTATGATTATTTTCTTTATATGTATCACTCTACTTATATTAGGTTATAAGTTTTATAGCCCATTCGTCGAAAAACAAGCGGGGATTGACCACTCTATAAAAACACCGCAAGTACGTTTCGACGAAGGTGTCGATTATGTCGCTATTCATCCCGTAAAAGCCTTCCTTATTCAATTTTTAAATATTGCTGGTGTTGGTCCAATATTTGGCCCGATACTTGGCGCCATTTATGGCCCAGTTGCCTTAGTTTGGATTGTATTAGGTAATATTTTAGGTGGCGCGGTTCATGATTATTTTTCTGGGGTAATGAGCATTAAAGAGGACGGGAAAAGTCTTCCTGAAATAGCAGGTAAACATTTTAATATTGTTTATAAAGGTATCATGTTGGTATTTACCGCTATGCTGTTATTCTTTGTAGGCGTTGTTTTTATTATGAGTCCTGCTGGTTTGCTAGGCAGTTTAAGTTATTTTGAAGGGACGTTTCTTGAAGGAAATACTTTTTGGGTTTTCATCATTTTGGGTTATTACTTTTTAGCGACGTTATTACCTATTGATAAAATAATCACTAGGCTTTATCCATTATTCGGCTTATTAATGATAGTAATGACAAGTTCAATAGCAATAGCCTTACTACTTAATGCCCCTCATTTACCTGTGCTAGGTGATTTTCTTAGCTATTTTGATCATGACCATTTTAATAAAGACTTTTTAGAACCAAATCCTGACGGTGCACCTGTTTGGCCATTATTATTCATTACCATTACTTGTGGTGCAATTAGTGGCTTTCATTCTACTCAAGCCCCAATTATGGCGCGTTGTTTAACCAACGAGAAATATGTACGCCCTGTTTATTATGGTGCGATGATTTCTGAAGGTATAGTTGGTTGTGTTTGGGCGCTTGCAGGTATAGCCGCATTTCCTGAGGGGTATGTTGGACTTAAAGCAATGTTAGCTGAAGGTGGTCCTGGTTTAGTTGTGAATCATATAGCCACTAGTTACCTTGGGGTACTTGGGGGTATTATGGCGGTAATTGCAGTAGCGATATTTCCTATTACTTCTGGCGATACCGCCTTTAGATCATTACGTTTAACCATAGTTGATGCCTTCAATATTTCACAAAGCATGCGTAACCGTCTCTTACTTGCCGTACCTATTTTAGTGATTGCTTACTTTATGACTAAAATAGATTTCTCATTGATTTGGCGCTATTTTGCTTTTTCAAATATGTTATTGTCGACCAGTGTTCTTTGGTTAGCCACAAAATTCTTGTTCGATCGCGGCACATTTCACTGGATAGTAAGCATTCCTGCCGTTATAGGCACAAGCGTTACTATTTCTTATATTATGACCGCTGGTATAGGTTTTAATTTATCAGAAGCTTATAGCAAACCTATTGGTATTGCTTCTGCAATAGTGCTTTTCATTATTTTAATAATTGTAAATGCAAAGAAACAAAAAACAGTGAGTGTTTAGCACCATACTTATTAGTTAGGTAATAGCGCCGTTATTGGTAAATTAACACAGACGGCAAAATACATAATAAAATTAAGCCCATAAAAAAGTCAATTTATGGGCGTTAACACTAATCCCCCATCTTTTAGCCCCACTACCTTATTGATATTAAGCCAACTTATATTTGTTTATTATCTATCCACTAAAGTTAACAATAAAACATAAAAACAACTTGCGTGAATAACTAAACCTTGTATAATATGCGCTCACATTCAACCAAACTGAGTGTGACTTACTGAGTTTTATTATAAGTTTCAATATTATATGTTCTACTTAAATAAGCTTTAGTACTAAATAAAGATTAATACTTTATTTCACAGCAACTCTAATTTTGAGTTGAATGTTTATTAGTAATACACCCCCTTCCAACATATAGGAAGCAGAGGGATGTATTTTTTTGTTCTTTTAAAAGGGGATTTGTCTTCATGTCAAATCAAAGAATTCGCATTCGTTTGAAAGCGTTCGATCATCGTTTGATTGATCAATCTACAGCAGAAATCGTTGATACTGCAAAACGTACTGGTGCTCAGGTTCGTGGTCCAATTCCACTTCCTACTCGCAAAGAACGTTACACTATCTTGACTTCTCCACACGTTAACAAAGATGCTCGTGATCAGTACGAAATTCGTACTCACAAACGCATGATTGATATCGTTGAGCCAACTGAAAAGACTGTAGACGCATTAATGCGTTTAGATCTTGCAGCTGGTGTTGATGTTCAAATCAGCTTGGGTTAAGGGGAGTTTTAACAATGACTATAGGTCTAGTTGGACGTAAAGTGGGTATGACTCGTGTCTTCACAGAAGATGGCGTTTCTACTCCTGTTACTGTTATTGAAGTTGAAGCCAACCGTGTTGCTCAAGTTAAAACAGTAGACAATGATGGATATTCAGCACTACAAGTTACTACTGGCAAGCGTAAAGCTAGCCGTGTTAACAAACCAGCTGCTGGACATTTCGCAAAAGCAGGTATCGAAGCAGGCCGCGGCTTGTGGGAATTCCGTTTAAACGCAAACGAAGGTAGTGATATCGAAGCTGGCAGTGAAATCACTGTTGAGTTATTGAATGACACTAAATTAGTTGACGTTACTGGTACATCAAAGGGTAAAGGCTTCCAAGGCGGTATTAAGCGTTGGAACTTCAGCATGCAGCATGCTACTCACGGTGTTTCGTTATCACACAGATCAAACGGTTCGTTAGGTCAGTGTCAAACTCCAGGTCGTGTATTCAAAGGCAAAAAGATGTCTGGTCACATGGGTGCTGTGCGCGTTACTACACAAAACCTTGAATTGGTTCGCGTTGACGCAGAACGTAACTTGTTGCTTGTTAAAGGCGCAGTTCCGGGTGCTATCAACGGTAACGTAATCATCAAACCAGCTGTTAAAGCTTAAGTCCAGGAGATTTTCTGATGGAATTATCATTAAAAGACGCAACAGGTGCTCTTGAAGTATCTGAAGCAACTTTTGGACGTGAGTTTAACGAAGCGTTAGTACATCAAGTAGTAGTTGCATACGCAGCTGGTGCTCGTCAAGGTACTCGTGCTCAAAAAACTCGCTCTGAAGTTAGCGGCGGTGGTGCAAAACCATGGCGCCAAAAAGGTACTGGCCGTGCACGTGCTGGTACTACTCGTGGTCCAATCTGGCGTACTGGTGGCGTAACATTCGCTGCTAAGCCACAAGATCACAGCCAAAAAGTTAACCGTAAAATGTATCGTGGTGCTATCGCTAGCATCCTATCTGAATTAGTTCGTCAAGAACGTTTAGTAGTAGTTAACGATTTTTCGGTAGAAACACCAAAAACTAAAGATTTAGTTGCTAAGTTAAAAGGCTTAGAACTTAAAGACGTATTGATTGTAACAAAAGAAGTTGACGAGAACTTGTTCTTATCAGCACGCAACTTATACAAAGTTGACGTTCGTGACGTTGCAGCAATCGACCCTGTAAGTTTAGTTGGTTTCGAAAAAGTTTTAATCACTGCTGATGCAGTTAAAGAAATTGAGGGGATTTTAGCATGATAAACGAAGAACGTTTGTTAAAAGTGCTTTTAGCACCAAATATTTCTGAAAAAGCAACTACAGCCGCTGAAGCAAGCAACACTGTTGTTTTCAAAGTAGCTACAGATGCAACTAAAGCTGAAATTAAAGCCGCAGTTGAAAAACTTTTTGACGTTACTGTTGAAGGTGTTAATACGCTTAATGTTAAGGGTAAAGTAAAACGTACTGGAGCTCGTACTGGTCGTCGTAACGACTGGAAAAAAGCTTACGTTTCTCTTGCAGAAGGTAGTGACATCGACTTCGTTGGCGCGGAATCATAAGGAGCAGTTAAAATGGCTATAGTAAAATGTAAACCTACTTCTCCGGGTCGTCGTCACCTAGTTAAAGTGGTAAACAAAGAGCTTCATAAAGGTAAGCCTTATGCACCACTATTAGACACTAAGTCTAAGTCTGGTGGTCGTAACAATAATGGTCGCATTACTGTTCGTCACGTTGGTGGTGGTCATAAGCAACATTATCGTATCGTTGATTTTAAACGTAACAAAGATGGCATTCCAGCCAAAGTTGAACGTTTAGAATACGATCCAAACCGTAGTGCTAACATCGCATTAGTTTTATACGCAGATGGTGAACGTCGTTACATCTTAGCCCCTAAAGGCTTAACAGCTGGTGATACAATCCAGTCTGGTGTAGATGCTCCAATCAAAGCGGGTAACACAATGCCGTTACGCAACACACCATTAGGTAGTGTTGTTCACGCAATCGAACTTAAGCCAGGCAAGGGCGCGCAAATTGCACGTGCTGCTGGTACTTACGCACAATTAGTTGCGAAAGACGGTGCTTATGTAACTTTACGTCTTCGTTCTGGCGAAATGCGTAAAGTTGAGTCTGAATGTCGTGCTACATTAGGCGAAATCGGTAACTCTGAACACATGCTTCGCTCATTGGGTAAAGCTGGTGCTTCACGCTGGCGCGGTGTTCGCCCAACAGTTCGTGGTGTTGCCATGAACCCAGTTGACCATCCACACGGTGGTGGTGAAGGTAAAACATCTGGC
Source organism: Colwellia sp. E2M01 (assembly GCF_018860585.1). Lineage (GTDB taxonomy): Bacteria > Pseudomonadota > Gammaproteobacteria > Enterobacterales > Alteromonadaceae > Colwellia. The sequence goes on from NZ_JAHKPR010000053.1 coordinate 10,805, forward strand.
GGTCGTCACCCGGTATCACCTTGGGGTGTACCAACTAAAGGTTACAAGACTCGTAAGAACAAGCGTACTGATAAGTTTATCGTACGTCGTCGTACTAAGTAATTTAGTACATTTAACTAATATTCTGATTGCTGAGCTTAGTTGGTTTTTAAAAAAACTAAGTTCACATGATGAATTAAATATATAAGGATTCACCATGCCACGTTCCCTCAAGAAAGGTCCATTTATTGACCTACACTTGTTGACGAAGGTAGAGAAAGCGGTGGAAAGCGGGAATAAAAAGCCAATTAAAACTTGGTCCCGTCGTTCAATGATCATTCCAACAATGATCGGATTGACCATCGCTGTCCATAATGGCCGTCAACACGTTCCTGTATTTGTAACCGAAGAAATGATCGGTCACAAATTAGGAGAATTTGCACCAACTCGTACTTATCGCGGTCATATCGCTGATAAGAAAGCGAAGAAATAAGGGGAAATTAAATGGAAGCTCAAGCTATACATAAATTTGCCCGCGGTTCTGCTCAGAAAGCGCGTTTAGTTGCGGATCAAATCCGTGGCGTAAATGTAGAGAAAGCACTTGAAATCTTAACTTTCAGCAACAAATCTGCTGCTGTTTTAGTTAAAAAAGTACTTAACTCTGCTATCGCAAATGCCGAGCATAACGAAGGTGCAGATATTGATGAATTATTCGTTAAAACTATTTTAGTTGACGATGGTCCAACAATGAAACGTATTATGCCACGTGCGAAAGGCCGAGCCGATCGCATCATCAAGCGCACTAGTCACATCACTGTGATTGTGTCTGATTCTTAGGAGTATATTAGTATGGGTCAAAAAGTTAATCCTACCGGTATTCGCTTAGGTATCACGAAACCTTTCGCGTCTACTTGGTTTGCAAGCAACAAAGATTTTGCTAGCAACTTAGACGGCGACCATAAGGTTCGCGAATTTTTAAAAGAAAAGCTTAAGCGTGCATCACTTTCAAAAGTGGTAATCGAACGTCCAGCTAAATCTATCCGCGTAACAATTCACACGGCTCGTCCAGGTGTTGTTATCGGTAAGAAAGGCGAAGATGTAGAGAAATTACGTTTAGCAGTTTCTAAAATTGCTGGTGTTCCTGCTCAAATCAACATCGCTGAAGTACGTAAGCCAGAAATGGATGCGCAGCTTGTTGCAGACAGCATTGCTAGTCAATTAGAACGTCGTGTTATGTTCCGTCGCGCTATGAAGCGTGCAGTTCAAAACGCTATGCGTTTAGGCGCGAAAGGCATCAAAGTACAAGTTAGTGGTCGTTTAGGCGGCGCTGATATCGCACGTGCTGAATGGTATCGTGAAGGTCGTGTACCTTTACATACTTTACGTGCAGACATCGACTACGCAATTGCGCGTGGTGACACTACTTATGGTGTTATTGGCATTAAAGTTTGGATCTTTAAAGGCGAAATTATTGGCAACATGCCATTACAAGCAGAGCAACCAGCTGCTAAGCCTAAAAGAAAGAACAACCGCAAAGCGAAGTAAGAGGAATAAGTAATGTTACAACCAAAACGTACTAAATTCCGTAAGCAATTTAAACTACGTAACCGTGGCTTAGCCCAGGTTGGTAGTTCAGTTAGCTTCGGTACTTTCGGTTTGAAATCGGTTGAGCGTGGTCGTATGACTGCACGCCAAATCGAAGCCGCTCGTCGTGCCATGACTCGTCATGTGAAACGTCAAGGTAAAATCTGGATACGCGTATTCCCTGATAAGCCAATTACTAAAAAACCTCTTGAGGTTCGTATGGGTAAAGGTAAGGGTTCAGTAGAATATTGGGTTTGCCAAATTCTTCCTGGTCGTGTTCTTTATGAAATGGAAGGTGTTTCGGAAGAAATCGCACGTGAAGCATTTGCTTTAGCTGCTGCTAAACTTCCATTCAAAACTACCTTCGTAACTAGGACGGCATTGTAATGAAAGTTAGTGAACTTAAAGCAAAAAGCATTGAAGAGCTAAATGCTGAATTACTAGAACTTCTTCGCGAGCAGTTTAACTACCGCATGCAAGCAAGTACTGGCCAATTAGCACAAACTCACTTGCTAAGAACTGTACGTCGCAATATCGCACGTGTTAAGACTATCATCACTGAAAAGGCAGGTAAGTAATGAGCGAAGCCAAAATCCGCACACTACAAGGCGTTGTTATCAGTAACAAAATGGATAAGTCTATCGTTGTTTTGATTGAGCGTCGTGTTAAGCACCCTATATACGGTAAATTCATGACGCGTTCAACTAAGTTGAAAGCTCATGATGAAACTAACGTATGTAACGAAGGTGACTTAGTAACTATTACTGAAGTTGCGCCAATTTCTAAGTCTAAGAACTGGAAATTAGTTGACGTAATTACTAAAGCTTAATTAAGTATTTATACTTAACTAAACTTAATAGTTAGTAAAAACCCTTAACAAGTAATTGTTAAGGGTTTTTTTATACCTGTAATTTATGTAGATGTAATTGGCGCACAATTTCTAACTGTGCTTTGCTTGTTACAGCAGATAACTTCTGTTTGTATTTTTTATACCTACAGTGTCGCGGTGGCGACTACACCCAAAGGGCTGAGGGCTCCCCAAAACGTGACAGGCATAGCAAATTATGATCTTATGTAGTTCGCCAAAACACACATAAGTTGGAACTGCTATGCCTGAACTATCACTTTGCCATAAATACTTCCAAGAGTCTTTATCTTCATTCAACAATGCCAGGATGAAGACATTAATGAACTGTAGTAATACGTTAATATCTGGTAGCAAACTAACGTTGACTGACATTGGAAGAAACCTCAAAGGCTCCGCACACGTAAAACATAAAATAAAGCGCGTTGATCGCTTCTTAAGCAACACACACTTGTATAATGAAAAAGTTGCTATCTACCATGCCCTAGTTCACCCCATCATTTCCTCTTTACCTATGTTAGCAATAGCTGTCGATTGGAGTGGAGCCTGTGGTCATGAATACCACTTACTGCGAGCAAGCTTATTAGTCGATGGACGGTCAATAGTTGTTTACAACATGGTCGTTAAACAACAAGACTTAGAGACGTCAGAAGTTCACAGCTTATT
>NZ_JAHKPR010000058.1 GCF_018860585.1 Colwellia sp. E2M01
ACCTAAACAAATTCGCCTTGTTATTGCACATCGAGCATAGCTCTGAGTTGGGAAGAAATTTAATCAAATTGGTATAACGAGTAAATAATAAAGGTAGGGCTTACTAAATTAATACTAAAGCTATATGCTTAGCCATTACTATATCGTCATGTGACAGCTCATAGTTTTAATTTTATTATAAGGAACCATAATGACCGACTTTCGTCAGCAAGCTTTAGATTATCATGCCTTACCTACACCAGGTAAAATTGGTATTGCCTTAACAACTTCAGCTAAAACAAATAAAGATTTAGCATTAGCATATAGTCCTGGAGTGGCAGAGCCTTGTCGTGAAATAGCAAATAACCCTGATGATGTTTATAAGTATACCGCTAAAGGCAATACTGTTGCGGTTATAACCAACGGTACAGCGGTTTTAGGATTAGGTAATTTAGGCCCTATGGCATCAAAGCCAGTCATGGAAGGAAAGTCACTATTATTCAAACGATTTGCAAACATTGACTCATTTGATATAGAAGTTAAACATAAAACCGTAGATGAGTTTGTTAATACGGTAGCCAATATAGCAGATAGTTTTGGTGGTATTAACCTTGAAGATATAAAGGCGCCAGAATGTTTTGTGATTGAAAAAGCATTAATTGAGCGCTGTAAAATCCCGGTTTTTCACGACGATCAACATGGTACTGCGATTGTTACTGCAGCAGGCATGATGAACGCTTTAGAAATTCAAGGTAAAGACATAAAACAAGCCAATATAGTTTGTTTAGGTGCGGGAGCTGCCGCTATTGCTTGTATGGATCTGTTAATAAAGTGTGGTGCACAACGCGAAAAAATCTACATGTTAGACACTAAAGGTATTGTGCATACACGTCGTGATGACCTTAATGAATATAAAAAGTTATTCGCTAATAATACCGACAAAAGGACATTAGATGACGCCATTGATGGTGCTGATGTATTTGTTGGAGTGTCAGGTCCTGATTTACTATCAGCAGAGCAACTGAACATGATGGCTGATAACCCAGTTATTTTTGCTTGCTCTAACCCTGATCCAGAAATTAAACCTGAACTTGCTCATGCAACACGTGATGATTTAATTATCGCCACGGGTCGCTCTGACTACCCGAATCAAGTGAATAATGTTTTATGCTTTCCGTTTATTTTTCGTGGTGCGTTAGATATACGTGCTCGTACGATTAATGATGAAATGAAGATTGCGGCAGTACATGCTATTAGATCTCTTGCCAAAGAGCCGGTACCTGGAGAAGTATTAGAGGCAAGTTGTGAAGATAATCTAACCTTTGGCAAGGACTACATTATACCTAAACCAATGGATACACGTTTGTGCGCTAGAGTTGCTAAAGCCGTTGCACAAGCTGCGATAGACTCAGGTGTTGCTGGTTTAGATATGCCAGTAAACTATATGGAATAAATATCAGGCTATTCAGTATTAGTGGTAAAGATAGTGTTAAAAAAGGCTCAAGGTATAAATATACTTTGAGCCTTATTTATTTTTTCGTTAGATAAGTTTCTACCTAATTGATTGAATGACAGGAATTAAAACAATCTATTTAAACCGTTTAACGCAGCAACACGGAATGCTTCTGCCATGGTTGGATAGTTAAATGTTGTTTCAACAAAGTATTCAATAGTGTTGCCACCATTTTTCTGTTGCATTATGGCTTGCCCAATATGAATGATCTCAGCAGCATTTTCACCAAAACAATGAATACCTAAAATTTCTTTAGTTTCTCGATGAAAAAGAATTTTCAAAGAGCCAACTAAGTTATTTGATATTTGTGCTCGAGCAAGGTGCTTAAACTGCGCACGTCCTACTTCATACGGTATTTTAGCTTCAGTAAGTTCTAATTCTGTTTTACCTACCGAACTTATTTCAGGAATGGTATAAATGCCAGTTGGAATATCAGCAATGAGTTTCTTCTTACTGGTAATATCCACCATCGCAGCAGCAGCTATTCTACCTTGATCGAAAGCAGCGCTTGCTAAACTTGGATAACCAATCACATCACCGACAGCGAAAATATTTTCAACTTCCGTTTGGTAATGTTCATTAACTTTTAATTGACCGCGGCCATCAGCTTTTAAGCCTGCAGCTTCTAAGTTTAAGTCTGCGGTATTACCTGTTCTACCGTTAGCATACAGTAAACAGTCGGCACGCATTTTTTTGCCTGATTTTAAATGCACAACAACAGCATCGTCTGTAGCTTCTACACGTTCAAATTCTTCACCATGGCGAATAACAACCCCGTTATTCCATAAATGATAGCTTAAAGAGTCAGACATCTCTGCATCTAAGAAAGACAATAAACGCTCACGGGTATTAATTAAATCAACCTTTACGCTCAAACCTCTAAAGATAGAAGCATATTCACTACCTATAACACCTGCACCATAAATAATCACGTGCTGCGGAGCATGTTTAAGGCTTAAAATACTATCTGAGTCGTATACGCGAGGATGAGTAAAGTCTACGTTGTCTGGCTGATAAGGACGAGACCCTGTAGCGATAATGACTTGCTTAGCAGTAATAATTTCCACACTTTCATCAGCGTGTACCACTTTAATAGTATTAGCATCAACAAATGAAGCATCGCCTTGAATAAGGCTCACACGATTACGATTATAAAAGCCACTACGTAAATTTACTTGCTCTTGGATCACCGCTGAAGCATGACTAAGAATATCTTGAAAAGTAAGCTGCTTTAATTGATTTTTCTGGCTGAATAACGGATTTGAATTGTATTCAATTAAACGACTAACGGATTGACGTAAAGCTTTTGAAGGAATAGTTCCCCAATGAGTACAACCACCGCCAACTTGGTGATAACGTTCGATAACCGCGACTTTCTTTTGCAGCTTCGCCAATTTCATCGCTGCGCCTTCACCACCAGGACCTGTGCCTATGATAATGACGTCATAATCAAATGATTTATCTTCACTTTTACTTATTTTTGATTTAGCCAATGGTAAGTCCTCAAAATAGCTTAATGGGAATATAATAATGATTCTATCAGAACTAAACCTGACAATATTGTGTTAATTCAGTATTATGAGAATAACTTGTGTTTATAGTGATGAAGAGTTTGTTAAATGAGTGGTGTACGCGCACAACAAAAAGAAAAAACCCGTCGTCAAATAATTAATGCGGCGTTAAACCAATTAAGTGCAGAACGAAGTTTTTCAAGTTTAAGTTTGCGTGAAGTTGCTAAAGAAGCGGGCTTGGCACCAACGTCTTTTTATCGTCATTTTTCAGATATGGATGAATTAGGTTTAACGTTAGTTGATGAAGCCGGTTTAACTTTAAGACAGTTAATGCGTCAAGCACGACAACGTATCGCTAAAGGTGGTTCAGTAATTCAAATATCGGTGCAAACCTTTATGGAATTGATAGAAAGTAATGGTAATGTTTTTAGACTTTTACTACGTGAGCGATCCGGTACATCGGCGGCTTTTCGTGCCGCAGTAATTAGAGAGATACGTTATTTTACGATGGAACTTTGTGATTACCTGCAAAAAGCTAATCAACTCGATGCTGAAGTTGCTTATATGCAAGCTAATGCTGCAGTAACTATAGTTTTTAGCGCTGGCTCTGATGCGCTTGATATGGAAGATAATAGCGAGCGAAATCAATTAGCACAACAAACAATACAGCAATTACGCTTTATCGCTCGCGGTGCTCTTGAATTGAGTGATCGCCGTAAAAAATCAAAGAATAAAGCTTAACTTATTTTCTGGTTAAGATAACACCGGTCTCAACATGGTCGGTATAAGGAAACTGGTCGAATAGAGCAAAATTTTCAACAGTATGTGTATCTACTAATAAAGCTAAATTGTCTTTGAGTGTCTCAGGATTACAAGAAATATAAATAATTTTGTTAAAACGTCTTACTAATTCAACACTGTCTACATCTAAACCCGCACGCGGTGGATCAACTAAAACGGTATCGTAGTTATAAGCGGTTAAATCGAAATCTTCTAAGCGTCTAAATTTGCGTTCGCCATTCATGGCTTGGCTAAATTCTTCACTCGACATACGTACAATATCAATATTATCAATATTGTTTTCGCTAATATTAATTTGTGCAGAGCGTACTGACGTTTTAGATATTTCGGTACCTAAAACACGATCAAAATTTTCAGCTAACGCAATACTAAAGTTACCATTACCACAGTAAAGTTCAATTAAGTCACCACCTGCTTTTTCAGTTGCTTGTTGTGCCCATAAAAGCATTTGTTCGTTAACACCCGCATTAGGTTGAGTGAAGCTATTCTCAACTTGTTGATATACGTAATTTTTACCACCAACGTTTAACGACTCCATCACGTAATCTTTATTAATAATAACTTTTTGTTTTTTAGCGCGTCCAATAATATCAACAGGGGCAATACTTGATAATTGTGCTTTTAAGTTTTCCGCCTCATTCTGCCAATTTTCAGATAGTTGCTTGTGATAAAGCATGCTAATTAATAACTCACCACTCAAGGTTGATAGAAAATCAACTTGAAATAACTTAAAACGCAATTCTTTATGATCTTTGATGGCGGCAATAAGTGCTTTCATCGCATTGTTAATTAACTCACTGGCAACAGGAAATTCGTCAACACGAAATTTTTGTTTGGTTTTACTATCAAACATTATGTAATACAGATCATCACCTTCATGCCACACTCTAAACTCAGCTCTTTGACGGAAGTTAAGAGGCACTGATGGGTATAAATCAGCAGCGGGTAAGTTAAAGTCACTAAATAACTCTGTCATAGCTTGTAGTTTTTTTGATAGTTGTGCTTGGTAGTTATCTGGATGAATGTGACTAAACATAGAAATGCCTTGTATTAATAAACGGGTGTGAAGAATGAGGTATAAGAGTTACAGCGCGGATTTTACTATCCACTTAACTTTTGTCTACCTCTTAATCAAATTAATAATAAATAATAGTTTGAACGAATAACGTTTAAGGAAAGTTTAGATAGACTTTTTAGTTTACTAAAAAAGGAACATATTTTTGCAAATAATAATGAAAGACATAAAAAAGGCCGCTATTTGAATAAAGCGGCCTTATTATTGAAAAGTATTTAAAGCGATTAACCTTCGCTGTTGTCTTCAACGCGTTCTGGACGCTCTTTGGCTTCTCTTACTTTTAAGGTACGTTGCTGGAATTCAGTATCATTTAACGCAGTAATAGCTTTATCTAAATCATTAGATGCCATTTCTACAAAACCAAAGCCACGACGTTTACCTGTATGTTTATCTTTCATTAAACGAACAGAGTGTACAGAGCCATGTTCAGAGAAAAGTTCTCGTACGGCAGTTTCGTTAGCTCTATAAGGCAGGTTGCCAACATAAAGGGTTCTAACGTCTTCATCTGAAATAGATTCATTGTTAGAGTTAGTTGAGCTGGGTGAGTTACCTTTTTTTGTGCAAGCGATTAAAGGTGCAAGAAATGCTGCTATAAAAACAGAGCTAGTTAGAAGTAGAGCATTAGCTGAAGTTATTGTAGCGGTGATGTAAGCGATAATGGCAAAAACAACAGCGACGATCACTGATTGTAAAGTTGGAGACTTCATATAAATATACCTAATTATTATTTTAATAAATTAATTTTACTTTGTGAATAAAATGCAAAATGCAATTTATGTTACTTAGCTTTTGATAATGTACAACTACCAAACGTATAAAGCTATGTAATAAGTACACTATATTAGACCTGTTAAACAAAGCCAATAGCTTTTTTGAACTAATAACAGACATATTGTCTGAAGTTTAACCGTTTAAACAAAAAATTGAAATTAGTGCTTGTGCTCTATCAAAAACTCTCTACAATGCGCTCCAGTTCCAAGGGGTTCACAACAAATGAATCATGAAGAGCTTGTTTTACTAAGTTATCTACTCGCTTTAAGCACTAAATAACTTAAGTTAATGTTTAGTTTTGAAACGCTTTAAAATGTTTTTTAAAGAAACTTAAAATAAAACGTTGACATTAAAACTTGGGAGCGTATGATACGCATCCTGCTTCGGGGGAACAGCAACGAGCAAGCTA
>NZ_JAHKPR010000003.1:0-25089 GCF_018860585.1 Colwellia sp. E2M01
ATATCGCATTACATATATAGATATCGCATTACATATATAAGTATATAAATATTCATTTATGTGACATTCATCATTAAGCGTTTTTGCTACCTAAGTAGCTTTGTAAAACAACAGTAATGTGAGTGCTCACACAAATTGCATGATAACTAATTGTTAAAGAAAAGACTTCGATTGAAGTCTAGATGAGAGTCGCATTCGCTCTTCATCGTTGCTAGTAAACTTATCGTTAAACTAGCTTGCTCGTTGCTGCTGCCCCGAAGCAGGATGCGTATCATACGCTTGTGAGTTTTAATGTCAACGCTTTATTTGAAAGTTTTTTTAAATTAATTTAAAAGCCTTAGAAACGAGACGTTAACTTCCGTTATTTAGTGCTAAAAGCAATTAGATAACTGACTAAAACAAGCTCTTCATGATTCATTTGTTGTGAACCCCTTGGAACTGGATGCGCATTATAGAGAGGTTTTCGTAGAGCACAAGCACTAATTTCATTTATTTGTTTGTTTGATTATAAAAACATCAAATCAGGTGCTTCATTGGTAATTTCTCTATATTACAACGTGCTTTTTTATGATTATTGGGTATTAAGTAGTTAATATTTATAGTCACTATCAAAGTGCCTCATATTAAGTAATTGTTATTATGTTAATAATTTGTTAGCTTAAAAGCATAAAAACACAACTATAATGAAACCATATTTAGACTATATCCAGAGCAGTCTATTTGGCTAATTTTTTGAAGCTCAAATAGTTGTTGTACTATATTTTAATTTTAGTAAGTTACAGACTGTTGGTTACAAGATAAGGTTAGTTATGAATATTACAAAAACACTTTTTATCCGCTCTTTAATAGTAGGTACATTATTAGTTTCGTCTATTAGCAACTATGTTAATGCCAAAGATATAGCTATTTATCGTTGGGTTGATGAAAATAATGTCGTCCACTTTAGCCAAAACCTTCCTCACGGTCATGATTATACAGAATTGAGTACTGTTTCCTCTTTTAAAGCTTTATCTAAAGCCGAGCGTGCTGCGCTAGAAGGTGACGAATTAACAATTGAGGATCAACAAGAAGTAACAATTGCGAAGAATAAGGAGATATTTGAGAAAAACTGTAAAGCCGCTCTATTAAATATTAAAATGTTAAATTCTTTAGATGAAGTTCATCTTACTGAAGAGCAAGCCGATGGCAAGATAATCAATCGCCCATTAACTCCTCAAGAAAAATCTTCAAAGTTAGCTTTAAGTAAAAAGCATGAAGAACTTTATTGTACTAAGTAAACAGTTAAGCCATTTTAGCCCTTATTTTTACTAACTTAAAATTTAATGAGTAAAAATAAGGGTTGTTCCTATCTTTAAATGCTTATAAGTACTTTTTTTAAAGTTTTGTGAATTCATTAATGATCCATTAATTACAAAACACTCTCTATCATTAACGTCTATAATACTTCTTGGAATATATTTTACTTATAAAAAGCATAGTTTATCTTCAACCACACTAACATGTATTTGACTTCCTTTCGGGAAGTCATTGCCGAGAATTTTTTGCGCTAATGGGTTTTCTATACCTTGCTGAATTGCTCTTTTTAAGGGTCTTGCGCCAAAAATAGGGTCAAATCCTGCGGTAGCAATTAATGATAAGGCTTCATCACTTATCGCTAAGGTTAATTCTTGGTTTAATAATCGCTGTGCTAACGCCTGTATTTGGATACCAGCAATTTTCTTTATTTGCTCAGCAATAAGCGGGTGAAATACAACAGCTTCATCTACTCGGTTAATAAATTCAGGTTTAAAATGTTGACCTAATATATTCATTACTTGCGATTTCATCGCTTGGTAGTTACTTTCTCCAGAAAGTGATTGAATTACATCTGAGCCAATATTTGAGGTCATAATAATCACGGTATTTTTAAAGTCGACTGTTCGACCTTGACCATCAGTTAACCTGCCATCATCAAGCACTTGTAAAAGAATATTAAAAACATCCGGGTGCGCTTTTTCAATTTCATCTAATAATATTACTGAATATGGTTTTCGACGTACCGCTTCTGTTAAGTAGCCGCCTTCTTCATAACCTACATACCCAGGAGGAGCACCAACTAAACGCGCTACTGAATGTTTTTCCATAAACTCTGACATATCAACACGAATTAAAGCATCTTGCGAATCAAATAAAAATTCGGCTAAGGCTTTGGTTAATTCTGTTTTCCCTACACCGGTAGGTCCTAAGAATAAAAAAGATCCTATAGGTTGATCAGGGTCACTTAAACCTGCTCTTGAGCGCCTTATTGCATTTGCCACCGATGTTACCGCTTCATGTTGGCCTATCACGCTTTGATGTAAATTATCTTCCATGTTTAATAGTTTATCGCGTTCTTGCTCTAACATTTTAGCTACAGGAATACCGGTAGCGCGACTAAGTACATCAGCTATTTCAACATCTGTAACTTTATTCGCTAATAATGACATTTCTTGCATTTCAGCTTGGCTGGCTAAGTCGAGTTGTTTTTCTAGTTCGGGTAACTTTCCGTATTGCAGTTCAGACATTTTATTTAGATCGCCAGCCCTACGTGCAGCTTCTAAATCTATTCGCGCTTGCTCCAGCTCTTCTTTTATTGTGTGTGCACCATATAATGCAGCTTTTTCCGTTGTCCAAATCTCGTCTAATTCATCGTATTCTTGTTGTTTATCGGTAACTTCTTTAGAAATAATGGCTAGCCGTTTGAGTGTTGCTTCGTCTTCATCTTTCTCTAGTGCTTTTTGTTCAAGTTTTAACTGAATTAAGCGGCGCTCTAATCGATCTAAATCTTCTGGTTTAGAGTCCATTTGTAAACGAATACTAGAAGCCGCTTCATCAATTAAGTCAATTGCTTTATCTGGTAGTTGTCTATCACTAATATATCGGTGAGATAAAGTCGCAGCCGCAACAATGGCAGGATCGGTAATATTTACAGAGTGGTGTAATTCATAACGTTCTTTTAAACCACGTAGAATGGCAATGGTGTCTTCAACACTTGGCTCTTCAACTAATACTTTTTGAAAACGACGCTCTAATGCTGCATCTTTTTCTATATATTGACGATATTCATCCAGTGTTGTTGCGCCAACACAATGTAAATCGCCACGTGCTAACGCAGGTTTGAGCATATTACCTGCGTCCATTGCACCATCAGATTTTCCTGCGCCAACCATGGTATGTAATTCATCAATAAAGAGGATCACTTGACCTTCTTCTTTTGATAGTTCATTTAAAACCGCTTTTAAACGCTCTTCAAACTCACCTCGATATTTTGCACCGGCAACTAAACCCGCCATATCTAACGATAAAACTCGTTTGTTTTTCAGGCCTTCAGGTACTTCGTTATTAACAATACGTTGCGCTAAACCTTCAACTATTGCAGTTTTACCAACCCCCGGCTGACCAATTAATACCGGGTTATTTTTGGTTCTACGTTGTAATACTTGTAAAGTGCGACGAATTTCATCGTCTCGGCCTATAACAGGGTCTAGTTTTCCAAGCTCAGCACGCTCGGTTAAATCTATAGTATATTTATCTAGTGCTTGTCGCATGCCTTCTGCGTTTTGCTCTTGTACACTTTCACCACTACGAATATGGTCTATTGCAGATTTTATGCGTTGTAGGTTAGCGCCAAGCTCAGCAAGAATTTTTCCTAGAGTTCCTTTATCATCAATAGCGGCAAGTAAAAACACATCAGATGAAATGTATTTATCAGACATTTTTTGCGCATGTTTATCGCACAGGTTAAATAGTCGAGCGGAAGCCGCAGATAGTTGTACGTCACCATTGTTACCGTCAACATGAGCAAGTGAAGCTAATGCCTCTTCAATTTTATTTCGTAAAGTACGAACATCAACCCCTGCACTTTTAAGCAGTTGAATAACCGAATTACCATTTTGATTTAGCAAAGCTAACATTAAATGAATTGGCTCAATGAATTGATGATCTTTGCCTAAAGCAAGTGATTGGGCATCAGCAATAGCTTCTTGAAAAGATTGAGTAAAACGATCTAAACGCATTTTTAACTCCTAATACCATGTATTTTGGTACAAATATATCTTACGGACTCGATTATAAACAACGCCTGTTAGCTTTTATCAATAACAGAACGAAAACTGAAGGCAATCTAAGTTATGTTTCACTTATGCAGTCAGTTATGAGGTTAAAACAATCTTTTTTCAATATTCTGATTAAAATTCAGAATAAATATATAAATCATTTAAAAGTATTTTCAATGTAAAACTATAGCCTCTTACTTATGTTTTTACAGTGATCGTTTTTTATAACTTAGAATTATAGTCGCTTAAGCTAACAGCGCATTTAAGCGTTAACGTCGACAAATAACACTTGCCATACGGCCCGTCGTGTTATTTTTACGGTAAGAATAATATTTGTTGGTATTTTGATAAGTACATTCGTCAAGTCGAGATATATTAGTAACACCTAAACTATTCAATTGTATCTCAGCAATAGCATGCAAATCAGCTAAATACTTAGCGTTGGCTTGTGGCACAAAGCAAGATTCAAAATTATGGTTTTGTTTTAGAAAAATATCTTTTACTTCACTACCTACTTCAAAAGCCGTTTTGCCAATACAAGGGCCAAGCCAAGCTTGAATATCACTAGGATCACTTTGCATTTTTTCAAGTGTTTTCGTTATGATATTAGCAGCCAATGGACGCCAACCACCATGAATAGCAGCAATTTCAAGACCATTTTTATGAGCAAGTAATACAGGCAAACAATCTGCGGTCATAATGGCTAAGGCAATATTTTTTTCACGGGTAATGCTAGCATCAGCGGTAATAGGCTTGGTATCAGTTTTTAGAATAGTAACAACATTATTACCATGAACTTGCTCAAGCCATTGAATACTAATATTTTGTAAAGCAGAGTCTGTTGGTTGGCGGTAATTATTTACTTCTTGATAAAGATACTTAGTTAACAAATCACGATTTTTCATTACATGACAGGTATTATCTCCAACATGTAAGCCTAAGTTAAAGCCGCCATAAGTGGTTGGGTGATCACCTTCATTTACTAAAAGATTTTTTTCAGCGGAGCTTTCACTGTAGTGATTTACTAGAATTAGATCGTTACGCGGTTGATTGCAGGTGGTTTGAAACGCTACAACTTGTTCATCAAACGTTGTAGATAAGTTAAAGCCCCACTTTACCCGCTCAAATGTAGAATTGATAAAGTGGCTTTGATGACTTTGCTTAGTATTCTTCTTTGGCATTAAGCTTGTTATCTTCTTGCAATAAGGTGATTAACTCTACAAAATCTTCAGGTAATTCAGCATGCCAAGTCATTTCTTCACCTGTTATCGGATGAAATAACGATAATCTTGCAGCATGTAACGCTTGACGCTTGAAAGTACGTAACTTCATTAATAATGCTTCAGTAGCATTTTTAGGTGGACGCGGACGACCGCCATACACTGGGTCACCTACTAAAGGGTGGGTGATATGAGACATATGTACACGTATTTGATGGGTTCGACCTGTTTCAAGACGTAAACGTAAACGAGTGTGCAAGCGATATTTTTCCATTACTCGATAGTGAGTTACCGATGGACGGCCAACAAAAGAAACTGCCATTTGCGTACGTTTAGTTGAATGTCTACCAATTGGCTCATCAACTACACCACCTGCCGTCATAATTCCGTTAGCTACCGCTTCATATTCACGGGTTATTTCACGTAATTGCAAAGCTTCAACTAAGTTAGTTTGTGCGGCAATAGTTTTAGCAACCACCATTAAGCCAGTAGTGTCTTTATCAAGACGATGCACGATACCCGCTCTTGGTACTACGTTTAACTCTGGGCAGTGATGTAATAAAGCGTTAAGCACAGTGCCGTCAGGGTTACCAGCACCAGGATGAACAACTAAGCCTGCAGGTTTATTTATCACTAAAATATGTTCATCTTCATAAACAATATTTAATGGGATATTTTGCGCTTCAAAACGTATTTCTGCTTCAACTTTCGCATTAATTTCAATAACTTCACCACCGTACATTTTTTCACGTGGCACAGTTAATACATCACCATTAACTTTCACTTGTCCAGCTAAAATCCAATCTTTTATACGTGAACGTGAATAATCTGGAAACATTTTCGCTAATGCTTGGTCAAAACGGTTACCTAAACATGTTTCAGGTACGGTATCTTTATGTTCGATTATTTCTGACATTAAACTCTCTTTAAACTCTTTTTAAACGCGTGTAAACCTAACGAATGAATCAAATTACCATTTGCACTGTGCAAGGTAAGATTGCTAGGGTAGAATGCTTATTCTTAACTATAGAAACATTTTACCCGTTTACGTGGTGGTTTGATATTTATTTTAATTAAAACAAAGTTGCGACAATAAATTTTATGACAAAATTGACAGTAAAAATTATTTTATCCGTTTTAGTATTAAGCTTAACGGCGTGCTCTTCGTCTGATGACGATTTAGAGTTAGTACCTGATAAATCAGCACAAGCTTTATTTGAAGATGCAAGAAACTCGCTTGATAACGGCTCATATCAACGAGCTATCCAAATACTTAGTGCTATAGACTCTCGTTTTCCATTTGGCCCTGTATCTCATCAAGTACAACTAGACTTGATTTATGCTTATTACAAAAGTGGTGATGCCCCGCAAGGTATTGCTTTAGCGGATAGGTTTTTGCGTCTTAACCCTAATAATTCTAATATAGATTATGCTTTATACATGCGTGCATTAATTAACTTATCGACTCAAGAAGATGTATTTCAAGAGTTAGCGGGTATTGATCGTACTGACCGAGACCCTGAAGCAGCAAGAAGTGCTTTTAAGGATTTTAAAAGGATAGTTACCGAGTATCCTGACAGTAAATATGCTGAAGATTCACGTCAGCGCATGATCGGCATTAAATCTCGTTTGGCACAATACGAATTAGCCGTTGCTCAATATTATATTAAACGGGAAGCTTTTGCAGCAGCTGCAAATCGTGGTCGTTATATTCTTGAATATTTCTCACCTAGCCCAGAGGTTGAACAAGCATTAATTGTAATGATTACCAGTTATGATAAATTAGGATTAACTGATTTAAAAGCCAATGCGATGCAAGTACTGGCAGCTAATTATCCTAACAACACATTAGTTAATTAAAGCATTATTCACTAAAGCATTGTTAATATAATTATTTACATCTAATAAAAATGCCGCTTCATATTCTTTTTATAGAAAATGAAGCGGCATTTTTTATATCTTTTTTAAGCTTTAATCACTAGTAAATGATTAAATTGCTTCGTGATTTTCTTCGCCTGTGCGAATTCGAATAACTCTCTCAACATCGGTGACAAATATTTTACCATCACCAATTTTACCTGTTTGAGCTGTGGCTACAATTGTGTTTATACAACGCTCAACATTTTCTTTGGCGATAATAATTTCAATTTTTACTTTCGGTAAAAAGTCGACCATATACTCGGCACCGCGATATAATTCAGTATGACCTTTTTGACGACCAAAACCTTTCACTTCTGAAACCGTCATACCAGTCACCCCAATTTCACCAAGGGCTTCTCTTACATCATCCATCTTAAATGGTTTAATAATAGCTTCTATTTTTCTCATCTGCGTTACTCGTCAGTTATTATGTATTTAAATAATAAAGTTATTACAGCGTGTTTATTGTCATTTAGCAATATCCAATTGCCTTTTAATTTTGTTAAACTAGATAAAACTACACTTTTAATCAATCCTCGCTAGGAAGTATTATGGATCAGCCAACCATTATTGCCGAAATGAAAGTTTTAGCTGAAATAGATATTCAATTCGAAATAAACCGCCGTGTCGCTTTTATTCAAAAGCAATTACTCCAATCAGGATTAAAAAGTCTTGTGTTAGGTATCAGTGGTGGTGTTGACTCCTCAACCTGTGGCCGATTAGCACAACTTGCTGTTAATGAATTAAATGAACAGCAAAACACTACGTCTTATCAATTTATTGCCGTACGATTGCCTTATGGCGTGCAGGCAGATGAAGAGGATGCACAACAAGCTCTTTCTTTTATTCAACCAAGCCATTGCTTAACAACTAATATTTTAGCTGCTGCAGACGGTATTAATAACGAAGTACTACAGGCATTAACACAAGCAAATATATTAACGGCAAGTAAAGCTCAAATTGACTTTTCAAAAGGTAATGCTAAAGCAAGAGCTCGCATGGTAAGCCAATATCATATTGCAGGTATTGTTGGTGGTTTAGTGCTAGGGACAGACCATAGCGCAGAAAACATTACTGGCTTTTTCACTAAATGGGGCGATGGTGCATGTGACCTAGCACCGCTTTTTGGTTTATCTAAAAGACAAGTTCGTGCTATTGCCAAACATCTTGGGGCGCCAAGTATACTTGTAGAAAAAGCACCTACCGCTGATTTAGAAGATTTAGATCCGGGTAAAACTGATGAAGATGCACTAGGTATTACCTATGATCAGTTAGATGATTTTTTAGAAGGAAAAACGGTAACATCAGACATCAGCGAACACATTATTAATATCTACAAAAAAACACAACATAAAAGGCAAACGATTCCAACAATTTACGATTAATTTGTCAATAAGCATACTCTCAAGCATAGATAAATCCTTTTTTATTACCTATACCTAACAGTAGGATAGTTAATAAAAAATGGATTTTTTATGATTAATGCTTCTGTTCATTCAGCTTTTCGTCGTTTTTTTAACGTTGATTTAATCAAATACAATTGCACGAAGATATACAGTTTTTTCAGACTCTGCCTAGGCGTAACCTTCTCTCCTAAACGGCAGAGAAAAGCACCAAAATTCAAGAATAACAAAATAAACCAGTGCCAACCCATAGCTAAAAACAAATCGATTATTGGGATGACTTTAATCGAGCTAATGATCAGTATCAGTATTACCTCAATATTCACTTCAATTGCTGTACCTAACTTTAATGATTTTATTACGCAATTACGAGTAGATAATGAAATATCACGTTTAACGCGTTTATTGCTTGTTGCACGAAATTACGCCATTAATAACCAGGCTAACGTGATTATTTGCCCTTTAAAAGGAAGTAAATGCTCCACTCAATGGCATGAGGATTTGAGTGTATTTATCGACCTCAATGGTAATAAAAAGTTTGATGAAGCTGATGGCGAATTAATAATTACCACAAAAGCGGCAATAACATCAGGAGACACATTACTTTACGCTAAGAGCAGAGATAAAATAACCTATCAAGCGACAGGCCATTTATTCGGTTTAAGCAACGGTACCTTTAGGTATTGCCCTAAAGCACACAAAGAAAAGTCTCGGGGCTTAGTGGTTGCTCGTTCTGGGCGACTTTACGCAACGACTGACTTAAATAATGATGGTAGAGATGAAACACGAAGTAATGTAATTATTGAGTGTGAGTGAGTTTGCTACCAATACTAATAAATAAAAAACCAGCTACAACTGGTTTTTAATAGTTACTTGCCAATAAATTAGCTTATTGGGCTATTTTAACTCTGATCTTATTCTTAGCAACGCGTGTTTCATGTAATGAAGACAGTGCGCTTTTAGCTTCAGTTTCATTAGGCATAACCACAAAAGCAAAGCCTTTTGATTTACCTGTTGTTTGGTCTAATACCAAAGTACATTCTGCGACAGTACCATGTTCGGAGAATAAAATACGAAGTTCTTGCTCTGTAGTAGAGCGAGAAAGGTTACGAACTAAAAGTTTCATAATGAGCCATTAAGTTATTATTACGATCTAAATTGTCTCATATTTTTACTGCAGACTTAGCTATTATTATGCTTATTACCGTAAATAATTTATATATAAGGCAGTTCCCTGCCTTATATGCCAACTAAAACTACTTAATAAGCGAGGTTGAATCAGCTATCAGTAATTTATTGAAAAGTTTAATAAACGCTTCATTATGCAAAATTTCCGCATGTTGCGAAGGAAAACCATAAATATTATCTGCTTCTTGTTGCAAGCTTAAAGAAAGTTGGCTGTTCATTGGTACCACACCATCACCTTCTTCTCCTTCCAAATAAGAAAAAACTAAATGGTAATTCACCTCTTGTGGCACATGCCAATTATGTACCTTTTTTATAAAGTCGCTTCCTGTGGCCAAGTCTCGCCAAGAAGGAATAATAATAGGTGATGAGTTAACTCCCGCACGAGCACTTTTCATTCCATATAAAGGGCTATTAATTGTCATATAAAATGACACATCAAAATTACTATTTTCTTGTTCGTGCTGCATAAGAAATGAACGAGACATTAACCCCCCCATACTATGGGTAATTAAATTGATATTGGTAAAGCCATATTCATTCTGCAATTGATTTAAAGATGTTAATAAGTAATCACTTATCAAATCTAATTGGACTCCGGTTGGATAATAATAAACCCAAGGTTGATATTTTTCGCGGTCAACACTTTCAATCATTTTGCTAAACTCAGTAGGATTACCAAGTATGCCATGTACAAAAATAATAGGTGTTTTACCAACCTCAAAGTCTTGTAACATGAACAGACCGCCACCTATAGTACTTAAAAATGTAATCGGTTTCCATAAGCCCAATTTGGCATTTTCTACAGCAAATATAGGAGAGTCTAATGAAATAACCTTACCAATATTACGTTGATACTCATACGAGTGGTCACTTATTTGGCTCTCACCTAAGTCAATCAACTCGTCATTAACAGCAAAAATTTCAAGCTTTATATGCTCTCCGCTTTTAACTGGGATATTACGTCCCCCATTTTCTTCTTCCCCACCATAAAAAGAAAACCTTTCGTTGGTTTCTTTTTTAGCATTTTTATTGTCGTCTACATACGCCATGATAGTGTAATTGTCTGGTAATACATTGAAATTATATTCGCCTTTATCATTAACCATCACCTGGTTTATGACTTCTAATTCTATTGAACTTTGTTTTAGTAACATGACATAAATAGGCTTATTATCGTTATTAAGTTCAATAGTTCCAGACACGGAAGGTAGTCTTTCTAATTGGGTAGACTGCTTACCTATTTCAAGTAAAGAGCAAGCAGGTATAGACGTTATTGCTAATGTAAAAAAACACAGCTGTAAAATATATTTAATCATTGTCATCCCAGATATTATTTACTTCTTAGGTAAGTTGTTGTTCAATCTCATTCGCTATAGCTTGTGGTGAACCTGTATTACGACATAGCCAATAATAAGCACCTGGCACTATAAATAAAGTAAAAATACTTGCTAATGACACACCAGCAAAAATAACAACACCAATCACCATTCTACTTTCAGCACCTGGTCCTACCGCTAACACTAACGGAATGGCACTAGTTACTGTGGTGAATGTTGTCATTACTATTGGCCGTAATCGTTGTTGCGCTGCTGCTATTAATGCTTCTTCAAAAGCCACACCTTTGTCGCGTAGTTGGTTGACAAATTCAACAATTAATATACCGTTTTTAGCCGCTAAACCAATAAGCATTACAATACCTATTTGGCTGTATATATTTAAACTCATTCCCATTAATTCTAAGCCCGTTAATGCTCCAACCAAAGCAAGTGGTACGGTAAGTAATATAACAAAAGGATGAATAAAGCTTTCAAACTGCGCAGCTAATACCAAATAAGTAATTAATAACGCCAGTAAGAATACAAATAAAATTGAACTGCCAGACTCTTTAAGTAATAAAGACTCGCCTTTATAATCAACTTGTACGTGCTCTGGTAACTTTGTTTTAGTAATATCAACAAGAAAGTCTAATGCGTCACCTAAGGCATAACCATCAGCTAAATTCGCCGAAATAGTAATACTACGCAACCTGTTATACCGGTTAAGCTGTGACGACGTAGCATTTTCTCCCATAAGTAGTAAGTTAGACAAAGGAATGAGTTTATTCGTGGTTTGCGATCGCACATAAATATTATCGATATCGGTCGGGCTAGCAAATTGCTTTTCATCACCTTCAACAATTACGTCATACTCTTCACCACGATCAACAAAAGTGGTAACACGACGTTGTCCCATCATGGTTTCTAAAGTTTCAGCAATATCACCAACTGGCACACCTAAGTCGTAAGCGCGCTCTCTATCAATTTGTACCAAAAGCTGTGGGTAGGTTTCTTGATAATCGCTATCGATATTTGACAAATTAGGATTCTTTTCAGCTTCGGCAATTAAAATATCACGCCATTGCGCTAATTCTTCAAAGGTATTACCTTGTAAAACAAAAGACACTGGTGAGCTATTACCTCCCCCCCCTATCCCTTTACGCATCATAGCAAAGGCCTTTACATCGGTAACACTTTGCACTTCACTAGAAATTTGTTCAATAAAGCTAAAAGTATCAATACTACGTTTATCCCAATCCGGCATACCAATAATTGCCATCCCCCCTTTATCACCAAAACCAGGTACCCGAACAAGAACACGTTCTAATACACCTTCGTCTTGATAAGCGATTAGTTTCTTTTCAATAATTTGCATGTTTTTAACGTTGCTTTCATAACTTGCACCTTCTGCTGCATTCATTATTAAAAATAAATTACCGCGATCTTCCTTCGGCGTATATTCTGTAGGTAACTTGGTAAAGAGTAAAAATACAGCAGCAAGCGCCAAAGCAAGAACAATAACAATAAGGATTGGTTGGTGAATAGAGTTTTTTAAGGCTCGCCCATAAGCAGCTTCAAAACGAGCAAAACTACGATCAAGTACTTGTCCAAAGGAAGAACTACGCTCTCGATGTTTTAACATTTTAGAGCACAACATAGGGGTGAGTGATAATGCTGTAATACTTGAAAAAATAACTGCGGCTGAAATAGCAATAGCAAATTCAGTAAATAATCGACCAACGTTGCCCGATAAAAAGACCAAAGGTACAAAAACAGCCACAAGTACTAACGTAGTAGCAACAACCGCAAAGGCAACTTCTCTACCACCTTCGTAAGCCGCCATTAAAGGCTTTTGTCCATTTTCAATACGACGATAAATATTTTCAAGTACTACAATGGCATCATCAACCACTAAACCAATCGCTAAAACTAAGGCCAATAGTGTTAATAAGTTAATAGAAAAACCAAACCAAGATAAGGTCATCATTGAGCCAATTAATGCCACCGGCACGGTAATAGCTGGAATTAACGTGGCTCTAACATTACCTAAGAATAAAAAGATAACCAACACAACCATTAACATTGCAATGACTAAGGTGTTATACACTTCATCAATCGATCCTTGAATAAATACAGAGCTGTCATAGCTATTAACGATGGTAGTCCCTACAGGTAGGGACTTGGTTATATTCTCCATTTCTTTTCTAGCTAACTTTACTACTTCTAATGTATTAGCTTTAGATTGCTTGATTACCCCAAGGCCAATCATATTACGACCATTACCACGAAACATATTTTCGTCGTCTACCGCACCAACAAATACCTCAGCAACATCACCTAAACGGACAACAGAAGTGTCTTGTGTTGTATTATCGGTAGAATGTCCAATAACCATGTTAGAAAAGTCATCTGGCGTTAAATAACTTCGTTCAACACGAATAGAAAAGTCTCGATCTACCGACTCAACCTTACCTGCAGGTAATTCAATATTCTCAGCACGAAGTGTGTTTTCAATATCATGTACTGTGATATTACGTGCCGCCATTGAGACACGATCTAAACGAATTTTCATCGCATAGGTACGCTCTCCTCCCAATCTCACTCGCGCGACACCATCAACCACAGCAAACCGATCAACAATGTAACGAGTCGCGTAATCAGTAAGTTGTAAGGTATCCATGGTATCGCTTTGCAAAGAGAACCAAACAATAACATCCTCATCATCATTGGCTTTAGATACTTCTGGTGGATCAGCTTGTTCAGGTAAATTATTTAATGCTCTTGAAATACGATCACGTATATCGTTAGTTGCAGCGTCAATATCACGGTCTAAATTAAATTCTATCGTAATGCTTGAGCGACCAACACGACTGTTAGAGTTAATGGTTTTAACCCCTTCAACACCGCTGATTCGGTTTTCCAATAGTTGTGTTATTTTGGTTTCAACTATGTCAGCAGAAGCGCCGGGGTAGGAAGTTTTGATGTTAACCACTGGTGGGTCAATATCGGGATATTCCCTTAACGGCAGTATTAAAAAGGCGACAATACCAAAGGTTACAATCAGTAGGTTAATTACGGTCGCAAAAACAGGTCGTTTAACCGATAAGTCAGATAGGATCACTAGTTGCTGCTCCCATTATCATTTGCTTCACTTTCGTCAATGGCTAGTTCTTCTTTCTCGCTATCATCAATAATACTCACAGCAGTACCATCTCGTAGTTTAAGCGCGCCTTCAACTACGACTTTCTCTCCTTCTACCAACCCAGAAAGCACTTCAACAAACCCTGGCTGACGACGACCAATTTCGATACTTTTACGAACCGCTTTATTGTCTTTTATCACAAAAACATAATGTGTGTTTTCAATTGGGATGATACTGCCTTCTGACAATTTAAGAATATTTTCCGATTGTAATAACACACTAATGCTCAGCAGCATACCAGGGCGAAGTTTCAACTTATCATTATTGATAATTGCACGAACCTTGATACTACGCGTACTTGAGTCGATTCGACTATCAATAGCGGTAATTTTCCCGGTAAAGGTTTTATCGCGATAGGCTGTGTTAACGGCACTCACTCGCTGGCCAACATTAATTTTTGTTAGCAGTCTTTCAGGTAAATGAAAGTCTACTTTTATGTAACTTAAATCGTCTAAGCGGGTAATCACGTCACCAGCATCAATATAACTACCTTTACTTACTTCACGAAAGCCAAGTACACCAGAAAATGGCGCTTGAATAGTTAAATCATTTAACTTAGCGTTAGCGCTCATAAGCTGCGCTTCAATCGCTTTAGTTTTAGCATCTTGCTGTTCAACAATTGATTTTGACGTAGCACGGCTAGCGAGCAACTCAGTTAAGCGCTTTAAATGAGCTTCAGACTCTAATAAATTAGCCGTTAACTCACTTACTTTTGCTAACGCTTCGCGATTATTCAATTTAACCAGAATTGCTCCTGCTTCAACCTTTTGCCCATCATCAAAATAAACACCATCAACAACATCTGAATATTTACTGGTTATGTCTACTTGCTCGTTGGCCCTGGCGGTACCAACGCCTTCAACGGTTTCAATAAACTCAGAACTTACAACGGGTATCATTTTTACGGCAACTACACGTTTAAAATCAGTTTTTTCAACAACGTCTTCTGGCCATTGTAAATATACAATCAAGCCAATTAAAACACTAATAATGAACAATAAAGGTATACGACGACTAAAAGCCGTAGTTGTTGGTTGTTCTGAAGGCGCAGATTGTTTTTTCATAAAGAGGTCTCTGTTTACGGGGATTATGATTAAGTAGGTGGTAAATTTTTGCTTGTGATTTCTATGTAAATGTAATGGTTACTTTACGCTCATTATCATATTTCATAAGATTTTATTTCCAGAGCCATTATGAGCTAATCTATGGCTAATAACTTATGGTTATGGTTTTTGGCATAATTTACAATTATGCGAAAACAACGAGAGTAAATATTTTATTAAAAGACTACTAGCAAGACTATAACCTATTATCTATTTAATAACATTTACCTAAACATAAACTTAGCTTAAAATGACGCTCTTTTTACAAAGATTTACAAAACTAATTATAAAAAACTAATATACAAAACTAAGGTGAGTGTTCTAATTTGAATAAGTTATCCGTATTGGCCTTTTCTCTACTAGTATTTTTTAGCTCCATGTCATGGTATTTAGCTAATAGTTCTTTAAACGACTACATTAAAAGCCAAGTACTTTTACAGAGTGAGTATTATTCAAATGAAGTAACCTCTCTAGTTAACGCTAGCTTTGCAGAGGTAAGTGGTATTGCAAGCTTTAATGGTTACTCATTAAATAACCTTGCAGGGTTAAGTCAACCTAAGGTATTAACGGTAAATACAGTTAGTGCAACCTTAGCCAAAAAACCTATCCAACAACTTGATTCGCCGAGTATACAGAAGAAAACAACTACCTTAATTCATGTTGAAGAGTTACGTTTCGCCAAGGTAAGTGCTTGGTCTGAAGTCATAACTGAAGATGGTATTGTTTCAAATAACACATTACCAAATAACACTAGCAAAACTACCTCAACCGTAGAGCACACTCAGCAAACAAATATAGCGTTATTTTTAGAGCGAATTAGCACTGTGCTAGCCAAAGACTACCCAGCGTTATATCCACAGTTAGGCGCGAAAATATATGCGCAAGAACACCCTGAACGAAGTGAAGAGTTAGCTTTGGCTGCTTTAGATGGCGAACCAGTAGAAAAGCATATTGAAACTAACAAAGCAATTATTGCCTCAAATGAAGCTAAATTACAAAAACGTTTATTAGGTAAAGCGACAACTCGTGTAAAAATATCTTCTGTTATCATTGAACAATTAACCCTCACTACCATTAAAGATAACAACACAATCGTACAACAATTTAATAATGTTTCGCTCGGTAGCTTTGGCGATAACAAAGGCTTAGCCAGTAATCAACTTGGTGGTGAGTTACTAAAACAGATATTTAATCACTTGCATACAGTTGATAACAATCAAATGAATAAGTAATCAGATCTCGGTTTAATAAATTTTACCCCTGAAAGATCAACAGACCCTAGCTAGAGTGTTATATGACGATGTTTTAACGTATTAATAGTTGTTCACAAAGGCACTGCGATTAATTCAAAATTAATTACTAGGAATAAAAGAACAGCTAATGAAAAAATAGCGCGAAGATTTTCATTACAGATGTTTCACGGTTTTAATATCGACAAAACATACGACTTTAATTAACTTATTGAATCTAGGTTTTAACGTAAAAATTAATAGTTAAATTGAAACAGCTATATTTTAATAAAATAGGGGATTGCCAAAAGAATAGCACCAACAATAAGCAGCATGGTTACGTTAGGCATTATGTAGGGCAAAACAAAAAGTGATATACCAACGCACAAGGGCACTACCGCTTTTTGTTTTCGGCCATACATACAAAAGCCAAGACCTACGCCGCTAAATAATACGCTCCAAGCCATAATTGTTGATATATCCATGCTAACTCCCTACTCTTAATAAAGACACCGTAATAGTAGCTACTGCTTGCTAAATTGTTTTGCTGATATTAATTTTTCTTCAGCTCATTAGCTTTTAATAACATTGACTTACTTTCTTCTAAAAAGTCACCCGCATAACTGCCAAACCAATCAGAAACACTTGTAAAAACTGAGATAAAAGATTCTTTATCATCAAGCTTAACGTTTTCAAGTAACTCCAAAAAGCGATGCCCAAAGCGCTTCATCATTTCAACATTGTCTTTATTAGAAAAAATAATATCCGCATAAAGCCCTGGGTCTTGCGCAAATAATCGGCCAACCATAATAAGCTCTAATCGATAAATCGGTGAGCTCATTGCCACTAGTTTTTCAATATCAGCACCTTCACTCATTAAATGAAAACCATAAGCGATAGTAGAAAAGTGACGCATCACTTGTACCATCGACATTGTTTCATCATGCTCATGAGCTTGCACAGGGTAAATTTTAGCGCCCCATACTTGAAATTGTTCAAGTAACCATTGGTACTGCTCAGGAAAGCGCCCTTCACAACTAATAATCGTTTGTTTGATTAAGCCCGTTACATCAGGACCAAACATAGGATGTAAGCCAACAACGGGGCCTTTGTGCACGGCTTTCATTTGCGTTAATGGCGATTCTTTAATACTAGTTAAATCAGCTAGTACACAATCTTCAGGCAAGTTGTTAAGTTGCTGAATAACTTGTGCTGTTAAGTTAATAGGCACAGCCACAATAACTAAACTTGCATTACTTAAGATCGTATCGCTGTTTGGCCAATCAGCTTGTTCGATAATCTCAACTTGATAATGAGAGCGCTCAAATAAATCAACAAACACTGCGCCTAACTTGCCTTTTCCGCCAATAATAACCACTTTATTACAATTAGGGTTAACACAGCGATAGCCACTAGCATCTTGACTCATGTACGAATCACGCATTAAACGACGTAAAACATCTTCAATTAAGTCACCTGATAAGCCAGCGTCAATCGCTTGGTTACGGCGCTTTTCAAACAAACTTGCCTCACGTATAGGATCATAAATAGGTTTACCAACACTACTTTTTAACTGCCCAACTTTACTGGTAACACTTAATCGTCTTTGCAATAACTTAACTAAATCACTGTCAATCTCATCAATTTCATCGCGTAAAACGGTAAGTTTTTCTTGAAAATCGTTTTCTGAATTCGTCATTATTTTCTCTATTTAAAACATCATGTTTAAAATAATTTATCTGCTAATTTTATTTATAAGCTCTCTAAGGACTTGCCTGCAGGCTTATCGACAAGAAAGTGCGGATTGGATATCCCTTGAAGTATATTGTTTAATATACTTAGGTTAAAGCCTTTAAAATAAAAAACGCGACAAATAGCCGCGTTACACTCAACCTTGTAAAGTTACCTTTACAAAAATTGATGATTTTAAGCAACTCTTTTCGATAAACGTCCAGATAAACTTGCATCCATGTCTGCTAATAGCTGTGCGGTTTCAGCAAAATCAATACAAGCATCGGTAACCGAGACACCGTAAGCTAAATCTTCTTTTGCTAAGTTACTACTTTGATTACCTGCATTAATATTACTCTCAAGCATAATACCGATAATAGACTTATTACCGCCGCAAATTTGTGCAACAACATCTTGCGCAACAATAGGTTGACGAGTGTAATCTTTATTTGAGTTACCGTGACTACAATCAACAATAATACCTGCGTCTACACCTTGTTTAGCTAATGCACTTTCACATTTGGCAATACTGTCAGCATCATAATTTGGTGCTGTTCCACCACGTAAAATAACATGTCCATCAGGGTTACCATCTGTTTGAATAAGTGCCACCTGCCCTTCACGATTAATACCCATAAAGCGATGCGGATGCGCCGCTGACTGCAATGCATTTACCGCTACACCTAAACTACCGTTAGTGCCATTTTTAAAACCAATTGGCATTGACAAGCCACTCGCCATTTCACGATGGGTTTGCGACTCAGTGGTACGTGCGCCAATAGCAGACCAGCTAAATACTTCGGCTAAATATTGTGGGCTAATAGGGTCAAGAGCCTCAGTCGCAAGTGGTAAACCAAGCTCTGTTAAGTAAAGAATTAATTCACGAGCTTTACGTAAACCGGTTTCAATATCAAAAGAATCATCCATGTGCGGATCATTAATTAAGCCTTTCCAACCAACTGTTGTACGCGGTTTTTCAAAATAAACACGCATAACAACAAACAAAGAGTCTTGGTATTGCTCTTGTAGTACTTTTAGTTGACGCGCGTAATCTTTAGCGGCCTCGACATCATGAATAGAGCAAGGGCCTGAAATAACCAATAAACGTGGATCACGTTTATGCACAATGTCACTAATGGTTTTACGTGATTGCAACACAAATTGACGACCTGAATCAGACAATGGTAATTCGGCACGTAAGGCTTGAGGAGTGATTAACACTTGTTCAGAGTTAATATGAGTATTGTTAGAGCTAGTTGTCATGAGCTTTCCTTTTGAAATCTTGTCCACAGTGTGGATTTATAAACGTTTACGCTAGTTAACTAATCAGATTTAACTTGATATTAGAAAAGGAAAACAGTGACTCAATAAAGGTTACAGCTCAGCCAAAACAAAAACAAGAAGTGTAAAGATTTAATTACGCGATATGTAATGTTATTTTTACACAGTAATATTGCTCTGTACAGAGGCAATATTAATAAAAGTTAATTTAAATGGATAATGAGATGAGTTGTTAAATGAGCATCAGTGCAATTAACTATGTAGGTAAGTAAAAAGGAAACGTATTTAATGTAAAAGTTAGATTAACTAATAATCTATAACTAAGCTTTGATACATCTAAAAATTTTCCATAAAAAAAGCGCCTCTCGGCGCTTTTTTTATAGCTTAAGTTTAGCTTTAGTAAATATTAACTTTAAGTTGTAGCAAGGTTATCTAGCAGATCAACCTCTTCGTTAACATTTACCTTATGCACCATGAATGATACGTTGTGCTATTAAGTTATCGACCACACTTGGATCCGCCAAGGTTGAGGTATCACCTAATGTATCAACATCATTTTCAGCAATTTTACGTAATATACGACGCATAATTTTACCAGAACGTGTTTTAGGTAAACCCGGAGCCCATTGAATGTAATCAGGTTTAGCGAAGCGACCTAACTCTTTAGCGACGAACTCACGTAACTCAACATTCAGCTCATCTGATTCTGTCGCGTTGCCCATTAACGTTACATAACAATAAACACCTTGGCCTTTAATTTCATGTGGGTAACCAACAACAGCTGCTTCAGCAACTGCAGGATGAAGCACTAAAGCACTCTCAATTTCCGCCGTACCTAATCTGTGACCTGATACGTTAAGTACGTCATCCACACGGCCAGTGATCCAATAAAACCCATCTTCATCGCGTCGTGCGCCATCACCGGTAAAGTAGTTACCTGGATATTGACCTAAATAAGTTTGGTAGAAACGATTGTGATCGCCAAAAACTGTACGTAACTGTCCAGGCCAACTTGCGGTCATAACTAATAACCCTTGGTTTTCTCCTTCAAGGGTATTACCATCTGCATCAAACAACGCTGGATTAACGCCAAAGAAAGGTTTACCCGCAGCACCAGGTTTCATACCAACAGCGCCCGGTAGTGAAGTAATTAAAATACCGCCTGTTTCAGTTTGCCACCAGGTATCAACAATCGGACAGTTACCTTTACCTACCACTTCATGATACCAATTCCACGCTTCAGGGTTAATTGGCTCACCAACCGTACCAAGTAAACGAAGTGATGATAAATCAGCTTTTTCAACAAGTTCATCACCCACACTCATTAAGGCACGAATAGCTGTTGGCGCTGTATAGAAAATGTTTACTTTATGTTTTTCACATACTTGCCAAAAACGTCCAGCATCTGGATACGTTGGCACACCTTCAAAAACTAACGTGGTTGCGCCATTCGCTAATGGGCCGTAAAAAATATAAGAGTGACCTGTGATCCAACCAGCATCAGCTGTACACCAGTAAATTTCACCTTCTTTATAATCAAATACGTATTTGTGGGTCATTGCCGCATAAAGAATATAACCACCACAAGTATGTACAACTCCTTTTGGTGTACCTGTTGAGCCTGACGTATAAAGAATAAATAATGGGTCTTCTGCATCCATTACTTCAGGTTCACAAATTGCTGGTTGTTTCGCTACTTCTTCTTCGTAGCTAATATCAATTTTGTCATTCCACGCTACATCGCCACCAGTGCGAGCAACAACAATAACCGTATCCACATTTGGACAATCAGCAACTGCAGCATCTACATTAGCTTTTAATGGAATGCGCTTACCGCCACGCAATGATTCATCCGCAGTAATAACGACTTTACAATCAGCATCAACAACACGCGCTTTAATTGACTCGGTAGAGAAACCACCAAATACCACTGAATGAATAGCACCAATACGTGCACAAGCTAACATGGCGTAACCCACTTCTGGGATCATTGGCATGTAAATACAAACGCGGTCGCCTTTTTTAACGCCACGCTCTTTTAATAAATTAGCAAAACGACACACATGATCATGCAGCTCTTGATAAGTAACTTTTGAATCTTCACTAGGATCGTCACCTTCAAAGATAATAGCGGTTTCATTGGCTTTAGTCGCTAAGTGACGATCAATACAGTTATAACTTACGTTTAGTTTAGCGCCCGAAAACCAGTTAATTTCAGAGTTTTTCAAATCAACTTTCGACACGTTGTCCCAAGGTTCGTACCAATCAATAAACTCTTTAGCTTGCTCACCCCAAAATACGTCAGGTTGCTCAATTGATTGTTTATACATTGCATCGTACGTTGCTTCATCAATATGAGTATGGGCTTTAGCTTTCTCTGAGACTGGGTAATAAGATTGTAATTCTTTCATTTATCTTCCTTCGGACTTAACTTGGAATTATTAACTTAAATGAATGGCTTAAATTATTATTTTTTAAACTATTCTTTACAGTAATTAACAGTAATTTTTCAACTATTGCTTAATTGTGCAATTCAAGATAATGCTTTAACAATATATTTTGACTAATGTTTTAACGTATTACTTATTATATTTCCACTAATAAAAAGTATCTGTTTGTAATAACTAACACTAATTAGTTAACCCACATCCTAAATTTTTTGAATTTTTTTTTATATACGCCTTTAGTCTAAATTAACGTTTTTACTCTATAAATTAGGTAACTCTTAAGTTAACTAGCCTGAGATCGGTTTGTGGGTCGTCACAAATTATGAGAAATGCGTCATGCGATGAGAAAATTGAACATTTAAGTTACACCGGTAGATAACGACTGACACTCACTTATTATAATTGATTATTTTTTAGTCTACAGTTGAAAATCGACCATTGTAATTTGTTAACAAAAAGCACAAACTACATATAAATTAAATTTGTAAGTATAAAAATTATGTTTAACAAAAAGATTATTTCACTCTTAATTGTCAGCGCAATTGGAGTGAGCTCGCTATCAGGTTGTGTTAAAAATGAATTAAACCTTCCCGATAATGAGACCATTTCAAAAAGTACAACAAGTACCTTATTAGACAAGCCTTTTGCGCTAACCAACGGTGTTTATTATAAAACACAATATGCGGTAAAAGGGTCAGCTATTAAACGCATCACCATAACCGCATCCATCAAAAAAGAATATGCTAATTTGTCTATTTTGGCTGAAGGCAAAGTGGTAGCCGACAATTTAGATTTTCCAACCAAAGGCAAACAAACGATTAATGTTCTGGTTGACTTACAAAGCCAAGGCAACAAAGCGTTAATATTTAAAGGTCGCAGTGCGGAAATCACACTACATAATATTATAATAGAGGATGTCGCCAATCTACCTCTTCCCTCGTTTTTTGATAATTCAAAAAATGCTGATTTTGAAACGGAAACCACTTTTAAATACGGTGGTCCATCTATTGGCGATGTTGATAACGACGGCGACTTAGACTTTATCTTAAATAATCATAATCATGTGCCTACGCAGCTCGTTACCAATCTAGGTAATGGTAAAGTTGATATTAAGCGTTTGTTTACCGGTAAGCCCGATTTACACGGCTCGGCATTAGGAGACTACGATAATGATGGCGATCTAGATCTTATTGTTGCTCATGGTGGTGCAAACGGCACCAACCCAATCTCTTACACGCTATTTCAAAATAACAATATGAATTTTGAACAAGTGACCAGTGAAGCCGGTATTAAAACACCCGCCCGAGGGCGAGCGCCACGTTGGATTGATTTAGATGCAGACGGTGATTTAGATTTAATATTCTTTAACGCCCGCACCCCAAATTACGATGGCCCGCAAACTCTGTTTTTAAAGAATAAAGGCGACGGAACGTTCGAAGAAGTACGTGTGGCGGATATAGAACAACCCGATGCTTCTAAAGCCCTAATCGTCGACTTTGATCGTGATGGTAAAGACGATGTGTTAATGTATTACCCAGATGCGGTATCACTGTGGAAAAACAACGGCGACTTTACATTTACCGATGTCAGCAAAACTTGGTTGCCAGGCAGTGTTGCTGATTTAAAAAACATAAATGCCACTACCGATCTTGATGTCAATAACGATGGCTTAGTCGATTTATACTTAGCAAATGGTCGCTCGCATTACAGCATTTCACGTAAATCTCTCGATTTTTCACCCAGCTTGAAAAAGCTTGATGTAAATGATGATGGTGAAAAAGGTAGAACGCTTATCGACTTTACAGCCGACAGTAACATCGAATTATCTAATGCTAAGTTTGTCTTTCGTCAATATCGTGAAGGTTTCCCAATTTTCTTAGGGGAAAACAAACAACTTACATATATCCAACCACACGACTATCATAAAAACGACAATCGTTACCCTAAGCCTATGGAAGCCGCGGAGCATAATTTAACGTTAAAACCAGAACAAGCTGAAGGTTGGCCAGAAAATCGCACCGAAAATGGCATCTACATTGGTTATTTAGGTAACAAACAATGGAAGGCAGAATGGGTACGTAACAAAACGCTTTACTGGACGATTGAATTCTCAATAACGGGTTTAAACAGTGTTGATTATGACTGGCCAGCAAATAACCGTAATGTGCAAGATGTACTTTTAATCAATAAAGGCACTCATTATGAAGACGCAGGCAAGGCTTGGAATATACCACAAGGCGGCAATCACTGGGGAGTAAGTCGCGCCGACTTTAATAACGATGGCTGGCAAGATTTATTTATTCACCGTTACGGATATTTAAAAGAACGGGTTGCTGACTTAATGCTACTGAATAATGCTGGCAACGGATTTGAATTGTTCACTTCGCATGGTGCTTACGATGTGAATGACACAGGCCATGGAGATATGGGGCAAGCTTTTGATTTTAATAACGATGGTTTAGTCGATATGCTGAACGGCAGTGAAGATCGTGGAAAATGGTATTTATATCTAAATAACGCACAAAATGTCGGCAATTATATTCTATTTCAAATAGGGTATAGTCCCAAACACAATGTGGATCCATTATCAGCTGAAGTAATCATTGAAACCATGTCTGGTAAGCAATACTTTAAAACGGTTGGTTCAAGTGGTGAAAGCCACTCGCAAAGTGTTATCAACACGGTACATTTTGGCCTAGGTGAAGCACAAAAAATAAAATCTGCAAAAATCGTTTGGCGAAACGGTGAAACCATGAGTTTTGGCCTGTTAAAAGCCAATGCTATGTATAAGAGTTTGACTGAAAAGTAGCGCTCTAACTGCCAATTAGCAACGTTAAAGTTACTTCAAGCCATTCAGCGATTAAACGTTGAATGGCTATCCTGCAAGAATGTTCACAACACTTATACCAATTTGATTAAATTTCTTCCCAACTCAGAGCTATGCCCGATGTGCAATAACAAGGCGAATTTGTTTAG
>NZ_JAHKPR010000003.1:25122-28117 GCF_018860585.1 Colwellia sp. E2M01
AACTTAATCAACTTGGTATTAGATATATTTCATTATTTAGGGCACATGTAAAGCTGAAACCCCGTATTAAACGCCGAGCAGAACTCATGCTGCTCGTATGATAAGAGCTGTTAAATTATTTTCTTCATTATTGACAAGTTTGGGGCTATTTTTCCGCGTTGTGATGCTACATGTTAATTTGTACTTACCAACAAAAAACTAGAATAAAATTATAATTAAATGTTAACATTTAACATTTAACATTAACCAAATGTTTATTTACTGAATATAAAAAGGTTTTTACGATGAAATTTAATATACAATTGATTCAAATACTTAGCGTTGTATTTTTACTGATATCGGTCAACGTTTTTGCCAAGCCTGTATCTAATATGGGGGTGCCTGATAGCTTAACATTGTTTGATTTTGAATCGGATTTTGACTTGGCATCAACGCAAACAACTGATGCTAAGGTGAGTCTTGTCAATCAAGCGGGGTCGCAACAATTATTTCTTGAGACCGGCATGCGTTCTGGTGCTCCCGGTGTAACGATAAAACGAGCAAATGGCAGTTGGGATTTAAACCCTTATTATCACGTAAAAATGGACATCACTAACACCGGCGAGCAAACTGCACGTATCATATTTAAAGTTGGCGATCCCGTAGATGGCATGGAAGCTTGGCAAATGGAAATCCGCTTTGATTTAGCGCCAGGACAAACAAAAACAGTGTCCGACGATATTATTACCTCGCCATGGCGTTTTACTAAATCCTTAGATTTATTAGCAATGCGAGCTGCTCCAGGGCAGGCAAAATCAGATTTAAGCGCGATTAATCAAGTGAAGGTAACTATTAATTCGCCAGACGCCCAGCACAAGTTGTTAATCGACAATATTCGCGCCACTAACCCAGTTCGTTGGGTCGAACCAGAAGGTTTTTTACCCTTTATCGATCGTTTTGGTCAATATAAACATGCTCATTGGCCAGGTAAAACCCTTTCGGTAGACGATCTTCGTCAACAAGCCATAGAAGAAGATCGCGAGCTAGCGGCCAATCCTAGTCCTGCTAATTTTAACCAATACGGTGGTTGGAAAGACGGCCCCCAGCTCAAAGCTACAGGTTATTTTAGAGTAGAAAAATACAATGACGTCTGGTGGTTTGTTGATCCTGATGGACGTTTATTTTGGTCACATGGTGTGGGCGTAGTAAATGCCGCAACCGCTACTACTGGCATCACTGATAGAGAAAGCTATTTTGAGTGGTTACCAGAAAAAGATTCAGCTTATGGCGTTTTTTACTCAAGTGCAGGACGAGCATCACACGGTTACTATAAAACCTTAGCCAAACGTGAAACTTATAATTTTACCGGATCGAACCTTTATCAAAAGTACGGTGAAAATTGGAAGCAAGAATTTGAACGTGTCACCCATGCGAGAATACGTAACTGGGGCATGAATAGTCTAGGCGTGGCATCAGATAAAGCGCTTACTATGCAAGGTAAGACACCTTACACAGAAACGGTATGGGTTAGGAATACCAAAAAAATTGAAGCTTCGAACGGATATTGGGGTAAATTCCACGATGTGTTTGATCCTAGTTTTCGCAGCCAATTAAAAAAATCTCTTTCTAACCGTCAGCATACGGTTGATGATCCTTGGTTATTAGGATTTTTTATTGAAAACGAATTATCTTGGGGCGCTGAAGGTTCACTTGCCATAGCGACGCTTGCCAGTCCAGCTGATCAACCCGCTAAAAAGGAGTTTTTAAAGGATTTAACCGCTAAATATAAAACCATCAATAAACTTAACCAAGTATGGGGCACACAACACGCATCTTGGAATGCACTATTGACCTCAACTGAAACCCCAGATCAACTCAAAGCTTGGGATGACCTACAATTGTTTTACAAAAAAATTGTACAAACCTATTTCTCAACGGTAAGAAACGAACTGAAAAAAGTCGCACCTAAGGCTCTGTATCTTGGTTGTCGTTTAGCTTGGGCAAACAGTGATACTGTTATCCATACCGCTGCTGAATATACCGATGTGATCAGTATGAATAAATACCAGTATAACGTGACCAATGTTGGCTTACCCGAAGGTGTTGATAAGCCGATACTTATCGGTGAATTCCATTTTGGTTCGTTAGATCGTGGCGCCCTGCACCTTGGCGTAGTTGAGGCATCAAGTCAATCTCACCGCGCAGCGCTTTATACTGATTATGTAAACAGCGCACTGCTCAATCCTTATATCATAGGAACACATTGGTTTCAGTACGCGGAACAACCTCCTACAGGCCGTGGTGATGGAGAAAACTACAATGTGGGTATTGTAGATCTTGCTGATAAACCTTTCTCTGAACTAGTAGATAGCATTAGGGAAGTTGGAGGCCGTATGTATAAATTCCGCAGTTCGGCAGCTAAAAACGGTGAAATAGTACAACCTAAAAAACCGGTAAAATTAGACTTTATACAAGTGGATGAAGATGCACATACCCGCTCAAATTAATTAACAACTTTATCAGGCACAGAGTCATTAAACTCTGTGCCTGATAAATAGTAATAAAAAATTCGCCTCTTAAAGATAAAAAGAGATAAATTAGAATGAACCAAATGCCTCAATCACTAAGGCTTTTTTATGTCTGTTTCTTGGGGTGAAAAGGCGATATCAGCGTTAGTTTGAACAGTATCAGGATAGCAGTATACAGCGGTTAGCCTGTTAATTGATTAAGCGTTCCTGCCGTCATCATTTCAACACAAGCCGTTAATAAAAGTGATAAAACATACGATAATATGATTATTATTGATACGTTTATTACTCGTCAACAAGTCACAACAGAGATATTTTTGTGATGTTTTTTATCGTGTTCTCACGACTTTTGACGTGAATTTTTCAATCAATTTAAATCAACCTAGTTAGAGCCAAGAAAATTAGCTATGGGCATAAAAAAACCGAGACAAAACTCGGTTTTGATGTAATACCAATTTGATTAAATTTCTTCCCAACTCAGAGCTATG
>NZ_JAHKPR010000003.1:28150-28505 GCF_018860585.1 Colwellia sp. E2M01
AAATTTAACGATGTTAGTGTGCATCGAGCAAGCTCCCAAAGGGCGAATTTAAAAGGCTTACATGCTGCGTTATTGATTTTGACAAGGGAATAACCATTTTCTTCAATCAATGCCTTGCCTCTAAGCCTTTTAACTTTCGCTGAGTGGGAAAGAACTTAATCAACTTGGTATAAATAGCTTAACTTACCTAAAACTCGGGATAAGTTGCATATTTTAAAAGCTAGTTAACTCAATTAAACTAATCTTCGTCGTCAAACTCAATCTCATCTTCATCTCTTGGCGTAAATGTTCTAATGCCTTCTTTCGCAATAATCTCAATATAAAATGAGGTCAAACCTTCAACTTGAGTTTTATC
>NZ_JAHKPR010000057.1:0-4402 GCF_018860585.1 Colwellia sp. E2M01
TGAGGTTTTATGCATTACATGCTTTAAAATGAAATAGGTTTTCTTTTTCTTGGTGTAGATGGCGTAGGCTGTGTTGATAATTTAGCTTCGCTTTCTGTTTTTTTTGTCGGTTTAGCATTATTTTTACTTGCTAGCGATTGTTTATGTTTAGGCGGAGTTATGTTTTTCGGCGCGATCTTTATTTTATCTTGAGTCATTTCTTCGCTTTGCGCTTCATTGATTATTAACTGTATTATTTCGCCGTTAAACTCAATGATGTCTTCATGATATATTTTTTTACGTTTCTGATATTCTACTTCACCATTAAGTAAAACATAGCCTTCGCTGATCACGACCTTTGCTTCACCACCACCACTTACTAAATCAGCAATTTTAAGTAATTTACATAGCTCAACAGGTTGTTGAGTTAACTCTACTTCTATATAACTATCAGACATATTTTTCTCGGTAAAAAACTTAAAATTAACTTAAGCTTAGCTCAACTGTGTTAATAGCTCAGTAATTTCTTCTTTTAATTCGTCACTATCAATAGTTTGTGCTGCATCGTTAGCTTTATTGGCAAAAATCAATGCTTGCGCTGGCTCTTCAAATTCTACTTGGCGTAATGCCATAGCTAAATAAGCTGAGGCAGTAAATACCGGTAGTGAAAGCTTTTCTGCGGTAGCTAAAGCAATTTCGTAAATATCCATTGCTTGCTCACCGTCTTCGGTAAAGTCTGCAAGTGCTTCCCACTGCAAAGGATGATCTTTTGGACTATTTTGATTAGTTGCACATAATACTTGTAATTTTTTGCAGTGAGCCAATCTTAACTCATCGTTATCTGTCGCAGAGGCGTTGGCAATTTCTTGGCAAATAGCCAGTATATCGTTGTATAAAGGAGCTTTCATGGATAAAACCTAAGTGAGATTAAAAGTAAGTGGAATGAGGGATATTTAAAAATGGATGATAGCATATAAATAGTAAGTAAAAGATACTTAGTAATAAATAATAATGGTGTAATTGTGTTAAATAATATTTACTTTATAATCAATTTGTTAAATAAAATGACTTTGATGGAAAGCCGTTTAATTGATATTTAATGTTGATATTTAATGAACTGGTTTAATTAAAATATGGCTTTAATTAATCAGTTCTGATCGTTACGGCTAATAATAACACCATCTTTCTTATGCAATTTACTCAAGATCAGGTAATAGTATTGTATAACTAAACTTTAAGGTGAACTGAAGGTCTATATTTTATACATAACCGTATTTTACTTTTTAATTACTCATAGCAGGACAGTATGATGACATCACATTTTATAAGTCGCTGGCATAAAAAAATTACCGCATTATTTATGTTGGCAGTTATTAGTGTCAGTTTTATAGCTTCGGCCTCTGAATGGCCACAAGAACTAAAAGGCGATAAAGGTACAATTGTTATTTATCAACCGCAACCGGAAAAACTCGTTGGCAATGTGTTAACGGGTAGAGCGGCGATGCAATTGATTTTAAAAAATAAAAAAGACCCTGTTTTCGGCGTGTTTTGGTTTTCATCATCAATACAAACTGATCGTGATACCAATTCAGTTGTGATCACCAATATCAAAGTAACTAAAGTAGGCTGGCCAGATTCAAAAGATAGTGAAGAGCAAACTTTTACCAACTTTGTTGAACATGAATTACAACACTCTAGTTTTAGTGGTTCTTTATCAAAGCTTACCGCCACACTAGCAACAGCAGATCAAGTTGAAGAAAGTTTAGAAGGCATAAAGAATGACCCACCTATTATCATCTTTAAAGATAAACTTGCGGTTTTATTAACGTATGATGGTAAACCACTCTTTAAAGATATTGATAATAGCCCTTATCAACGTGCTTTAAATACTCCATTTGCCGTTGTTAAAGTAAAAAATAAAGCACAGTACTATTTAACCAGCGGTAGCTTATGGTACCAAGCGAATAGTGAATTAGGCCCTTGGCAACCAACGAGCAATGTACCTTCTGATTTATTAGCTATGATTGCTAAATCAAATAGTGAGACTGAAAATACCGAGAATAAACCGAGTAAAACTCCTGATGTTGTAACAGCCACTAAACCAACAGAGTTAGTTGTTTCTGATGGTAAGCCTAATTGGGTGAGCTTAACCGGCGGTAAGTTACTTTACGTTAAAAATACTGAAACACCTTGGGTAAGAGAAATAGCTAATGGTGACATGTACATATTGTTGTCAGGTCGTTGGTTTACAAGTAAAACTGAGCAAGGGCCTTGGTCTTTTGTTCGCGCAGATAAATTACCTGTTAGTTTTAAAGATATCCCACCAGAGTCGGATATTGGTGGTTTAAGAAGCTCTGTTGCTGGTACTGATGAAGCTGAGCAAGCAGTGTTAGATTCACAAATACCACAAACAGCAGCAATACAACGTAGTGAAGCGACATTAACGGTAGAATATGATGGTGAACCAAAGTTTGAAGATATTGTCGGGACAGATGTTGCTTATGCTGTTAATACAAGCGCGCAAGTACTTAAAATAAAAGGTAAGTTTTATGCCGTAGATAGCGGTGTATGGTTTGTTGCTAATGATAGCAAAGGACCTTGGGTTGTTGCTGACAGCATACCTAATACCGAAATAGCACAAATCCCACCTAGCTCGCCAGTGTATAACACCACTTACGTTAAAGTTTATGATTCAACGCCTGAAATAGTTTATGTAGGTTATACCCCTGGTTACATGGGGTCTTACCCATATTATGGTGTACCGATTTACGGAACCGGTTGGTATTATCCTCCTTATTATGGTGCTTGGTATTATCCTCGTCCTCCAACCTGGGGATTACATGTGGGTTATAATCCATGGACCGGATGGAATGTCGGTGTAAGTTGGGGCGGACCATTCTTTAGAGTAGGTGTTAGCTGGAGCGGTGGTTATAATCATCATCACGGATATTACGGTGGGTACCATGGCGGTTATCATGGTGGTCATCACACCAATATTAATATTAATGGTGACATCAATATTGGTAACTCAACCAGTATTGGCAACAAAAATCATATAATAAATAATATTGGCAAAACTAATATCGGTAAAAACAACGGTCGAAATATAAGTAACAATTTATATAACAAGCCAAGTAATATTAAACGCAATGCAACTAATATTAAGCCTAATCGTAGCATTAAAAAAGCGCAGGTTTCATCACAGCATACCAATAATGTTTTTTCAGACAGAACAGGTAATGTTGTACGACATCAAGATGGCCAATGGCAAAGTAGAACAGACAACACATGGAAAACACAAACTAACCAACGCCTGAACAATAACGCTACTACAAAAAACAATATTCAAAACCGAGTTCAGTCAAGTAACATACAACGCGGTAATTTACAGTCAGGCCGTAATCGAAATATTAATTATCAGCATATGAATAGAGACAGACAAGCACGCTCTATGGGGGGCGGATTTGGCGGTGGTCGTCGTGGCGGTGGTCGTAGATAAAACGAGTTTATTTAATATTATATTGCAAACAAATATCAATTATAAAATGTAAAGGAATAAATAATGAAAAAACAACAGGTTATATATAGTAAAGCGGCAGCAAAAACAGGGATGATTGCTTTAGGCCTTGCCATGGTTATGGCTTGT
This sequence comes from Colwellia sp. E2M01, assembly GCF_018860585.1. Classification (GTDB taxonomy): domain Bacteria; phylum Pseudomonadota; class Gammaproteobacteria; order Enterobacterales; family Alteromonadaceae; genus Colwellia. The sequence goes on from NZ_JAHKPR010000057.1 coordinate 3,626, forward strand.
AGTCATACCACAGAAGAGGCACCACAAGTAACTAAAGAGGGATTGAATTTAGTAAACTCCTCAAGTTCAGCATTAGCTTATGAAAGAGCGGGTGTTGATTTTAATGATTATCAAAAAGTGTTGATTTTACCTAGCCAAGTGGCTTTTAAAAAAAATTGGGAGCGTAGTTATAATAGTTCTCAAGGTGGCAGCATGAAACGCATTACACCTAAAGACGTGTTATCGATTAAAGCTAAGGTGGCTGATTTATTTGATGAGGTTTTTACTCAAGAAATTAAAGAAAATGGGACTTTGGAAGTAGTCGATAAATCAGGTGTAAGTACCTTATTATTAAAGCCTTTTATCCTTAACCTTGACATTACAGCTCCTGATATACATAACGGCTCTACTATTAGAACTTATACAAAAAATTCTGGCGAAGCGACATTATATTTAGAAGTTTATGATGGAGTAAGTGGTGAAATACTAGCGCGCTTAATTGATAATGAGATTATTGGTAACGATAGTTTTATGCAATGGGCAAATAGAGTAAGTAATACTGCGGATGCAAAGCGAACTATCAAAAAGTGGGTAGAAACGTTACGTAAACAATTTGAAACAACAAAAGCTAAAACTATGTAAATTGATTAATACTATATAGTAATAGTTTATTAGCCCAGATAACATTATTATAAAGTTATCTGGGCTTTTTACTTTATGCTGTTAATTTTTTAAGTTCGAATTAATACCAATTTGATTAAATTTCTTCCCAACTCAGAGCTATGCTCGATGTGTAAT
>NZ_JAHKPR010000057.1:4532-6450 GCF_018860585.1 Colwellia sp. E2M01
AACCATTTTCTTCAATCAATGCCTTGCCTCTAAGCCTTTTAACTTTCGCTGAGTGGGAAAGAACTTAATCAACTTGGTATAAGCATTAAACTTATACATATTGAATTCAGGGCTTAATATAAATCAACTTAATGGCAATTGACGCTCAATGCTTAAATTTTCGGTACATCAGCAAATAAATTAACTGACTATGACATTCATTATAAAAAGACCACAATCAACCAACTTGAGTTTTTATGGTTATTCATCCTTAAAAAGAGTAAAGATGATATCGCTAGTGACTTGGCTTTTTATATCTCTTTTTTTTATAGCTGGCTCATTTCCTGTGCTCGCGAAAGCACCTAGTAGTGTGAAGTACTCAGTAGAGCGACAAGAAAACAGCAAAATGCGCGAAACCTTAATTTTACCTTATGCTTTTAGTACTGATGATTTGGGCGCAGTTGCAGGAGTTGGCGGTATGGTTACAGGCTTATATCAAAAACAGATGAGCGTAGCCGCTACTATATACGGTGGTTGGGAAACTAAAGGTTTAGGGTTAGATTTAAGAAATTATCGCGTTTTTGATAGTGAACGATTTTTTCTCAGTGCTATTGGTATGGTCGGAAAATTTCCCTTGATGCGGGCTTATTCTCCACTGCCTGGAGAGTATTCGAGCGCGCCTACCGCGGGCTCGAATGACTCAAGCTTTGATGACTTTATTGAAAGTAGTGGAACAAGTAATTGGTGGGATCTTACCTTGGAATATGTTGTACCGTGGGGAGATGCCAAAAATAAAAGTATGGCGAGCTATAACTTAGTGGGTGGTGTATTAGAAAATAATCCGCAACGTCCAGATTGGAATCCTCTAAAAACAGGTACAAGTTTGTTGGTAGCAAGGCAGTTTAATCGCTATCAGCTATATGAAAACTCACAAGGTGAGTTATCTGGTGCGGTACATGCTCTCGAGTTGGGGTATTATTATGACAATACAGACTTTCCTGCAAATCCGAGCCAAGGAAGCTCTCAATATATAGCGTTTACTTATAACCCTCAATGGTTAGAATCAAAAGAGCAATGGAGCTTCATTGAGATAGAAGCAAGCAAATACTTTTCATTAGGTAAAACATCATTTGCGAAACAAAATATTATTGCGTTGAACGCTTGGGCTGGCTACTCACCAAGTTGGAATGTTGAATATGATGCACAAGGAAATAGCAAAGCAATTAATCATGCACCGTTTCTTGAGGGGGCTACTCTTGGAGGAATGTATCGCTTGCGAGGATTTAGGCAAAACCGTTTTCATGATAAAGCGGTTATTTATGCAACGGCTGAATACCGAATGACTTTAAATTATAACCCGATAGCCGATGTATCTTGGTTAAAGTTCTTGAATTTAGATTGGTTTCAAACCGTTTTTTATGTTGAAGGGGGGAGAGTATCTCCAACGTTTAACCGCGACGTATTATTTACTGATTGGAAAAAAGATGTTGGTGTTTCTTTAAGAGCGCTGGCGGCAGGTATTGTTATTCGACTTGATTACACACATTCTAATGAAGATAATAGTGCTTGGTTAATGGTAGGGCATCCATTTTAATGATGAGAACATTTTAAATGTAGTTGCTAATAAATTTAGAAATATAATGAAAATACATGAAATAATGCACACTAATACAGCGTTATGAGTAAAAATAAATCAAACAGTTATCTTTTTAAAAAAAACAAAGAAATTTACAGGTTTTTTATTGACAGTTTTTACTAACTCCCTATAATACGCCCCCGAAGAGACGGACGATTAGCTCAGTTGGGAGAGCACCGCCCTTACAAGGCGGGGGTCACTGGTTCAAGCCCAGTATCGTCCACCATTTTATTTAAAACCTATTAAATAAAATGAGACATTCTTTCCATAAAGAATTAAAACTAAAATGGACGATTAGCTCAG
>NZ_JAHKPR010000057.1:6546-6917 GCF_018860585.1 Colwellia sp. E2M01
TCCACCATTTTATTTAAAACCTATTAAATAAAATGAGACATTCTTTCCATAAAGAATTAAAACCAAATGGACGATTAGCTCAGTTGGGAGAGCACCGCCCTTACAAGGCGGGGGTCACTGGTTCAAGCCCAGTATCGTCCACCATCTTTATCCTTCATCTATATTTCTTTTATATTCATAATAAAATTATTAAATAATCTAATTTAAGCACTTTTTATTCGTTATAACCACTCTCGAATCATTGTTTAGAGTGCCGTAGCGGCATCATTTTTATATTTTATTTATTTTAAGTTTCCCTGTATTTAATACCAAGTCCGTTAAATTACTGATCACCTGTACTAGTTAAAATCCCTAAATCCTACGTTCCTTTC
>NZ_JAHKPR010000057.1:6991-10288 GCF_018860585.1 Colwellia sp. E2M01
ATCGGAATTGGTATAACCTCTTATTCAGTAAAACACTTTTATCTATCTTTAGTTTGTTTTCCAATATTTATTTTTAACAAAATAAATAATCTATTTAATTCACGTAAAGTCACATCAAAGTGATGAATAAACTTAACCGCAATGGTAAAATGCGCTCAATTTTATATTCACCATTTATGATTCATCTTCTTAATATCGCCTAATTGGCGTTGTTAGTGACATTAATAGAGACTCTTATGACTTTAACTACACGTTTTGCTCCAAGCCCAACAGGTTATTTACACGTTGGTGGTGCTCGTACTGCCTTATATAGCTGGTTATACGCCCAGAAAAATGGCGGTGATTTTATTCTTCGTATTGAAGATACCGATTTAGAGCGTTCAACCCAAGAGTCAGTTGATGCCATTATGGATGGTATGAACTGGTTAAACCTTGAATGGACTCATGGACCATATTTTCAAACTAAACGTTTTGATCGTTATAAAGAAGTTATCGAACAATTACTTGAATCAGGTAATGCTTATCGTTGTTATAGCACAGCGGAAGAAGTTGATGCGATGCGTGAAGAAGCGAAAGCCAAAGGCGAAATAGAAAAATATAATGGTTTATGGCGTGATCGTACTGACCACCCTGAAGGTCAACCGTATGTTATTCGTTTTAAAAACCCAATTGGTGGCGATGTTGTTATCAAAGATATGGTGAAAGGCGATATTACTATTAGTAATGATCAACTTGACGATTTAATTCTTGCGCGTACTGACGGCACACCAACCTATAACTTAACGGTTGTTGTTGATGACTGGGATATGAAAGTATCACACGTTGTGCGTGGTGATGATCATATCAGTAACACACCAAAGCAAATTAACATTTTAAAAGCATTAGGTGCTGACATTCCTGAATATGCACATATTCCAATGATTTTAGGTGATGACGGTAAGCGTTTATCTAAACGTCATGGTGCGGTAAGTGTTATGCAATACCGTGATGATGGTTACTTGCCTGAAGCATTATTAAACTATTTAGTACGTTTAGGTTGGTCACATGGCGATCAAGAGATTTTCTCTCGTGAAGAAATGATTGAATTATTTGACTTAAAAGATTGTAACCGTGCGCCATCGGGTTTCAATACTGACAAGCTAATTTGGGTAAACCAACATTACATGAAAACCATGGATCCTGAATATGTAGCTGAGCACCTTGCATGGCACATGGCTGATCAAGGTATCAATACTGACAACGGTCCAGCATTAGCTGATGTCGTTAAAATTCAAGCTGATCGCGTTAAAACGCTGAAAGAAATGGCGCAAATATCACGTTATTTCTATGAAGATTTTACTGAACTTGACGCAGCAGCGGTTAAAAAACATTTACGCCCAGTAGTTAAAGAGCCAATGATGCTTGTTAAGCAAAAATTAGCTGCATTAACAGATTGGTCACCAGCACCAATTCATGCAGCGATTAATGATACTGCACAAGAGTTAGAGTTAGGTATGGGTAAAGTAGGTATGCCATTACGTGTTGCAGCAACAGGTGCAGGTAACTCACCATCACTTGATATTACCTTAGCTTTACTTGATCAAAACAAAGTAATAGAAAGAATTGATCAAGCGCTAGCGGTATTAGAAGCTAGAATCGCAGCGAGTTAAGGTCAATTATTATTAACAGCCTTATTGATTTAGCTTTTAGTTTTAGTTTTAGTTTAGCTTTAACCACTTTAAAAACGTTTTGGAGAATGCTTAGTGCAATTTAGTGATTTCGGTTTAGACAGTACTTTAATGAATACTGTTCAGCATTTAGGTTTTAGCGAGCCGACACAAATTCAGCAACAGGCTATTCCTGCGGCAATGGCTGGGCATGACTTAATTGCTTCGTCTAAAACTGGTTCGGGTAAAACCTTAGCCTTTGTTATTCCTGCAATTCAGCGCCTAAGTAAAAATCGTGCGTTATCAAAACGTGATCCTCGTGTGGTAATTTTAACGCCAACACGAGAGCTAGCTAAACAAGTGTTTAGTCAGCTACGTTTATTTACCGCAAACACTCAGTTTAAAGCGGTATTAATTTTAGGTGGCGAAAACTTTAATGACCAAGTTAAAGTCTTAGAAAAAGAGCCGGAATTTATTGTGGCAACGCCAGGTCGATTAGCCGATCATCTAAAACAAGGTCACTTTTACCTAAACGGTTTAGAGTTACTTATTTTAGATGAAGCTGATCGCATGCTTGATTTAGGTTTTTCTAAAGAGCTTAGTCAAATTAACCAAGCGGCTGATCACCGTAAGCGTCAAACCTTATTATTTTCAGCAACGTTGGATCACGCACAAGTAAATGATTTTGCTAAAGAGTTATTGAAAAAGCCAAAGCGTATTGCTATTGAAGCAGGGCATACTGAGCACATAGATATCACTAAGCGCTTTTATCTTGCGGATAACCTGACGCAAAAAGAAGACTTATTGCAGCACTTTTTAGCTACTGAAAAATCGCAACAGATTATTATTTTTACGGCGACGCGTAGTGATACTGAACGTTTAGCTAAAATACTTTCTATGCAAAGTTTAAATGCGGTAGCGTTAAGTGGTGAGTTAAATCAAAGTCAGCGTAATCAAATTATGGACAGTTTTGCTAAAGGCCAACATAAAATATTGGTAACAACTGATTTAGCATCACGCGGTTTAGATTTAGTGAATGTTTCGCACGTTATTAACTTTGATATGCCAAAACATACTGAAGAGTTTGTACATCGCATTGGTCGTACAGGACGCGCAGGTACTAAGGGTGATGCTATTTCATTAGTAGGCCCTAATGATTGGCTAAGTTTTAAAAACGTAGAAGCGTTTTTACAGCAAAAAATTACCTTTACTAAAGTGGATGGTATTAAGGTTAAGTTTAAAGGCTTAAAACCTAAAAAAGCCAAACCTGAAAAAGCGAAAATAGCGAAAGCGACAGAACAAAAAGCGCAACCACGTAAACCTCAAAAAGTTATTAAGAAAACCTTTGTTGATATTCAAGATGCTGGCGCAATGAAAATTATCAAACGTAAAAAAGCACTATCAGCAGATCAAATTGAAGATTCAACGAAAAAAGAACAAGATTAATGCTTTATGCTAGGATGTGTGAGCTCTGATACGTAAAAAATAACGCTTAAGGCAAACAGCAAATGTTATTATTAAAACAAGCAACTTCGGTTGCTTTTTTTATAGCGGCAATACGCTTATCGTATTCAATAGTGATAAATTAATGATATTATTAATTTATCTGGTTTATACATCGATTACATATTGTTTAAGTAATACCAATTCC
>NZ_JAHKPR010000027.1 GCF_018860585.1 Colwellia sp. E2M01
TAACAAGGCGAATTTGTTTAGGTCTAGTCATTCTAAATCAAATAAATTTAACGATGTTAGTGTGCATCGAACAAGCTCCCAAGGGCGACGTACCTTTAATAAAAAGTAAAGGCTTATATGCAGTGTTATTAATTTTGACAAGGACGCTACATGGATGTAGCTTACTAAGAGAATGCAGGAGCTTATTCTCCTGAACAACCATTCTCTTCAATCAATGCCTTGCCTCTAAGCCTTTTAATTCTCGCTGAGTGGGAAAGAACTTAATCAAATTGGTATTACATCCCTTCAACACGCTTATTTTCTCTACCTCAGTTAATGACAATACCCATAGTTACAATTCACTCTAATTAGTTATAGATTATTGCCCTTTATTTAATCTTATTAATTTCAATACAATTTAGCTGTTGCATTCTGCATCGTATAACTGTAGCGCCTATTTATCCTCAGTTTTAGCTATTTCCAGTCAAAATCTCCTATTACTTTTTCCAATAGTTTGTCAACAAATTTGTTAGTTAATTGTGCAATTTACACTCAGTTTAAAGGTTTGATAAAAGTCAATATCAAAAAGACGAAAAAAGTTAATTATTGTTCAAATTATATGCTTTTCAATTTGAAAAAAAACGCGTAAACTTAGCGCCCTTTTGAAAGGTAGCTCAAAAAAACAGCAGTATGAAGATAGGTACATATCAACTTAATTCGCAGGTAATGCTTGCCCCAATGGCAGGAATAACCGACCAACCTTTTAGACAGCTTTGTTGTCAACTCGGTGCAGGTTTGGCGGTTTCCGAAATGGTTTCATCGAATCCAAAAGTATGGAATACCGAAAAATCTAAATTAAGAATGATTCATGATCCTGCTGCAGGTATCCGCAGTGTACAAATTGCCGGAAGTTGTCCTGATGAGTTAGCTTTTGCTGCAAAAATTAATGCAGACAGTGGCGCGCAAATTATTGATATCAATATGGGCTGCCCAGCTAAAAAGGTAAATAAAAAATTAGCGGGCTCTGCGTTATTAAAAGAGCCAGCATTGGTTGAACAAATTGTTCAGGCAGTGGTCAAAGCGGTAGATATCCCGGTTACGCTAAAAATTCGCACAGGGTGGTGTGAAGATACTCGTAATGGTATTGAAATAGCAAAAATTGCTGAACATAGTGGTATAGCATCACTCGCAGTGCATGGCCGTACTCGCAATGACTTTTATAAAGGCAATGCAGAATACGACACTATTAAAGCAATAAAAGCAGCTATCTCAATTCCAGTAGTGGCCAATGGTGATATTACTTCACCAGAAAAAGCCCTACAGGTTTTAAAGCATACGGGGGCAGATGCCATAATGATTGGCCGTGGTGCGCAGGGGCGTCCGTGGATTTTTAGAGAAATTAATCATTTCTTAACCACAGGCAACAAAATGTTAGCACCAACGTTGGCCGAAGTGCGCGTTATTGTTTTAGCGCATGTTATGGAACTACATCAGTTTTATGGCGATTTCAAAGGAGTGATGATCGCAAGAAAACACGTGTCTTGGTATGTACAAAACCTAGCTGAAACCTCTGATGGTTTTAGTGCAATGTTTAACCTTGAGCAAGGTAAAGCGTTTAGAGCAATTTTTAATGGTTTAGCGTCACCCGATGAACAATTGGCAACGTTAAACAATTTTTTTGATGATTTTGCTAATGGTCGTTATTAACCCTAGTTTAAATTATCTTATTTTATTTTTATTAACAAAAAAGAGTTATATCACATGTTCGAACAAAATATTTCTTCTCCATTTATCACTGGCGATATTCAAACACAAACTAAAACTTCTCCATTACGTACTCAAGCTAAAATTGCTATCAGCAACTACTTGTCTCAACTAAATGGTAACGATGTTGATGATATGTATGACCTTGTATTGAGCGAAATTGAAGCGCCAATGTTAGAAGAAGTGATGATGTATACTCGCGGTAACCAAACTCGCGCAGCTAACTTACTAGGTATCAACCGTGGTACGTTACGTAAGAAATTAAAAAAATACGGTATGAACTAATACCAGATTTTTATTGAAAGCACCCTCGGGTGCTTTTTGTGTTTTGAAAGGGATGTACTCCATCTCTTTTATAATGAACTTAGTTATCTATTTTAGAGCTAACTTCATAATCATTTAACTAGTTGTTTAACTTTAAGTTCAATGGTTCAATTATCAGGAAAAGTAACGGAGCTGACGCATGTCAGTGAGTAATTTTGACGCAATAATTGAATCAATGAACAACAAGATAAACAACTAGAATCAAATTAAGGTATATATTCATGGATCCACGTCCAATTAAACGCGCGCTTTTAAGTGTTTCAGATAAAACAGGTATCGTTGAATTTGCTCAACGTCTAAGTGATAAAGGTGTAGATATTTTATCTACAGGCGGTACTGCTAAGCTACTTGCTGAACATGGCATCAAAGTTACTGAAGCGTCTGATTACACAGGTCACCCTGAAATCATGGACGGTCGTGTTAAAACATTACACCCAAAAATTCACGGTGGCATTTTAGCGCGTCGTGGTGTTGATGAAGGTGTAATGGCTGAAAATAACATAAGCCCAATTGACATGGTTGTTGTTAATTTATACCCATTTGCTAACGCAGTGAGCGATGAAAACTGTACCTTAGAAAATGCTATCGAAAACATCGATATCGGTGGTCCAACTATGGTTCGCGCGGCAGCTAAAAACCATAAAGACGTCACTATTATTGTTAACGCAAGTGACTATGATCGTGTTTTAGCGGAAATGGATGCTAACGAAGATTCATTAACATACAACACTCGTTTTGATTTAGCGATTGCTGCTTACGAGCACACAGCTAGCTACGACGGTATGATTGCAAACTACTTTGGTAAAATGTTACCAGCGTACGGCGATTCTGAATCGACAGCTTCTTTAGATAATAAAGTTAAGTTCCCACGTACTTTCAATAGCCAGTTTATCAAGACTCAAGATTTACGTTACGGTGAAAACTCTCATCAAGACGCTGCGTTTTATGTTGAAGCTAGCCCTGAAGAAGCGTCAGTGTCTACTGCTAAGCAAATTCAAGGTAAAGCTTTATCTTATAACAACATTGCGGATACTGATTCAGCCTTAGAGTGTGTTAAAGAATTTGATGAACCAGCTTGTGTCATTGTTAAACATGCTAACCCATGTGGTGTTGCTATTGGTGACGATATTTTAGCGGCTTATGAAGGCGCTTATAAAACGGATCCTACTTCTGCATTTGGTGGCATCATCGCGTTTAACCGTGAATTAGATGCAAACACAGCAGAAGCTATTGTTTCTCGTCAATTTGTAGAAGTAATTATCGCACCATCTATTTCTGATGAAGCGGCACAAATTGTTGCTGCTAAGCCAAATGTTCGTTTACTAGAATGTGGCTCATGGGAAACGCAAACAACAGGTTTAGACTTTAAACGTGTTAACGGTGGTTTATTAGTTCAAGACCGTGATCAAGGTCGTGTAGCTGATAGCGATTTAAAAATTGTTACTAAACGTCAACCTACAGAAGACGAAATGCGTGACTTGAAATTCTGTTGGAAAGTTGCAAAATTTGTTAAATCTAACGCCATAGTTTACGTTAAAAACAGCGAAACCATCGGTGTTGGCGCAGGTCAAATGAGCCGTGTTTATTCTGCTAAAGTTGCGGGTATTAAAGCAGCTGATGAAAATCTTGAAGTTAAAGGTTCAGTTATGGCGTCAGATGCATTTTTCCCATTCCGTGATGGTTTAGATGCCGCAGCTGCAGCAGGAATTACAGCGGTAATTCAGCCAGGTGGCTCAATGCGTGATGACGAAGTTATTGCCGCAGCAGACGAGCACAACATAGCAATGGTGTTCACAGGAATGCGTCACTTCCGCCATTAATTTCGATTCTTGTCGCTGTTAGGCACAATTTAGTTGTCGAATGTACTCACTGACTACCGTCAGCTCCGTGCAATCTCCTATAAATTGAACCTAACAGCTTAAAGAATCTTTATTAATCTGAAATGATAATCATGTGAAAGGGCTAGTAGTCGTCATTCCCGAGTGTTTTGTCGGGAATTCATAGTTTTTAAGCTATAGACGGTTAACTCATAAAAGTATTCGCGCTTTATTTTGTTAGTTATGTGCAACGGCTAGCAGTCGTCATTCTCGAGGTGCTTTGTCGGGAATCTATATAACTAATAGCCTTAAGTGACTTATTAAAGCAGTGTTGATTTATTTACTTACAATGAAAGTTCGTATGGAAATAAAATCAACGCTGCTTGTTTGTTTAAAAACTGTTATAAAAGAGCATTAAAAAATTAATTGATCGATTAAAAGAGTTTCAATTCAATTTATACCCGCTATTAAAAGGAAAATTATTATGACAAGTAAAGCAAACGCACTTAAGTCTATTGCCATAGCAATCACTTTAAGTTGTGGTGTCTTAAGCACTGTAGCTACAGCACATGAAGGTCATAGCCATGCAAGTGCTGTCCCGTCTAATACACTTGAACAAGCTGTGACTGGCGATCATCGTTCAGCAAAAAATAAAGCGCGTGATCAATATCGTCACCCCGTTGAAACGTTAAAGTTTTTCGGCTTTACACCTTCAATGACAGTAGTAGAAATCACCCCAGGCGGTGGATGGTATACCGAAATACTTGCTCCTGCATTAAAAGGCACAGGTAAATTATACGGTGCTCATTATCCTGATACGGGTGAAGATAATTACTATAGTAACTCTCGTAAAAAATTGGAGAAAAAACTCGCTTCTAATGTGGTTTTTAGTGAAGTGGTGTTAACTGATTTTAACCCACGTCAAACCAGTGAATTAGCACCACAAGGTAGTGCTGATTTAGTGGTAACATTCAGAAACCTACATAACTGGAAAAATGGAGGTGTAGAACAAGTATTTAAAGATGCTTATAACGCACTTAAACCTGGTGGCGTATTAGGTGTGGTGGAACATAGACTACCTCCTGGCGTTAGTGCCGACAAAGCTAAAGGTTATGTCTCAGAAACTGAAACTATCAAACAAGCAAAAGCTGCTGGCTTTAGGTTTGCAGGCTCAAGTGAAATAAATGCTAACTCAAAAGACTTAGCAATATACCCTAAAGGTGTTTGGACATTACCACCTGTTTTACGTTTGGGTGATGAAGATAAAGAAAAATATTTAGCGATTGGCGAAAGCGATCGCATGACATTAAAGTTTGTGAAACCTGAAAAGTAATTTATATAACCATTACAAAAAAGGTTAACGTTAAGTAATTATAGGAAAAAACATGAAAATTTTAGTTATAGGCGGCGGCGGTCGTGAACATGCATTAGCATGGAAAGCGGCACAATCAAGCCAAGTTACTAAAGTATTTGTAGCACCAGGTAATGCTGGTACTGCAATTGAAGCAAAACTAGAAAACGTTGCGATTGATACCAGTAACAATGATGCATTAGTTGCTTTTGCACAAAGTGAAGATATAGCCTTAACTATCGTTGGCCCAGAGCAACCTCTTGTTGACGGTGTTGTTGATGCATTTCAGGCAGCAGGTTTAGCTATTTTTGGCCCAAGTGCAAAAGCAGCGCAACTTGAAGGCTCAAAATCTTTCACTAAAGACTTCTTAGCACGTAATAAAATTCCTTCAGGCAGCTATGAAAACTTCACCGAAGTTGAGCCAGCACTTGCTTATGTTCGTGAACAAGGTGCACCAATTGTTGTTAAAGCAGATGGTTTAGCCGCAGGCAAAGGTGTAATTGTTGCGCTGACTTTAAAAGAAGCAGAAGATGCAATTGAAGATATGCTTGCCGGTAATGCATTTGGTGATGCAGGTCACCGTGTTGTTATCGAAGAATTTCTTGAAGGTGAAGAAGCAAGCTTTATCGTCATGGTTGATGGTAAAAATGTGTTACCAATGGCAACAAGTCAAGATCACAAACGTGCACTTAACGGTGATTTAGGTCCTAACACTGGTGGCATGGGCGCATATTCTCCTGCTCCAGTAGTTACTCAAGAAATTCACGATCGCATTATGAGCGAGGTTATCATGCCAACGGTTGAAGGCATGGCAAATGAAGGCGCACCATATAGCGGTTTCCTCTATGCAGGTTTAATGATTGCAGCAGACGGCACACCAAACGTAATTGAATATAACTGCCGTTTTGGTGATCCAGAAACGCAACCAATTATGATGCGTTTACAATCAGACTTAGTTGAATTGTGTTTAGCTGCCACTCGTGGTGAGTTAGATAAAGTGACAGCTGATTTTGATTCTCGTGCTGCAGTTGGTGTAGTCCTTGCTGCACAGGGATACCCTGCAAGTTACCCGAAAGGTGATGTGATCTCAGGATTAGATACTAACACTAATAGCTCAGCAAAAACCTTTCATGCAGGAACTCAGTTAAACCCTGCAGGTGAAGTCGTTACCAATGGCGGTCGTGTTCTTTGTGCAACAGCCTTAGGTAATACCGTTACCGAAGCACAACAAACAGCTTATGAATTATTACATCAAATTAGCTGGCAAGGTGTCGAGTTTAGAACTGATATCGCCTACCGTGCTATAGCGCGTGAGCAAGCTGAAAGTTAATAAAAGTTAATAGGTATTTACTAAAATAGAGTAAATATACCTATTAGATATAGTACACAATAGTTAGATCTTAATTGTTGTAATAAACTACTTTAAAGCCGACGATTTCGTCGGCTTTTTATTAACTAAAGACTAATAAACGAAAATAGTATGTTAAATAGCACCGTACTTGTCTTTATAAGTCCAATTATCCATAGTGAAAATAAAGATCCTCTGTATTTAATTTAACTAGATCACAAAAGATCTTCTAATCCCGAGTGATAACGCTTAATTACCCATCGTTATGTACAATAACTGTTCAAACAAATAATAAAAGCAATAAAAACTAAAATAATGCTTGATCAAAATTTAATGATCTCTATAATGCGCTCCAGTTCCAAGGGGTTCACAATAAATGAATCACGAAGGGCTTGTTTTACTAAGTTATTACTCGCTTTAAGCACTAAATAACTTAAGTTAATGTTTAGTTTTGAAACGCTTTAAAATATTTTTTAAAGAAACTTAAAATAAAACGTTGACATTAAAACTTGGGAGCGTATGATACGCATCCTGCTTCGGGGCAACAGCAACGAGCAAGCTAGTTAAATGATAAGTTTACTAGCAACGATGAAGAGCGAATGCGACTCTCATCTAGACTTCAATCGAAGTCTTTTCTTTAACAATTAGTTATCATGCAATTTGTGTGAGCACTCACATTACTGTTGTTTTACAAAGCTACTTAGGTAGCAAAAACGCTTAAT
>NZ_JAHKPR010000090.1 GCF_018860585.1 Colwellia sp. E2M01
CATCATTTGCTGAGTCATCGTTTACTGACTCATTGCTTACTGAGTCAAGCAAGGCATCAATGTCATCTGGATCTGTTATGTCAGCTTCTGGCTCTGCTTCAGCTGGCTTAACTGTTTCAGCTGTTATTTCATCAGTATCTTCAGAGTCATCATCATTCAAGCCGTTTAAAAGATCATTTAAATCATCCTGATTTAATTCGCCGCCTTCAAGTTCTTCACTCTCTTGTTCTTCTGTTAATTCAATTTCATCATCTAAATCAGATAACAACGAATCTAAATCATCTTGACTTAATTCTCCGTTTTCAAGTTCTTCATCAACTGGATCAGCAGTTTTAACAGGTTCATCATCTAGGCCTGATAATAAAGAATTGAGTTCATCATCTTCTGCATCACTAACGTCTGGCAGTGCGCTGTCAGAATCATCATCGAGTAATATATCGTCAAGATCATCTAAGTCATCAAGATCATCTAAGTCGTCATCGTCATCTAAATGAATGACATCATCATCAACAGATAATTCATCCTCAATCGATAGATCAAGATCACCGTCAAGTGACACATCAAGTTCATCATCAAGGGATAAGTCAAGCTCATCATCCAAGGATAGATCTAAATCGTCATCAAGTGATAAATCTAATTCATCATCGGCTTTAGATTCTTTTACCGCTGTTTCAGCAGGGGCTTTAGGCGCCGACTCTTTATTCTCTAGTTCACTAAAGAAAACTTCATCAGAAGCTTGTTTTCTTCGCTTAAATAAAAAGGCTAATAACCCTAAAACAAGAGCCGCGGGTAGTGTGGCCATAAGCATAATAAACCACCATTGTGAGGTGATATCTTGCTTAGACAATTCAGCTAATTGCTTTTCTAGTAATAATTCTTTTTCTCTCGCTTCAGCTTTGGCTAATAAGGCTTGTTGCAATTTGATCATATCGTCCATTTGCAATTTGATCTCTTTGCCTTTTGCCACTTCTTCTTGCATTACGCCAAGTTTGTCGCTAAAAGTGCTCAGACGCTGACGTAAATCATCATTCTCTTTTAAAATAGTTTGTAAGCCGTCAATTGAATCGGTTATATCATTTTGAATAACTTCTAGACGTTTTTGCTGCTCACCGTCAAACTTTTGCATTTGGTCATTAATTTCAACCTTAACGCTGTCTAAATCTTCTTTTTTAACACTAGGTACTGTGGGTACGACTTTTTTTGCTTGGGCTGGTTTACTTAAAACCTTACTGGCCTTTTGAAAGTTAGCTTTAGCTTCATCGGCACTTACTGAGGTCATTTCATTAAGCGAGGGTATTTTTAAATATTGTCCTTCAACTAAGTGATTAATATTATTGTCTAAAAAACCCTGTGGGTTTTCTATATATAAGGCGTGCATTACCTGATAAATAGTTACGCGAGCATTGGGGCGTACTCGGGTTGCAATATTCCATAAAGTATCTGATGACAGTATAGGTCCGTATCTATCATAAGAAGACACATCAGTATTTTTAGGACCGAGCATGCGAATGCCACGCTCTTCTTCAGCATAGCTTGGAAAATGAACGGTTAGTATGCTGAGAATAATAGCCTGCCACAGGCACAGGCGTAATAATTTTTGCATCGGGATGTCCTAATTTATATGTCGAATTTAAGTATCTAATTTAACTGACTAATGTAAATAATGGCCTAAAAAATAGGTTTAGCGCCAAAAAAATATCATATTACTTCACTCTTTTGAGATAAAGCTTCCTATTAGATAAAATGCAATGTTTATTCCAAAAAAGCATTAACTAACAAGATAATAGCAAATTAAGCGAAGAAGTCTCGCTTTTTATACGTGTTCTATTAATGATTAGTAGTCCGTAAAGCCTGTTTACTTTAAAGCCTAATATTGATTTTAACTAGGCTGTAATTGGATAAAAAAAACTCGCCGTTATCTATATTGCTACAGTTAACGGCGAGTTTAATAAATTCTAAAATACTTTCTAAATGTTTTTAAGTATTTTATTTACCTTAAAAAAGTATCAATTAACTTAAATGATCTTTAATAAGTAATTCTGCAATTTGTACGCTATTTGTTGCCGCACCTTTACGAATGTTATCCGCAACAATCCACAAGTTGATGCCGTTTGGATGACTGATGTCTTCACGAATACGACCAACAAATGTTTCATCTTTACCGCTTGCTTCACCAATTTGCGTCGGGAAGTCAGCATCGTTTTCACATAAAACAACGCCTGGAGCGTCTTTTAATAATGCTTTAACTTCATCAACAGAAATTTGGCTACGTGTTTCAATATGTAATGCTTCAGCATGACCGAAGAAAACAGGTACACGAACAGCAGTAGGGTTAACTAATACATTTTCGTCGCCGAAGATTTTCTTTGTTTCCCACACCATTTTCATTTCTTCTTTGGTGTAACCATTATCAAGGAATACATCAATTTGCGGTATTACATTGAAAGCGATTTGACGTGAGAAGTTTACACTCTCAACTGGCTTACCTTGTAATAAATCAGCAGTTTGTTTTGCTAATTCGTCCATTGACTCTTTACCGCCACCAGAAACTGATTGATAAGTACAAACGTTAATACGATCAATACCTACAGCGTCTTGAATTGGTTTCAATGCCACTAACATTTGAATTGTAGAACAGTTAGGGTTAGCAATAATGTTACGGTTGCGGTACTCAGCTAATGCGCCTGGGTTTACTTCAGGTACAACTAATGGAATATCTTCTTCGTAACGGAACTCTGAAGTGTTATCAATAACGATACAACCAGCTTCACCTGCAATTGGTGCAAATTTAGCTGAAATAGAACCGCCAGCTGAGAAAAAGCCGATTTGAGCTTGGCTAAAGTCGAATTCATCAGCGTTAAGCACTTCAATACTTTCGCCTTTAAATTCAATAATTTCGCCAGCTGAACGAGCACTTGCTAATGGATAAAGCTTATTAATTGGGAAATCTCTTTCTTCTAAGATTTCCATAATTGTTTTGCCAACTAATCCAGTTGCGCCAAGTATACATACGTCAAATTTCTGTGCCATGATCCTCTCTCTTCTAGTTGGATTTTTTACTAAAACCTAAGCGATGTGGCACACCACTATGGTCATTGTATAATAAAGTTACTTCGACAGCTGAGAACTCCCTACGAACAGGGTAATTCTTACGTAAGCTATCAAAGCCTTGAGTAAATAATTGTTGACGAAATATAGCATCGTCTCTTCTTACATCGTAAACCATTTTAACAAGCTGGTTTAGTAGTATTTGGTCAAACTCGGCATTAACTTCTACCGCAGCAATATTCGCCGGAGGAAGAAATTTTTTCAGCTTGTGTTTAGGTTCAATACTTAACTGCTGACATAATGCCTGATAGAGCATTTCACTACCACGAGCTTTTCCTTCTAAGCTATAACCAGCAATATGTGCCGTCGCTATTTCAGTATAAGGAATTAACGCTTCAAGTACGTTTGGCTCACCTTGCCACACATCAAGTACAACCTTTAAACCATGGCCTGACTCTTTTAACGCCAATAACGCATGGTTATCAATAACATCGCCACGACAAGCACTGATCAATATTTGATCATCTCGCAATAAAGCTAAGTTATCAGCATTTAATAATTTATTTGTTGCGTGCTCTCCGCCTACCACTTTAGGTACATGTAAGGAGATAACATCACAGCTTAATATTTCAGACAACGAAACGTATTCACGTTTATCGGTATTGCTAGCTTCAGCTTGTTTTTGGGCGAGTAAAGGATCGCATATTTTATACTGAATACCTAACGCCTGTAACTTTTCACTAAGCCTTGTACCCGTGTTACCGCCACCAACAATACCAACCGTCAATTCAGACAAGTTAATTAAGTAACGCTCAGCCAAAACAACTAACGCACTTAAAACATATTCAGCAACCGATACTGCATTACAACCTGGCGCGGAATGAAAGGCTACTTTACGACTTGCAAGGTAGTCTAAATCAATATGATCTGTACCAATAGTGGCACTACCTACAAACTTCAATTTACTATTTAAATGAAGTAACTGTTCGTTCACCTGTGTTATTGAACGTACTAAAAGCACATCAGCATCAGCAACCTGCTCTGCTGTTAATGTTCTCCCAGAAAAAGGAACTAGTTCCTCAACGTTATCGCCATCGACATTCAGTTGACAGAGTTCGCTAAAAAACTCTTTAGCAAAAGGCATGTTCTCATCAAAATATATTTTCATTAAGGCTAACTTTTATCTGTAAATTTTTGGCTGCAAATATTAAAGCGCGTAATTATACCTTTATTAAGGACAATAACGCTATGCTTTAGGCAAATGATGGGTATTTAGATTGCAAATTCAGACAATAAAAAACCACATTAAAGTAATTTAATGTGGTTTTTACACTACTCATAAAGAAAAATAACTAAATGCTATTTTTCTTTAATAAATATAAGTAGTTATTTATATTTTTTCATGACTAAGGTAGCGTTTGTACCACCAAAACCGAAGCTATTAGACATAATTAAGTCTAATTCAACATCGCGCTTTTCAGTAACAATGTCTAAGCCTTGTGCTTGTTCATCTAAATTTTCAACATTAATTGATGGGGCAACAAAGCTGTTTTCCATCATCAAAATTGAGTAAATAGCTTCATGAACACCTGCAGCACCTAACGCGTGACCTGTCATAGCTTTAGTTGCACTAATTGCTGGTGAGTCTTCGCCAAATAATTCTTGAATAGCGCCTAACTCTTTAACATCGCCAACAGGTGTAGAAGTACCGTGTGTGTTTAAGTAATCAACTTTACCTTCTACACCTTGCATAGCTTGTTGCATACAACGAACTGCACCTTCACCACTTGGAGCAACCATGTCGTAACCATCAGAGGTTGCGCCATAGCCAACTAATTCAGCATAGATATGCGCGCCACGAGCAAGTGCATGTTCTAGTTCTTCAACTACAACCATACCGCCACCACCTGAGATAACAAAACCGTCACGGTCAGCATCATAAGTACGTGAAGCAAGCTCTGGTGTATCGTTACGACCCGCAGATAATGCGCCCATGCCGTCAAACATCATAGCCAATGACCAATGAACTTCTTCACCACCACCAGCAAAAACAACATCTTGTTTACCAAGTTGAATAAGCTCCATCGCATTACCAATACAATGCGCACTAGTTGCACAAGCAGAGCTAATAGAATAGTTAACACCTTTAATTTTAAATGGTGTTGCTAAACAAGCTGATACTGTACTACCCATAGTTTTAGGAACAGCATAAGGACCTACACGACGAATACCACGCTCACGTAATGTATCAGTAGAAGCTACAATATTTTCTGAAGATGCACCACCAGATCCAGCAACAATACCAGTACGAACATTTGAAATTTGTTCTTCAGTTAATTTAGCATCTTTAATCGCTTGATCCATAGCAACGTATGCATAACCTGCTGCAT
The DNA here is from genome assembly GCF_018860585.1 of Colwellia sp. E2M01. GTDB lineage: Bacteria > Pseudomonadota > Gammaproteobacteria > Enterobacterales > Alteromonadaceae > Colwellia. Next base: position 5,439 of record NZ_JAHKPR010000090.1, read on the forward strand.
CACCCATAAAACGAATCGCTTTACGGTCAATATGATCTTTAGTTTCAAGTGTAGGTTTACCCCAAACTTGGCTGCGCAAGCCTTGCTCTGCGAAGCTTTCTGCACGAGATATACCTGATTTACCTGCTTTTAATGAAGCTAAAACTTCATCAGCGTTATTACCAATACTTGAGACAATACCTAAGCCTGTTATTACGACACGTTTCATTTAACTAACCATCTATAATTATAAAATTTTGCGCTATTATATCGAGGGATTGACTTTCAATCTACCGCGATAATAGCCATTAAACTGGTTAAAATTATTTACCTATTTCTTAGTAAGTTCTTAGTAAGAGTTTTACGAAGAAAACCAGCGTACACTTGTACTCTATAATAAGTGATCCACTTTAATATATCTATGACAATTTAATGAATCTTTAGAAATTTTCTGATCAAAATATATATTTTTCACGTAAAATACTACGGATATACTTCTCAGCTCTAGCAAATTCAGTGGTAGCACATAAATATTTCTATGAATGACACAGATAAATGTAACAATACCAGTCAATTATCTTATCAAAAAGATGGGGCTCCCTACTGCGAGCGCTTTGATGATATTTATTTTGATAGTGAATCAGGTTATGCACAAAGTGATTTAGTTTTTATTCAAAAAAATGACATTAAGTCACGGTTACAAAAGGTAAAAAATACATTCACCATTGCTGAAACAGGTTTTGGTACTGGCTTAAATTTTTTATTAACATTACAAGCATACCAAGCCGCACAACAAGCTTCTAATAGCCAACTGGCTCCCCTACATTTTATTAGTGTTGAGAAATATCCGTTATCAAAAGCACAATTAATAAAATCCTTATCAATATTGCCACAACTACAAGAATTCGCTTTTGCGTTAACCGAGGCTTATCCCGAAGACTTAAAGCAAATCACTCTTAATGCTGACAAACAATTTACGACCCGCTTTTTAGACGATAAAGTACAACTTACCCTAATTTTTGATGACGCTGCCAACGGTTTATCTTCTATTAAATCAACAAAAAAAGGTGTAGTTGATGCTTGGTATTTAGATGGCTTTTCACCCGCTAAAAACCCTGATATGTGGAGTGAAGCGCTTTTTGCTGAAATAGGTAGATTATCTAAAGAGCAAGCCAGTCTAACAACTTTTACTGTGGCCGGCTTGGTAAAAAGGCAATTACGAAAAATAGGCTTTCGCCTTGAAAAACAGTTAACTCATGGTAAAAAGAAAGAAATGTTTTTCGGAATTATGCAAAGTAACCCCTTAACTAACAAAGGTTATCAATTAAGACCACGAATTATAAAGCCGCAACACGTAACAATTATTGGTGGCGGTATAGCTTCAGCTTGCGCCGTTTATGCGCTAACGAAACAAGGCATAAAGGTCACCTTATATTGTAAAGACAGCACCTTAGCGCAAGGGGGGTCAAGTAATGCTATTGGCGCATTATTTCCTTTACTGCATCAACAAAGTGATGATATCAGTGCTTTTTATCAACAAGCCTTTTGGCGTGCTAGAGAATTATACGATGAAATTAACGATACAGGATTTACCTTTGAACATCAGTGGTGTGGCTTATTAGAAGTTTCGTACAAGGATGCATTAGTAAAAAGGCAATGTACTTTTGAACAACTTAATACATGGCCCAAAGAGCTTATTCATGGCGTAAATGCCAAACAAGCAACAGATCTCGCTAATATAAGCTTACCTTACGGGGGTTTATTTATGCCAAATGCAGGTTGGGTATCACCACCTGATTTAGTTAAAAAAATATTTGCAGCCGCGCAAGCAACTAACCATTTAAGAGTGTTCACCGATACCCATGTCACTAAAATTAAACAAGTAGCCAGTGCTGCTAATAATGAACATACCTGGCGTTTATCGAGCAACCAAGGAGAGTTTACTGCTGATGTTTTAGTCCTTTGCGCTGGCGCAGACTCGATTGAAATTGAGCAACTAAAAGCATTACCGATAACGCCTACCCGTGGGCAAATTACCAGTATGAAAAGCAATAGCGCGATTAACAAACTTGCTACGGTAATATGCCACAAAGGTTACCTGACCCCAGAAAGTAATGGCATTCATTGTATTGGCGCAACATTTCAAAAAAATGATACTGATATCACTACTAATGACGCCGATAATCAATATAACTTAACCACGTTAGCTAAGTGTTTACCTGATCTAGCTGAGCGTATTAATTGGCAGACTGAAGATATTTCAGCAAGTAAAGCTAGGTTGCGTTGTATGTCGCAAGATCATTTACCTTTAGTAGGCGCAGTTCCAGATATTAGTGCACATAAAGAAAGTTATAGTCATTTAGCAAAAGATAAAAATTGGAAGTACAAACAAGCAGCGCCTTGTATTGATAACTTGTATGTATTGTTAGGGCTTGGCGCCAGAGGTTTATGCTCAGCGCCTTTAGCAGCAGATATTTTAGCCGCAGATTTATGTAATACACCTTATCCGATGGATAACAATATGCTTTTTAATTTAAGTCCGAATCGATTTATTGTTCGAGATATTATAAAAAGAAAAGTTAATGTCGAATAAACCATGTAGATTGTGGTTAAGCTTTGAGTCTTATCTTAAAAATTATATTAAAGTTGCCTCAGGATTAACTTGAACTTTATATTATTAATTTTCTAGTGCTATTTTCGTTTGTAGCTGTAACCAAAAGTTAGTCACAATAGCGAAGTCTTGTGGCGATAATTCACTTTTAGCCAAGCTAATTTTTTGTGTTACTTCGGTACATAACTCAGATGAAAGCAATTGACTTTCATCACCAAAGTCAGTGGCAACTAAAGAGAAAATGCCTCGAATATACCCACCCGCAAATAGCGTATCGCTATCAGAGTCTTGATCAAATAAACCATCTAAATGCTGATATATATCTGCAGGAGTGTTTAATAGATTATTTGATGGCACTTGGGTAGGTGTAGCTGAGTTATTTGACATAGTTTTCACTTAAAAATTAATGAGCGGTTAGTATTACTTACATTCTTTACATTACTTGTGCGTATTCTACTGCGGGCTAGCAACGTGGTAAAGCACCTGATCTTTGTAACCTGTGGTTATTGCCATAAAACCTGACAATAACTGATCTAATTCGCTATCTCCCGTGTCACAAATTAATGGTTTATTCGATAACTCGGCGAGTTTAGTTTTGGTGGCAATAATTTTAATATTATCTTTACCACCTGGTTGTTGCAAAATATAACGTATTACTCTCGGGCTTAGCTGCTGATTACCACGACCGAATATATGCCCTTGCCCACCAATTAAGGTAACCACTAAGGTTACGTTGGCTTGTTCGGCAGAGTTAAGTTGCAGCCATAGTTGCGCTTCGGTCATATCATTAGCGAGCAAGCTTTGATCTTTTACTAAGTCTACTCCTAATAAAGTATTATCTAACCCTAACTCTTGCATCAAAAAGTCAGTGGTAGAGCCCGAGCCAATAATAAACAATGCTTTATCGTTATCTTGCATAATAGAAATGATATCGGCGCTAATATCTTGTAAAACTAATTCGTCAGACTCTTTACCGCCAGATTTAACCGCTTGTACATACCTTAGTTCGCTGGGGATTTGCATCTCTCCAAAACGTTTGGCTTTAACAACCCCTTGTCGAAATAATGTTTCGTCAATATCCATCACATCACCATCGGTTAAGGTGACTAATTGTTTGGTTACCATCAACTCAACCACGCGCCCTGCTGCAATAGGCGTAATGCCATAAACACCTGAATGAATTTTACAACCTGCAGGAATACCTAACACAGGTACTTGTGCTACATTACTTTGTTCGGTGTGTAAATTAACAGCTTTAGCAATATTACGTGCGGTACCGTCTCCGCCCGCAAATAAAATAATATCAACTTGTTTGGCAAGTAAAGCTTTTATCGCTTGCTCAGTATCTTCTGGCTGGGTGTCATCTGAAGTTGTTTGATAAACTAACTCAACGTTAAAGCCTAAGCTTTTCGCTGCTTGCTCTCCCATTTGCTTGTTAACGGTATAAACGGTGATTTCGTCTTTATAGGGTAATAAAATGTTTAAAGCGGTTTGCGTACGAGCATTAGCTTTTAGCTCAGCACCTAATGTTAACGCCTGGGTTAACATATCATCACTACCTTTTAAGGCTACACTACCACCAACACCAGCAATAGGATTAATAACTAAACCTAGTTTAAACATATTGTTCTTCTTTATTTATAGTTTTAGTTTTAGTTTTAGAGAAACTATCAAGTGTTAACGGTAATGGCGTATTATAAAACGCAGCTAAAGCGTTAATAAATTGTGTGGCTCTAGGTGGAAAGCCTTGTTCTAAAAAAACTTCAACTTGCTGAAATACTTTCGCTTTAAACTTTTCAGTATCGGCTTGAAAACCATCTAAATTATCGGATGAAACATTAAACTCTTTTTGCGCTGCAGCATTAAATGCCCATTCTATCGCTTGTGGAATAATTTCAACTTGTTCAAATTGTGCTTGCTGTTGTTCATTTCTGCCATCAGGCTCATACCAATAACCGTAATCTTCTAATAAGCGTCTTTTTTCGCCAGCATGACACCAGTGCGCAATTTCGTGAAAAGCACTAGCATAATAACCATGAGCAAAAACAACTTGGTGATAAGTACAATCATTACCCGCAGGAGTATATATTGGCTCATCACCGCCTTTAATTAAACGCGTATTAAAGCTTTCACTAAAACAACGATTAAACAAGGTAATAAGATCTTGATACTGATAAGTCATAAACAAGCTGGAATGTTAAAGGGTGATAAAAAAAGTGGGCTATTGTAACCAAAAATGGCGCTTGTTACAGCGCCATTTTACCTTGTTTCTTGCAAAATAGTTTATTGCAAAATATTAAAGCTACAGTTGACGCAGCAACTACTTTATTTTTGATTTAAATATCATCTTCAATATTTTGTTTTCCTTTGGTGCGTTCAATACTTTCTAATTTATGATGTATAGCTGACTTGATCATAATATAACCACTAATAGGCGCGGTAAGTAATAAAAATATTGATATAAGTATTTCTTTCACACTTAAACTATCTTGGGTAGTACTAAAGAAAACCATGGCAGCAATTAATAAAGATGCCATGCCTAATGTTGTTGCTTTAGTAGGGCCATGTAATCTCATAAAAAAATCAGGCATTTTTACTAAACCAATAGAGCCAATAAGCACAAAAGCGCCACCAATTAGCAATAATATTGAAATAATCCATTCTGACATAACACTCACCCTATTCTATAATATCGCCACGTAACAAGTATTTACATACAGCAACGGTACTTACAAAGCCTAGCATTGCGATTAGTAATGCGGCTTCAAAGTATAATTCTGTGCCCATGTTAATACCGTATAAAATAATTAAAGCGATACTATTTATGTACATGGTATCAAGGGCAAGTATTCTATCCGGTACTGATGGTCCCACTAATAAACGCCACACATTTAATAACAATGATATACCTATCATCGCAAAGACAATTAAAATCACTGTATCTAACATTGAAATATCTCCTTAAGAGGCGCTTCATAACGTGTTTTTATCGTATCAATTAATGCTTGTTCATCTTTTAAATCTAATACATGAATTAATAAAAATCGTTGTTCAAGATCTTCGTCTTTTTTAAAATCTTCTCGCCAAGGGTATACCTCCGCACTAACCGTTCCCGGTGTTAATGATACCGTACTCGCTAAGATAGTAATGGGCATGCTATGAGTTAAGTCTAAAGGTACTTTAACAAAGCCCGGCGTTAACTTTTTAGTAGGTCCAAGAATTAATACCGCTACCTGAAAGTTTGCGGTAATAATGTCATATAACACTAACAACAAGTGACGAAATGCCAGCCCATATTTAATTACTAACGGTTGCTTTGTTCTAAATGGACTAGTTGCCAAAGGAATAAAAATGGCTAAAATTGCAGCCAATAATAAATGCCCATTGGACATACTATTATTTAGAAACAACCACACCAAAAATAATAAAATACTTAATATAGGTGCAGGTAACCACTTAAACCGACTTTCTAAGCGCATTACTTACCTCCTAAAAGAATGATATTAATATTGTTATTAAAATTATGAAGATCAGTTGCCGCACCAACAGCGTATTCGCTTAATGGTCCTGCAAAAACACTCATTAAAGGTGCTCCTGCAATTAAAATAAGTAAAGCGGCTAACTGCGCTGGATGAACACCTTCTTGCTGAGCTTTTTCGGCTAACTTATGTTCAGAAATCTTATGCTTATTTGTCGTAGCTTTATGCTGCCAAAACAAAGTACTACCCGCTTTAGCTACCGCAAATAAAACAGCTAAACTCGCTAATAAATAAAGCGTCCAAAATATTACGCCATATTCAGTTTCCCAAGTTGCTTTAAGTAACCAAATTTTTGCAATAAAGCCAGACAATGGTGGCATACCTATAACCGCAACGGCAGCAATTAAAAAGCAAATACCGAGTAACATCGGTTGCGAAACCGGAGTTCCCGCGGTAATACGATCAGCCACCTTGCCGCGTTGATGCCCGATTAAATCAGCCAAAATAAATAGTGCAGCAGTAACCAGTGTAGAGTGTACTAAATAATAAATAGCCACCGAACTGGCTTCTACCGTTTGCACTGTCACTAAAGCCACTAGAGTTCCTACAGAAACAATAACTAAATTAGCGACGAGCTTTCTTAAATCTTGACTCGCTAAAACCCCTAATGCCCCCATAGCAATTGTTGCCACCGCTAACCACCACAACCAGTTTTGTGCCATATGTGTTAATTGGCCAGCTTCTTCTCCAAAAATAAAGGTATAAACTCGCATCATAGAGTAAACCCCTACCTTGGTCATAATGGCAAATAATGCCGCCACAATAGGCATTGCCGTAGCATAGGTATTAGGTAACCATAAATGTAAAGGTAACAAGGCGCCTTTTAATGCAAAAACAACAATAAGTAACAAACCACCAATTTTAGCAAGGTATACATCATCACCTTGTAATAACGCGACTTTCTGTGCCATATCGGCCATATTCAGCGTACCTAATACACCGTATAAAATGCCTAAAGCAATCAAAAATACCGCTGAGCCAACAAGGTTCATGATCACATATTGCAACGCTGCTCGTGTATTTTTTTTATCTCCACCGTGCATTAATAAAGCGTATGAGGAAATCAACAATACTTCAAAAAATACAAACAGGTTGAAAGCATCGCCTGTTAAAAAAGCACCATTGACACCAAAAATTAAAAAATGAACAAGCGGGTGAAAAAAGCTACCTTTTTCATCATCGCCAGCAGTGGCATATAACACACAAACAGCGCCAAGTAATGCTGACAAACACACCAATAACGTCGATAATGGATCGGCAACTAAAACAATACCAAACGGAGCACTCCAGTTACCAATGGCATAAACTTGCATACCGTCAGTTTGAACGCTAAACAATAAAGCTAAAGAAACAAAGAAAGTGATAAACCCTAAAGTAACCGAGGCTATTCTTCTAATGGCTTTGTTTTTACCACACGGCGGCATTAATAAAATAATACCTGTCAACATGGGTAATAACACAGGTAAAGAGGTTAAATGCTGGATCATACTCTACCCTTTTTAATATTTTCTGGAACGTGACCATTAACATGATCATTACCTAAGTCAGCTCGCCCTCTAATAGATAAAATAACCACAAAAGCCGTCATTGCAAAACCAATAACAATAGCGGTTAAAACAAAAGCTTGCGGCAATGGATCGGCATATTTGGTACTTTCACCCAATATTACCGCGCTGTTCAAACTAAGTCGCCCTGATGCAAATAAAAACAAGTTAACCGCATAAGAAAGCATGGTTAACCCTAAAACAACAGGGAATGTTCTCGACCTTAATATTAAAAACACACCACAAAAGACTAAAAGCCCCACACAGGCTGCATAGAGTAATTCCATTAAATATTTACCTCTTCTTTAGGGGTATTAGCGGTTAATTCACCAAGGCTAGCTAAAATCATTAAGGTTGCTCCAACCACTGTAATATAAACGCCTAAATCAAATAATAAGGCACTTGCCAGTTCAATTTCACCAATAAAAGGAATATCGAAATAATCAAACCATGTCGTCATAAATGGCTTATCGAAGAACCAACTGCCAATACCAGTGAATAAAGCAATAGCCAAACCTGAGCCTATAATTTTACGATAATTAATGGTTAAGCGTACTGCTATCCAATTAGAGCCGTGAGCAATATATTGCAAAATAAAAGCAATCGCGGTAATTAGACCAGCAATAAAACCACCACCTGGTAAGTTGTGTCCGCGTAAGAAAATATAAAAAGAAACTAATAACGCTAACGGTAATAACGACTGCGATATACTTGCTAATAAAACAGGGTAACGCTCTTTCGCCCAAGGTCGTCCTTCGCTATCACTACCCGGCATAAATAAAGGTAAATTACCTAACAATTTATAAATACCTAACGCAGCAATACCTAATACACAAATTTCACCCAAAGTATCAAAACCGCGGAAATCAACCAAAATAACGTTAACCACGTTTGTGCCACCGCCTCCAGTTTTTGAATTAGCGACAAAAAAGTCTGAAATAGATTCAAATGGACGAGTAATGATTGCATAACAAATACTGCCGATAACAATACCTAAAGCTGAAGAAATACCTAAGTCACGTAGAATACGCATCGAGCTAGACTCTCTCGGCGAGTGTTGCGGTAAGAAAAATAACGCGAGCATCAATAAAACAATGGTAACCACTTCAACAGTTAATTGCGTTAAGGCTAAATCTGGCGCAGAAAAACGCGTAAAAGCAACTGATACCATTAAGCCAACAACGGAAATCATCAATAAAGAAACCATACGCGTGCGATACCAAATAACCGTACTAATTGCCCCAATCATTAATAAAGCAGCACCAAGCGCATTATGTAAACCGATAGGAGTAAGCTCTTTTGCACCCACTAATTTATTCATCTCAAATAATGGCCAACCAGCAGCGAGTAATACCACCAAAAACATTAGCATTAAATAACGTTGTAACGAGCCATTTTCTATTGCGTTTATCTTTTGTTGACTCCATTTAATTAAAACATAGATAGCATTATCAAAAGATTTTTTAGCATTTACCGTCGGTAATGACGCTTGGAATAAGAATAAATAACGGCGTTGTGTATATATTAAAATACCGCCCATTACCGCAAAAGCACTCATTAATAATGGCAAATTAAAACCATGCCATAAGGCAACTTTGAACTCAGGTACATAACCGCCAAGCACTGCATGAGATGCTGAAACTAAAATATCATCAACAACAAAATTTGGAAAAATTCCGACGATTAAACACAAGGCGACTAATATTTCAATTGGCACTCGCATATAACGTGGTGGCTCATGTGGCTGTTTTGGTAAATCAATAGGGTCACCATTAAAGAACACATCATGAATAAATCGTGCAGAGTACGCTACAGAAAAAGCCGCAGCTACAGTAGCGAGCACAGGAATAACCCAAGATAAAGAGCCAAGTAATTGTTGGTGTAGTGTTTCAGCAAAAAACATCTCTTTTGACAAGAAACCATTTAACAGAGGTACACCAGCCATTGATGCTGCAGCAACCATGGCAAGAGTTGCGGTATATGGCATAAACTTCCACATGCCATTAATTTTCCGCATATCACGCGTACCTGTTTCGTGATCGATAATCCCCGTCGCCATAAATAATGAAGCTTTAAAAGTTGCGTGATTGATAATATGGAAGATAGCCGCGACAGTCGCTAAATCGGTATTTAGACCAAATAATAAAGTAATCAAACCTAAGTGACTAATTGTTGAATAAGCTAATAAGCCTTTTAAATCATGTTTAAATAATGCGACATAAGCGCCAAATAATAAGGTGGTTAAACCGGTAATACTGACAATAAAGAACCAAAGATCTGTGCCCGCTAATACAGGATAAAAACGTGCTAATAAAAAAATCCCCGCTTTTACCATAGTCGCAGAATGAAGATAAGCACTAACCGGTGTTGGCGCTGCCATCGCATGCGGCAACCAAAAGTGAAATGGAAACTGGGCTGACTTGGTGAAGGCACCAAGGAGAATTAAAATGAGGCTAACTTCGTACCACTGGCTTGCTTGAATAACTTCTTTACTAGCTAAAATAATATCCAGATTATAACTACCAACAATATTTCCTAATATCAGTAAACCCGCTAGTAAAGCTAAACCACCACCACCAGTAATGGTTAATGCCATTAATGCGCCTTTACGCGCTTCAGACTTATACCACCAATAACTAATTAACAAAAACGAGCTAATACTGGTTAGCTCCCAAAAAAACCAGAGCTGAATAACATTATTTGACATAACAATACCCAGCATTGCCGTCATAAATAACATTAAATAAGAGTAAAGCTTTGGCATGGAGTCATTTTTACTTAGGTAATAGCGTGCATAAAAGATAACTAAAATGCCAATTGCTAAAATCATAAAAACAAAGAGAAGTGCTAAGCCATCTAAACGAAAAGCAATATTAATACCTAACAACGGAAGCCAAGATATGGTTTCACGTATTTCTTCACCAGCAAATACCGCAGGAGCCATATTGACACACATGAATAAAGCGATAATAGGCATAATTAATGACAACGTAGTCGACTGATTACGCGATAATTTACCCGTCATTGAAGAAATAATACTGCCAAGTAAGGATAACAAGGGTATCCAAAGCAAAGTCATAGAGTAAACCTTTTTAATAATGTCTTAATAAAGTCGAATTAGTACGACTGTAAATGATATTTCACGTGGTGATTCATGTATTTAATAGCATATTATAACATACAAATTAGTTACAATTTTACTGTATTATTCTTTTCAATGTCTATAATTTGTAATTATACTTTACATGCGTTAAATCAATATAGATGCTGTTAGCTAGATAACAAATATAAACCAAAAGTTCATATAATTGTCAGCTTACTGTAAGACTAGTTATAACACTTCAATTTCATGTATTATTCTTATCACTACAATCGTAAAGTTTAAATTTAACCAATGAAAAAACTCGATAATATAGATCTGCAAATATTAACATTGCTATATGACGATGCCGATATAACCAACAAAGACCTTGCTGCCCAAATTGGTATTGCACCATCCACCTGCTTAGAGCGAGTAAAAAGATTAAAACAAAGCGGCGTGATAAAAGGCTCATTGATTGATGTAAACCTAAAGACTATTGGCGGTAACATTGAAGCAATAGCAGCCATTAGACTGCAACCCTACTCTGAAGAAATAGTAAACCAGTTTAGAGATGATTTACTACAATTTCCTGAAATACTTAACCTATATCACATGGGTGGTAGTTATGATTATTATATTCATATGTCGGTTAAAGATAGTGAACACTTACGTCAGTTTGTATTTGAAAAAATAACTTCACGTGATGAAGTAACTACTGTAGAAACCTCACTGGTATTTGAACATAGTCGCAGTGGTATTTTGCCTAACTTTGATGACTAAAATTCCCTCCATAAAAAAATCCCGCGTTATAAAATATAAGGCGGGATTTTAAATTTAGCCTGTCGCTTTTAAACTAGCTTTTAAGGTCGTCAAAAAACTTTTTAACGCCATCAAAGAAACCTGTTTCTTTCGGGCTATGTTTTTTGCTACTGCCAGCCATTTTTTCTTCTAACTGACGTAATAAGTCGGCTTGATCACCTGATAAGTTCACTGGCGTTTCAATCACAACTTTACACATTAAGTCACCCGTAACAGAACTACGTACTGACTTAACACCTTTACCACGTAAACGGAACATTTTACCTGTTTGCGTTTCTTTAGGTACTTTAAGCTTAACTTTGCCGCCTAAGGTTGGTACTTCAATTTCACCACCAAGTGCCGCTGTTACAAAGCTAATAGGTACTTCACAGTATAAGTGGTTTTCATCACGAACAAAGATACCATGATCACGTACACTCACTTGTACGTATAAATCACCTGCCGGTGCACCGTGCTCGCCCGCTTCACCTTCACCTGATAAACGAATTCTGTCACCGGTATCAACACCTGCAGGAATTTTAACTGATAACGTTTTAGTTTTCTCAACACGTCCTTGACCGCGACATGAAGTACACTTATCTGTGATGACTTTACCAGTGCCATTACAAGTAGGACAGGTTTGTTGAACCGCAAATAACCCCTGGCGCATTTGTACTTGGCCATGCCCATGACAAGTGCCACAAGTTTTAGCCGAAGTACCTGGTTTAGCACCTGTGCCATCACAAGGCTCACAACTAACGTAAGTTGGTACTTTAATTTCTAAACTTTTGCCTTTAACTGCATCTTCCAGTGATAAATCTACGTTATAACGTAAGTCTGAACCACGTTGTTGGCGTTGACGACCGCGACCACCACCGCCGCCAAAAATATCACCGAATATATCGCCGAAGTCTTGACCGAATCCACCGCCGCCAAAACCACCACCGCCACCACCGTGACCACCTTGTTCAAAAGCAGCATGACCATATTGGTCGTAAGCAGCACGTTTTTGATCATCTTTTAAAACTTCATAAGCTTCTTGGACTTCTTTAAAAGTTTCTTCCATCGCTTTATCGCCTTTCGTACGATCAGGATGATACTTCATTGCTAACTTTTTATAAGCTTTTTTAATTTCTTTCTCATCAGCGCTTTTTGAAACACCAAGAGATTCATAATAATCACGTTTTGACATAAATTTATTTCTTTACTTCTAGTTGATAGACTAATTTTCTTCATTTTTTTCTATTCATTTACACCGAAGATAGATGCAAAAAAAACAATAAAAAATCGAGAAAAGTAGCAGCAAGTCATTTACTCATACTTGCTAATACTTACTTATATTTAACTATGACGTCGATATGCTTTACAAACAAAAGCGCCGATAGTTCGACGCTTTACGTTAGCTAGTAAATAAGCTACGAAGATAGCTCAAGCCTTTTGCTCGTTAAGATTAAGTTATATCGCTTTAGTTCAAAGAGAAAGCACGCAGCATATAAGTATATGTGAGTACTTTCGATGAAGAAATTAAGCGATATAACAACAGCTTAGCGAGTAAAAAACTATTATCTACTTATCGTCTTTAACTTCTTCAAATTCGGCATCAACTACATCGTCAGCAGGAGCTTCTTGCTGTGCTTCACCTTCTGGTGCGCCACCTTGAGCTTGTTGCTTAGCTTGAGCAATTTCCATTAACTTAGCTGATGCTTCGATTAATGCTTGTTGCTTAGTATCAATGGCTTCTTTGTCGTCGCCTTTGATAGCTGTTTCAAGTTCAGTAATTGCTGCTTCAATTTTCTCTTTATCTTCTTCTGGTAAATCATCACCAGCTTCAGTTACTTGAGTACGAGTAGCGTGAACCATACCGTCAGCTTGGTTACGAGCAGTGACTAATTCTTCAAATTTAACATCTGCATCAGCGTTAGCTTCAGCGTCACGTACCATTTGATCTACTTCTTCATCAGATAAACCTGAAGACGCTTTAATCGTAATTTTTTGCTCTTTACCTGTATTCTTATCTTTCGCTGTAACATGTAAAATACCATCAGCATCAATATCGAAAGTTACTTCGATTTGTGGCGTACCACGTGGTGCTGGATCAATACCTTCAAGGTTGAACTGACCAAGTGACTTGTTAGCCGACGCTTGCTTACGCTCACCTTGAACAACATGAACCGTTACCGCAGCTTGGTTATCGTCAGCTGTTGAGAACGTTTGTGATTGTTTAGTTGGGATAGTGGTGTTTTTGTCGATAACTTTCGTCATCACGCCGCCCATTGTTTCAATACCTAATGATAACGGCGTAACGTCTAATAAAAGAACGTCTGTTACGTCACCAGAAAGAACACCCGCTTGAATCGCCGCACCAGAAGCTACTGCTTCATCAGGGTTAACATCTTTACGTGGTTCTTTACCGAAAAACTCAGTTACTGTCGCTTGTACTAAAGGCATACGAGTTTGACCACCAACTAAGATAACATCGTTGATGTCACTAATTGATAAGTCAGCATCTTTAAGTGCTTGTTTTAATGGCTCTAAAGTTGCTTTAACCATGTCGCCAACTAAAGATTCTAACTTAGCACGTGTTACTTTAACGTTCATGTGCTTAGGACCAGACGCATCTGCAGTGATGTAAGGTAAGTTAACATCTGTTTGTTGTGCAGAAGAAAGTTCACATTTAGCTTTTTCAGCGCCTTCTTTAAGACGTTGCATAGCTAATGGATCTTTAGTTAAGTCCATACCTGAATCTTTTTTGAATTCAGCTACAAGGTAATCGATTAAACGGTTATCGAAATCTTCACCACCTAAGTGAGTGTCACCATTGGTAGCAAGTACTTCAAATGTATGTTCGCCGTCCATTTCGTCAATTTCAATGATTGAAATATCAAATGTACCACCACCTAAATCGTAAACAGCAACAACTTTGTCACCTTGTTGCTTGTCCATACCGTAAGCAAGTGCCGCTGCCGTTGGTTCGTTGATAATACGTTTAACTTCAAGGCCAGCAATACGACCAGCATCTTTAGTTGCTTGACGTTGTGAATCGTTAAAGTAAGCAGGAACGGTAATTACCGCTTCAGTTACTGCTTCACCTAAGTAGTCTTCAGCTGTTTTCTTCATTTTTTTAAGAACTTCAGCAGAAACTTGTGGTGGAGCAACGTTTTTATCACGTGCCGTAACCCAAGCATCACCGTTGTCAGCTTTAACAATACCGAAAGGCATAATGTCTAAATCGCGTTGAACTTCTTTGTCTTCAAAACGACGACCGATTAAACGCTTAATAGCGAATAATGTATTTTTTGGGTTTGTTACAGATTGACGTTTAGCAGGTTGACCAACTAATGTTTCACCGTCTTCAGTGTAAGCGATGATTGATGGCGTTGTACGATCGCCTTCTGCGTTTTCAATTACACGTGCTTTGCCGCCATCTAAAACAGCAACACATGAGTTAGTTGTACCTAAATCTATACCAATGATTCTGCCCATTTTGGGAGCTCCTATTCAGTAGTCTCTACCTGTAATAGGTAGAGTGAAATTAATTAAATTGTTTGTTGAATAATAAGTGGGGTCTGCAATTTGCTTTTCAACTATTCACAAGAAAAAAAACAAAAAAAGTTACACTTTTATTTAACGTTTCCATTTCAAAAACAAAAAAGCCAAACAATCGTCTGACTTTTTATATGAACTGCTACCTAAAAGTAGCTGCATTAAATAATTACGCGGTAGCATCTACACTTGGCGCGGCTTTAGAAACCATTACCATTGCTGGGCGAATTAATCGACCATTAAGCTCGTAACCTTTTTGCATTACGGCAATAACCGTATTAGGCGCCACATCTGGAACTTCTTGCATAGACATTGCTTGATGAAGTTCTGGATTAAATGGTTGATCTTGAGGATCAACAGCCGTTACACCAAATTTTTCTAATGAACTAATTAAGCCTTGAAGTGTTAATTCTACACCTTCAACAATCGCTTTATTACTTTCATCATCTTTATCTATGTTTTGTAATCCACGCTCTAAGTTATCAACCGTAGTTAACATCTCGCCTGCAAATTTTTCTAACGCAAACTTACGCGCTTTTTCTACATCTTGTGCAGCACGGCGACGAATATTATCTACTTCTGCCTTAGCACGAGTTACTGAATCTTTTTGATCCGCAACAGTAGATTGAGCCGCAGCAACAGCAAGCTCTAACTCATTAATTCTTTCTTGCTCTGCACTAATAACTTCATGCGCATGCTCATGTTGCTCTTCAACTTGCTCTTCAGCCTGTTGAACAATTTCATCAGCTAATTGCTCTGCAGTTAAGTCTTGTTCGTTTACTTCTTGCTCGGTATTTTTTGACTCTGTTGTCATGGAATTTCCTTAATTTTTAACTAATGCAGATATTATGGGGCTTGTGAAATAGGATTCAACCTCGATTTAAGACATTTTATAAAAAAGTGAACTTTACAAGCGTTTAAAATACAGCGAAACTGCTACATATATTGTAATAATAAAAAATAACCATGGCTCAACTCTATAAAACCATTGGCCTTATAGGCAAACCAGATCACGATGGCGCAAGCGCGACTATTGAAATTTTACATGACTATTTATTAACAAATAACTATCCCGTAATTATCGAGCACACAGTTGCCCAATCAGTTAACCTACAAAATGTCGATACAGGTACGTTAACTGATATAGGCGAGCAAGCAGACCTTGCCATAGTAGTTGGCGGTGATGGCTATATGTTAGGCGCTGCAAGAGTGTTGGCTTGTTTTGATATTGGTGTTATTGGTGTAAACCGCGGTAATTTAGGCTTTTTAACCGACTTATCTCCAGATGATATTATTCCACCATTAGAACAAATATTAGCCGGTAAATCACGTTGTGAACAACGTTTTATCATAGAAGCCGAAGTTTACCGTCATGGAAAACTTAAAAGCAGTAACAGCGCAGTAAATGAAGCAGTACTTCATGCAGGCAAAGTGGCCAGCATGATAGAGTTTGAAGTATATATAGACGGCAGTTTTATGTTTAGCCAGCGTTCTGATGGCTTAATTGTTTCAACACCTACCGGCTCTACCGCTTATTCAATGTCTGCCGGTGGGCCAATATTAACACCTAATTTAAACGCCCTTTCACTTGTACCTATGTTTCCTCATACGTTAACAAGTCGCCCTATTGTGGTGGATGGTAATAGTGAAATTAAATTAATACTCGCTAATGACAATCAAGAAAACTTGCAAGTAAGCTGTGATGGTCATGTTATTTTAGCCGTGATGCCGGGCGATGAAGTAATTATTAAAAAGAGCGATGCCAGTATTTGTTTAATTCACCCACTTGATCACAACTACTTTACCGTATTACGGAATAAATTAAGCTGGGGTAATAAACTTTATTAATTTCACCAATCTTTATTGTCACTACCTGTATAAAAAATTATACAGGTAGTGACATCAATATTTGAGTTATAACAATTGTATCAAGCATAATTTAATCATTTCGATAAAAATAAATAGTTAAATTTATCAATCAATTAGTCAATTCCTAGTTAAAACCTAACAAATAATAAACAAATTAAGTTGAATAAAAAACAATTACTGTATAAATTAACAGTTACTGGTTTTTTATTCATATCTTAATTTTTTTGCTTAGGAATACTTAGGATTAACTATGCTACTGCAACTTAACATTCAAAACTTTGCCATTGTGCGTTCATTAGATATTGATTGGCAATCAGGCATGACCACAATTACAGGCGAAACCGGCGCTGGTAAATCTATTGCTATCGACGCTTTAGGTTTATGTTTAGGTGACAGAGCAACAACCAATGTAGTTAGACCTAACTGCAAAAAAGCTGATTTAGCCGCTACTTTTGAAATTAAAAAAAATAAACTAGCCATTGCTTGGTTAAAACAACATGAGCTTATTTCTGAGCATGATAGTGAATGTATATTACGTAGAGTTATTTCTGCAGAAGGTCGTTCAAAAGCTTACATTAACGGAAGCCAAGTCCCGTTAATACAACTTAAAGAAATAGGCCAATTATTAATTAATATTCACGGCCAACATGATCATCAACTTATTGTCAAAGCAAGCCAACAATGTCGTTTACTCGATAACTACGCCAATCATCCTGCATTATTGAACGACGTAAAACATTATGCTCAGCAATGGAGCAAGCTCAATAAAGAACTCGCGTTATTACAACAAAGTAAACAACAGCGTGAAGCTGAACAACAATTAATACAATACCAAGTTAACGAACTAGACGAATTTGCTCTACAAGCTGGAGAGTTTGCCACGTTGGAGCAAGATTATAAACGCCACAGCAACGCACAAGACTTATTAGATTCAGCATTAAATTCATTACAAAAACTGTCTGAAAACGAAAATTTTAATATTGTTGATGCATTAAGAGAATGCAGTGAAAATGTTCATTCTATTGCACGTATTGATCCACAGCTTAACAATGTGGCAAGTATACTAGCCGAAGCGTTAATTCAACTAGAAGAAGCAAGTGGCGACTTAAGTCATTATTACCAGCAGTTAGAATTAGACCCGCAAAGCTACGCATTAATTGAAGACAGATATTCTACGGCCTTACAATTAGCCAAAAAACATCAATTATCACCAGAAGGTTTAGTTGATTTTCATAGTGAATTAACGCAACAACTTGCCGCGATTAGTGGTGATGAATCACGTATCAATACAATTATCGAATCGTTAGAAACAACCAAACAACATTATTTTGATAGTGCTAATCTACTTTCTATTTCAAGACAAAAATCAGCACAGCGTTTAAGTAAGTTAATTACTAAAAGTATGCAAGAGTTGAATATGCCACACGGTCAGTTTTATATCTCAACAGATCACAGCAAATCAACTGATATTGTAAAAGCTACATGTAAGGACACTATTAATAGCAATGGTATAGATCATATTAGTTTTCAGGTTAGTATTAACCCAGGGCAAGCACTAGAAGCAATGCATAAAGTCGCCTCGGGTGGTGAGTTATCAAGAATTAGTTTAGCCATGCAAGTTATTTTGGCTGATAAAGTTATCACACCAACACTTATTTTTGATGAAGTCGATGTCGGTATAAGTGGCCCAACAGCAGCAATGGTAGGTAAAAAACTGCAACAATTAGCTAAAAATACACAAGTAATCTGTGTTACCCATTTACCGCAAGTCGCTTGTAAAGGTCATCAGCAATTATTTGTCAGTAAGACTACTGATGGTGAGTTAACAGAAACTCACGTAAGTGAACTTAGTGAATCAAATAGGGTCAAAGAAATTGCACGCTTGTTAGCTGGCGATAAAATATCTCAACACAGCCTAGCTAACGCACAAGAGCTATTAGCAAGTTAACAAGAATTATCCGACATATAACCTCGTTTAATGAAGCTAACTGACCATGACTAAAAACCTATAGTTTATCGCTGACAAATTATAGGTAACTTAGCTATGGTCATAGTTTTTTATCTTTAATAAGTTAAAATAGCTTTGATTCAGTGCTTTGCTTGGGTATCATCCCTGTTCGCACTTATAGTGCTATTTGTTTTACTACTTATTTAAGGTAATAGTTTTTATGTATTTTCGTGTTGCCATCATCATTACAGCTATGGTTTTATCTTCTTGTTCTAGTTGGGTTTTTCGTTATGATATTCCTCAAGGGAACTATCTAGATAAAGAAAGTGTTAACCAATTACAAATAGGTATGAATAAAGAACAAGTTAAATTCGTTTTAGGAAGCCCTGTACTTGTTGACTCTTTTAACAATGATACTTGGAGTTATGTATATAAATTAATATCAGGTCGAGACAAAAAGTTTGATATTAATAAAAAACTCATTCTAAAATTCTCCAATGATAAATTAATATCGGCAACTGGGGATTATGTATTACCTGAGACTTTTAATACGCCTTTTAACGCTTCTGTACCTTTAGAGTTAGCGATAGAAGATACAAATAAAGAGATGAACACCACAGAAGTTACCGATACAAACAGTCCTTCTGCAACAACAAAAAACACTGATTCTGAGTAAAGTATTTATTCATATCTGCAGCAATTAATAGGTATGCTTCATAAAGTTTAGCGGCTATATTATCGCTATATTCAGACATAAAAAAACGGCACTTAAGCCGTTTTTTTATGTCTGATATATAAGTAATCTGAACTTTGTTATACCAATTCCGATAATTAAGAGAGCTATTTTAGACGGAGATAAAATTATTAAATAACACTATAGTTAGTGCTTTTAGCCCGTATAAATGATCACTTAGTTTGTGAGATTAGTATAACCATTATTTTTTGGTATCAACTCGTAAATGGTTAACACGTCCACCTGTAGTTTTATCTGCTCGACCTTCTAACTTGGCTTTTTCAGCTCGACGTTTTCTAACATCTTTTGGATCAGCAATTAACGGCCTATAAACTTCAATTCGATCTAAATCTTCCACTATGTCAGTCAATTTAACCGTTCGATTCCAAATACCAACTTTATTCACGTCTAAATTAATCTCAGGAAATAACGTAATAATTCCTGATTCAATAATGGTTTGTTCAACCGTCGTACCTGCTGTTATAGACAAAGCTAATATTGTTTGTTTTTGTGGGGTACCGTAAACAATCTCAACAGTAATTTTAT
Organism: Colwellia sp. E2M01; assembly: GCF_018860585.1. Classification (GTDB taxonomy): domain Bacteria; phylum Pseudomonadota; class Gammaproteobacteria; order Enterobacterales; family Alteromonadaceae; genus Colwellia. Next base: position 25,631 of record NZ_JAHKPR010000090.1, read on the forward strand.
TATCATCCACCGAGGTATCAACACTATCAATAATTGTATTATTTTCAAAAGTCATAATTAAGCATTAACTCCGTAAATATCTTTTGCTCGTTGGGTAAAAACTTTCACTAAGCTATTACTAAAGTGTCCGAATACTTTACCAAACGCAAGTGAAACAAGTTTACTCGAAAACTCATACTCAAGCTCTAAACTTACTTTACACGCATCGTCAGACAAAGGTGTTAACAGCCAATAACCTTCAAGTTTTTTAAAAGGACCATCTACTAAGGAAAGGTGTATTTTCTCATTAGAGACGAGCGTATTTTTCGTCGTAAACCACTTACTTAAACCACCTTTTGAAACCAATAACGCTGCCGTTACCGATTCATCGTCCGAGCTTATAATTTTACTATCATTACAATCAGGTAAAAATTTAGGATACGATGGAATATCATTTATTAATTGGTACATTTGATCAACGCTGTGCATTACTAAAGCACTACGACTTATGGTTGGCATTTTCACTCCGTATGTCACCCAATTGAATGGGCGACATAATAGCAAAAACCTTACAAAAAGCGCATTATTCTAAGCTATTTTCTGTTAAATATGCCTTTATTCTTTCAATCAAGGATGTAATAACACGTTATTATCAGTATAATCATCGCGTTTGCAGCTTATTGCGGCAAAGAAATGGAAGATAAAAATGGCTAAGAAAAAATCTAAAGATAAATCCAATAGTAATACTATCGCATTAAATAAAAAGGCTAGGCACAACTACACCCTAACCGATAAATATGAAGGCGGTATGAGCTTACAAGGTTGGGAAATTAAAAGTATACGAAGTGGTAAAGTAAACATTTCTGACTGTTACGTACATATTAAAGACCGTGAAGCTTACTTACTTGGCGCTGAAATAATGCCGCTAAATGCTGCATCAAGTCATGTAGTGTGTGAGCCAAATCGCGATAGAAAGTTATTACTTAACCGCAGAGAGTTAGACAAAATCACCGCGGCGGTTGAACGTGATGGTTACTCTTTAATTGCTACCGCAATGTATTGGCGTAAAAACTGGGTAAAACTAGAGTTTTATTTAGGCAAAGGTAAAAAAGATCATGATAAACGTTCTGATATCAAAGACCGAGAATGGGCTGTTGATAAAGGGCGATTAATGAAAAATAAAAACTTAGACCGCTAATACTTTGTTTAATAGACACAGTGGTTAAAAATTACCACGTTGTCTATTGTAAGTAAGCGATGTATAATTAGTTTTATAGGCAGTTCGAGCCTAGAAAGTGTAGAATAAAAAATGTAAAACTTTGGGGCGGATCTAGGATTCGACAAGATTCATGAAACCCAAGGTGCATGCCCAGGGGCGGTTGGCCTGGTAAAAAGCCGCAAAACTATAATTGCAAACGACGAAACGTTCGCACTAGCCGCTTAAGGCTAGCCATCACCTCATAAATTGTCCTGTTGTTTCGAGGATTGATGGTCACCCCAAATAGGATAGCGAGGGAAGCATGCTTAAGGCTGAACCGCGAAATAGTATTAAGCTCACCATGACGAAGCCTGTCGCTTGGCGTCTAATTGGTTAAATAAATAAGCGACTAAGCATGTAGTACCGAGGATGTAGGCTTTTTGGACGGGGGTTCGATTCCCCCCCGCTCCACCAAATAAAGACCTTTTTAGTCTTTAAGTTATACCTAGTGACTTTTAGATTTGGCGATGAACAACAGTGTTATTAAATAATATTTGTTGTTTATGATAAGAAACCGCTTAATTGCGGTTTTTTTATGTCTGAAATTTGTATTAAAATATCCCAATACACGTTGTTCTTTAAGATGTTATTAAGGGGCAGTATTGCTATATCAACAAGTTGCCTTCATACAATTTAGTCACCGAGTGAGTATTTCATATTGATCAAGAATAACCTGATTTTCGTCAATAAGCAGGACTATATTGTAATAACTTAAGCATAGACTTTAGTAACTATAAGTGAGTGTCACCTATAATCAAGCAGAACTTTGTTGGGTTTGATTAAAATTTAATACTTAGAATTATTAATAATCAGCACTATACAGCACAGAGTTAAAGTGTTATTTTTATCTTGCATGGGCGTATCGCTCAGCTTACTGCAATCGTTATTAAAAACATTTGGCTTGTATGCCTTTCACAGGGCGCCTAGCAATAGGCATGTGCTTCGGCCACACCCTCCGACTACTCGAAACCAACAGTAGCCGAGGACGATGGGCTTAATCATAGAAATGGTGGCTGTTACCAAATGTTTTCGATGAATGTAACACCATTTCTTGCGCTCTAGAGGATGAGTTGATTAAGTCTTTATTGTTTTCTTAATTACAAGGACGTACTTTTGGAAAGGTTATCCCCTATAAAATCGTCTTCCAAATCAATTTCTAATAAACTAAACCTGTGTAAAACATTAGATATTACAATTGATGAATTAGATTCCGCGTTAACTCTACCTAACAATCAAAAATATATAACTGCCTATATTGATAAACCAAATGGTGAGCAACGAAAAATACATAAACCTCATTATAAAATACGAAAAATTCAACGACGGATAAACAACCGGATATTTAAAAGACTTGTGTTATGGCCAAGTTATATATATGGGTGTATTCCAAATGAAAAAGACGAGACAACGAACATAACAATCCAAGCTAGAGATTATGTCAGTTGCGCAGCTGAGCACTGCACATCTACTAGCTTATTAAAAATTGATATTAAAGATTTTTTCGATAATATTAGCTTTTATCTTGTCAATGACATGTTTTTAAATTTTTTTAAATATCCTACAGAAGTATCTAAGATACTTAGTGAAATATGCTGTTATAAAGGCAACTTGATTCAAGGAGCATTGACTTCCAGTTACATAGCGGCTCTTTGCTTATGGGACTGCGAAGAAAAGTTAGTAGCCCGCTTAAAGAGAAAGGGATTAAGATATACAAGACTAGTTGATGATATAACGATATCTTCAACTATATCAAATTACCAATTTGATTATGCAATATCATGTGTAACCAATACATTAAATGAAAAAGAATTACCAATAAACCCAGAAAAGACTTCAATCAGTTATGAATCTATAACCCCTTTAATGGTTCATGGTATGAGAATCAACTTCCCAGAGCCTAGGTATCCAGCTAATGAAGTAAAAAAGTTAAGGGCTGCTGTCCATAATATTGAAAGACTAGCGTCTGAACCTGGCTATAGAATAACATTTGCATATCGTAAAGATTTTAGCAGGTGCATGGGGCGTATTAATAAATTAAAAAGAGTCAAACACTCTTCTCATGGGAAGCTAGTTAGTCGATTACAAAAAATATTACCATTACCAGCCAAGGTTGATATAAAACGAGCTAAGATCATGGTTGATCGGCTAGTAAAAGACTTCGATGAAAAAAAAGATACATATTGGTACCACCGAAGGTTTTATAGAGCTCATGATCGATTAAATGTTTTACAACGAACATACAATAAAACATCTAAAATATTAAGAGAAAAGTTAAAAGGAAAGTCTCCTACTTATGACAACAAATAACTCACTTATCAGCGAATCATATTCATTGTTTTTTAATATTTTTAAGTGGGCATTAATAGTAAGTCTAATTTTCCTACTGCTTTCTATCATTGCAACAACAATTTCAGTGTTCAAGTCTCCTGATGTCGGCTTCTCTTTTTGTTTAACTAATGACTGCTTAAAAATGACAATTAACTTATACTCTGCTTCTATACATATTATGCAAAGTATATTGATTTTATTTACTTCTATAGCAACAATAGGCGGTATATTTATTGCACTTAAAAGCTATATCAATACATATAATAGTTCGCTATTACATAATCATATTTCACACTTTACTTTATTCAAGGACTTCTTTAAAAGCGAGATAGATAAAAGAGATAAATTAAAAATATCAAACTTTGATATTTTTAGATGGTATAATTTGATGTATCCTGATTCTAAAATAGGTTCGATGAATACTTCCGATAATTACATAGATATAATCACCAATATAAATGTAGTTATTGCATCATCAAACGAACAAGTTAGCATAGCGTCAGACGGTTCATTTCTTTACAGAAAACATCAACATAAGTTAATAGAGGCCACCTTAGTTCTTGGGGTTGAGTTAAGCACATTGCCTAGGAATAACTTCTATGATGTAGAAACACAATTGTTATCGCTAATTTCCGTGATAAATAATGAATTTTGTGGTGATAGTCGAATAGCTAAAATAGAGAAAAGAGATTATATTTAACAATAATATTTTAAGTGGTTGATAAAATGATAAATTACAAAGGTTCGATTCCCTCCACCAAATAAAGACCTTTTTAGTCTTTAAGTTATACCTAATGACTTTTAGATTTGGTGATAGACAACCACTGTTAATAAACAATTAGTGTTTATGACAAAAAACCGCTTAATTGCGGTTTTTTATGTCTGAAGTTCGCTATCGTTAAGTTAGCTCAACAAGGTTAAAGCCTAGCTATAGTTGTTATTGCATAACTAGGTTTTAATTATTACGAGGTAATCGTTTTAATTTCTACCGGTCTATTGATATAGCCTTGATAACCCTCAGCCCTTAACGGTTTAATCGTTTGTAAGTGCTTGTCGTCTTCAATACCGGTAATGATAACTTTAATACTTAAACCTTTGGCAATATTGACTAATGCCCGACAAAGTTCAAAGTTTTGTAGGTTTTCTTTATTGGTTTCACTGTCGTAGCAAGCCAGTGACATATCTAACTTAATGTAGTCAGGTTTTAGCTCTTGCAAGTACGTTAATGAGCCCATTTGTCTACCACAGTTATCAACGCCAAACTTAGCACCTGCAGCTTCAATAATTTCACGCAATTGTATTGATGCAGCTAAATTTTGAGTAATACCTGCTTCTGATGTTTCAAAGTGAATTCTTTCTGGCTTTTCTACATTATCTAAGTAATTCTTAAGCCACTGATGGAACTCGGTGTTGGGGATACATTTGCGAGATAAATTAACAGCAATAGGATCGTTATTTAAAGAGAATAAGTTATCAGAAACAATTGCATCTAATATACAGCGGTCTAATTTAGAGCCCAACGATAGCTGTTCAATATAAGGCATAAACTGCCCTGCTGGCATTATTTTACCTTCAATCTCTAAACGACAATAAAGTTCACGATGGATTACTTTGTTATCAGTACATTGTTGAATAGTCTGCCATTGAAAAATAAAATCATTATGGTCGATCGCTTTTACTAATTGCTTTCTCCAGTCTTCTTTGCTGAATGCTTTTTCTGTTTCGAGGTAAAACCAGTGATTCGTTTTTTGGTCGTTTAATGCTTTTTGTAAGGCGCTATCGGCTTGTGATAATAGCTCTTCTCTAGTTACATCGTCACTACGCTGCGCAATACCAATAGCAAACTGTTTATTAGGCTCAAAGCCTGCATTGATAATTTCTTGGTTTATTAGGCGAATTAGTGATTGTAAGTAATGACTGACTTGTTCTTTTTCTGCGTTACGGATTAAGAAAGCAAACTCAGTATTAGAGATACGAGCAACTAAAGTTTCATCAGGTTGCGGCAGTTTAGTTGATAATTTATTGGCAAACGTTTTAATGGTTTGATCTCGCATTTGATAACCGAACTTGCTGTGTACTTCGTCTAGCCAACTAAAATCAGCTAATAAAAGTGCACCAAAATCTGGCTCACTCAACCAACTGTTTAATTGTCCGGTTAGGTATAAACGATTTGGAAGCTGCGATACTTGGTCACACAATGTATGCTTTTTCAAGTTGTCTACTTCATCATCTAAGGCATTAAATACATGCTTTAATTGTCCTGACATTGAGTTTATTGCGACTACAACTTCTTTTAATTCTGTGGTTGATGGCATGGCCATTTTAGAGTGAAACTTTCGTTGAGAAATATCTCTGGCGTGCTTTGCCACTTGATCTAATGGTTTTAAAATAACCTTTAATCGTAAACGTAAAGCTATCACTGATAGTAAAAACAGCGCCGACAACACCATAAGAGTGTCATTCATGATCCGCCATAATTCGCGATACCCTATTGCAGGGTTAGCTTCTACTTTAAGCGTTGCAAGTTGTAACCAACCTGAAGTGATTAATACTTCTTTGCTTTGTGTTTCAAAAAGGTTTAAATCGGTAAACCAATTAGGCACATTTTCTATAGTAATATTATTTTCCCAGACGTCTTGCTTTTGATTAGCAATCCAAGTGAGTTGTACTTTTTTATAAAAACCACCTTCAAAAATTACATTCACTAGGGTATTTGCAGCAACTTCATCGCCTATTTCTAAATGAGGTTTGAGTCCTAAACTAAGTGATGTGACTGTGTTATTTAAGTCTGATTCCATTTGTTCAATCATAAAACTTTTAGTTTCAGTAAACTGAAAATAGACCAAGCTCGACATCATTAATAAAAACAATGTAAATAACAGTGAGTTTATTTGATTAAATAGCGTCATTATTTTACTCCATTCTCAATTTCGGTTGTTTCATGTTCAATATCCCCATGCGCTGATTTAAGTCGGTCCATTGTTTAAGGCGTTGTGATTTACCGGCAAGAACACCTTGGTTTTTCTTTTTATTAAGCCAAAGCTGCTTACCGTTAAAACTGTAAACAGGAATAAGATCTTTACGCTCGGTGGCGGGTTTAATACTGCCAATAATGTTGTCAAGAATCACCGGTATTGAACCTGGCGTATGATAATAAGCAACAACCATGTGATATTGATTTAATGTTACGGCTTTAACCATGGTAATTCGCATTTTTTCATCAGGAACACCAAGCTCTAATAACGTAAAGTATTTAGCAATAGCAAAGTCTTCGCAATCTCCCGCATTAGCACCTAAAAACTCAAGTGGCGTTGCCCAGTAATTAGATTCACCCCACAGTCTTATATCACTGGTAAAATGTAATTGATTGAAGAAGTTATTTACTTTTTCCAGTTTATTATCGTCATCAAGTGGGTAAGACTTGTCGATTAGTTGAACCCAAGCTTTTCCTCTTTTTCCTGCTCGTTCTCCGTAGTTACTGGTAAGCGCATTTACAATTTGTGCTTCGTCTAATTTAGTCGTTTTTTTTGCGTGTAAGATAGCGTTCATAACCAGCAATAATGTACTGATTATTAGTATTTTAAAAACGAGTAAAATACTTTTATTGTTCACTAATCATTTACTCTACTTCATTATCAACGCTATAAATGGTCCACTTCATTTCGACAAAACTTTTATCACTGCTAATTTCGGCAACAATTCGTCTATTTTTTTGATGGCTCAATTCGTCATACCCTGCGGATATGAGTTTACTTGAGCCATAACCTACTGTAGTAATACGATTAGCTGCTATTCCGTATTCTTTCGTGAGCTTATTTTTAATCGCTAGCGCTCTATTTTCAGAAAGCTTCAAATTATGTTTAGCTGTTCCTCTAATGCTTGTGTGCCCTTCAATTAACACGGTAATATCTGGATATTCAGACATAAAAATAGCTAAACCTTCTATTTCAGCATTGTATTTGTCTTTGACTGCGTAAGAGTTGATATCAAAGTTAACATCAAGTCGGTGTCGTATGGTATAAACCGTCTTTGAGCCACAGCCATTATTATCAACTTTGGCACCCGCATTACTTTCTGGGCATGCATCTCTAGCTTGAATAATACCGTCACCTTCACTATCAGAAAGATCATATTTTTGTACTGTTGGCTCTGGTGTCATATCAATAATGTGTGTTGAACAAGCCGAGATAAATAACACACATAGACATACTATAAACTTCACTTTTCGTCCTCTTCGTAATCATTTTCGCCTAACCAGCTATTTGGTCGAGTCACTCGTAACGCTTCTACTAGTAATCCCATAGAATGCAATATTCTGTATTGCGCTGAAATTTCAGAGAATTCAGCTTCTAAGAAGTCACGACGAGCTTGATATAGTTCATTTTCTGTATCTAATAAATCGAGCAGACTACGTCGCCCTACTTTAAACTGATCTATATAGTCTGATTGGGTATTTTTAGAAGAAACCACATGTAATTTTATATATTTCTTTTGTAGATTTAACTGCTCAAAAGCATTCCAAGCTAGGATAAAACCTTCAGTGACTTGGCGGTTAATATTTTTATTGAGTTCTTGCGCTTCATTTATTTTATAAGCGGTTTCTTTTGCATAAGCACTGTGTCTACCGCCAGAAAAAATATTGTATGAAACACGCAACATTGCTGCTACTTCGTTATTTTCACCACCAACATCACCCAAGCTAGTAATGCCATCTTCACCATCTAAATTGTCATTGTAATTTGCAGTAATTTCAAAAGAGACTTTAGGGTAATAATTAGATTTAGCTGCTTTGTATTGTGCGCGAGCGGCTTTAACATCACTCACTGCCGACTTCATTACAGGGTGATTTTGAAGTGTTTTTTCCAATCCTTCAGCTTCTGTTTGAGGTAATAAAGCAGCATCAGGGATCGGAATCACTAAGTTTTTAGGTCTTTGCTCTACAACTCTATAGAAAATAACTTCGCGATCTAAGTAGTTATTTTTAGCGGCGATTAAGTTAGAGTGCGCTTTAGCTAAACGGCCATCTATTTGTGACAAATCAGCTGAGCTACTAAAACCAGACTCTGTTCTTTGCTTAATTTGTTCATAAATATCTTGATGTGATTTTAGGTTTCGCTCTGCTAAACCGACTAATTGCTTAGCCTTAATAACATCAATATAAACTTTACTCACCTCTAACGCTAAATCTTCAGCAATGCCGTTTAAACGCCATTGATCCGCTCTAGCGGTTGAGCTAGTACGATCTACTTCACTTTGGGTATGAAAGCCGCTAAACAACTCTTGTTTAACAATTAAGCCGAGTTCACGTCGAGCTAATTCAGCCGTATCTTCTCCATTAGTCGCTATTTGTCTACGCGTACCAGGACTATCGGTGTATTCGTAACCAATAGCAGCTGAGGCGTCAACAGTTGGTAAATAAGCAGCTTTTGCTTGATCTACTTGTTTTTCGCTGACTTTAAAGCGAGTGTAAGCTGCCCTTAATTCAGGGTGAGTGTCAAAGGTAAATGCTACCGCTTGCTCAAGGGATTGAGCACTAACTGTTGTCTGAAAAAACATGGCAAAAGACAAAAGTGATACTGTGCCAATGCTTCTTCGCCTAAAATTTTTTTGTTTCATATTAATCCATACTTCTAATATAAATACATAGCTTTTATAAACGTCGTTATGAACTAGGTGTTTATAAAAGCTATTACGATTTTGAGCGAGTACATAATATTTAACTTATGTACTCAATATTTTTAATATTCTCTAAGCGCTAGCTCTTTAGCTCGCATAATAGGATTGAGAATATATTCGAGTACTGTTCGTTTACTGATAATGACATCAACACTTGTCATCATTCCCGGAATTATTGGCATAATGGTATTATCACGACTATGCATGTTTGATTCGTTTGTTCTTACTCGTATAATATAAAAGCTATTGCCATCTTCATCTTGTGTGGTGTCTGCACTTATATGCTCTACTACACCTTCAAGGCCACCATAACGCGTAAAATCATATGCGGTAACCTTTACCATAGCTTTTAGCCCAACCGAGATAAATGCAATGTCTTTAGGAATAATTTTAGCTTCGACTAGAAGTTTATCTTCTGATGGTACTATTTCGAGTAATACTTCTCCTGGTTTGATAACACCACCAAGTGTTGTAATACGTAAGGTTTTTACCGTACCAACAACGGGAGATAATATTAACGCTTTGCTTACTTTATCTTGCGCACCAACTTGCGCTTCGTTTAAGCGTGAAAGCTTAGCTTGCAATTCATTTAATAAAGCTCTCGCATCAGCTCTATATTTATAAACAGCTTCGCGGCGCTTTAAAATGGCTTCATCAAGTGAAGACTTCACTTTAGGTTTTAATAATTCTAAAGCGCTAAGCTCACCTTCTAAGTCATTAACAATACGTTTTAGCTTTAATAATTCAACTTCAGGGACTATCTTTTTCTTTGCTAAAGGAATTGTTAATTCAAGCTCACTATTTGCTAACGCTAAACTACCTTTGAGGGTAGATATTTTAGAAGTTAGCTCTTTAACTTCTTGTTCACGTTGGGTTATCTGTTGACCTTGAATAGCGACTTGGTTTTCAATGTTATTTAAGCGTGTATTGTACTCGTCTTGATTACGAATCACGAGTTCTAGAGATTTATTAGTAAGATCGTCCGGAAATTGTAGTTGCGTTTTTTCTATTTTTACCTGTAATTTCCAGTCTTCAACATCTGCAACTAACACATTACTTAGTTCGGTACGTAATCGAATAATATTTGCTCGTAATGCATCGACTTCTTGTGTTTGTTGCGCCATATCTGAGCGAAAACGCGTATCGTCTATTCGCGCTATCACTTGACCTTTGGTGACTTGCATACCTTCTTTAACATACAGCTCTTGTAGTATACCACCGTCAAGACTTTGAATAATTTGTACTTGTGTAGAGGGAATTATTTTTCCTTCGCCACGAGTTACCCGATCTAATTCAGCAAAATAAGACCAAATAAGAAAACAGCTGAAAAGAGCCGCTAATGCCCAAATAGTTAAACGATGGGCCGTTGGGGTTTGTGTTAAAATAGCACCATATACATCATCTGCCATTTCTAAATCTTCTTTACTTATTTTCATCCTTGAGCCCCTTCTTTAGCAGCATGTAGCTTGCCTGTTTTTAGTTGCTCTAAGATGAATGATTTTTCTCCGTCCGCGACTAAGTGACCGTTATCCATCACAATAATACGGTCAACTAATTGCAATAAGTGCATTTTATGAGTGATGAGTAGTAGAGTTCTATTTTCAGCTGTTTCTTTCATTGATTTAATAAATAGCTTTTCTGCGCGAGCATCTAAACTAGCGGTGGGTTCATCAAGCAATAACATTTGCGGATCATTTAAAATAGCTCTTGCTAATGCCACAGCTTGGCGTTGACCGCGCGATAATGATAAACCACCCTCTCCTACTTGTAGATCAAGGCCTTGTGACTCCATATCAGTAAATAAATTAACACCTGATAATTGCACCGCTCGCATTAATTGATATTCGGTTACTTGCTTAGTACCAAAGAGGATATTGTCTTTAATTGAACCATGAAAAAGTACAATATCTTGCGGTAGATAGCCTATGTTACGACGCAAGTCACTTGGGTGAATTTGTCCTTGATGTAAACCGTCATAACGAATACTACCCTGCTTTGGGCTAAATAAGCCTAAAACCAACTTAGCTAGTGTTGTTTTTCCTGAGCCATTACGACCAATAATTGCTATTTTTTCTCCAGGCGCTACTTTGAGTGATAATGGATAAATAGCCTGTTTTTCAATCTCAGGATAATTAAAGTTAACATGTTCTAAAACAATATTACCTTCAAGTTTGGTATGTGTGCCTAATTGACCTTTGCTTTCAAATTCACCTTCTTGATTCATAATACCATCAAGCTGTCTTAATGAACTTACCGTTTGGTTGTAACGAGTCATTAATGAGGCTATTTTTGCCATAGGTCCTACTGCTCGACTTGATAACATCACTGCAGCAATTATTCCGCCCATTGAAATAAGTCCATCAGAAACGCGGTATACTCCTAAAATAATAACCGCAACGACAACCATTTGTACTATAAAACTAGAAAAATTAGCTACTGAGTTAGTAATAACTTTGGTTTTAAGTTGCCAGTTAGACGTATGACCAAGCATTTGTTGCCATGCATTTTGTACTATGCCTTCAGCGCCATTTGCTTTAATTGACTCAAGAGAAGATAAGCTTTCAACAAGATGACCATGGCGTAAGCCTGAAAATTTATTACTTTCTTCAATCGCGTGTCGTAACTTAGTTTGTACTAAAAAGGCATAACCTAAAATTAATACCGTTGCGATAACTGAAAATACAGCGAGATCTCCAGCGACAATATAAATAATAAAAACAAACAGTATTGAAAAAGGTAAATCAACTAACGCGGTTATAGTCGCTGAAGATAGAAAGTCTCGAACGCTTTCAAATTCACCAATTTGTTTAGCCATGCCACCAACACTAGGGGCTTTTTTTTCTAACGATATTCCTACAACTTTGGCATACAATTTCGAAGAGGTTTGAATATCAATTTTCTTACCTGCGACATCAATTAAATAGCCTCTTAACTGTTTAAGTACAAAATCGAAGATATATGCAATAGTTGCTCCAACGGCAAGTACCCATAAGCTTTCAAAAGCTAAATTAGGTACTATTTTGTCATAGATATTCATAACTAATAGCGGTGAAACTAAAGCGAATATATTCACTAAAATTGAGGCAATAATCACATCACGATATATAGGTGCGGATTCTCGAATGGTATCCCACAACCAATGCTCTTGTGCATCAGCAATATGTACATCAAAGTCTCGATCTGCGTGATACTTTTGCTTTATTAAAAATAAATAACCAACATAAACTGACTCTAATTCTTCAATAGTAAGTTGTTCTTCACCGCCAGTTTCAGGTAATGAAATAATAGCGACATTGGCTTTAAAATCTAACGACTGCAATATGCAGGCTTTTTGATCTTTTAGCATTAAAATACAAGGCAGTAACATTTGCGGAATGTTATCAAGGCTTTTGCGACTTAATTTAGCACTTAAGCCTGCTCGCATAGCTGCTTGTGGTAATAATTCAGGGGTTAGTACGCTACTCGTTAAAGGTAAACCTGCAGCCAGTGCTTCAGCTGAGCAAGGGTTACCAAAATTTTCACTTAATAAAACTAAGCAATCTAAGAGCGGATCTTCACTAATACGTTGTGAGCTATTAATTGTCCATTGAGACTTTTCTGATGTCATTTAAATGCTTGTGCCCATGAAATTATTACCTAAGTATATAACTTATAAAGAAATATATGAGGAATAATTTACAATATATGTAAATTATTATTGCGTTAAGTTGTATCGCATGTTCAAACGATACAACTTACATTAACTTACCTGATTTATAGGTTATTCATCAGGAAGTGGTTCTATGGTAACCATGTCAACCACACTACTATCACCAATAAATAATGAACCTTTATGGTCACCCGTTAGCATGTCGTTAATAATGGTAACGTCATCATCACCTAAGTCGACATTATCTAAAACAATTGTTTGAGTAACTACATTATCGCCGTCAGCATGTACGGTAATTGTTGTGTCAACACCATCACTTTCAAAGTCTAAAAACTCGTTTAGGTTATCACCATCACTCAAGTGTAAAAGATCACTAATATCAATTACATCTTCGTTTAAATCAAAACCATTGATATGATCTGTGCCTGTGTCGTTATCTAACCAAATAAAGGTATCTGTATCTAAACCACCTGACATAGTGTCATCGCCTAACCCACCAATTAAAGTATCACTGCCGTCATCTCCAATAAGTATGTCATTACCGATCCCACCATTTAATGTATCATCACCTTCATCACCGCGAAGAACATCATCACCACTATTACCAATTAGTGTGTCATTACCCTCGCCTCCACGAAGTGCATCGTTACCATTCGAACTTGCATCTAAGTAATCGTTACCTGTTAAGGTGTCATTACCTGCAGCGCCAAAGGCGGTTAAATTGCCACCACCGCCGTAAACAATATCATCGCCGACACCAAGGTTAACAGTATCGGATATAGGCTGTAATGGTGCTAATATGGATGTTTCTAAATTCCCATCTGCATTAGTAATATCGCTTAAGCTCATAAAGTCAGTATCAGCAAAAAATGCTTGTGTTGTACCGTCACTTTCACTATTAGGAATAGATGTGCCGGTGTATACAGTATTATTCCCCGTACTAAAGCTTAACTCGACATAATCATTACTACTGCCAGAATTGATGGTAAGGTCAGCTGATTTTGATATTTCGGTATAGATTTGCTCAGCTGTATCCCCGCCATGAAAAGCAGCAAACTGACCATTTAAAATTGCATTACTATCAGTAGTGTAGGCACTGACTATAAATGAATCTACACCACTATTAACGTCACCCGTAATGTTGCTGCCTAAGCTACTATAAGTATTTTCAGAAGTTACATTTTGCACTCTTACACTTATTTCTTTAGTTGTAGAGGCACTTTCACCTGTAGACTGTTCGGTACTTGTTGCAACTACATTCAATGTGTAAATGGTAGCTTCATCAACATTTGGTACCGTTAAGGTTAAGTTATCTAAATCCCAATCAGTTACTGTTGCTGAGGTTATTGAATTATTGGCTGTAAATGAATTTACTCCATCTGACAGTGTAGCACCACTAGGTATATCTTGAATATCAAGAGTAAGAGCTTCAGTAGTATCTACTAACGAAGTAGAAATACCCGGTAAGTTTATTGGAGTGCCTTCTGCACCGATATCGTAAGTATGACTAAGCGATAAATTATCAAGTAAACCACCTGTGGAGTCACTATCAGTTGCTTTAAATTCAAGTCTATATTCACCATCAGCTTCCACTTCTAATGGGATGCTATAAGATTGAAAACCAACGTTTTGATTATCTAGTGTTGCGACTACTACACCATTCCACATAACCTCAACCACTGAGTCTTCTAATGAGCCAGCTCTTGGTGAGTAATCAAATGAGACTGTGTATATGTCACCTTCTTTAGCTTCAATTGTTGTGTAAATATTTGATGCATCACCATGGTGGCGCTCTAATTCAATAACGTTATTATCTTTTTCGCCATCTCTAATATAAGTATCTTGTAAACCTATTTCAATTTGATTATTTGAATTATCTGTCTGCCATTTCCCATCAAGTAATTTGCTTACATCTGCACTGCTTGTATAAGAATTTCCATTTAAATCATATTCATCAAAGCCTGTTTCAACAACGATATTATTTGGCGTTATTGTTAAGTTTGGAGCATCAGGTTTAGGTGTTACAGACGGATCAACGTTTGCAATATTACCATCTGCTATACCGTCATTAGGTGTTAATTTGAACGCTGGTAAGTCTGTTCCTTCATTAACTAACGTTAAGCCTGCTTCAGTTAAAACAACTTTATTACCATCAATTTTATAGTGAGTAGTATCATCTAGGCTTACGTTAACAGTATCACCATTATCTGGGTCTTTAGTAGTAAAGGTTGCAACTGTAGAGCCTACTTTATTGCTCGCCGCATCTTCAGTGAAGTTGAAAGTTTCAACGAGAGTAATACTTGGTTTATCATTATTACCATTAATAGTAATAATGACCGTTTGGCTCGTTACACCATCTGCACCCAATACGATAAACTCTTCAGTTAAAATATCACCGTTACCTAAAGCTTGAATATCAGTATTACTATTTCGTGCTGAATATGACCAATCGCCACTTTCTGAAACTCTAAAAGAACCATAATCTCCTGCTACATTAGTTTGAGCAATAAATAAATTCTCTCCTGCATCACCACCCGAAATAGTTAAACTACCTGATGTTCTTAATGAAGGTGCGCTGTCTTCTGTAACACTACTAGTATTATCACCGGTAATTGTTGGAACATCATCGGCGCCGGTAATAGTAATAGTTTGGGTTTCGATAGTGCCATCATCACTGGTGAAAGTAATTGTATCGGTTAAGGTTTCCCCCTCTGGTAAGGCTTGTACATCTGCATTCGTATTATCAAGGCTGTAAGTCCATTGCCCCCCGGCATCAACCACAACCGTACCGTAGTTAGCGGTACTACTCGCTAATGTGC
>NZ_JAHKPR010000061.1:0-5086 GCF_018860585.1 Colwellia sp. E2M01
AGCATAGCTCTGAGTTGGGAAGAAATTTAATCAAATTGGTATTAATTAATGCTTTTAATTGAACTAAGTAACAAATATTACATATATTACTTTTTCATAGGCTAACCCCCTGATAGAATGTCGCCCATTATACGACCCCCCTATATTTTGGAATACTAACCATGCGTACCAGTCAATATTTACTGTCTACTCTAAAAGAAACTCCTGCTAGTGCAGAAGTGATCAGTCACCAATTGATGTTACGAGCAGGTCTTGTTCGTAACCTTGCTTCTGGCTTATATACTTGGCTACCAACCGGTTTACGCGTGTTGAAAAAAGTTGAGACTATTGTTCGTGAAGAAATGCAACGTGCAGGCAGTAATGAAGTATTAATGCCAATGGTTCAACCTGCTGATTTATGGGAGGAGTCAGGTAGGTTAGCTGATTATGGTCCTGAATTATTACGCATTACCGATCGCCATAAGCGTCCTTTTGTATTAGGACCAACACATGAAGAAGTGATCACCAAATTAGTTGCCAATGAATTAAGCAGTTATAAACAACTACCATTAAACTTGTTTCAAGTACAAACTAAGTTTCGTGATGAAATACGTCCACGTTTTGGCGTAATGCGTGGTCGTGAGTTTTTAATGAAAGATGCGTATTCTTTTCATTTAGACGACCAATGTTTAGAGACAACATATCAAAAAATGTTCAATGCTTATTGTCGTATATTTGAACGTCTTGAATTGAATTTCCGCCCAGTTATTGCTGACACTGGCTCTATTGGTGGTGAAAAGTCACATGAATTTCATGTACTAGCTGATTCTGGTGAAGATGATATTGCCTTTAGTGACGCGAGTGACTTTGCTGCAAACATTGAAAAAGCAGAAGCATTAGCACCAACAGGTGAACGAGCTGCTCCTAGTCAAGCAATTGAAAAAGTAGAGTTAAAATTAGAGCGTTTAATTAAAACCTCAAATTTAGATTTAAAAACTACGGTTAAAACGTTGTTAGTACTTGCCGAAGTGGCTGACGGCGCTCCTGAAAAGTTTATAGCGTTGGTATTACGTGGCGATCATCAACTAAATGACATTAAAGCAGAGAATATCCCTGCTATTGCTTCACCGCTAACACTTGCTACTGATGAACAAATTGCAGCTGTAGCTAATTGTCACATTAGCTCATTAGGTCCTAAAGACTTAGCTGTTGACGTTATTGTCGACAGAAGTGCTGCCCATTTAAGTGATTTTGTTTGTGGTGCCAATGAAAATGGTTATTCATATACGGGTGTTAACTGGGAAAGAGATTGTGGTGAAATAACTGTTGCTGATATCCGTAATGTTGTTGCTGGTGATCCAAGTCCGTGTGGCCAAGGTAATATAGAAATTAAGCGTGGTATTGAAGTTGGTCATATTTTCCAGCTTGGTCGTAAATATGCAGAAGCAATGAACTGCGCGGTACTTAATGAAGGTGGTAAAAACGAAACCTTAACTATGGGTTGTTATGGTATTGGTGTGTCACGTATTGTTGCTGCTGCCATTGAGCAAAATCACGATGAAAACGGCATAAAATGGCCTAAAGCTATTGCTCCTTTCCAGGTAGCTATTGTTCCAATGAACATGGCTAAATCAGCACGTGTAAAAGAAACTGCTGACAATTTATATGATTCATTATTACAAGCCGGTGTTGAAGTTTTATTTGACGACAGAAAAGAACGTCCGGGCGTTATGTTTGCCGATCATGAATTAATGGGAACACCGTTATTATTGATCGTTGGTGAACGTAATTTAGACGCACAACAAGTTGAACTTAAAAACCGTATTACTGGTGAAAAATCACTCATCGCTATTGATGAAGTTTTAGCTTTATTTAATTAATTTTTTATAGGTTCTTTTTCAACTATAAATTGATTAATAAAGTAACCAGCATAGTAATACCTGGCACTATATAAATAAGGGACTTTCGTCCCTTTTTTGTTATCCTAATTCAGGTCAAAAAATTAATTCTAAAAAAATACAAATAACACTTTCCAAATAGGCCATTATTGGCAACAATAACAGGCTCATTTTTTTATTCCTTTTACTTAAGAAGTTGCCCAATCATGAAAGCTATTACCAAGTCATCTAAATTAGATAATGTTTGTTACGAAATTAGAGGACAAATAGCGGCCGAGGCCAAACGTCTAGAAGATGAAGGCCATAAAATACTTAAATTGAATATTGGTAACCCTGCCCCATTTGGTTTTCAAGCTCCTGACGATATTTTAAAAGACGTTATTTATAACCTTCCGCGCTCACAAGGTTATAGCGACTCAAAAGGTATTTATTCAGCTCGTGTTGCGGTAATGCAATATTTTCAGCAACAAGGCATTAAAGATGTACGTGTTGATGATATTTTTATTGGTAACGGTGTAAGTGAACTCATCGTTATGGCTATGCAAGGTCTACTTAATAATGGCGATGAAGTATTAATTCCTGCACCTGATTACCCATTATGGACTGCTGCAGTTTCACTTGCTGGTGGAACACCGGTGCATTATGTATGTGATGATGAGAATTTTTGGTATCCAAGTCTTGAAGATATGGAAGCCAAAATTACCGATAAAACTAAAGCTATTGTTTTAATTAACCCTAACAATCCTACTGGCGCGGTATACCCGAAAGAAATTTTAGAAGGAATAATCGCCCTTGCACGTAAACACGAACTGATTATTTACAGTGATGAGATTTACGATAAGATTTTATATGATGAAGCTAAACATATTCCTACCGCAAGTTTAGCAAAAGATGTATTAATCATTACGATGGGAGGCTTATCTAAAAACTATCGTATTGCGGGCTTTAGAGCTGGTTGGATGGTTATCACTGGCCCTAAGATTCACGCTGAAGATTATTTAGAGGGCTTAACAATGCTCTCATCTATGCGCCTTTGTGCCAATGTACCTTCACAACATGCGATTCAAACAGCATTGGGTGGTTATCAAAGTATTAATGAATTAATTCAAGGTGACGGACGTTTAATCAAGCAACGTAACATTGCCGCTAAAATGATTAACGAGATAGATGGTTTATCTTGTCATCCAGCAATGGGTGCCCTGTATCTTTTTGTAAAAGTAGACAACGAAAAATTTGGCATCTACAACGATGAAAAAATGATTTTAGATTTATTAAAGCAAGAGAAAATATTATTAGTACATGGTAGTGCATTCAATATTAAAGAAAAGAATTACTTCCGTTTAGTATTTTTACCGCATGTTGACGAGCTTATTCCTGCGCTTGAAAAAATCAAACACTTTTTTAGCAGCTATAAACAAGTGAAAGCCAAGTAACCTTTCTCTTCACTTCTTAAGGTATTAATATTTTGTTTTACTTAGAATATTAATACCTAAACCCAATATTTTAGATGTTCGGGTATATCAAAATAATAACGATATCGCCTATTTTAGTCACAGCCATTTTTAATCATGTTCAAAAGTATTGTTTAACATAATAGTCATTTTTAAGAGGAGATAATATGCAAAGCTCATTTCTCGCCTGGATGTTCCGTATGCCGTTAATCAAACGCTGGTCATTAATGTTTTGTGTAAAGCCTGAAAATATTGCCGAACATTCTCATCAAGTTGCTATTGTCGCGCACTTACTTGCAGTTATTAAAAATAAAAAATTTAATGGTACTGTGAATGCCGATAAAATATCAACCATTGCGATGTACCATGAAGCCAGTGAAACTCGATATGGCGATATTGTAAATCCTACAAAATATGCCAATAAAGAAATAGCGCGTGAGTTTAAAAAGATTGAATTACTAGCAGAAAAAGAATGTTTAGCCTCTTTGCCTGTAGAGTTACAAGAAGTATTTAACGACATAATAGTACAAGATAATGTTTCAGACGAATACAAAGCTATTGTTAAAGCCGCTGATATTATTGTTGCTTACATTAAAGCGCTTGATGAAATTAACCACAAAAATCCAGAATTTGATCATGTTGAAGAGCGTCTATCCATTAAAATATCTCAATTAAAAGAGACGATGCCAGAAGTAAAATACTTTATCGATACTTTTATGGAAGCTTGTTTAGTCACTGTAGATAAACTTTCAAAAGCTTAACTAGGGTTAACTAGGCTTAAACTTCAACTTTTGTTACCAATATTCAGATATAAAAAAACGACAATATGTCGTTTTTTTT
Organism: Colwellia sp. E2M01; assembly: GCF_018860585.1. GTDB lineage: Bacteria > Pseudomonadota > Gammaproteobacteria > Enterobacterales > Alteromonadaceae > Colwellia. Next base: position 4,169 of record NZ_JAHKPR010000061.1, read on the forward strand.
ATATCCGTTTTATCAGCTACTACTTACAAAGCGCTATCGATTAAATTACAAAGCGCTATCGATTAAAGAATTTTTCGATTAATATATTTGTCGATTAGTGTATTAAAAGTTATTCACTACTTGTGAAACAACGTCGTTAACTACATTAATTGGTGACTCACTTTCATCAGAAGTAAGGCGCTTGGTTGCCCAACCATGAAATACTGGTTGGTGAGTTTTAACATCATATGCATCAATTGCTAATTTACCTTCAGTATATTGTCTAACAGAAGTATCATTACCCATGCCCATAGAGCCATAGTAACCACGACCGCCATAGTAACCTCGTCCCCAACCAAACCCTGCATTATAAGATGCTGGGTAGCTATTTACTTTAATTTTATCACGGCTACCTACCGTATAAGAAATAGCAAAATCAGCAGCTTCTGCGTCATCAATTAACTGGTATCCTTTAGCAATAAAAGCTTGCTCAATACTGTCACTTATTCTTGCTTCTAAAACTGGATTAACGTCAATAGAAGCGGCCATAATTCTGGTTTTAGTCAACCATGCAAATGTTTTATAGTTTGATGTATCGATATCTTTATTTTTATCAAAATCAACTTTTGCAGCATTCGAAGCACAACCTGTGGTAAAAGCAACAATAGCTGCCATTATTAATAATTTAATTGAATTCATAGTTATTCCATTTAGTGAGTAAAACCTATAGTGCTAAATCATAGATTTATAATTAACATTCCTAGTTAATATAAATCATAATGCATTGCGAATATAGTCGAAACAAAGATTAAAACCATTAAAAACAATTATTAATTTACAAAACAATAACATTAGTAACCTTCAGCTAATTAAAAGCAGCCAGTATATTTCCTTTAATGAGTTTTAATTCGCATTGTTATACCAAGTCCGTTAAATTAC
>NZ_JAHKPR010000061.1:5186-22810 GCF_018860585.1 Colwellia sp. E2M01
CGCACAGCTAGACCAGAAAATTATCGGAATTGGTTTTATTTATCTTTTTTTATTTTTTGAGTTGACACTAAGCAATAAATTCTTTAGAAATAGAAATATATAATAGAATGTATGTTATTTACTGATTACATAATTTAACTAATACAAGCTAACTAATACCAAACTAACTAATACATTGTTTAATTAATGAACGTAAAAATAAACGTAAAAAATTTTAAAATGATACTAAATAAAGTTACTCTCTACATTGTCCGTCTAGTCGTCGTGGTATATACATCACAGCGGGGATAATTTGTGCGTAACAAACAATGTAAGTGCTTATTCTATTAAACCCTCGCTCTTTTTAAGACCGAGGGTTTTTTATTACTTATTTTGCCAAATCATTAACTTATCAATGTGAACTAACAAGGTTAACCCAATAAAAATAGTTACTTAATTAATAAGTATCGAATTAAATAATAATTGAATTAAAAAATATATAATTGTACATAAAGATGGAAATAAATAAGGTGACACTATGACAACAGAGCTTCTTACTGGTGCAGAAATGGTAGTTAAATCATTATCAGCATTAAAGGTTAAATATATCTTTGGCTACCCGGGTGGCTCAGTACTAGATATATACGATGCTATTTTTCAACAAGATGAAATTGAACATATTTTAGTACGCCATGAGCAAGCCGCTACGCACATGGCTGACGGTTACGCAAGAGCCACAGGTAAAGTAGGTGTTGTACTAGCAACCTCAGGGCCTGGTGCCACTAATTGTGTTACCGGTATAGCTACCGCTTATATGGACTCTATTCCAATGGTAGTACTTGCAGGACAAGTTGCTAGTTCACTTATCGGTAATGATGCCTTCCAAGAAACTGATATTGTTGGTTGTACCCGCCCTATTATCAAACATAGTTTTAGCTGTCGCAGTTTAGCTGATATTCCTGATGCACTCTCTAAAGCTTTTTATTTAGCAAGTACCGGTAGACCAGGACCTGTTGTTGTCGAATTACCTAAAGATATTTTAATTCCCCAAAACAAAGGCCCTTTTAATATTAATACTGATATTACTATGCGCTCTTACAATCCTAATATTAAAGGTCACCCAAAACAAATTACCAAAGCAGCACAAGCTATTGCTAGCGCCAAAAAACTCGTCATCTACTCAGGCGGCGGTATTGTCTTGTCTGATGCTTCAGCATTACTCACTACATTAGCAGAAACCCTTAAAGCTCCCGTTACTAATACCCTAATGGGCTTAGGGGGAATTTCAGGAACACACAAACAATTTGTTGGCATGTTGGGCATGCATGGTAGTTTAGAAGCCAATAAAAGTATGGCAAACGCCGATGTTATTCTCGCACTTGGGGTTAGGTTTGATGACAGAGTAACCAATAATGTTGAAAAGTTTTGTCCTAATGCCACTATTATTCATGTAGATATTGATCCTTCTTCAATTTCAAAAACAATTAATGCTCATATCCCTGTGGTTGGTTTAGTTAAAATTGTAATGCAACAATTACTTGATGAACTAAAAGTAATTAACTTTGTTGCTGATGAGGAAGCGTTAACCCAATGGTGGCAGAAAATTAATGAATGGCGTGCTGTAAAAAGTATGAGCTATGAGCAAGATGATAACGAAAAAATAAAGCCACAACGCGTAGTTGAATCACTTTATAAAATAACACAAGGTGACGCTTATCTTTGCTCTGATGTTGGTCAACATCAAATGTTTGCAGCACAGCACTATCCATTTGCGAAACCACGCCAATGGATAAACTCTGGTGGTGCGGGCACTATGGGCTTTGGCTTGCCTGCAGCAATGGGCGTTAAATTGGCATTTCCTGATAAGCACGTTATTTGTATTACCGGTGATGGCTCTATCCAAATGAATATTCAAGAGTTATCAACGTGTTTACAATACAAATTGCCTGTTGTTATCGTTACTCTAAATAACCGTTCACTTGGTATGGTTCGTCAATGGCAAGATATGGTTTATGGCGGCCGCCATTCTTCTTCTTATATGGAGTCGTTACCTGACTTTATTAAAGTAGCTGAAGCTTACGGTCATATAGGAATTAAAATAGATCATTTATCTGAGCTTGATGACAAATTGGCTCAAGCCTTTGCCATTAAAGACAGGTTAGTGTTTGTTGATATTATGGTCGATGAAAAAGAACATGTTTACCCAATGCAAATTCGTACTGGTGCAATTGATGAAATGTGGTTAAAGAAAGGAGTTAAAGCATAATGCGCAGAATATTATCAATTTTAATGGAAAACGAACCTGGTTCATTATCACGTATTGTTGGCCTTTTTTCACAGCGAGCTTTTAATATAGAAAGCTTAACCGTCGCCCCAACCAATGATAATAGTTTATCAAGAATGACTATCACCACCAGTGGTGACGATAAAGTACTTGAGCAAATAGTGAAACAAGTAAATAAGTTGATTGATGTTATTAAAATCATTGATATTACCGACAGACAACATATTGAACGTGAATTACTTCTTGTTAAAGTTAATGCCATGAATGATACAACTCGCACTGAAGTAAAACGTTTAACTGATATATTTCGTGGCAATATAGTTGATATTGGTAAACAAGTTTACACTGTGCAACTTACTGGTAACGCAGACAAACTAAATGCTTTTATTGATGCTCTACAACACGAAACAGAAATTATAGAATCTGCTCGTTCAGGTTGTGTTGGCTTGGCGCGTGGTGATAAAGCACTACGAATATAATAATCCACAACTATATATTTAAAGCACCGGGTTAACATATCGGTTTAACAAGTTTTTTAACAAGAGTATGGTAGTTTTTTACCTTACTCCTGTTAATTACCATTACATAGCTTGAATAAACTTATCTGGCGTACTTAAATTTAAGCAAGTGCAAGTGGCCTAAATAGGTAAGCTAAACACTAAATAGGTAAGCTAAACAATAATCGCACCGCATTAAAATTTTCACTAAAACGATAACTTAAACCAATCCTATCGATTCCTGCCCATGAATAACCTATCGTTTTAGCAAACTTAAGGGTAATACCAAATTCAATACTGTTAGACAGACTGACATTAGCTTCCTCATCAAGCTTTCTTTCTCGCAACGATATAAAATCGACTTCGCTAAAATACCAAAATGCAGTGGCAAAAAGCCTTGGTTGAAATGAATAATCTAATATTTTATAGCGTTGCGGTAGCCCAACATCAACACCCGTTTGCAAGGCAGCATACGTGTCTTTTACTTGGTAACCATTGCCACTATAATGCGCATAATAAAGGCGAGTGGCCCAAACCGAATCATACTTTTTATAATCAAAGCTATACAAAGCTGAAACCCCAGCTGAATGTATTTTAACACCTCGATTAGTGGTTAAGTTTCTTCCATAACCAGCATCAATATAAGTTTCTATTGTCCAATCAAGGTTATACTGATAATGAATAGCAACACCCGGCGTAAAAGTTGCTGTGCCAACTTCATCGGGTAAGTCCAGGTTGGTTATATCGCTAAATTGAAAGTCAAAAAAGCCAAGCGATAACGGTAAACGCAAGCCATAGCTTGTTTTTCCTATACTGCCAAGTTCATAAGAAAAAGGCATACTAATTAAACTAGCGTCTTGATCCGTTGTTTTATAGATACCATTGCCCAAATAATTAGCATAGGCAAAATGTACCGCTTCTAGCTCTTCAGCTTTCGATGCAAAGCTATTTGTATAACTAATTAAAATTAAGATGAAAAAGCGTATTTTCATAATTTAAAATGTTCAAGTTAAAATAATGAAGTTAGAATAATGCCGTTAAAATAAAAAACGCCAGAGGTTGTAGCCACTGACGTCTTAATAGTTAACTTCACTCTGCGCTAGCCAACTTGTTTAACAGCGTTAATAGTATATGTTACTGGCTTATTTTAGCCCAAGTATCACGTAAACCAACAGTACGGTTAAACACTAATGCGCCAGTTTCTTTAATGTCATTATCTAAACAAAAGTAACCTTGACGTTCAAACTGATAAGCTTGCTCAGCTTTCGCTTCAGTGAGTGAAGGCTCAACTTTAGCCCCGGTAATGGTAATTAATGACTCTTGATTAATAACACTGTGAAAATCATCTTCTGCAGCAGGGTTAGGTACAGTAAATAATCTATCGTACAAACGCACTGTGGCATCAATTGATTTATTTGCATCAACCCAATGAATAACACCTTTAGGTTTTGTTCCATCGCTAGGGTTTTTACCTAAGGTATCTTCTAAGTAATTACAGTAAACAGTAGTCACATTGCCTTGTTCGTCTTTATCACAACGTGTTGCTGTAACCACATAAGCACCGCGTAAGCGTACAGCTTTATCAAGTACTAAGCGTTTATACTTTTTGTTAGCTTCTTCTTTAAAATCTTCAGCTTCTATATAAAGCTCTTTTGAAAAAGGAACAATACGCGTACCTTGTTCATCATCACTTGGATGGTTTTTAACAACAAGCTCTTCCGTTTGACCTTCTGGGTAATTCTCAATCACTAACTTTATTGGCTCTAAAACAGCCATCGCACGTGGGGCATTGTCATTTAAATCTTCACGAATACACGCTTCTAACACGCTAATTTCGATAGTGTTTTCCATTTTAGTTACGCCGATTCGCTTAGCAAACTCACGTAACGAACTTGGTGTATAACCTCTACGGCGAAATGCAGCAATGGTTGGCATACGTGGATCGTCCCAACCATCAACTAGTTTTTCTTCCACCAAAGTATGTAATTTACGCTTACTCATTAACGTATATTCAAGATTTAAGCGAGAAAATTCATATTGATGCGGCGTACTTGGTACAGATACGTTTTCAATAACCCAGTCGTATAAACGGCGGTTATCTTGAAACTCCAATGTACAAATAGAATGGGTAATACCTTCTAAAGCATCCGATAGACAGTGAGTAAAATCATACATCGGATAAATACACCATTTATCACCGGTTTGATGGTGATTGGCAAAACGTACACGATAGATAATAGGGTCGCGCATACACATAAAGCTTGAGCTCATGTCTATTTTTGCGCGTAATGAACAAATACCCTCTTCAAATTCACCATTTTTCATCTTAGTAAATAAAGCTAAGTTTTCTTCTACTGATGTATCTCGGTATGGGCTATTTTTACCTGGCTTATTTAATGTACCACGATATTCTCGTGTTTCATCACCATTTAAAAAACATACGTACGCTAAACCTTTTTCAATTAACTCAACAGCAAAGCCATGTAATTGATCAAAATAGTTTGAAGAATATCTAATATCTCCTGCCCATTCAAAACCTAACCATTGCACGTCTTTTTTTATTGCATTAACGTAATCAATATCTTCTTTTTCGGGGTTGGTATCGTCAAATCGTAAGTTACATAAACCACTATAATCTTGAGCAATACCAAAGTTTAAACAAATAGATTTCGCATGGCCAATATGTAAAAAACCATTAGGCTCAGGTGGAAAACGCGTCTGTACATTTGTATGTTTACCACTTTGTAAGTCGGCATCAATAATATTACGAATAAAGTTTGTTGGGCGGTTTTCGGTATCCGACATGTAGGTAAACCTCAAGATGATCTAAATAACTAATTTATAAAGTGCATTTACGCACAAAGATTTTTGCATTATAGCAAGTGTTTACGAGGGAGAATAGCGATAGATAAGAGTATATTGCGTAATAATAGTTGTTCACTAAATTCTACTGGTTTGTACAAGCAAACGGGTATCTTAATTTGCAGTGGTCAATTGAATACTATTGAAGTGGCATAATTACTATACCACTTCACTCTTCTTTATTTAGTTAGAAAAACTAAATAATACATTAGCACTGTTATATTGCGGCGAGAAATTAAACTCGAAGAAGGTTAAAAATGAATTGCTCAGGTAATGGGATTGATTATCTTTTCTTACCTAATAATTTTATTAACATCAGTGATATAAACATAGGCACTCCAATTAATACTAATTCTTTTACAAAAGGTAAAACATACATAAGAAATGAAGGGATATCTTTTTTACCTTCATTGTCACTACCATGAGAATAGCCATTAAGGTTTATCTGGGCAGCCCAGTCAGTCATCTCTAACAAAATTAATAAAGCACTAACTAATACACTGACGATGAGTAATATACTTGAACGAAATTTCCAGTCTTTTTTTAAGTACTTCATGATGTTACTCCTTTACCAAACATTCGTTTAGACACATTAATAATCCAGTGCCAATGCAGGGCTAAATGTACACCTAACATTGGCATAATCAGTGTTGAAAAATCATGATGCACCTTTGACCAAAAATCTTGGATGTCTACCGTAATGCTCAAACTTGGTAATAACGCCACAGAAACAAGAAACCCGCTGACGGTTGCAAGTAACATGATCACATAAAGTAGATAATTCCATACTGTATTAAATTTTTCTCGTAATGATATGGATGAAAACAAGCGTTTAGCACTTTGTTTAATCCAGTCCCAGTGTAATAGTAAATGAATAACAAAAGGCACTATAAAAAATAAGCTTAACCACTCATGCCCTGGAACGCCGGTAGCTTGTGGAGCAGAAACGAGTAAGAAAATGACAAATAGAAGTACATCCATCACGTAACGAGTTTTTTGTAAATTATTTTTCCAATCACGCATTTAAAATATCCTAATAACTATATAGCGCTTCAAATAAAGAGTTACGTATCTGATTATATGAATTTAATCTATAACTCTAATATGTGACTAAGGGCTTTAAACTATCATTAATCGCTCTTATTAAATCAAACTATTTCATTAATCTAGTTGATTAAGTCAATTATATTAATTATGGTTGATTTAATCAACTAGGTTTAAAAATGATTTCAACTCCGGAGAGCATATGGAATTAGGTGAAGCGCTTTTTAGCTTATTATTCAAAGTTCGTAATAAAATTAACCAGGAAGTAAAACGATTAGATTTTGGCTTGCCTCTTATGCATTTGAAAACACTCAAAGTTATTTCAATGATTGAAGAATGTACGGGAAAAAAATTGGCGGCGGCTATGGGCAGAGATAAAGCGCAAATTAATCGAGCCATTAAAGAGCTGGTTATCCAGCAGCTTATTATTAAAACTCAAAATGAACATGATGGGCGAAGCCATATTTTATCCTTATCTGAACATGGAAGTCACATCATCGAAAAATTTAATAACGTTGAACAACAAGTTTTTAAAGCCATGGCTGAGAATATCGCTAAAGATGATGTTCAAGCGTTTATTCAACTCGCCAACGTATTTAAAAATAATTTACGTTAATGCGTAAAAAACTAACTTATACCAGTTTCATTATTTAAGTGTTCTATTTTAGACGGAAATACAATCATTAAATACAAGGCATTTATTTACATAACAAGTGGTTTTAGCCCGTATAAATGATCACTTAGTTTGTGAGATTGGTATTAGCTAACTAAATTAATATAACGGTAAAAATATAAGTCATATAAATATGCTATTAATATTTAAATGACCACGCGCTTTACTAATACCAAGGAGTATCAAATGAAAATAGCAGTAACCTCAGTTAGTGGTCATTTAGGAAAAGAAATTGTTAAAACCTTAATGGCCATTACAGCAAAAGAAAACATTATAGGATTAGCCCGTACCCCACAAAAAGCCCAAGATCTTGGTATAGAGATCCGCCCTGGGGACTATAATGACCAAGCCGTATTAGAAACATCACTTCATTCTATTGACATTTTACTACTTGTTTCAGGGATGGACGCGCCAGATAAACGTATAGAACAACATCGTAAGGTTATTCAAGCGGCCAAAAACAGCGGCGTAAAAAAAATTGTTTATACCAGTATTCAAGGTGCTGAAACCAACACAGCTTTTTCTCCCATTGTGCAAAGTAATCGTCAAACCGAACAAGACATTATTAATAGCGGTTTAGACTGGGTTATTGGTCGTAATGGTATTTATATTGAACCCGATATTGAGTATATCGATACTTATAAAAAATTAGGTGCTGTATATAACTGTGCTGGTGATAGTAAATGCGGCTATACCACACGCCCTGAATTAGCTTTTGCTTATGCAAAAATGCTAATGGAAGATAAGCACAATGGAAAAGTCTATAACTTGCATGGGCAAGCACTAACACAATACCAACTTGTTGAATACTTAAATCAAGCCTTTACAACAAACTTACGGTATTCTCCAATGACAGTAGAAGCTTACCGAGAAGATAGAATGGCAGAATTAGGTGAGTTTCTCGGTAATATTATTGCAGGTATCTACCAAGGAATTTTAGAAGGTGAATGCGATAACGTTAGTCAATATCAGCAAGCAGCAGGAAGACCCCATCAAAGTTGGGACAGTTATTTCAATGGAATAATGTAGGAATGAGTAGTAGCAAGTTGATAACCAAATACCTTGAAACACGCAATTATACCGAAGAATTGTGTAAGCCTCTCGCTATTGAAGATTACATACCACAAGCAGCTGAATTTGTGAGTCCGGTAAAATGGCACATTGCTCATGTAAGTTGGTTTTTTGAAGAACTTATTCTTAAAAAACACCTTGTTGGTTACCAAGAATTTAATCCGCAATTTTGTTTTTTATTTAACAGCTATTATCAAAGTGTTGGCGAACGTGCGGTTCGTTTTCAACGCGGTTTATATACTCGCCCAACAGTTGAACAAGTGTATTTATATCGCCAACATGTTGATCAACACATGCAAAAACTACTAGCACACACCATTAGCTCTGAAGTAAAGGCTTTAACAGTGTTAGGCATTAACCATGAACAACAACATCAAGAGTTACTACTGACTGACTTAAAATATACTTTTGGCTTAAGCCTTCTTTATCCACAATACGATACTAACTTTATGTTAGAGGCAGATCATAACATCACACATGGCTGGCTTAAGTGTGATGCTAAACTTTATGACATAGGCCACCAAGGCGATGAATTTTGTTATGACAATGAATTAGCTCCACACCAAGTTTACCTTGAGGAGTTTGAGATCAGCCAAACGTTAGTTACAAATGGTGAATATATCGACTTTATCGAACAAGGTGGCTATCAAAAGGTACAACTTTGGTTAGATGATGGCTGGAGTTGGGTATGCAATGAGAAAGTGAGTCAACCTTTACATTGGCATAACATTGATGGTCAGTGGCATTATTTCACCCTTGCAGGGCTTAAACCTATAGATAAAGATGCCCTGCTTTGTCATGTTTCGTTTTATGAAGCGAATGCCTATGCAACCTGGCAAGGCTTACGTTTACCGACTGAATTTGAGTGGGAAGCAGCTAGTCATCAACTGGCTTGGGGAAAACGTTGGGAGTGGACATCTTCAGCTTATCAGCCGTATCCGCGCTATCAAATTAATGAAGGTGCTGTTGGTGAATACAATGGCAAGTTTATGGTAAACACTATGGTATTACGAGGGGCGTCCGTTGCTACATCACAAGGACATGCGCGGCATACTTACCGCAACTTTTTTACTCCAGAAACTCAGTGGCAATTCTCAGGGATACGCCTAGTAAGAGACCAAATAAACTCAGGAAAAGCTCATGATTGAACAATTCTCTAATGACGTAGATGCAGGTCTTAGCCATGCACAAAAGCAATTACCATCTAAATACTTTTACGACAAAACTGGCGATGCTTTATTTGTAAAAATTATGGCGTTACCTGAATACTACTTAACGCGTGCTGAAATGGAAATATTCACCATGCAAACATCAGCAATGATTAGTGCATTATCGCTAAATAAAAATAAATACTTCGAGCTTATAGAGCTTGGTGCGGGCGATGGCAGTAAAACTAAAAAATTACTCAAAAGGCTTTCAGAGCAAGGTTATCAGTATGACTACTTACCTATTGATATTTCTGAAAATGCACTAGAGCAGCTGGAACAATCACTGACCAATGAATTACCTGAAGTCTCAGTAAAAACTCAACAAGGTGATTATTTTGATATTTTAGAAAACTTAAAAGTGAGTCATCACCCCAAAGTGGTACTTTTTTTAGGCTCTAATATTGGCAATATGCTTGATGATGAAGCGAGCCTTTTTCTTAATAACTTAGCTGAAACACTTAACGTTGGCGATAAGCTTTTATTGGGGGTTGATCTCATTAAGTCAGAAGAAGAAATACTGCCCGCCTATAATGACAGTAACGGTATTACTCGCGAATTTAACTTAAACCTATTAACACGTATTAACCGAGAGTTAGGTGGCGATTTTGATATAACTAAATTTGATCACTACCCGCATTACAAACAGCAGGAAGGTATTGCTAAAAGTTACTTAAAAAGTTTATTGGATCAACAAGTGACTATTAACTACATTGGTAAAAGCTATAAATTTAAAGCGGGAGAACTAATTCATACCGAAATATCACGAAAATATGATGATCACCTACTGCAACACATTATTAAAGGCTCTGGTTTTAGTGTGCAAAATAAGTTGGTAGATCAACAAACATTATTTGCCGACTACATTTTAAGCTTGTAACTATGACTGATACTTTACCTTTAAACAACGAGCCTTCAAAAAAAACACCGGTAAAAAACATAGCACTGTTTTCCTTAGGTAGTCGAACCTTTAATTATTATCAGCAACAACTCGAGCAACTCATTCAAACTTGCAAGTCTGAACTTAGTCAGAATGCTTGTACATTATCAGTCAGCTTAATCCCTTGCGATTTTGACAGTATTAATGCCTTATTGCCTGATCAATTTGAACAACTAAAGCCACGCTTATCGGCAGAATTAGCAAAGATAGCTGTTCACGATAGCAAGGTAATGGTTTTCCCTAATATTACGTTACACGAAACCATCGACTTATTAGCTAAAAATACCAATAATCTTGATAAAATAGTTCATCCAGTAACAGAAACATTACGCTTTCTTCAAAAACAAAAGATTAACAAGATTATCGTATTTTCTTCACTCTATGGTATGAATGCAGATTACTTGCATAAACACTTTATTAAAGGAAATATCAAAGTAAGCTCGCCATCAGAAACAGATCAACAGTTTATCGATTACCTTCGCCAGCAAGTCTATGCTTCAACAGAAACACAGGAAGAAGTTGAGCAATTTAATGCCTTGATACAAGAGTATCAACAAAACGCAATAGTTCTTCTTGCCTGCACCGAACTATCAATAGCGAATAACATACACTCGAGTAGAGTTATTGATATGGCCGAGGTACAAATGTTAAGTGCAATACAAGAATGTTCAATAAGCTAATAAAAATAGTGTGAACATATAAAGATACTTTTATAAATTTTATAGATATATTTTGGTTTGAGTAGTGGCTTGAAGTTTTTCTAAAATGGTACCCGGAGCCGGACTTGAACCGGCACGCTTTTCGGCGAGGGATTTTAAATCCCTTGTGTCTACCAATTCCACCACCCGGGCATTGTATCTTTTTAAAGATAAGGGGAGTATTTTTATAGTAGGTTGGTACCTACTCTTATAGGTTTATTTAAGATAAGTATTAAACTAATTCAAGGCAACTTGCCATAAACTTATAAAATTTGGAGCGGCTAACGAGACTCGAACTCGTGACATTCACGTTGGCAACGTGATGCTCTACCAGCTGAGCTACAGCCGCTTCATAGAGCTAACTTTTACATTTTGGAGCGGCTAACGAGACTACTCTCATCAACATAAGTCGTGGCATTCACTTCGCTTTTGGCAACGTTATGCTCTACCAGCTGATACCAGCCGCTTCATAGAGTTTACATTTATCTTCTTAGAATGGTACCCGGAGCCGGACTTGAACCGGCACGCTTTTCGGCGAGGGATTTTAAATCCCTTGTGTCTACCAATTCCACCACCCGGGCATTGTTATCTATAAGATAAAGGGAGTTTTTTATAGTAGGTATTGGTAACCTACTTATTCTTTTAGTGAAATTTGGAGCGGCTAACGAGACTCGAACTCGTGACATTCACGTTGGCAACGTGATGCTCTACCAGCTGAGCTACAGCCGCTTCGTAGATATTCTTCTTCACTTACTACTAAATAAAATCTTTTTCAATATTACAATTAAAAATGGAGCGGCTAACGAGACTCGAACTCGTGACATTCACGTTGGCAACGTGATGCTCTACCAGCTGAGCTACAGCCGCTTCGTAGATATTATCTTTTTACATTCTACTAAATAAATCTATTTAACTTTGCCAAGTTAAAATTGGAGCGGTTAACGAGACTACTCTCATCAACATAAATCGCGGCATTCACTTTGCTTTTGGCAACGTGATGCTCTACCAGCTGAACTACAGCCGCTTCGTAGATATTATCTTTTTAAATAAACCAATTTAACTTTGCCAAAGTAAATTAAAGACTTAATTAAGTACTTTTCAGGTTTATCTTTTACTTCCCAATATCGCTGATGAAATGGTACCCGGAGCCGGACTTGAACCGGCACGCTTTTCGGCGAGGGATTTTAAATCCCTTGTGTCTACCAATTCCACCACCCGGGCAAAATGGAGGCGGATACCAGAATCGAACTGGTGTTCACGGATTTGCAATCCGCTGCATAACCACTCTGCCAACCCGCCATTTTGTCTCAACGATGTTTTAATGATATCAATATCGATAACTTAGTAATTATGTTAAATTGGAGCGGCTAACGAGACTCGAACTCGTGACATTCACGTTGGCAACGTGATGCTCTACCAGCTGAGCTACAGCCGCTAAATTCTAACTTGTAAAACTAAATCTTAATAAAACAAACTAATTAAGATGATAAATCAACTTGCTTACCTTGCTTTATTTGCTGACTCCCTGTCAACGAAAACGCATTCTACATCTAAATATTTTCCAGTCAACTATTAAATTAACTTTTTATTCTAACTGCTTAAAAAGCGAGTTATTTGCTCTATTTTTAACTAAAAACCTCTTAAAACATTGGCTTTTTCACTAAAGTTAGCACTAAGAGATTATTAACCTTTTAAATCTGGCCAGGCTGCTTTGAAGTAACTCGCCCAAGTAGTTACCGTTAAAACAGTAGCAATAGCATAAAAACCATAACCAAGATAATTAATCACTTCATGCGGGAGGTAAAATAGAATCATTGGGATATCATAGTCAGGTTGCCAAATCAGCGCCATTATACCTAGCATTTGAGCACCGGTTTTATATTTACCCATATTTGAAACAGCAATGACATCACGTTTTCCAAGTGAAGACATGAATTCACGTAACGCACTAATAAAAACTTCTCGCGCTATCATAATAATTGCTGCAATTGAAACCCACCATGATTGATAATCTTGTGCAATCATCACCAAAGCAACTACAACCATTAGTTTATCGGCGACAGGATCAATAAAAGCACCAAATGCTGAAGATTGATTTAATTTTCTCGCTAAATATCCATCTAATATGTCACTGATTGACGCTATCCAAAATACGGCAAAGGCACCAAAATTGCTCCAAGAAAGTGGCAAATAGAATATTATTAGAAAAATAGGGATCAAGATGATCCGAAATAAGGTTATTTGGTTAGGTATTGTCCACATTTACTTTTCACTGCAAGTCTGTTTTCTTTAGTTTACACAAGTTGTTATAGCAGTGCTACGGCAGAATAAAACAAGTATTAACAAATCAATAGATTTTATCCTTCTACTCGATGGCTAAGGTGTCACTTTAATTGCTTTATCACTTGGGTATTGGGTTAAGAATATTTTTTATTTTTCATGTAACGCATTATAAATTTTTTCAGCTAACACTTGGCTTATACCTGGTACTTTTGATAGGGCTGCAATGTCAGCCTGCATTACTTCTTGTAGCCCGCCTAAGTATTTCAATAAGCTTTGCCTTTTTTTAGCACCTATACCTTCAATAGATTCAAGCTGAGATTTTTTACTTACTTTTTGCCTTTTAGCTCTATGCCCTGCTATTGCAAAACGATGAGACTCATCACGAATATGTTGAACAAGGTGAAGTGCTGGTGATGTTGCAGGTAATGAAATAAGTTGATGACTACCCGCTAATATCAACGTTTCTAAACCCGGTTTACGTGACTCCCCCTTGGCAACCCCTACAAGTAATGGACTTTTAGTTAACGCAAGTTGGTTAAAAAAACCTTCCGCTTCAGCCAACTGCCCTTTTCCACCGTCAATAAAAACAATATCAGGCAGTTTTTCTAAAGCGCTAAAGTCTTGCTCTGTTACAGGGTTAGCTTTTAACTTGCCATAACGCTTATTAAGCGCAAAGGCCATCGCCGCATAATCATCACCGGGAGTAATGCCAAAAACATTATAACGTCTATAATCTGTTTTTAATGGCCCTTCTTGATTAAACACTACATTAGAAGCAATCGTTTGTTGTCCCATGGTATGGCTGATATCAAAACATTCAATACGGTTTATTCCCCCCTCTAGCTCAAACACCTCATTAAGTGCCATAAAACGCGCTAACATTGATTGTTTATGGCTGTTTTTACTAATAAGGGCGCTTTGTGCATTAGTACTAGCTAGTTTTAAATATTGAGCTCGTTCACTACGCGTATTGGTAGAAATTTTAACGTCAAATTCAGCTTGTTCACTTAACAAAGTGGTTAATTCTTTAGCTTGCTCAATATGTTCTTTAATAACTATTTCTTTAGGGATATTCCCTTGCACATTACCTTGGCCGTCAGTTGATAAATAATGTTGTGCAATAAATGCTTCTAATATTTCACTATCACTGCTTTCACTGGGCACTGTTGGAAAGTAGCTCTTACTGCCCAATATTTTGTGTTGACGAATAAATAATAAGTGAATACATACTTGAGTTTTCTCACGATATAAACCTACAACATCAAGTTCAGCGACATGACCACTCACAAATTGCTGTTGTTGTACTTTACGCAAGGTTACTATTTGGTCGCGATACTTGGCCGCCAATTCAAAGTTTAATTCGCTACTGGCCAACTCCATTTTAGCCACAAGTTGCTCGATTACCGTAGTACTCTTACCTTGTAAAAATAATTTAGCTAAATTGACTTGATCTTGATAATCATCAACCGATATTTTATCAACACATGGTGCAGAGCAACGTCCTAATTGATATTGTAAACAAGGTCGTGAGCGAGCTCGATAATAGCTGTCTTCACATTGCCTAATAGGAAATATTTTTTGCATTAAACGCAGACTTTCCCATACTGCACCAACAGTTGGGAATGGTCCAAAATAGTCACCTTTTACTTTTTTACCGCCACGATGCAAACCTAGTTTAGGGTGCTTATGTGCGGTAATAAGTAAATAAGGATATGACTTATCGTCACGTAACAAAATATTGTATTTTGGCTGGTATTTTTTTATATAATTATTTTCAAGAATCAACGCCTCACCTTCTGTGTGAGTTACGGTGACTTCAATAGCAGATATTTGTTTAACTAAAGCACGAGTTTTATTTGAGCCAACATCTTTACGAAAATAACTGGCTAGTCGCTTTTTCAATTGTTTAGCTTTACCCACGTAAATAATCACTTGCTGATTATCATACATACGATAAACACCCGCTTGATTGGTTACTACACGTAAAAACGCCTCACTGTCGAACGTTGTGACTTTAGCTGACTTATGATTTTTAACCGAATCATTATTTTTATCGTGACTATTGGCAGGCATTTAGCTTTATATCTTACGATGGGAATACGTTAAATTATAATTTCTCTGTTTTCAGCATGCCGTGTCGAATCGCTAAATGAGTCAACTCAACATCGTTACTTACATCAAGCTTTTCAAACATACGATAACGGTAACTGTTAATTGTTTTAGAGCTTAAATTCAAATGCTCAGATATTGCAGGCACTTTATCGCCTCGCGTGATCATGATCATTATTTGTAACTCGCGATCAGATAATGTATTAAACGGGTTGTCATCAACAGTTTTAAATTGATTCAAAGCCATTTTTTGTGCTATTGCAGGCGGTAAGTAACGTTGGCCGCTGTGTACTGCACGTATTGCCTTAACCATTTCATCTGGACCTGCTTCTTTGGTTAAGTATCCTGCGGCGCCCATTTGCATGACTTTACTTGGGAAAGGATCTTCGGTGTGCGCTGTTAATACTATGATTTTAAGATCAGGTGCAAAACGTAATATTTTTTTACTGGCTTCAAGTCCGCCCATACCTGGCATATCCATGTCCATGAGTAAAATATCAGGCTCTGTTTTACGACAAAATTTAATAGCCTCTTCGCCAGTTTCACATTCACCAATAACAGTTAACCCCTTAACACTCGTTAAAATTTTATTAATACCGACACGAACAAGGTGATGATCATCAACCAGTAAGACATTTATCACGTTAAGGATACCTTTATTAGAAATTATATATGCAGATTATAGCGAAGACGCAGTTTATTCAATTTTATAAATATAGCAAGATTCATTATTAGTGTTAGTTGATTAACATTATAATTTATTATTTTTCAACCAGCTATTTAACAAACCTATTTGGCCATTTTTATAAGCCGCATACGTTAAACGTACAGCATTACTTAAAATCACACTGTCAGACCAGTTTGTTTGCTCGCTAATAAGTTGATAACAGTGTTTTGCTTCAGGGGACATATAACCCCGCATTTCTTGTAAGCCACGTTCTTTTTGCTTTTCGCGATAACGTTTTTGCTTTTCAGCATTGCTCATAGCCACTTTTTTAGTGGGAGGCTGATTATTTTGCTCTACATCTTTCATGAAAGTTAAATTTATTTAAGTTACATGCGTTTATAATCACGCATAACGGCGTTATAATCAAGTCATGAATAAGTTTGATATAAAATATACAACTGTACTATTTTTTTCAAATTTTTAACTGTTCAGAGTTGTTTAGTGTACAAGCGTACGCTAAAGTAGCACTCTAAAATTTATTAGCGGAATTCAGCATATTATGGCAATGCCACAACAAAACTCATACGGTAAAGAAGATTTAATTAAAGCAGGTACAGCAGAATTTTTTGGTGAAGGTAATTCAAAACTTCCTTCCGGCAATATGCTGATGATGGATCGTATTTTAACTATTACTGAAGAAGGTGGTGAGCACGGTAAAGGCTACATTGTTGCCGAATTAGATATCACTCCTGATTTATGGTTTTTTGATTGCCACTTTAAAGATGATCCTGTTATGCCAGGATGTTTAGGTTTAGATGCTATGTGGCAGCTTGTAGGTTTTTTCTTATCTTGGACAGGTGGTCCAGGTAAAGGTCGTGCTTTGGGCGTAGGTGAAGTTAAATTTACTGGCCAAATACTACCAACCAATAAAAAAGTAACCTTTAGAATCGATTTTACTCGTGTAATTAAACGCAAACTTTACATGGGCCTTGCTAACGGAAGTGTTAGTGTTGATGGTCGTGAAATATACACAGCTAAAGACCTTAAAGTAGGTTTATTTACTGATACAACTCAAATGTAATCTGTTTACATTTGATAAAAAAATCCCAGTAGTTTACTGGGATTTTTTTTACTTTAAATTTACTCAAAACTCATTCTTATACCAATTTGATTAAATTTCTTCCCAACTCAGAGCTATGCTCGATGTGCAATGACAAAGCGAATTTGTTTAGGTTTAGTCATTCTAAATCAAATAAATTTAACGACGTTAATGTACATAGAGCAAGCTCCCAAGGGCGACGTACCTTTAATA
>NZ_JAHKPR010000045.1 GCF_018860585.1 Colwellia sp. E2M01
CGCCACCATTAGGTGTACTGCAAGATAAAGGTTTTAAAGTCGCGTTAGTTACTGATGGTCGGATGTCTGGCGCTTCAGGTAAAGTGCCTGCGGCAATTCATTTATGTCCAGAAGCACTTGATGGTGGGTTAATTGCTAAAGTTAAAACAGGCGACATGATAACCCTTGATGGCGAAACAGGTGAGTTAACACTGCTTGTTGATGAACAAGAGCTTGCTCAACGTGAAACGTCTCTATTTCAAATGAACGGTCATCATCAAGGTATGGGGCGCGAATTGTTCGGCTTCATGCGTCGCAATTTAAGCTCGGCTGAAACAGGCGCCTGTTCTTTATTTGATTAATTTGTTTAAAAATAATTATTAATTTAAACACTGCCAGGTTATAGAAATTAGATTAATGTAATTTGGCAGTTTATTAAACCTAATTGGGTTACTTAACCCTAGAGATTATTATGTATTTTACAGTAAAAATAATTCTAAAAGCATGTCTTATTAGTTATTTCTGTGTTGCTTGTTCAGATAATAAAAATGAGCTTGCGACACAAGAAAATAAAGAATATTTACAAAAAATTAAGACTTCAATTGATTTTATAAAGAACAACGCTTATTCGGATACTGAAGGTGTTTTTTATTCTGAACTTGATAACGAAGGTAATATAATCAGTGATAAAGTGTATTTAGTCTCTCTGAGTCGAACTATATATGCGTTAGCTTATTCATCTAAGTTCTTTCCGGAAAACTTAGCACTTGCCAAGAAATCAGCTAAATTTTTACAAGAAAATTTTATATACAATGATACTTCCCGTACTTACTTTTTAACGGAACTAAATTTAACAAATAAAAATACTCACATATTAGAGAAAGTAAAAGATATTGATATCTGGCAACAAGCCTATGGTTTAATAGGGTTAGTAGAACTTTATAACCATTGGCCTGATGCTAATTTATTAATAACAATTGAATTAATGCATAGTGCGTTTATTCATAACTTTATGGATATAGATAATGGTGGTTTCTTTGGTAAAGTAGATTTGTCTCAAGGGCCAGATATAACAAGTAAGACTTTACAATCAACAATTTACCCTATTTCTGCATACATGAATAATTTATGGGCAACATCGCCAACACCAGAAAAGTATGAGAGAACACTTGCTCGACAGGCTGACTTTGCTTTTAAATATCTTTGGAATACAGATACAAACTGGGTGAATGTTAAATTTAAAGCCGACTGGAAAGCTTGTAAAAATACTCAAGGTGAATGCTTTAGTGTTACCCCTGGTCATAATTTTCAGCTTGCATGGTTATTAATGAATACTAAAAATTGGAGTTTTTTAAGTAAAGAACTTCGTGATAAATATATTAAGTTAGGTAAAAATATAATAGCGAAAACCTTAGAAAAACCTATTTGGGATAATTCAATAAAAAATGGATTTTTTAGTTCATATAACCCGAGTAACTCTGTTCAATTATCAAATATTAAAACATGGTGGCAACACTGTGAAGCAATCATTGCCTTATCATTTTATGACAGAAATGGAGAAAAATTAGCCGATCTACTTAATTTCTTTGAAAGCAATTTTATTGATCATGTTAACGGAGGTGAATACTTTAATTTAGATAATAATACACCTATTACAGCTGATCCTAAATCCAGTATAGGAAAGTCGGCTTATCATACTGTGGAAATGTACCGTTATTTAATTGAAAACAATTGATTTAATAAAAACAGAGCTTAATATTTAAACACTTTCTGTTTGTAATGAAACTTGCGAATCAACTAGCTTTAATGCAGGTATAGAATAGAGCTCTCTTTTTTCATTGTTTCTACGTTTAATTTCTTCAAGTGCTTTTGATTCCACAACCTCAAATAATGAGTTAATTAACCGATTAAAATGACTATGCATGGCACTTCGGGCTTCAGAAGCATTACCTGATTTTAAAGCAGTGTATTGTCCTGAGTTTATCGACGCTTCAATATTATCAACTATTCGCCAAAATAACCTTCGACTTCCCATAATATACCCTTTAACTTTGCACAAATAATTATTGACTTTTATACAAATAATTATTGACTTTTATACAAATAATTATACCAAATTAACATGGCACCATTAACAGGTAAGTTATTATAATTAATTGTAACTTTAAAATAAGAGGTTTTAATAATGGTAAGTTTTAATTTAAAATCATATTAATCATAATATTGAACTGATATTTATAGATCAAAAAATGAAGAGGTATATTACTAAATATTCAACCTCACTCACAATGATATTTTGTTTTTACCTATAAAGCTCTCATGCCTCTAGTAAAGAATATTAATTAATTCTTTCAAATAAATCCTGAACCTCACAATTAAATAAATCACATAGTTTATCCATTGCTTCAAGATCTACACGCTGTGCAGTTTCTTTATATAAAAGCGTAATAGTATTTCTGTTTAAACCCGTTTCACGAGCTACATCCATTACTTTCATTTTATGTTCACCCATTAGTCGGGCGAGATGACATTTAATCACTTTTTGATACCTCAACATAAATTTTGTTATTTTAAATAACAAAAAGATTTGTTAAATCGATTTTAACTGTTATTATGTTACTTAGAATGACATTTGTATTTATTAAACGTCATTTATTCTCTTAGACTAACACTTGAAAAAGGAAACGGCTATGAATAATGAAACATATCTAACCACCGAAGAATTATCGCGAGTACTCAAATACGACCCTCGTACTATTCGTGAGCGCTTAAAAGATTCTGTTTTAATTGAAGGTATACATTACATTCGTCCATTTGGTGGACGTAAAATTTTATACCTTTGGGAAAAAATCCAAAAAGATATGATGAAAGATTCCATTTCTTCATTATCTATCCCTATGGTTAATGGGGGTATTGCACATGGCTCACATTAGAGTTCGAAAAGAAACGGGGAAGTTGTACTTTGATTTTATTTATCAAGGTATTCGGTGTAGAGAACAAACCGCTTTAGAAAATACGCCAGCAAATATTAAGAAGCTAAAAAAGATATTAGATCGCATTAGTGCTGAGATTTTATTAGCACAGTTTGATTATGGTCAGCACTTTCCTAATAGTAAAATGTTAGAAAAATTCAAGAAAGCTGATTTAATGCTATTTCGCACCCAACTGACCAAAGTAACGTGCGAAAAAGGTAATAGTTTCTCAGCTGATTACATTAACAGACACATGAAAGTGTTAAGAATGATATTTACTGAAGCGGCCGACAGATATGATTTTACCTCACCATTTCGTAATATCAAGCCGTTAAAGAAAGATAAAAAAGACATAGAGCCTTTTACGTTAGAAGAAGTAAATTTGATTGTAACTACAGTCCGTTGTGATTTTAAAAATTATTACGTTGTACGATTTTTTACCGGTATGCGATCAGGTGAGATTCATGGACTTAAATGGCGTTATATAGACTTTGAACGTCGCCTTATTTTAGTACGCGAATGCTGGTTAAAAGGGGAGTCAACTTATACAAAAAATGATGGCAGCCAACGTGAAATACAAATGTCCCAACCAGTATTTGATGCCTTGAAAAAGCAGTATGAAGCAACAAAGAATAGTGAATTTGTTTTTTCTACTCAAATCGGTACACCATTAGGCGATAATGTAACCAAGCGAGTTTGGCATCCTTTATTAAAGCACTTAGGTTTAAGAGCAAGAAGTCCTTATCAATCAAGACACACGGCAGCAACCTTATGGCTTGCAAGTGGTGAAAATCCTGAGTGGATAGCTCGACAAATGGGGCATGCAAATACAGAAATGTTATTTAGAGTTTACTCTCGGTATGTACCAAATTTAACTCGACAAGATGGTAGTGCTTTTGAGCGATTAATAACCCCTAAAGGAGGTTTCTAATGGATATTACAGACCAGCACTTTAAAGTGAAAGAATATAATCAGCAGCTATCCAAATATAATAATGAAGTGATTATGTTGAGCTGCAACTTAAAACAGTTGAAAGGACAACTGGTAAATGAATCTCGTGTTTTAGCATCATCATTATGTTTGTTATTGAACATACCTGAATATGATCACTGTGTAGCTCACTTACTTAATCTTCATGCAGAAGACAATCAAAAAGCAATTAGTTATTGGGTGTTAGATAAGTTGGTTGAAGCAGGGTTTCCTTATGAGTCTTGCCCACTTAAAAAATTGGCGACATCACTAGAAATAGAGCTTAACCTTCTATTACTTAATTAAACATATGTTGATAATATTGATTAATAAACTATATTGAAGTCATCTCATAGTTCATTTATTTGATTTGATATAATTGGAAGAAAAACTAAGGCGGCTGATTACCGCCTTTTTCTTATCTATTTTTCACATCGAATAAAATTAATAGGAAGTTAAAATGACGCCATTATTCGCTAGTATTTTATTATTAGCTGCTTCACACGTGAATAATAAACTGAGCTTCCAACTCAGTTTATTATTTCATACTTAATGAACAAAACTTTAAACAGCCAACCTCATACTATTGGACTAAAACTTCTTCATTTCCTCTAAATATTCGATACTTAGTTCACTAATAGCAATTATATGCATAACAAACTTTATAGTATTTACCGAATATTTTTTCCATTGATTTTTATTTGTTTTTTCTGGTGATTTATTTGCTTCCTTCAATTTATTTTGTTCTATCTTTTCTAAAGCATGCTTAGCTAACAAGTGTACTTTAGCCTGTCCATTAGGGTTTCGTTTATCTTGAGTAAATTGAATATTTAGTTCGGTGTTGCAGCCTTTAGTCGCAATTTTCCAAAGCCTAATGTCTTCTTTTTTATTTGCATTTATACTAATAAACCATCGGTTTTTAGGGAAGTAGGACATAAATTTGAGGAAAAAAGTTAATGTACTAGGGTGTCTAAATAAAATATAACTATTACTTGTAGTAGAGCGGCAAAATATAATTTTACAAATTTTTAAAATATTATTTTTTCTTTGAACTGCAGTAACTCCTTCATGCTTTTTTCTTAAGTTAGCTCGAAATAAAGTGATTTCATCAATATCAGCTTGTGCGGAGGGAAGTGGAGTAATTAAAGCATTAGATCGCTGCGATGACAGATGGCGGGACTTATTTTTTTCAGTTTCTATACTATTAATCACTCCTGCTTTTTCTATCCAATTTAATAATACCTCCTGTGGAACAGAGTATAACCACATTAAATATTCTGGACTTTCGCCTTTTTCAATAGTAGTTAAAATTCTAAATATTTTATCAAATTTTTGCACTGATTTATTTTGTTCTTTGATAAAAAATGTAGCGGGAGATATTCCTATTATGTAATTTAGCTTTGCATTATAACAAAAAGGTTTCTTAATAATTTTTTCAGTCAACAGTCCTTTTATTTGATTAATTTTTAGCTCTTTGCCGTTTTGAGCTATTAAAGTTAATGAGCGCCTACTTAAACCTGATATGTTAGCTATATGATCCACGTGCAATACTTGTTCGTTCATATTTAAAGCACAATACATGATAAAATCAGTAAAATGAAAATAACTATTAAACGTCATTTTGGTAGAGCTATGTCCAGCTAACGCAGCAATGGCGTTATATTTTTTTAACTTATTATTACTGAATACCTTTAAACTAATTAACGCTATTTGATCATCATCATAGGGGATAATATCCCTTTTGAAGATACTTAGATTTCCTCTGATATTAAATTCATCATAATGGATTAAAAGCTGTAATCTTGAAAACGCTGAATGCCGTAAGCAATGAAATACAAATAAAGTAAGTTGTGATATTTCTTTTAGTACCTGGGATACTAAGTTTGAAACCATGAACTTATCAATTGGTGTTGCTTCATTAATGGCAAATGAGAATAATAATTTATTAGAGCCTTTTTTTAATGAGTCGATAATATTGTTTGTAGTTAAGTATTCTTTAAATAGTTGTACTTCACCTGGTGTAAGCAACGAAATTAGTGGTATTTTTCGTCTAGCCGCTGCAGATTTGTTATTATCAAAAACATTATTTCGAATAAACAGCCAGCCATCTGGTGAATATTCAAAATCTGATCGTTTTAACTTTAATACCTCCCCAAGCCTAAGCCCTGCTCTATAGGTTATAATGAGTAGAATGGATATAAGTAACGTTTCTTGTTTTGTTGCTGTTTTGCACTGATTAATAGAGCCTAATAACGACTCAAATATTGATTCAGGTATAAAGGATGCTCTAACGTGAGCAATCGCTTTATCGTTACTTTTTGATAGAGTCAATAGCTTAGGGAAATTGTAATGAGTGACGGCAAACCGATGTAAATCAATTAACCTTCCTTTCATATAAGATCGGCTTTTTTCAGATGAGGATAGCTCCAACATTCCCAAATATAAATCTTCAAAATAAGTATAAGGCTGCTCCTCACTAACTTGTTCTGCATGTATTATCCATAAAGCACCTATAGCTGAAAAATAACGTACCGCGGTGTTTGGTGATTTTTTAGCTTTTAGAAAAGTTAATAACCAATGAACGAGTATTTTTTCATGCAAGGCTATATTAGCCGTATCTATATCCAAGCATTCTGTAATGTTATTGATTATTTCAGGGTGCTTCAGCGCCTTTTTATTCTTATGTGTAGTCAACGCTCCCCTTAAATCGGCAATTAAACCAAATTTAGATCTTACCGGCTGTGCTTGTATTTCTTTTACATCATTATCACCTAAGCTACTTTTAAAATTTGATAACGAATCAAGTTCAATAATGTCGTGACTTTCACCTATTTTGTTCCAATTACTGTCAGGTAAAGAATAAGACATATTTCTTTTTGTCATGTATTCCACAATAGCTTCTGGGCAACGAACGTTTGGTTTAGTTTCACTAATAGCAACAGCGCCGTGACAAATTTGTCTTTCAGATAAAAGTACACCGCTATTAACTTTAATATCATTTGAAATAGTCTTCCAAAATTCACTTTTATCTAAAATATCAACCACTTTAGCGTTATTCAAAAAGTTACAAATGAAAGCTAACGTAATAGTTGTTGGGTAAAATCGCGTAGTAAGTATTTCTTTACCGTCTATTTTGTGATTTGTTGAAAAAGGAAACTTAACTTTATTGTTCTTATGTGATTTCACATAATGTTCAGGAAACGTATTTAGGTTGATCCAATAGTGACCTCCTTTATGGTGTATAGGTTGCTTTTGTTTAAGGCTATTTAAAAGAGCATTAATGTGAAGAGGATCATTTAATCCCGAGTGAAACATTGCACTATAAATACACCTTGTTAACAATTCTGTTGAATCATTCGTTGTTGTGATATTTGCTAACCAATTTGATTCAAATTTCTGTAATATTTTAGCGTTAGTAAACCAATTTTTATTCTTAAACGGTTTTTCTCGACGCAATACACTAATATGCGTTGTAATTGATACTGACCAAAGTCCTTTTTTTGTTCCTAAATCAATGGCTTTAGCTATGGCGTCATGTGCAATTTTTAGATCTTTTTTACCTGGTAGTTCCCTAGCTAAGCTTAAAAAAAACTTTTCCCATTGTGTTGTAAAATCAACTAACAATGGCTCTGGAAGAAAAGCTTTAGGGAATAGCTTCTCGAAAATAATAATACCTTTTTTGATTGCTCTCTTATTTTGGTTATTTCTAACTATTTTTCGTTTCTTTTCACCAGCGCCGTCTTCAGATTCAAATGGAGTAAAGGCATCATTTTTTAAAATAATTATTGGATTCATAAACCTTTAACCACCTCAAATTTTAATTCTTCAAGTATGTTGTTAATTACTACTGATAATTCTTTAAAATCATAATAACTTAGCCCAGAATATCTCCCCATGCCCTCTGAGCCAATATCATCATGTCCCATAAAGTGATAAATGACCGATGGTGAAATATTTCGTTCCATCAAAGTACTTCGCATATAGTGACGATTCCAATTCAATTGCACTGGAAATTGTTTATCCATGTAAGGTTTAATGGTTTTAGGGGAAACTTCCAAAATTTCATTGTCACTGGAAATTAAAAATAAGAAATGAGATTGATCATCTGATTCAGATTCATCTTGCTTAGATCGATCTGGTTCAGGTTCATCTAGCACAGCATCAATTTTTTTAGTTATGTTAATAGCACTGTATTTGAACTTGAATTTCAGCTTCGCAAGATGCTTTTTATATTCTTCTAATTGCTGCATTACCATATCAGGCAAAACAATAATTCTTGCCGATTCACGATCTCTGTTTTCTTTATCTGAGATCCAATATTCATTTGATAAGAAATTAATATCACTTAACTTCCCACCTGTTCCCGATACCGGTCTATAACCACTAGCCATGGTTATCATTCTATAAAGATAAAAAACAAACTCATTATGTAGCTCATTTACATCGGTATATATAGATGAATTTAATTCTTTAAGATGATGAATGTGCTGCTGGTTTACTTTAATTATTTCACTGTTCTTAAGCATTAGGGGGGAACCAATACTAATACCTTTATTTAGGTTTAACGTAGTATTAGGTACTAATAAGTCGAGATGCTTTGCCGATAAAAGTTTGTTTAAATGGCCAACAAATAAATTCAGGGTAGTATTGATTTGTTGTTGAGTTATATGGGTATACGGAATGGCACTATCTTGTCTACTAGTCGTTTGACCGATAACTTCAACAAGAACAGGATCAATATTTTTGTCCTTACAATAATCCATAAAATAACAAGCAATACGAGGAATACTTAGACGAGTGTTAAACTTTTTATTTACAGCCGTTAAATATTTTTGAGCCTCTTCTTTTGAAGCAACAGAAAATCTTTTTGTTAATAAGGAAGATAGTTGTTCTGGTAAATAATACTCCACATGATCACTTACCGCTGTAATTAAATGCTCTACAGCTTTTTCTTGCTTAAAGGTGCTGACTGTATGTTTTATCTTTATTACCCAACACTCTTTGTTATTATCATAAGCAAAACGTGTTTTACGTTGCTCTTGAATTTCTTCTATTTCGGTTACCGAACGACCAAATAAAACACAAAAAATCAAAGCTTTCGCAGTATTAAATTCATAACTTTTGCTAGCTAAATCATCCAAAACACATGTTAGTAATATTCTAATTTCATACGAAGTTAGTATTTTATAGTCACAAGCAAGCGACTGATTTCTCATACTGAGCCTATCAACGATGTTTTTTGCTTTCATCGAGCGACGAGTATGTTCAATAGGATCTGACGAGGTGCTTTTGATAACGGCAAAGGCTTGTATTTTTTCAGGTATGTTGTTTTCTTCTTCCGTATCCCAATGTTCCCTGACTTTATTGTTTTCTTTTACTTCAGTTTTTAAACGGTGAACAACATAACCTTCATCATCTTCATCTTCCCTCGCTTTAGGGGATACTATGATGGTGGTTACACTTCGTTGGCCACTTTTTCTATTATGCTCACTTCTTACATTGTGTGAATATGCATCATTAAACGATACAAAGTAAGAAGATAAGAAAGTTGTAATTCTTTCGGTAACATCCTCTCTATGTCGATTTTCATCAAGCATATTGATAAGTGTTTTAAGTTCATTAATACATGGATCAGGTAAATGCGGCAATAATTCATCTCTTTTACCTAAGCTCAATTGTCTTATTTCACTTAAAATCTTATGAATTGTAGAGCTCGGGCTTCCCATTCTTGCTAACCGTGTCACACAAAGAAGAACTAACAATTTATATCGATTATAGCTATCAATATTGTACAAACGGTTTTGTAATGTTGATGAGGTAAAAGCACAGGCATGGTATTTTATTAGAACGCCTTTTAGTCCATTTTTAACTTGTCTTATAAGGTCTAATGCCCCTTGATTTAATAGCCATGATTGATCATCTTCGGATACATACAACTCTCGATTGACTATATACGGTAAAACTTTCTGATTAATTGATGATATTTCTGTTGGGAATATTTCTGATAATTCACGAGTTAAACCTAATAGTAAATATTGTATGTGCAACGCTAAAACACACTTTTCGTCTTCTTTTAGATGATTTGGAAATATTTCAGCTACAAAGTCTGAGCTAAATGGTGGTTGCTTAGGATTGTTCATTATTTTAGCTGTGATCACTCTCAGAAGGAATAAATGTTGAGGATGAGGACTTTATCTTTTGGGTTTTCTTAGGAGGTATTTTTGATATTGGTCGTGTTAACTTGCCTCTATCCGCATCAATCAACCCTGAAAAATCATACTGAGATAATTTCTTCTTACCGAATAGTTCATTACATATATCAGGAGGGAATATTTTTTTTAACTCGGGTTGTATTAAAGCAATATCATCCACAAACCTAATTGATGTTGAAATATGTTTAAAAAATTGCCCCCAAACAGTAGATTCAACCCATTGTTCATCTACCAAATCTTTACGGTGAATAATGGTGTTTTTATTCAACAATTGTTCAAGGGTTTTTGATGTAAGTCGAAGGTCAAATAACGGAGAAAAAACTTCCAATTCACCTGTAACCTCATTCAGTACACCTTCCATCCTGATAGTATTTTCTATCAATTCGAGGGCTGAACTTGATAAATTTTCTATAGGTATTGTTAATTTTAAATCATCAATAAGAGATAAAATATCCTGTGCGGCAGGGTGTATTGTGACGGATTTTATCTGTTTTTTGTTTTTAAGAAATGCAACCAATTACATGTATCCTTACCGTAATGAATAATTAAAGTCCAATATGTGTTTATTATATAAACATATATGGTTTTAAATATCATCAAGTAATTATATAATGATCGAATACGATCATTATATTTATTCATTAATACATTTAGGCTGTGCGTGATTAAATTAATAGTTGATAAAAGGTGTTAATAGATTAAATTACAAATATTAGTAATAATTAATATATACAATAAGTTACGAGTAAAGCCGATTAATGGCTATTCAAAACATTTGGCAGGAGTACCCTCCGGAGGCGAAGGTAGCAGGTTCGACTCCTGCATGGCGCGCCATTACTGACTTCTTATCGTGTTTAATTATTCCCCCCCTCCGAAAAATAATCTAACCCTGTATTTAAGTCGACATATCAACGATTATTAGCAGCAGGAAAACCAAAGAAGTGGTAATAATTGCCTTCATTAGAAAGGTGATTGTGATCTTAAATTCAATACTCAGAGACGGTGTAGTGTGGGAAGCGCCAAAAGTTATAAATTAACTATTGACGCCATAGTCTCTTGTTATATTTTTTTATGCCACTGCAAAATTTACTGCGTGAACATTGGTTAAGTTAATTTGTTGTTTTGCATGCCAAAGATCATAGTTGTCTTGCATGACTAACCAGCTCTCTGGAGTCCTACCAATTGCTTTCGATAAGCGAAGTGCCATTTCTGGAGATATGGCGCTTTGACCTTTAAGAACACGGTTTAAGGTAGATGATGCTACGTCTAGTTGCTTTGCTAAATAGCGACAACTAATCCCTGCCGGCTCTAGATAAACGTCGTAAATAAATTCTCCAGGGTGTGGTGGATTATGCATAGTCATTAGTGATAGTCCTCATAGTTGAGAATATATGCATTACCATCAACAAACTCAAAAGTAATGCGCCAGTTACCATTTACAGTAATAGACCAAATCCCGTCACGGTTCCCTTTCAGGGGATGCAATTTAAACCCCGGTAAATTGATATCTTCAATTTCTTGAGCGGTATCGATTGCCGTAAGTTGCATACGCAACTTACGTTGATGCTTTGCTTGAATGCCTGAAATGCTGCCTGTTTGGAAGTATTTCTTGAGGCCTTTATGTTTAAAAGATTTAATCATACCAAACAGTGTAGCGTGATGCGCATCAAATGTCGAAAGAAAAAATATAACGCCCTGTTAACGGGCAAATTGCAGTTGGCTAAAATAGTGAGGCACGAACGGCAGCCAACTGTTATTTGTCTAGAGCAACCCTTTATCATGGCTTGTGCAAAAGCCAACTTACCTTTTGTTATTGCCAATCCAGTGAGGATTAAAAAGTTTGCTGGAGCTATCAATCAACAAGCTAAAACAGATAAGTTGGATGCACAGTTAATTGCCTATTATGCAGAGGTTATGAAACCTAGCTTATCTCAATTAAAGCCAGAAGATATAAGGCTTATGATTGATTTGTTATCACGTCGTCGTCAATTGATGGAAATGCAAACCATGGAGAAAAATCGTCTTCAAATAATGCCGAAAGAAATTACCTCATCCATTAAACCAATGTTAACAGTGATGAAAAATCAATTAGAAAAAATAGACAATAAATTACAAAAACTCATCGACAGTCGTGACGAATATAAAATTAAAAATGACATCATCCAAAGTGTTCCTGGTGTAGGGAAAGTAGTGGCATTTAACTTGATTAGTGAAATGCCGGAGCTTGGCTAGATCAACAATAAAGAGGCTTCATCATTAGTGG
>NZ_JAHKPR010000052.1 GCF_018860585.1 Colwellia sp. E2M01
CGTTGCTGTTGCCCCGAAGCAGGATGCGTATCATACGCTCCCAAGTTTTAATGTCAATGTTTTATTTTAAGTTTCTTTAAAAAATATTTTAAAGCGTTTCAAAACTAAACATTAACTTAAGTTATTTAGTGCTTAAAGCGAGTAGATAACTTAGTAAAACAAGCTCTTCATGATTCATTTGTTGTGAACCCCTTGGAACTGGAGCGCATTGTAGAGAGTTTTTGATAGAGCACAAGCACTAATTTCAATTATTTGTTTGTTCGGTTATAAATACAGCTAACCGTTCGTTTCCTGTAACAATATTGATTATAAAGACTGCTATTAGCGGAAATTAAAGTAATTATCTTCTACGGCTTCTACTTGTTCTTTTCTTTGATCTTACTTTATCACCTTGAGATAAAGCATTTTTTCTAGCCTTTTTTTTACTAATTGGTCGTTTCTCTGAGGCACTCACTTTTGTCGGGTCTGGTTCATAACCGGGTAACCATTGCTGCAACAACTTAGTATCAAGTAATTCTTCTATTGCTGTTAATAGCCATTCTTCATCTGTGCTAACTAGTGAGATAGCTAAACCTGAATTACCTGCTCTTGCTGTTCGTCCTATGCGATGAATATAATCTTCCGCGTTATATGGAAGTTCGTAGTTAATTACATGCGACAGTCCTTTTATATCTATTCCTCTAGCTGCAACGTCAGTTGCAATTAATGCCCTTACCTTTCCTTCTTTAAATTCTAGTAGAGCTTTTTCACGGGCCCCTTGTGACTTATCTCCGTGTATAGCGACTGATTTAACACCATCCTTAGTCATTTCTTTCGCTAGTTCATCTGCACATTGTTTTGTTCTCGTGAAAACTAACACTTGCTTCCAGTTTTTTGAGCCGATCAGATAAGAGGTTAATTCTCTTTTTCTATCTGCATCAACCCCATAAACAATTTGCTCTACATCATCAGCAGCTTTGTTTTTTTCATCTATCTCAACAATTTTGGGGTTAATAAGTATCTTTTTACTCATCTGGTAAATTTCATCGGCAAAAGTAGCCGAAAATAATAACGTTTGCTTATGCTCAGGCAAGTGCTGACTAATTCTATCTATTTCATCTTTAAAGCCCATATCTAGCATTCGATCAGCTTCATCAAACACAAGCACTTCAATTTTGTCTAATTTCACAGATTTAGTGTGGAGTAGATCTAATAATCGGCCAGGGGTAGCAATTAAAATATCAATTCCTGCTTTTAATTCCTGAATTTGTGTTTTAGTACTTACACCACCATAAACAATACCTGTTTTAATTGAAGTATATTGACCGTATTGACAAAAACTTTTATACACTTGTTGAGCCAGTTCACGTGTTGGTGTTAACACAAGAGTTTTTAATACTCTTTCACTAGATGAAGATGTTATATAATTTTGTAAAATAGGAAGAGCAAAGGCTGCGGTTTTACCTGTACCTGTTTGTGCTCTTGCCATAACATCATGTTTAGCTAGAATTAAAGGGATGCTTTGCTTTTGTATTTCTGTTGGTTCATTATATGAAGAGGCTTTTATTGCTTTTAGCAATAAGTCGTCTAAAGAAAAAGATGTAAATGTCATTTGTTTAACCAGAAATAATTTGAGATGTGGCATTGTAGCAGAAGTCGTATATCACTATCCTAGTTATTAGCATATTTACCTTAAGGGTGTCATGGCAGAAAATTATTATCAGAATATGCGTTTCTTGATAGTTGATAACATCAAGCCCTCGCAAGAAATTCTCAAACAATTTGTAATGCGATCTACAAATAAGCAAGTAGATAGTACTCATTACGCCCAGGATGTTGCATCTATCTGCCAACAAAAGCCTTACGACGTCATATTATTAGGTTACGATCTAGGTGAAAGTCAAAAAAACGGACAGCAGATACTCGAAGACTTAAGAGTTAATGGTTACATAAATCGCCAATGTATTGTTATTTTAATAACGGCTGAAGTCTCACAATCTATGGTTTTAGCTGCACTAGAACATAAACCAGATCACTATTTATGCAAACCATACTCTTTAAATGATTTAGACAAACGTTTAAAAGATTGTTTTAAGAAGAAGAGCTTTATGAGCTCTATTTACCAAGCACTAGATGATAACAACAATGAACTTGTTATTAAGCGTTGTAAGAGAGCAATAGCCCAAGATACACCCTATAAAACAGAATGTTTGGGTATTATATCTAGGCAATATTTTGAACTCGGCCTATACGAAAAAGCAAATGCGATTTATCTTGAACACCAACACTCTGCAAACTGCCAATGGGCGACAATAGGTTTAGGTAAAATAGCTTTAAATGAGAATAAGCTAACTGAAGCAGAAAGGTTATTTAAGATATTAATTAAAGATTACCCTCTTTATTTATCTAGTTACGACTGGCTTGCTGTAACTTACGAAGAACAGTTCCATTATTTACTTGCGGAAGAGATATTAGAAAAAGCCTTATTGTTATCACCACGTTCCCTTACCAGATTACAAAAATATGCAAACCTTTGTATTCAAAATCAGCATTATGCCAAAGCAACAATAGCTTATGAAAATAATTACAAGTTAGCACATAACTCTATACACCATTGTGCAGATAATACACTTAAGTACGTTAATGCATTAATAGCGTACGCTCCGACATTATCATTAGTTGACGCAAAGAAAATGAATAACAAGGCATTTACCTTCTTAAAGCAAATGACTCGAGACTTTAAAAGAAGTGACTTAAAGATCCAGTCGCATTTTCTAGGTGCATGTTTATTTGAAATAACCAAAGAGAGACAACTAGCAAACGAAGAGATTGTGAAAGGTGAAAAACTATTATCAAAAGAGCAATTAAATATAGCACCAGATAAGCTAATTGAAATATCAGAAATATTGAAAAAATTAAATAAAAATAACTTAGCCTCACAGATACTTATTAAAAGTGAAGAAGGAGCAAATAAAAGTATAGAAAACGAGAAGGAAGCGATAAGTTTAAAAGAACAAGCACAAGCCGATATAGAGCTTGGTTTAAGACTTTATAAACAAGAAAAATATCCTGAAGCAATAATAAAATTACAAAGAGCTTCTGAATTGTTTCCAAAGCATGTAGGGATAAAATTAAACTTGCTGCAAGTTTTATTAGTCTCTTATGATAAAACGAAGCCATCAATTAAAGAGTTAAATAAAACTAGCAACCTATTACTTGAGGTAGGGGATTCTAAATTGACTCTAGAAGAAAGTGAAAAGCTGAAGAAAATGCAAAAAAAATACCAGCAACTTGCTGGTATTTAATCATTCCTATAAGGAAATATGGTGGAGGGAGGTGGATTCGAACCACCGAAGGCTGAGCCGTCAGATTTACAGTCTGATCCCTTTGGCCACTCGGGAACCCCTCCACGGGGCCATTTCATCATTTCTGATGGAATTTGGAGTCTAGCAATGTCCTACTCTCACATGGGAACTCCCACACTACCATCGGCGCAACTGCGTTTCACTTCTGAGTTCGGAATGGAATCAGGTGGGACCACAGCGCTATTGTCGCTAAACAAAACTTTTATTTATTAAACAACCTAATGGTTAACTAATAAATAGAAGCTTGAGCAAAAAGCCCGACTCAATGAGTCGGGCTTTTCCCTTGAGCTTGCGCTCGAATAGAAACCTAGTAATGTCCCGCTTCGCTCTCACATGGGCTTTTCTGTAACATAAGTCACACTACCATCGGCGCTGTTGCGATTCATTTACTGGTTAAATAGAAATCTAGCAATGTCCTACTCTCACATGGGAACTCCCACACTACCATCGGCGCAACTGCGTTTCACTTCTGAGTTCGGAATGGAGTCAGGTGGGGCCACAGCGCTATTGTCGCTAGATAAAAACTTGTTTAACTATCTGGGAAAGTAATATAAATAATTTAAGAAATTTGTTTCAAGTAACTGTTAAGTACGTGATTGCTATTTTTCAATAGTCTTTGTCAAACTTAATGACAGTGGTAAATCAACTAATAACGACGTAATTCAAAATGACGTGTGGCTTTTCTACACGAATTTTTCATTACTAAGTTAGTATTTGACTTTAACCTGTCACTACAAAACCACTTGGGT
>NZ_JAHKPR010000087.1 GCF_018860585.1 Colwellia sp. E2M01
CAATAAGGTAGGCTATTTTATTTACGGGTTAAATAATAAATTAAACCCGTAAATACTACTTCTGCCTTTCCCTATTGAAAACATCAATACAAGCTTATACCAATTTGATTAAGTTCTTTCCCACTCAGCGAGAATTAAAAGGCTTAGAGGCAAGGCATTGATTGAAGAGAATGGTTGTTCAGGAGAATGTGCTCCTGCATTCTCTAAGAAGCTACATCCATGTAGCGTCCTTGTCAAAATTAATAACACTGCATATAAGCCTTTTAAACTCGCCCTTGGGAGCTTGTTCGATGCACACTAACATCGTTAAATTTATTTGATTTAGAATGACTAGACCTAAACAAATTCGCCTTGTTATTGCACATCGAACATAGCTCTGAGTTGGGAAGAAATTTAATCAGATTGGTATAAAGTAGTATTTAAAATTCTCCCTTTAATATGATTTTTTTTCTTGCATCTGTCGTTTCCCATTGTGCCGATTTTTCTAACCAAACTTTTGCATCAGCTATCTTTCTTTGTTGATATAAAGCAAGCGCTATATTGTAGTGAAAGCTCGGCATTAAATGTGAGGAAGGCTTTGCGGATAGAAGGGTTAAATACTCTGCAGGGAAATCTTTTTTATAGTATCTTAACTGGGTTAACTTATTTAACGGCTTGTATGCGGTAAAATAATCTGTAGCGCTTTTTACTTTATCTTTTAGTTCTTTACCTGCTAACAACTGACTTAACATTGTCGATTTTTGGCAGGTTTCAGACACAAACATACCTACTTCATTGTGATGGCTATATGGTGTACCTAACTGCCAAGTATTATTCCCCTCCTCTGAAACACGTTGTAAGATAGGAGTATTAACATTTATCATCCCCGCCCATGGGATATCTTTTAAGATATGTGCTCTAATATTTTTTCTATCACCTTGATAATATTTTTTTAATACAGCGATATTATGTGCAAACTGTTTTGTTTGTACTTTTTGGCAAGTACTATGGTTTGCTATTAATGGGTACTCATCAACAAAGCCAAGCAGATGGCTAATTTCGTGATTAAGTACATTAACATCGTCTGTCGCATCTACATAAAGTATGCCCAAATGTACATTAGCTCCTCCTGTTTCAAGCAATAGACCTACATGCTTACTTTCTACATTATCTGCGACAGCTAACCATTGAGATTCATTACAAATTATAGCTTGTGATGATTTTTCTGTGCATTGAAGTTTGAGTTTACTGATATATCGTGGAGTTGCTAGGCAAACAAACTTTGCCAGTGCTTTTGTCGCTTTAAACTCTGCAATTAATTTATCAAGGTGTCGTAGGTGTTCAAGGTTTGTCGCAAACAACTGTAAGCTAGTAAGACAATTTTCTGTATAACTATTTATAGTTGCAATATCGCTATTACCTTGTTTATCAGAAACTATTGCATTGCTTTCTACAAAGCTAGTTTCAACAACATGGTATTTGAAAAGATCGGCCACTAAACTACTAAGTTTTCCTCTTTCGAGCCGGTTGGATTCAGTTTTATTTAATTCGTAAGCATTTAAAAGCTGATTAACAGTAGCAATATCTCCTGAATAAATAGCCATGTTAAAGCGTAACAATAATGCACTTTCTCTAATATTATCATCAATTACTCTCTCATTTAGTAAGCCTAATGTCGATTGAGCTTTGCTAATATCTCCTTGTTGAAAATAAAGCTGGCTTAGCGCTATTACTGCTTGTTGTGAATTTAACCTAATCGCCTGTTCAAACCATAACTTAGCTCTAGATAAGTCAACTTCACCTTGTTCGCTGTACTGTTCAGAGCCTAATACTTGTTGTTTAAATTTAGTGTTTGCTAGGTGTTGATACCAATGTGCAAGCTTCAATGAAGCGTCGCTGTTAGTTTTAGCCAATAACTTATTAAACAACAACCAAGTACTGTCCCCTATTATTGTTTCATTCACTGCAATTGTTAAGGCAGCTATATTATGTATTTTTAAAGCGTAAGAAAACTGTGCAGCACTGTATGAATTGGTATTGATTTTTTTGGTTAAGTATTCTGATAAAAAAAATGAGCTTGATGATAAATATATCACCGAGCTCACCATTAATAATAAAAGAAAAAGTTGTTTATTACGCAATGTCATCGTTAATTTATTAATGCTAATTAAACATTCATCTTACTGTACAACTTCAATATCTAATTGAGGATCAGACACATGCTTTGCCCTCATTAAATCTAATTCTAGCTTTGCATACCTGTGTTCAACAAACTCATAAACATTAGTGCCTAATGCTAATTTAAAGTAATTCGCTGCACTCGCTTCATTACCTAATGTTTGATTATATTTGGCGAGATAAAAATAAGCTTCACACAATCGCTCTGTTAATTCTTTATTTGAATGGATATTCATTGTTAAGCTTTTAACAAATTCTAATTGCGATATATCCCCCAAATAAAGGTTAATAACCTTTTTTGCCCAGACACGATCGTCAACTAACGCCGCTCTCTTTTGTAATGACGTTTTCGCCATAGCTGCATCAATTTCATACTCAGTTAGGTATAACCATAACAAACGATATGGATCATCTTGTTGTTTCTGATGGAATGCTTGAAAGTCTAACGATGCTAATTCTGGGCGAGATCCATAATATAAAGCGATACCTCTATTTAAGTAAGCATATTCATGCTCTGGTGATAGTTCTAATGCTGAATCAAAATTTTCATACGCCTGAGAAAACTCTTGTAATTGAGTAAAATGAATACCGACAAAATTATAAGCATCAATTAAATTTGGGTTTAACTTTAATGCTTGAGAAAAGTCAAAACGCGCTAATGCACGTAAGCCCACACTGTCATATAAAACGCCGCGATCATAAAATAATTGTGCTTTTTGCTCGTCAGTAATTTGCGCTAAGTTTAACACTTCAGTCAAACGGGCAATGGCTATTTCACTTTTAAAATTTACTGCTAACGGCTCGGCAATAATTAAGTTATCAATTAACGCGGTATTAGAGTTATGTGAAGAGTTAAAAGAGCAACCTTGCGAAAGTAAAATAGTACTAAGCAAAATGGTAGGCAGTATTGATTTGATAATAAAATGCACAAAAGCACCTTTAAAAGAATAACGGTGAATAAAAGTAACTTTATTATAAACAAAAAAGGAGCCTATAGGCTCCTTTTTACTTAATGAAATGTAAAAGTTTTTTAAACTTTTACATTATTCACATAGATAAAATTACTCAGCTGCTGCTTCTTCAGTTGCTGGCTTTTCCATTGCTTCTTTAATACTTAAACGTACACGACCTTGACGGTCAACTTCTAGTACTTTAACTTTCACTTCTTGGCCTTCTGATAACACTTCACTTACGTTGTTTACGCGCTCTTCAGATATTTGAGAAATGTGTACTAAGCCATCTTTACCAGGAAGTACGTTAACAAAAGCACCAAAATCAACGATGCGTACAACAGTACCAGTGTAAAGTGTACCTACTTCAATTTCAGCTGTTAATGCTTTAATGCGGTTAATTGCATCTTCTGCTTGCTCACCAGAAGTCGCTGCAATTTTAACTGTACCGTCATCTTCAATTTCAATAGTAGTACCCGTTTCTTCAGTAAGTTGACGAATAGTTGCGCCGCCTTTACCGATGATGTCACGGATTTTATCTTGGCTTACTTTCATGGTGTGAATGCGCGGTGCAAACTCAGAAATCTCAGTTCTGTGACCACCAATCGCTTCATCCATTACAGATAAAATATGTGTACGTGCTGCTTTTGCTTGATTTAACGCAATTTGCATGATTTCTTGTGTGATACCTTCAATCTTGATATCCATTTGCAGTGCAGTAATACCTTCTGTAGTGCCTGCTACTTTAAAGTCCATGTCACCTAAGTGATCTTCATCACCTAAAATGTCAGAAAGAACAACGAATTTTTCGCCTTCTTTAACTAGACCCATAGCAATACCAGCAACAGACGCTTTAATTGGTACACCAGCATCCATAAGTGCTAATGAAGTACCACATACTGAAGCCATTGAAGATGAACCGTTTGATTCAGTAATTTCAGACACAACACGTACAGCGTACGGGAACTCTTCAATTGTTGGCATTACAGCTAACATACCACGTTTTGCTAAACGACCATGGCCTATTTCACGACGCTTAGGAGAGCCAACAAAACCAGTTTCACCTACACAGTATGGAGGGAAGTTGTAATGAAGCATGAATGGGTCAGTTTTATCACCCATTAAGGTATCAAGGCGTTGTGCGTCACGTTGCGTACCTAAAGTAGCAGTAACTAATGCTTGTGTTTCACCACGAGTAAACACAGCAGAGCCGTGAGTTCTTGGTAATACACCTGTCATTACGTCTAATCCACGGATTGATTCAGGATCACGACCATCGATACGAGGAGAACCTTGTGTAATACGACCACGAACAACAGTTTTCTCTAAATCATGGAATAAATCTTTTGCTTCTTGAACGTTAAGCTCAGCATCTTCAGCTAATAACGCTTCAACAACAGCATTACGGATTTCAGCTACTTTCTCGTAACGTTCGCCTTTATCAGTAATTTGGTAAGCTTCATTAACTTGCGCTTCACTTAACTCAGCAATTTTTGCTTCTAATGCAGCGTTTTTAACAGGTGCCGTCCATTCCCATGCAGGCGTGTTAACTTCAGCTTTAAATTCATTAATTGCTGTAATAGTAGATTGCATTTGCTCATGACCATATACAACAGCGCCAAGCATTACTTCTTCAGATAAAACATCAGCTTCAGATTCAACCATTAATACCGCTGATTCAGTACCTGAAACAACTAAGTCTAATTGACTTGTAGGTAATTCAGATTGTAATGGGTTAAGGATGTATTGACCATCAACGTAACCAACTCGTGAAGCACCAACTGGCGCACTAAATGGAACACCTGAAATAGCTAATGCTGCAGACGTACCAATTAATGAAATGATATCAGGTGAAATTTCAGGGTTAACTGAAACAACAGTGATGATAACTTGAACTTCGTTAGTAAAGCCTTCTGGGAATAATGGACGAATTGGACGGTCAATTAAACGTGCGATTAGTGTTTCTTCTTCAGAAGGACGACCTTCACGTTTGAAGAAACTACCTGGGATTTTACCAGCCGCGTATGCACGCTCTTGGTAGTTAACCGTTAATGGGAAGAAATCTTGACCTTCTTTTGCTTCTTTTTTACCAACAACAGAAACAAGTACGCTAGTATCGTCCATGCTTGCCATTACAGCAGCAGACGCTTGACGTGCAATAGCACCTGTTTCAAGAGTTATGGTATGTTTACCAAGTTGAAATTTTTTAGTAATTGGATTTAACATTTAATAGTTTTCCTTTCTTTTAAATAAGCTTACATCGCTTAAATAATGATTAATTTTTTTATTTACCAATCTGTACAATTATTTATTCACTTAGCATATAAGGTGTTAAAAGTATGCTTAATGCAAACGTCAAAACTAGACATTAAATACAAACTAAAACACCGACTGAGTCGAACAAAAAATTATACAGTTTGGATTGGTTTTGTATAAAAATTTACACTAAGCGTTATAGCAATTAGCTAAAACATATATAGGATAAATTTTCACGGACATTATACTAAGTAAGTAGGTGATTGCTAGAGTCAAAATGTAATAATTCACGTAAAGAGTCAATTTATTAAATAAATTGCTTCAATAAGGTGCACTTCAAGTTATAAAGCTATATGGATGCTAGCGATGGGCAAATATTAAAAACAAAAAAGGAGCCAAAAGGCTCCTTTTAAATAATTTACGTTACGTTCTTAGCAAAATAGCTATTAACGACGTAAACCTAATTTAGCGATTAATGCGTTGTAACGCTCAACTTTTTTACCTTTAAGGTAATCAAGTAATTTACGACGTTGAGCAACCATGCGTAATAAACCACGACGTGAATGGTGATCATGGATGTGCGCTTTAAAGTGACCTTGTAAGTGGTTGATTTGTGTAGTTAACAAAGCAACTTGAACTTCTGGAGAACCAGTATCACCTTCTGATTGAGCGTATTCTGCAACGATTGCAGCTTTTTCTGTAGCGTTTAAAGACATAATGTATCCTTAGTGTGTTGCCCTTAATCTCAGTAATTGAGTTAAGGTATAAAATAATCATCAAGCCAAACACTAATTCAGCGTCGATGACAAAAGAGCGCGTATTCTAGCAGCCAATTAGTAAAAAGCAAGCTATTAGTTACTGTTGCGCTTAATAACTCGATTTTAAACTAATAAACCTGAGTTTGGTTTAATAAACCTTTCTCTAGTGACTAATTTCTCTAACTTTATCTTAAATTTACTTGCAATAATCCCTATTTTAAAGCGAACGACCAGTATAAACCTGATTCAAAATAAAGTGTTTATAAAACAACAATGCGTTTAGGAGCAAGTAGTCCATCATCATCGATAAAACCAACACCAATAAACTCAGCGTTTTCATCATTTTCATCATCACCTATATACACTTGTACACTACCATCACTCGGTGCATTATATGCTTGTACTGGATTACCGTGTCGTAAGAAGTTGGCTGACATATCATCAACATAAACACAATGCATACCATCCACAGCACTATTCATTGGTAATAATAACGGGTCAAGTACATCAGACGGTGTGACTTCATCAGCAATCGCTTTTTCAAGTAATGCTTCAAGCTCAGGTAGAGTGACCATTTTATCAACCGGGTAATTACCAACAGCTGAACGTCTTAAGTGTGCTACATGTGCGCCACAACCTAAAAGCTCACCTAAGTCATCAACAATAGTGCGAATATAAGTACCCTTTGACACATGAATACTTAATTCGACTTCATCACCTTCAAAACGTAACAACTCAAGGTTAAACACAGTAATATCACGTGCTTCGCGTGGTACTTCAATGCCCTCTCTTGCATATTTATACAAAGGCTGCCCTTTATACTTAAGCGCAGAATACATTGAAGGAACTTGTTGAGTAGTACCACGAAAACTA
Organism: Colwellia sp. E2M01; assembly: GCF_018860585.1. GTDB lineage: Bacteria > Pseudomonadota > Gammaproteobacteria > Enterobacterales > Alteromonadaceae > Colwellia. The sequence goes on from NZ_JAHKPR010000087.1 coordinate 6,995, forward strand.
TCTAATGCATTAGCTAGTTGTTCATCAGTGATACTCACGGGCTTTTCACTTACTACTTCACCACCAGCATCACTGGTTGTAGTACGAACACCAAGTTTAGCGGTCACTTGATAAGTTTTATCTGTATCAAGTAAGTATTGTGAAAACTTAGTGCCCTCACCTAAACATATTGGCAACATACCTGTTGCAAGCGGATCTAAAGCACCGGTATGCCCTGCTTTTTGCGCGAAGTAAATACGCTTAACGGTTTGTAAAGCGTGATTTGATGACAAACCGTGTGGTTTATCTAAAAGCAATACACCGTTAACTGCACGACCTTTTCTTCTTTTTGCCATGCCTTATTTTTCCTGCTCACTTTCATCATTTACTTCATCATTAGTAAAGTCATCAACTTGCTCATCGCTATGTTTATCACTGGCAACGGCTTGATCAACTAAGGCGCTCATACGAACACCTTCACTCATTGAACTATCATAAACAAAGCGTAAGTGCGGCATAATACGCGCACGTAAACGTTTACCTAACAAAGAGCGAATATAACCTTCAGCTTCAGCTAACACTTCTAATGAAGCTTTTATTTCATCAGCATTGTCATTAAAAAAAGTTACAAAGATTTTTGCGTAAGCTAAGTCACGAGTAACTTCAACAGCAGAAACTGTTGTCATACTCAAACGAGGATCTTTAATTTCGCGCATTAAAATAACCGCGATTTCTTTTTGGATTTGCTGACCTACTCGGTCAGTACGGGCGTATTCTCTAGCCATCGTAAACTCCTATGAAGTTATTATTTCTTAACAACAACTTTCAATAATATATATAAGTAATCAACACAAAAGGGGCATAAGCCCCTTTTAACATTGAGCTAAGTTATTAAACTCAGCTCTTTAACTTTGAACTTATTGCTAGTTGGCTCAAGAATAAGGCGGAAGCACGGAGTTGACGCATGTCAATGAGTACTTCCAACGCAATAATTGAGCCTAATAGCAATGAGGGCTAGTTAAAGACTACGTTTGATTTCAACTGTCTCGAATACTTCGATCTGATCGCCTACGCGTACATCGTTGTAGTTCTTAACACCGATACCACACTCAGTACCGTTACGCACTTCTTGAACATCATCTTTAAATCGACGTAGTGACTCAAGTTCACCTTCGTAAATAACCACGTTTTCACGTAATACGCGAATTGGTGCACTACGTTTGATAATACCTTCAGTAACCATACAACCAGCAATAGCGCCAATTTTAGGAGATTTAAATACATCACGAACTTGTGCTAAACCAATGATTTCTTGCTTGAATTCAGGCGCTAACATACCACTCATGGCTTGTTTAACTTCTTCAATTAATGCATAGATAACGCTATAGTAACGTAAATCAATGTTTTCTGAATCAATCACTTTACGCGCTGAAGCATCAGCACGAACGTTGAAACCAACCACAATAGCATTTGATGCAGCAGCTAAGGTTGCATCTGTTTCAGTGATAGCACCAACACCAGAGCCGATAACTCTTACTTTAACTTCATCAGTAGATAGTTTAACTAAAGAATCAATGATTGCTTCAAGTGAGCCTTGAACGTCTGATTTGATAACAACATTAACTTCTGAGATATCACCTTCAGCCATGCTAGCGAACATATTTTCTAGTTTAGCTTTTTGTTGACGAGCAAGTTTCACATCACGGAATTTACCTTGACGGAATAAAGCAACTTCACGCGCTTTTTTCTCATCTTTTACAACTGTTGCTTCATCACCAGACTGTGGAACACCACTTAAGCCGATAATTTCAACAGGGATAGAAGGACCAGCAGATTTAATGTCTTTACCGTTTTCATCGCGCATTGCACGAACACGGCCGTACTCTAAACCACAAAGTACGATATCGCCTTGGTTTAATGTACCTTCTTGAACAAGAATAGTAGCAACAGGGCCACGACCTTTATCAAGTTTAGATTCAACTACAACACCGCTTGCCATTTTATCGACAACAGCAGTAAGTTCTAATACTTCTGATTGTAATAATATTGAATCAAGTAATTCATCAATACCTAAACCAGTTTTTGCTGATACGTGACAGAATTGAACATCGCCGCCCCATTCTTCTGATAATACGCCGTGTTGTGATAATTCATTTTTAACACGATCTGGATCAGCAGACTCTTTATCCATTTTGTTAACAGCAATAATAATTGGTGCATCAGATGCTTGCGCATGCTGAATAGCTTCAATTGTTTGTGGCATAACACCATCATCTGCAGCAACAACAATGATTACGATATCAGTTGCTTTAGCACCACGTGAACGCATTGCAGTAAAAGCAGCATGACCAGGAGTATCTAAGAAGGTGATCATACCATGACCAGTTTCTACGTGATAAGCACCAATATGCTGGGTAATACCACCCGCTTCACCGGCTGCAACTTTTGCTTCACGAATGTGATCAAGTAATGACGTTTTACCGTGATCTACATGACCCATGATAGTAACAACTGGCGCACGAGTGATTTCTTCACCTGCATGGCTACGATCAGCAAGTACCGCTTCTTCTAAAGCATTTTCTTTAACAAGTATTACTTCAAAGCCCATTTCTTCTGCAACTAATGCTGCAGTTTCTTGGTCAATAACTTGGTTAATAGTCGCCATAGCGCCTAATTTGAACATTGCTTTAACTACTTCAGCGCCCTTTTTAGCCATTTTATTCGCTAATTCAGCAACAGAGATTGTTTCACCAATGCGAATATCTTGTACTTTAGTTTCAACAGGTTTAGTAAAACCGTGTTTTAAACTTTGTGGTGCAGATAATGTTTGCTTACGACCTTTAGCGTTACGACCGCCACGAGCAGCTGTTTTATCATTTGGTTTCTTCTTACGACGACGACCAGCGCCTTCATCAGCAGCATCAACTTTATCTTCAGCTTCTTGTGCATATTTTGAAGAAGTAACATGAACAACTTCTTTTTCTTTTGCTTTACGTTCTTCTTCTTGTTGCTTCCAACGTGCTTCGTTTTCTTCAGCAAGTTTTTTAGCCGCTTCAGCAGCAGCTGCCGCTTCTGCTTCCACTTTGGCAGCCGCTTCTTTTTCTTGAATTAAACGAAGTTTTTTCGCTTCTTCGCTTTCTGCCACTTTTTCAGGCGCTTTTTCTACATTTTTAGCTTTTTCAATAGCTGCTTGTTTTGCTTTCGCCGCCGCTTCTGCTTTTGCCGCTGCTTTACGTTCAGCTTCAACTTCTGCCTTAGCTGCCGCAACTGCTTTCGCATTTTCAGCTTCTTTTGCTGCTGCTTCTGCTTTAGCTGCTGCTTCCGCTTCAGCTAAAGCCGCCGCTTCTGCTTCTGCCTTTGCCGCTTCTGCAGCTAATTTTTCTTCTTCAATGTCACTACGTTTTACATAGGTACGTTTTTTACGTACTTCAACATTAACTGATTTTGCTTTACTACCATGACCCATAGTCAAAGTAGATTTAGTTTTACGGTTTAAAGTCAATTTATTTGGCTTTGCTTCTGACTCATCGCCGTGTTGTTTTTTAAGGTGACCTAATAAGGCCTCTTTCTCGTCTTGCGAAATAGAATCGGTAGCCGATTTATTCACGCCTGAGTCAGCTAATTGACTAACTAAGCGATCCACCGGCGTTCCGATTTCTTTGGCAAGTTCTGCTACGGTTATTTCTGCCATCTATATATTTCTCCGGTGTTGTTATTCTTCGTTAAACCAACAAATATTACGTGCTGCCATAATTAGCTCACCCGCTTTGGTTTCATCTAATTCTTCGATATCGCTTATTTCATCGATACCTTGTTCAGCTAAGTCTTCAAGTGTACAAACACCGCGACTCGCTAAAACAAATGCTAAGTGACGTTCTAAACCATCAAGGTCTAGTAAATCTTGTGCAGGCTCTGCACCTTCTAATGTTTCTTCGCTTGCAAGCGCTTGTGTTGTTAGTGCTTCTTTCGCACGTTCACGGAGCTCTTCAATGATTTCTTCATTTAAACCATCAATCTCAAGCATTTCTGCAACAGGTACATAAGCGATTTCTTCTAATGAAGTAAAACCTTCTTCTGCAAGTAATGTTGCAAAGTCTTCATCAAGGTCTAGTTTATCAATGAATAAGTTTAATACTTTATCATTTTCAGCTTGATGTTTTTCTTTCATGTCAGCAACAGTCATTACGTTTAATTCCCAACCAGTAAGTTGGCTAGCTAAACGTATATTTTGACCACTACGACCAATAGCCATAGCTAAGTTGCTTTCTTCAACAGCAATATCCATTGTGCCTTTGTCTTCATCAACAATAATTGAAGCAACTTCAGCTGGAGACATAGCATTGATTACGTACTGTGCTACGTTGTCATCGTATAATACGATATCAACACGTTCGCCACCTAGTTCGCTTGATACGGCCTGTACACGTGAACCACGCATACCAACACAAGCACCCACAGGGTCAATACGTTTGTCGTTACTTTTTACAGCGATTTTAGCGCGAGAACCTGGATCACGTGCAGCACCCTTAATCTCAAGCATTTCTTCGCCAATTTCAGGTACTTCAACACGGAAAAGTTCAACTAACATTTCAGGTTTTGTACGGCTAACGAATAATTGTGCGCCACGAGCTTCAGGTTTGATCTCATATAATAAACCACGTACACGATCACCTGGGCGAAATGTTTCGCGAGGTAACATGTCATCACGGTATATAATCGCTTCAGCGTTATTTCCTAAATCGATAATAACACTTTCACGACTTGCTTTTTTCACAACGCCTGTAACAATTTCACCTAATTGATCTTGATAAGCATCAACAATTAGTCCGCGCTCTGCTTCACGAATTTTTTGTACAATAACTTGTTTTGCCGTTTGTGTTGTTACACGGTCAAACTTAACTGATTCAATTTGATCTTCAACGTAATCACCGATATTTAATGATGGATCATCAAATTGTGCGGCGGCTAAACCAATTTCTGCGTATGGGTTTTCCATAGCTTGGCCATCTTCAATAATTAACCAACGACGGAAAGTATCAAATTCGCCACTAATACGGTCAATAGACACACGTACTTCAATGTCACCTTCGTATTTTTTCTTGGTAGCTGTTTCTAAAGCTGTTTCCATTGCTTCAAAAATGCTTTCTCTTGGTAATGCTTTTTCATTAGAAACCGCATCAACAACCAGTAATATTTCCTTACTCATGCTACTTAGCCTTTAATTTATTTTACTGTTATATATTATTTTATGGTTATAACTTATTGTTATAATTTTGCGACAAGATTCGCTTTATCTACATTGCCGATAGCAAGTTCGTAATCAATGCCATCCACTTCTACAATTAGTGTGTCGTTTTCTATGGCGACTAACGGACCTTTAAATTTACGACGTCCGTTTAATGGCATAGAGAGTTTTACATTGACAGTTTCACCGATAATTTCTTGATAATGTGCTAATTCAAATAATGGTCGGTCAACACCAGGAGATGAAACTTCTAGGTTGTATTCACTGCTAATAGGGTCTTCTACATCTAGTACAGCACCTACTTGACGACTTACTTCTGCACAGTCATCAACATTAATGCCATTTTCATGGTCTATAAACAAACGTAAAACCGAATTATTACCAGCGCTAAGGTATTCAATACCTAATAAGGTTTTCCCTGTTTCTTCAACCGCAGGTCTTAATAAGTCAGTTAGTTTTTGCTCAAATTTAGCCAAGCGTGTTCTCCTTTTTATTTTGCTCTTATGGTCATAACACAAGCAGCACAATATAAAATTTTAGATATAAAAAAAGGGCATATAGCCCATCGAAACTTTTCATTATTTGCTTTTTAGTTAATATTTTTATGTGTGAAAAATAAAAATACCAAGCTAAAAAACAAAAAAACCCCAAATTAGGGGCATATTCCACTGTTTCCCCCTAAATTAAACAATATTAAATTATTTAATTTGGTTATTAATAGCTAGAACAAATATAACTGCTTAGCTATTAATAATATTAGTAAAAAAACAAACTACACTCTTATGTTAGTTGATACAGCTAAATTGGAAGTTTATTTAAAAACCTATTATCAAGTTACTTATCAATTAATTAAACGTGTCTAAGCTTATTCAGTGACTTCTTACTAATGTTTTAATGCACAAATTATATAGTGACAGATTACTAAGCGCAAGCGCATTAAACACAATCAATAGTAATTTTTATTACTAAGTTTTAAACTTTAATATTCAAACACAACTTTTAAAGCAAATATAAATAGTATAAATAAGTAGATAAGTTTAATTTATAATTTACAATGTCTTAGTATTAAACCTATAATTAGCTATCATTTTATACAAATTTTTACAGTTAGTTAATAATTAAAGAGGCCTTCCTCTTGATAGAATTTAAACGGAGTATTTAATTTCATCATGTATAAATTTTCTAAACTATTTATTAAAAATATTTCTTATTCTTTGATTTTCATTTTAGTATTTACTGCTATTTTATTTTCATTATTATCGAGCTATGTCGACAATAAAACCCAGACACATCAAAAAAGCATACAAGCCATAAGTAAAACCTTTACTCATCTTGAATCATCCCCTGAAGAAATCGCTTCTCAATTAGCTGATGTCTTAACAGCTAGTGCAAGTTATCAATCGTTAACGATTAAAAACAAAACACAAGTATTATTTAATTTTCAAAGTAAAGACATTCAACCAATAGACTCTGCTTTAGCAATACGTAAAACAGTTTCAACTGGTAGCCTTGGATTACAAATTCAATATCAATTAAGTTTTAGTGAAGTCATTAATTTTTTAACTCAATTATTCGTTGGTGTATTAATATTAACGCTTGTATTTGCTTTTATCTCAGCAAAACTTAACTACAAGTTACAGTCCGTTATTTTCCGAATTATTGGTAAAGAAATCAGTGAAGAGTTAGCACAAATTAATAATGGTGATTTCATTACTAAAGAAAGGGCCAATAATAGAAAGATAGAAATACCTGCTTTACAAGAGGGTATAGACGAAATTCGTGCCTTAATGACTGAACAATTTAAAAACACATCAAGTTTAGAAGTAGAGGCGCATGTTGATGCTTTAACTGGGATAGAAAACCGTAACCGTTTTGTGCAATTTTATGAAAACGAAATTGTACGTGAAAGCCCTGTAAAATTTGGTGTTTTAATTATTACTCGCTGTTCAGAACTACAAACAATTAATCAAGTTCAAGGCTATAACTCAGGCGACAATTACATTTTAAAAGTGGCTGAAATTATTAAAAAGGTGTTATTGAGTAAACCAAGCGCTAAAATATTTCGTTTAAATAGCTCAGATTTCGCCACAATCTTACCAAATGAACAACTTAAAATTGCTGAAGATTTTGCTAGTGAATTGAAAATGAAGTTTGATGAATACCAAACAATTAATGAATTTGATTCCGTTGCTTTTAGTGGTTTGGTTTATTTTGATAAATCAAAACCTTTGGGTGAGTTATTAGCGTTAGCTGACACTGGTGTTAGTGTTGCTCAAACACAAAAAACTAATTCATGGTATTCGCAAACAGACGTTAATATTTTAACCGATCATAGTGCTAACTTTGGAAGTCAAAACTGGCGACAAGAAATTGAAAGTGTTCTAAAAGATGATCGTGTTAAATTATTACTTCAACCTATTCAACCTAGCGGCCGTAACAGCCGTGTATACAGTGAGGTTTTAGCTCGCTTTCTAAATGCTAATGAGGAAATGTTACCAACAGCAACCTTTATTGCAATGGCAGAGAAGCTCGATAAAATAGTTGAGGTTGATCGTCTTATTATCGATACTACGATTAAAGAAATTACCAGTAAAAATATGCTAAGTAGCAGTTTTGGCATTAACATTAGTTCTCGTAGTATTAATGATGAACATTTTATGATTTGGTTAGAACGTAAGTTACTGCGTGAGCCTGCTGCAGCACCACGTTTAGTGTTTGAAATATCAGAACTTGGTTTACAACAAAATATTAAAACAGCAAAACGTTTAGTTGAAGTATTACATCGTGTTGGTTCAAGAGTTACGGTTGAGCGCTTTGGTGTTGGTTTAACATCATTTAAATTCTTCAGAGATTTAACGCCTGATTATATCAAAATGGATAGCTCATATACTCGTGATATTGATGATGATAAAAACAACCAATACTTCTTACGTTTAATGGTTGATTTAGCACATAGATTAGGTATTAGCGTATTAGCAGAAAGTGTGGAAAGCCAAGAAGAGAAACATACCTTAGAAAAACTCTTTATTGATGGTTGCCAAGGCTATTACGTAGGTAAACCTTCCGAATTATAAAGGTGCTCATTTATTTAAAGGTACTAATATAAAGTAACCTTAAAGCCGAATAACCGTTGTTATTCGGCTTTTTTATTTCTCCCTAATTAAATATATCAATAGAATAATACCAAGTTGATTA
>NZ_JAHKPR010000085.1 GCF_018860585.1 Colwellia sp. E2M01
GCATGGATATGGAAGCCGACCTTGGTATTGATTCAATTAAACGTGTTGAAATCCTAGGTGCAGTACAAGACATTATTAGTGATTTACCAGAGTTAAACCCAGAAGATTTAGCTGAGTTAAGAACCTTAGGTGAAATTGTTAGTCACATGCAAGGGAAGGTGCAAAGCAAGATTACAACGATTAAGCCTTCTACTTCTGTTGTTACAGCGAAAGAAGCTGTCGTAGAAAACACTGTGATCACAACGCCCACAATCACTATTGACTTAAACCATATTAAAACCGTGATGATGGACGTAGTTGCCGATAAAACAGGTTACCCAACCGAAATGCTTGAACTTGGCATGGATATGGAAGCCGATCTTGGTATTGATTCTATTAAACGCGTTGAAATCTTAGGTGCAGTACAAGACATTATTAGTGACTTACCAGAGTTAAACCCAGAAGATTTAGCTGAGCTAAGAACCCTTGGTGAAATTGTTAGTCACATGCAAGGGAAGGTGCAAAGTATAGTCACAGCAGCGCCTAATGTGTCAGCAACACCTGAAACAGCTTTACAAGCACCAGTTTCACCAGCAGTAACGATCGATTTAGCTTTCGATATAGAGAATATCCAAACTGTGATGATGGACGTGGTAGCTGATAAAACCGGTTATCCAACTGAAATGCTAGAGCTTGGCATGGATATGGAAGCCGACCTTGGTATTGATTCTATTAAACGTGTTGAAATTCTAGGTGCAGTACAAGACATTATTACTGACTTACCAGAGCTTAACCCTGAAGATTTAGCTGAGTTAAGAACCCTTGGTGAAATTGTTAGTTACATGCAAGGAAAGGTGCAGAATAAGGTTACAGCGATTGAGCCTTCTACTTCTGTTATAGCTAAAGAAGCTATCGTAGAAAACACTGTGATCACAACGCCCACAATCACTATTGACTTAGACCATATCCAAACCGTGATGATGGACGTAGTAGCAGATAAAACAGGTTACCCAACCGAAATGCTAGAACTTGGCATGGATATGGAAGCCGACCTTGGTATTGATTCAATTAAACGTGTTGAAATTCTAGGTGCAGTACAAGACATTATTAGTGACTTACCAGAGCTAAACCCAGAAGACTTAGCCGAGCTAAGAACTTTAGGAGAGATTGTTAGTCACATGCAAGGAAAGGTGCAGAGCAAAATTGATCCTGTTCCGCCAACAGATCCAACACCAACAACCACTAAAACCGCCAAAGAAGAAAGCTCAACAGTTGAGGTTATTACTAACAATAATCAGTCAGTTATTGAAAACCCAGCACCTAGTGCTACGGTCGCTCTACAAGCCTTGTCATCAGTAACCAAAATAGTTCAAAACTTTATGGGTAATAGTATTGAACAACAACCCAAAGTGTTAATTGTTGATGATGGGAGTGGCACAGCAATTTCAGTCAGTGCAAAGCTACTTAAACAAGGTTGGCAGGTAAGTGTATTAAAGCCTAACTGGCTTAACTCTAACGTTAAGAAAGCATTTAGTAAATCGGTTAAGGTTATTGAAATAGGAACTGCTGATAAAACCCTGGATGAAGCACAACTAAGCGCCATATTAGCTGAGCAAGGGCAACTTGATGCTGTTGTTCACATACAAGAAGGGAATGAGCAAACTATTCAAGAAGGTAATGCACAAGCGATTGACCAAACCATTGAATATGCTGATGCAGCAAAACAAGGGTTAATGTTAGCGTTCTTATTAGCAAAATTTTGTAATGTTAAAGCAGCCCAAAATGCTAGAGCAACATTTATGGTAGTAACGCATCAAGGTGGCACATTAGGTTTTAGTCAAAACCAAGCGGTTAAAGCTAATTTACAAGCGGATTTAGTACAAGGCGGTTTAGCGGGCTTAGTTAAAACCTTGTCTCATGAATGGAACGGCCAATTAAATAATGAAACACCGGTATTTTGTCGATTAGTTGATTTATCAAGCAAACTTGCAGCAGATAAAGCAGCAACCATTATTTGTGATGAATTACTCGATATTGATGGCTCACTCATTGAGGTTGGTTATGATACTGATAACCTAAGCAATAACTTAGCATCGCGTTTAACTCTAATTGGTGTACCAACTGACAGTTACTCACTTACAGCAAGCAATGAAAAACTCATTAATCAAGATTCTGTGTTTTTAGTTAGTGGTGGCGCTAAAGGTGTTACCGCGCACTGCGTTATTGAAATAGCGAAACAACACCAAGCAAAATTTATTTTATTAGGTCGTTCACCATTGCTTGCTTCGGATGAAGAAAGTGAGCCAAGCTGGGCGAGTGGGCTTCAAGACGAAGTTGCGTTGAAAAAAGCCGCGATGCAAGTACTTATTGCCTCAGGTGAAAAACCAACGCCAGTGAAAGTGTCTGACTTTGTTCGTCCAATATTAGCGAATCGTGAAATTATTCAAACCTTAAATGCAATCAAAGCAGCAGGCGGACAAGCGCATTATGTTGCCGCTGATGTAACTAATAGCGACAGTGTTAAAGCCGCTGTTGCACCTGCTATTACAGAGTTTGGCGAAGTTACCGGTATTATTCACGGTGCTGGCGTGTTAGCCGATAAGTTTATCGAGCAAAAAACACTAGCCGAGTTTGATGCGGTTTATCGTACTAAAATTGACGGCTTACAATCGTTATTATCTGTTTGCCAAGCTGAAAATATCAAACACTTGGTGCTCTTTTCATCAGCGGCAGGCTTTTACGGTAATCCAGGGCAATCTGATTATTCCATTGCTAATGAAATTTTAAATAAGACCGCTTACCGATTCAAAGCACAGTACCCTGATGCTCAAGTATTAAGTTTTAACTGGGGTCCGTGGGATGGCGGTATGGTTACACCTGAGCTAAAACGTATGTTTGATGCGCGCGGTGTTTATATTATTCCCCTTGATGCTGGCGCTAAGTTATTAACAAGTGAGTTGAATGCCTCGAGCAATCGTTGTGCGCAAATTCTTGTTGGTAATGATCTTTCTAAAGACCAATCAACAAATCAATCAACGAGTAAAGCTAATGATGCAGCAGCAGAGGTTGTTAAGGGAAAAAAGTCACTAGTTAGTCACTTATCAACACCCGTGTCAGTAACGCCAATACGCGTTATTAAAACACTGCAAGTGACTAACAATACTTTTTTAGCTGATCATGTTATTAACCAAGAACAAGTGTTACCAACGGTTTGTGCACTTGCTTGGATGAGCGAAGTAGCCCTAGGTCTATATCCAGACTATAAAGCACAAGGGATTAATGATTACAAATTACTTAAAGGGGTAACCTTTGATAGCGAAGCGTTAGCAAAAGCTCAAGCGATAGATTTTACCGTAGAAATGAGTAATGCAGGCCTTAGTGCAGAGCCTAGCATTGCTAAAAATGAAAATGAGCTACTCCTTAATTGTAAAATATCATCGCTAAACGAAACTACAGGTAAAACCGTATTTCATTACAGTGCTCAGCTTGTGTTAACTAGCAATTCAGTTCAAACAAACTCAGTTCAAAAAAGTTCAGGTCAAAAAAGCTCAGTTCAAAAAGATAATGCGGTTGTAGATGTTGATAATCAGTTTATTAATGGGGTGGCTGCTAAGTTAACAGAGAAGTCAGCGAATGAAGCTGCTGAGTTGTACCAAAACGGCACCTTATTTCATGGCGAGAGTTTACAAGGTATAACTCACCTTATTGATTGTAACGAAAGCGGTTTATTACTTAGTTGTAAAGTGCCGAGCATAGCATTGCAAAAACAGGGCGAGTTTATGGTTAACGCTGCTAGCAATAACTCAGCTAGCAACGCCAATAACAACAGTTTTGCCAATATCTTCGCAAATGATCTTGCTTATCAAGCTATGTTGGTTTGGGCAAAGCGAGAATTAGGTTTAGGCAGTTTACCGTCGAGCACTCAAGCCTGGCAGGTCTATGGACAGCTTGAAGTTAATCAAACTTTTTATTTACAACTAACCGTAGTAAAGGCCACAGGTAAGGGCGGAAAACGCGGTAGTTTAGTGGCGGATATTAACTTTATCAGTGAATCGGGACAGATTTTAGCTGAGATTAAATCAGCGAAAGTAACCGCGAGTGCAAGTTTAAATGAGATGTTTTTACCTGTTGAAACTACAGGAATTACTGACTAAATGTTAACGAATGATTTAGCTATTGTTGGTATTGACGGTCAATTTGGCGACTACGCTACTATTGATCGTGTTGCCCGTGTCCTTTACTTAGGTAAAGAGCATTTAGGCAAGGCTGTTGAGACTTCAACTATTGCTAAATTTGGCTCGAAAGCCTTAACAAAACCATTAACAGCAAGTGCGCAATACTTTGAAATAATAGATCGACTATTGTCCCCGTTATTTAGTGATGATGAAACTAATGAATATCTAAAAACGATAGACGTTACCGCTATTATTGTTACTGATGCTGAAACTAATTTTGATACGCCAGTTGAAAAAAAAATTATCGGAGTGAGTGAACTTAGTAAAGCTTTAACGCTTGCCGTTGACCTAATAAATCAACAGCAACTTGTTGTTATTATGGGTATCAATACTCATATTAATACGGGTGCTAAAACTTATGCGAATGTTAATGCTAGCACTATTAGTTTTGACCAAGCATTTACAGGTTATAAATCTGCATCAGGGATTGTTAGTTTATTACTCGCATCAAAAAGCTTAGCACTCGATAAAAGCTTTCCTATCTATGCAGAGCTAAACAGTTTGGTAAAATCAGACGTTAACCAAACAGATATGCAAAAGGCGGTAAAACAATCTTTGACACAAACATCAGATAAGACTATTGGTTTAGTTGAAGTGTCAGCATTGGCTACGTCACAAGAAAGTGCATTAGAAGTTGATGTTTTACTGGAAAATTATTCAGGTGAGCCGTTAACTGCCGCAACGTTAAACACAGCAAGGTTAACCACCGCAATAAGTTGCGCACGCAGCGTTACCGGTGAGGGCGGTGGTTTTTCACAAGTACTTGGCTTAGTACGAACTGTTATTGCTCTACAACAACGTTATATTCCAGGAATTAACGATTGGCAGTCGCCTAAACCGTCATCAGGATCGCAAGATAATTTATCTAAATGGCACGCTTCCCCTTTTTACTTTCCAACTGAAGCTCGACCTTGGTATCCAAATCAAGATGGCAGTAATCGAAGTGCTGCTTATAGTTGTTTAACCACGCAATCATATTGTCATCTAGTGCTTAGTGAACATGTTAATGAAGAAGTCGATGTTCGTTTAAATGGTCATTTAGCTTGTAGTGAACTACAGCTAGTCTTGGTTAGTGGAGACAATGAAACAGACTTACAAGATCAATTATCAACACTGCTTGAGATGGAAGCGGTTAACAAAGTCAGTGCAGTGCCAAAGCAATATGATCAGTTAAAATTGATTGCCGATCAGCAATATCAACAATACCTAGTTAACCAGAGCAGCCAAGTTAAACCATATACTTTGGCATTATTGGCTGAATCCATTGATGAGCTGCAAAAAGAAATTCAATTAGCACAAGTGGGCATTAAAACCGCTTTTGCAAATATCGCTTTAAATAAAAGCACGCAGTGGAAAACACCTAAAGGTAGTTATTTTACCGCTGAGCCAGTTGCACAAGCGCAAGAAAATAATGTCTGTTTTATGTACCCAGGTATTGGCGCAACCTACCTTGGTTTAGGTCGAGATTTATTGTATTTATTTCCTGAAATATATTCTGATATTGTCAATTTAGCTGATGATATAAGCCATAGTTTAAAAGACTCTTTACTCAACCCGCGCAGCATTAGTCGCCTTGATTTTAATGAACTTAAACAACGTGATTTAGCGCTACGGGGCAACCTTGCCGATATCGCCGAAGCAGGTGTTGCTTTTAGCTGTGTATTTACCAAGATATTTACCGATGTATTTAAACTCAATGCTGATTTTGCCACGGGCTATTCTATGGGTGAAGTCAGTATGTATGCCGCCTTGGGCTGTTGGCAAAAACCCAGTTTACTGACTAAACGACTCGCTAACTCAGTCACCTTTAATGAACGCCTTTCTGGTGATTTAGTCACTTTACGTGAACGCTGGCAACTACCTTCTTCAGCTCATGATGAGGCTTTACCTGTGTGGGAAACTTACACAATAAAAGCCACATTAGCTGATGTTGAAGCGGCAAGTGTTGATGAAAGCAGAGTGTTTTGCACCATCATTAATACACCTGAACAGCTACTTATTGGTGGTTTTCCTGAAGATTGCCAGCGTGTGATTAACAAACTGGGCGTACGGGCTATGCCTTTAAATATGGCGAATGCTATTCATAGCGAGCCTGCAAAAAGCGAATATAACAACATGGTTGAGTTATACACCATGGACGTTAACCCACGTATTAATACCAAGCTGTATTCAAGTTCGTGTTATTTACCTGTGCCGCAATTAACTAAAGCTATCGCTAATTCTATTGCGAAATGTTTATGTGATCGTGTTGATTTTCCGCGTTTAGTGAATGCGCTTTATGATAATGGCGCACGAGTATTTATTGAAATGGGACCAGGTCGTTCATTATCGAGTTGGGTAGAGAAGAATTTAGAATACAAGTTATTGAAAGATAAGGCCGCCACTGTATCGGTAAATGCTAAAGGCGTGAATGATGAGTTAAGTTATTTTCGCGCTATCGCAAAATTAACCAGTCATGGCGTAAAGCTTGATCTAAAGCGATTATTTTACGGCACCATGATTATGAGTAAAAAATGAACACACGCAGTCAACATAAGCAGTACGCAAAACAATATTAATAAAAAATCTGATCACAGATAAAAGAGAGATTCATGGAAAACATCGCCATTGTAGGTATCGCCAATTTATTTCCCGGCTCAAGTGCGCCACAAGCGTTTTGGCAACAATTACTCAACAAGCAAGATTGTCGTTCTACCGCTACCAAAGCACAAATGGGTGTTGATGTAGATAAATACACAGGGAAAAAAGGTGATACCGATAAGTTTTATTGTGTACAAGGCGGTTATATCAATGACTTTACCTTTAATGCTGACGCTTTTCCTCATACCAGTAATCAGTTAACGAGCGAATACCTTTCTCAATTAGACGATTTAAATCAATGGTCTTTGTATGTAACCGAGCAAGCATTACGTGATGCTGGCTATTGGCGCAGTGCACAATTAGCCAACTGTGGTGTGATTTTAGGTAACTTATCTTTTCCGACTAAATCGTCGAATCATTTATTTATGCCTTTGTACCATCAAGTGGTTGCAGATGCGTTACCGCAAGTGGTTGATAACAATTTTATATTACAGTCTTTTGCTGAAAAAAATACCAGTAACGATGCCAACACCCATGCTGATAATGCACTTGTTGCAGGTTATCCTTCAGCGCTAATTGCCAAAGCGGCAGGTTTGGGCGCTGTACATTTCTCCCTTGATGCTGCTTGTGCTTCAAGTTGTTACTCGGTAAAACTTGCTTGCGATTATTTACACACGGGTAAAGCTGACATGATGTTAGCAGGCGCTGTTTCAGCGGCTGATCCAATGTTTGTTAATATGGGCTTTTCTATCTTTCAAGCTTATCCAGAAAACAACATTCACGCCCCGTTTGATAAAAACTCACAAGGCTTATTTGCAGGTGAAGGCGCGGGCATGATGGTGCTTAAACGAGAAAGTGACGCGCTGCGTGATGGTGATAAAATTCACGCTATTATCAAAGGTGGTGCATTATCTAATGACGGAAAAGGCGAGTTTGTTTTAAGTCCTAACACTAAAGGGCAAGTATTAGTTTACGAACGAGCTTATGAAAATGCAGGGGTAAATCCAGCCGATGTTGATTATATTGAATGTCACGCAACAGGTACGCCAAAAGGTGACAAAGTTGAGCTGGGCTCGATGGAAACCTTCTTTTCTCGCTATGATAAAAGCACAAACAACACTACACATCATAAACCCGTGCTCGGCTCGGTAAAATCAAACCTCGGACACTTACTTACCGCGGCAGGTATGCCAGGTATGACCAAAGCGATTTGGGCATTAAACGAGGGGAAGGTTCCTGCTACCATTAATTTACATGAGCCAATTAACAGTAAACAAGGTTATTTGGGCGCCGAGCAAATGCCAACGCAAACTATTGCTTGGCCGATAAATAAGAATACAGCAACAACGAACAAGCCTCGAACCGCAGGCGTAAGTGTTTTTGGCTTTGGTGGTTCAAATGCGCATTTAGTGTTGCAAGCGCCTAGCTCAAGTAAAGCTACAGATCATCAAGAAACAGTCACACAGCCTAAACCACTTGCACCGCTAGCTATTACTGGTATGGACGCACACTTTGGCTCAGCGGAAAACCTAGTAGAATTTAAAGCAGTACTCGATAACAAAAGCACCACCTTTAGAGAGTTACCCGAAAAACGTTGGAAAGGCATTAACAATAATCAAAAAGTGATGACAACCTTAGGCTTAGCTAAAGCGCCAGTAGGCGGTTATATCGAAAATTTCGAGCTTGATTTTTTACGCTTTAAAGTACCGCCAAATGAGCAAGATTGTTTAATTCCACAACAATTAATGATGATGAAAGTTGCAGATAACGCAGCACAAGATGCCAAGTTAACACCAGGCAGCAATGTTGCAGTATTAGTAGCTATGGGCATGGAACTAGAGCTGCACCAATATCGCGGACGAGTAAATTTAGCCACACAAATTGAAGAGAGTTTACTTGCCCAAGGGGTTGAACTAACCCTAGAACAACGCGAAACACTTACTAATATTGCTAAAGACGGTGTGGCTTATGCCGCGCAGCTTAATCAATACACCAGTTTTATTGGCAATATTATGGCATCACGTATTTCCGCATTGTGGGATTTTTCAGGTCCAGCTATTACTGTTTCTGCAGAAGAAAACTCTGTGTATCGCTGTGTTGAATTAGCGCAAAACTTATTTCAAACCAGTGATGTTGAAGCGGTTATTATTGCTGGGGTTGATCTTGCAGGCTCAATTGAAAATATTACCCTAAGACGACACTATGGCGAAATTGATGCTGAGCTTGAGAGTGAAATTGGTGCGAAACCAATTGCAATTGAGCAGTTAAAAGAAAAATGGAAAATAGGCGAGGGTGCCGCTGCATTTGTTCTACAGCCTCTGAGCGAAAATAAGCAAACAGCGTATGCCACTATTGATGGCGTTGGCTTTGTTAATGAGTCAAATTCCCAAGCAATTGAAGTGGCGGCGAATAAAGCCTTAACGCAAGCTAAAATAACCGCTACAGATATTAATTTTGTTGAAGCACACAACAGTGGTTTTGCTTCTGAGAATGAAGCAGAAGCATTAAGCCTACCTCATTTGTATCAAGGGAAGTCTATCAGCTCAGTTAAAAATAACATTGGTCATACTTTTAATGCCTCAGGTGCGGCGAGCATTATCAAAGTTGCCTTGGCTTTATCTGATTCGAGCGGGATACAAAAACCAGTAACAAAGTCTGACGTAGCAAAACATGCAGCAATTAACGGTTTAAGCAAAGATGGTAGTTGCGCGCATTTGATCCTTTCATCGGTTAGTGCAGAGCAAAATATAAGAATTGTAGCGCCTTTGGTACAAGAGTCATCAAAGCAAGCCCTAGCAGTTAAAAAGCGTCGTCAGCTGATCAAAACCATTACTTTAGGTGGCAACGATATTGCTGAAACCATTATTAACTCAAGTCAAAAAAGTGAGGTTAGCTCGACCATATCGAGTATTAAACAAGCTTTTAGTTATGCTAACCAAAACTCAGCGTTTACCGTAAAAAACAATACATTCAATCCTATAAACCTCGCACAAATAAAGCCTAGGTTTAGCCATGCAACTGAATCAACAGTTTCAAATGGAGCAACAGTGACACAACCTTCGATAAAGAAATCAGCTAATAATTTAGTTAATAATTCAGCCAATAATTCAACTAAAAACTCAGTAATGAATAAGTTACAGTTTAATAAAAGTAATAGCCAAGAAGCGGCAACCCACATTGCCTTTTTAAAGCATCGCCAACAAGCAGAAGCTCACATTGCGCAAATGATCGCACAGCAAGTTGGGGCAACGCAGTCTAGTAATCTAGCAAGCATGCAAACTAGTTCAGCAACGGAAAATATCGTTCAAGCAAGTCAAAAACAGACAATAGCTAGCTATCACTATCCGGCTTTACAGCTAAAAGAGCAATTTAACCAACCGACAAATATTATTTGGGATACTGCTGATTTAGTCGAGTTCGCCGAAGGTAGTATTGGTAATGTTTTTGGTGAAGAATATCGTATTATCGATAACTACTCGCGCCGTGTACGCTTGCCAACCACTGATTACTTACTGGTTTCGCGTGTTACCGAATTAGATGCCAAGGTGAACGAGTATAAAAAATCTTACATGTGTACCGAGTATGATATTCCCGTTGATGCACCATTTTTAATTGACGGACAAATCCCTTGGTCAGTGTCAGTTGAGTCTGGTCAATGTGATTTATTACTTATCTCTTTTATTGGCATCGACTTTCAAGCTAAAGGTGAACGGGTTTATCGTTTACTTGATTGTGAACTAACTTTCCTAGAAGAAATGGCCTTTGGTGGTGAAACCCTGCGCTATGAAATTCATATTGACTCGTATGCGAAGAATGGCGAACAACTGTTATTTTTCTTCCACTACGATTGCTATGTCGGTGATAAAAAAGTTCTAATTATGCGCAACGGTTGTGCGGGTTTCTTTACTGATGAAGAATTAAAAGACGGTAAAGGCGTGATTTTAAATGATAGTGACAAAGCCCAATTAGCTAATGCTAAAAAGTCAGTTTTTACGCCATTACTGACACGAAATCGTGATACGTACGATTATAACGACATGATGAAGCTAGTTAATGGCGATGTAGCAGGCTGTTTTGGCGAGCAATACGATCAACAAGGGCGTAACCCATCATTAAAATTTTCCTCGAAAAAATTCTTGATGATAGAGCGGGTGACCAAAATTGATCAAACAGGAGGTCATTGGGGCTTAGGTTTACTGGAGGGACAAAAAGACTTAGCGCCAGAGCATTGGTATTTTCCGTGTCACTTTAAAGACGACCAAGTAATGGCTGGCTCATTAATGAGTGAAGGTTGTGGTCAAATGGCGATGTTTTACATGTTGTCATTAGGCATGCACAGCCATGTTAATAACGCGCGTTTTCAACCAATGCCAGGTGAGTCGCAAACAGTTCGTTGTCGTGGGCAAGTTATTCCACAGCACAATACCCTGACTTACCGCATGGAAGTCACTGAAATGGGTATGCAGCCATTTCCGTATTTAAAAGCCAATATTGATATTTTATTAGATGGCAAAGTGGTGGTTGATTTTAAAAACTTATCGGTGATGATCACAGAGCAAGATGAAAAATCACCTTATCCAGTAACGCTACCAGATAATGCTGTGCTTGTTGCGCCTACGCTTTCAGAAAAGTCATTAACAACGGTACAGACAACAGAAAATTCAGATTTAGACGAACGTGGTATTAACCCGTTTAAACACCCAGAACGTCCGTTAATGAAAGTGATATCGGACTTAAACGCTCCCAAAGAAAAGGGCGTTACCCCCATTCAACATTTTGCAGCGCCAATGGTCGCAGGGCAAAACCGTGTACCTGATCAAACGCCGTTCACTCCTTGGCATTTGTTTGAATTTGCCACGGGTGACATCTCTAAGTGTTTTGGCAGTGATTTTGATATTTACACGAATAAAGTTGAACATAGCCGAGTACCACCACGTACACCGTGTGGCGATTTACAAGTGGTTACCCAAGTAGTTGATGTGGCAGGTGAACGTTTAGACTTTAAAAACCCAGCAACTTGTATTAGCGAATATGTCGTTCCAGAAGATGCTTGGTATTTCAGTAAAAATAGCCACCAAGCGTGGATGCCTTATTCAATCATTATGGAAATTGCCTTACAACCCAACGGCTTTATTTCTGGTTACATGGGCACTACGTTAACTTATCCTGATAAAGATTTATTTTTCCGCAACCTAGATGGTACGGGGGACTTAATCAAACAAGTAGATTTACGAGGCAAAACCATCATCAATAACTCCGCATTACTGAGCACCACTATGGCTGGCGGCATGATAGTGCAAAAGTTTACCTTTGAGCTATTTGTGAAAGATGAAAAACACCCAACACAATCAATTGATAAGCATGAGTTATTTTATAAAGGTAGCGCAGTTTTTGGTTACTTTGGCGCAGATGCCCTAACTAATCAGCTGGGTATTGATAATG
The DNA here is from genome assembly GCF_018860585.1 of Colwellia sp. E2M01. Classification (GTDB taxonomy): domain Bacteria; phylum Pseudomonadota; class Gammaproteobacteria; order Enterobacterales; family Alteromonadaceae; genus Colwellia. Next base: position 12,237 of record NZ_JAHKPR010000085.1, read on the forward strand.
GCAAAATTACCCATGCGTGGTTTGAAGACAATAATACGCCAATAGCGGATATTGAAGTGATTAATTTACGCGACCCGCAGTTAAGTTTTTATCAAGCACCGCTAAATAAACCGCATTATAAATTAGCGGGCGGGCAAATGAACTTCATCGATACAGTTTCGATTGTTGAAGGCGGTGGAAGCGCTGGTATCGCTTATGTTTATGGTGAAAGAACCATAGATGCCACCGACTGGTTCTTCCGTTATCATTTCCACCAAGACCCAGTTATGCCAGGCTCGTTAGGTGTTGAAGCAATCATCGAGTTAATGCAAACTTACGCACTTAAAAATGATTTAGGTAAACAGTTTGCTAACCCAAGGTTTATTGCACCAACCAGTGTAGTTAAATGGAAATATCGCGGTCAAATAACACCGTTAAATAAGCAAATGTCACTGGATGTGCATATTACCGACATTATCAAAAAAGATGGTGAAGTGCGCTTGGTAGGCGATGCGAATTTATCGAAAGATGGACTTAGAATTTACGAAGTCAAAGATATTGCGTTGTCGATTGTTGAGGGGTAATAACATTAAACGTAAATATGAGAGAATAAAACTGGATACCCGACAGGACACCTCGGGTATGACGATATAACGCTTAGTTTTTGTTTGAAAGTGTCGTTTTTGTAAGTAAAGCACTAACCGCACAGCCGTCATTCCCGCGTTGTCTTGGCGGGAATCTAGTATTTCATGAGTAGATATTGTCATCAGGTAGTTGGAAATAGAAATTAGATAAGTAAATGGATACCCGACAAGTGACTTCGGGTATGACGATATAACGCTTAGTTTTTGTTTGAAAGTGTCGTTATTTGAAAGTAAAGCACTAACCGCACAGTCGTCATTCCCGCGTTGTCTTGGCGGGAATCCAGTATTTTATGGGTAGATATCGCTATAAGGTAGTTGGAAATAGAAATTAGATAAGCAAATGGATACCTGACAAGAGACTTCGGGTATGACGATATAACGCTTAGTTTTTGTTTGAAAGTAAAGCACTAACAGCACAGTCGTCATTCCCGCATTGTCTTGGCGGGAATCCAGTATTTCATGAGTAGATATTGTCATCAGGTAGTTGGAAATAGAAATTAGATAAGTAAATGGATACCCGACAAGTGACTTCGGGTATGACGATATAACGCTTAGTTTTTGTTTGAAAGTGTCGTTTTTGTAAGTAAAGCACTAACCGCACAGCCGTCATTCCCGCGTTGTCTTGGCGGGAATCCATGTTTTTGTTTCTTTATAAGATAAGTGTTACAACAATAAATTATCAAGGAGGATAATTTGAAACAACCTTGTGTTTACATTCTAGCAAGTAAAAAGAACGGCACTTTATATATTGGCGTGACAAGCGATTTAGTGAAACGTATTTGGCAACATAAGAATAAAGTTGTGAGTGGTTTTACCGGTGATTATCACGTTAATAAATTAGTTTATTTTGAACAATTTGATGATATGGAAAATGCTATAAACCGCGAGAAACAATTAAAACATTGGAATAGAGCTTGGAAAATACGATTGATCGAGAAATCGAATATTGATTGGTTAGATTTGTATGATGAATTAAGTTAATAAAAACGTAAATAAAAATAGAGCAAATGGATACCCGACAAGAAACTTCGGGTATGACGATATAATTTATAATCGTTGGTGGTTATTGGCAGGAGCAAACTATATGGCAGGAGCAAACTATAGCTTTGATTCTTTGTTTGAGAGAACATTAAATACTAACCTCACAGTCGTCATTCCCGCGTTGTCTTGGCGGGAATCCAGTATTATCAGTTTAAAAGAAAAATAATTAGGAAAAACATGTCAAACAGCAAACACATCGAATTTAACAGCGCCAGAGCTATTGATTGGGCTTGGAAAGTTAATACAGCACACGTTAACTGTGATGCAGTACAAATAAAATCAGCATTGATGGATTTAACTAAACCTGTGTATGTTGCTAGCTCGGCAGCAGGACTGGGGGTTACTGATAAGCTAGAGTCGTCAACAGAAAATAACAGCACTGACGTATTGGCTTTTGCACAGCAACTAAACCCAGAAGACTTAGGTGATGACGCCTTTAAAAAGCAACATGGTGTTAAATACGCTTATCATGGCGGCGCGATGGCAAATGGTATTGCTTCAGTTGAGCTTGTCGTGGCCTTAGGTAAAGCTGGGTTTTTATGCTCATTTGGCGCAGCCGGTTTAGTTCCTGATGTGATTGAAGAGTCGATTAAACGTATTCAAGCTGAGTTGCCAAATGGTCCTTTTGCGGTCAATTTAATTCATGCTCCCGCAGAAGAAGCATTAGAGCGCGGTGCAGTTGAACGCTTTTTAAAGCTTGGCGTAAAAACTGTTGAAGCCTCAGCTTACCTTGGTTTAACTGAGCATATAGTTTGGTATCGTTTAGCTGGTTTGAGTGAAAATAGTGACGGCAATGTTAATATCGGCAATAAAGTTATCGCTAAAGTGTCACGTACTGAAGTAGGGCGTCGCTTTATGGAGCCTGCACCGCAAAAATTAGTCGATAAATTGCTAAGTCAGGGCAAAGTGACACCTTTACAAGCAGAGCTCTCTAAACGCGTTCCTATGGCCGATGATATTACCGCCGAAGCCGACTCTGGTGGTCACACCGATAATCGTCCATTTTTAACCTTGTTACCGACCATTATTGCCCTGCGCGATGAAGTTCAAGCACAATATAACTTTTCTCCGGCACTTCGTGTTGGCGCGGGTGGTGGTATTGGTACTCCTGAATCAGCCCTTGCGGCTTTTAATATGGGCGCGGCATATATTGTACTTGGTTCAGTGAATCAAGCCTGTGTTGAAGCTGGCGCAAGTGAACATACCCGTAAACTATTGGCAGGTGTTGAAATGGCCGATGTAACTATGGCACCTGCGGCTGATATGTTTGAAATGGGCGTAAAATTACAAGTGGTTAAACGTGGCTCTATGTTTGCCATGCGCGCTAAAAAACTTTATGAGTTATATGTTAACTATGATTCCATTGAAGCTATCCCCGTTGATGAACGAGAAAAAATAGAAAAGCAGATATTTAGATCAAATCTTGATGATGTTTGGGGAGGCACAGAAGCGTTTTTTAGTGAGCGCGATCCTGAAATGTTAGCGCGTGCGCAATCAAACCCTAAACGTAAAATGGCACTAATTTTTCGTTGGTATTTAGGCTTAAGTTCACGTTGGTCTAACATTGGCGAAAAAGGTCGAGAAATGGACTATCAAATTTGGGCAGGTCCAAGTTTAGGGGCTTTTAATAGTTGGGTAAAAGACACATATCTTGAAGATTATACTCGCCGTAATGCGGTTGATGTCGCTTTGCATTTATTAAAAGGCGCAGCATATTTACAGCGCGTTAATCAGTTAAAATTACAAGGTGTGACTTTGAGCACGGAGCTCGCAAGTTATCACTGTGAATAATTGTAATGGATGCTAAAAAGTTGTTTGAATTGCATCTAATATTCAAACAACGGTAACGCGATACTTTTTAATTGTTTGTTAATAAAGGAAAAGTCTTAAAATGACAAGGTGTACTGAATTTGCAGTGTTTGAAGTGAAAAAAGAGAACTTGGCGCGAGTTATGGCGCTAAGTGAATTGCTTTTCTCGGAAATTAATAGTGAAAATAAAAACATTATCAAGCATGAAATTTTAGTCAAAACAGATAATGAAGAAGAAATCTGTTGGCATCTTACATGGGCAAATGAAGCAGCAGTTAAAGCGAGTAGCGAACAATGGTCTACTTATCCTAGCTCAGCCGAAATTGAGTATTTAGTAGGAAAGAAATTGTATTATGGGCACTTTGTTGATGTGTTTATTGAGCGAGATTAATGTAGCTTTTTAAATACTATTTTGATTAAAAGTCTTATTGTAAAAGTCTTATCTGCTTTAATTCATTTTCGGTCAAAGCTTTGTAACCCCGTAAGTATGACCAACCGTAGCCCCATCTAAATGGCGTTGGTAAATATGGGCTGCCGCCAACAATAACTCCTGCTAACATTAAATTAGCTATTTTGGGTTGCCCAACTTCAGCAACACATTGTTTAAGTGACTCATCAGCGTTTACTTTTTGCTGATATGTTCCACCTTGCCAATAGGCGTAGTCATGAGCGGTACAACACGTTAACCACAGCTCACTTTGTTTGGGAGTACCGTTGGGGAAAAGGCTACAACCATCTGAGGTAAATGGGCGAATAGCCTCGTCATTAATGTTCTTGCCATCAACATTTTCACCGGTAACGAGGGCGCTAAAAAAAAGAAAGACAAAACCAATAAGAATACGCACTATCTAAACCTCACACGTTATTATTCTTTAATAATATCTTCTTTTGAGGCTAAATAAAGTACGTAAATAATGCCTAACACGGGAATGACAGAAAATACAAAACCTAAAGCAGAAGCTTTGACAGGGGTTTGGGTTTTACGTAGCCCTAAATAGTAACTAATAGCGCCAATAACTACCATAATAGCTAAAACGGTTAACCCTAGTTGTACAGTAGTAAAATTCATGAAATAACCTCTTTAAAATGCAATCTTGTTGTTGGTAGCGTTTTACTTAATAGCTAAGCGCTACATTTTAGTTATATATTGTTAGCTATATATTTTTCAGTGATACAATTCAGCTTTACAGCTCAGTTATATCGCTCAGTTATATAGCAAAAATCACAATTGCTGCGGTAACAGCTAAAACAGCGTATTCTGGCATACCTCTAGGTAATTTAGTCATCAATAAAAAACAAATAAAAGCTAAAGCAAATAATATGGCACTACCTACAAAAACGCCCATTAAACTATGCCCCATAAATAAACCGAAAAGTGCTAAAGGAATACTAAACAGCAGTGCTGAAAAGTAAGGCTCCTTCTTTACTAAATATAATTTATAGGCAAGTGCTAACATTAAAATTTTGACGATCAAAAAAAGCATAGAAGACCTTGTAATGGAATGAGTGGTAAAAGCTTGCCTATGAATTTATGCGGCAAATTATTGATATATGTAATCTAAAGAGATTACTTGAATACTATTGACAGTTCAATGTGTTAAAAGGTTTATAATGGTCAAATACGAATATAATAAAGATTTTGTATTAAACAATTTACTTCGTATAAAATAGGTTAGCGCGATTAAACCCGTTTAAAATTGAATGAATTTTAACCCTGAAAGTTCAACAGACCCTAAACTATTTCCATTTATTTAAGAACCGTTGTTGCTCTTACTCATTGGAAAAGTGAATACAGGAAAATACGAATGAAGTTTACTATTGGTTTTAGAAAAGTAAAAAATGATGATATTGAATTTTTACTTTCGCTACGTAGAAAAACCATGACACAACATTTACTTGCGGCCAATATTCGAATGACGGATGAGCAGCATTTAGCACGTATTAAAGAACACTTTTATGAAAGCCATATTATATTGGTCGATCGTAAACCTATTGGTTTATTAAAAATGGGAGTCGTAGCGCTTAACAATACTCACAAAAGTTTGCATATTAGGCAGTTACAAATTATGCCGAAGTATCAAGGGAAGGGCATTGGTAGTAAAGTACTTACCGTCGTTAAAAAGCGTGCTTTACAATTACACTTACCAATTACTTTAAACGTTTTATTAAAAAACCCAGCGCGAGGTTTGTATTTGCGCCATGGTTTTCAAGTTGAAAATAAAAACAAATTTGAATTTCAATTACGTTGCCCGTTAGAAGTGATAGCCGCTTAACTATTTATCTAGTCATATAAACTGACACTAAGTCTTATGCAGTCCCACAGGCTTAACTGCTAGTACCTAGTTATTAGTAGTAAATCATCCCTTTACGGGTAACTTTGTTTGCATCAATTCGTAGCGGTGTCATTGTTCCTTCGACTAAAGGTGTTGTGGCAAGCGCAAGCGTTTTTATTACAGTTAACATTGACGGTAAATTTAAGCTGTTTATATCATCTGTAACTTTATGGTAATGCTGATCTTTATCTAATTGCGTGCTACTAAAGCTATGTGCAGGAACACCTAAACGGGCTAGGGTGGCATTGTCTGAACGATAAAATAAGTTTTCAGTAGGGTAAGGATCAGCATAAATCTTTAAATGGTTAGATGCTAAGGCTTGGTTTAATTGCTCTCCTAGATTTGAGCGCTCCATGCCTGTCATCCAAACAGAGCCTTCACCAAACATCGAGGGCTTGCCAATCATTTCTATATTGATCATAGCGGTAATTGAATTTTCATCTATGTGATGTGAAAAGTACCTAGAGCCAAAACCGCCTATTTCTTCAGCGCTAAATGCAGTAAACATTAAAGTTCTTTCATTGTTATCCATTTTAGCAAAGTAGTTTGCTAGGTTGATAATGGCTGAAACCCCTGAAGCATCATCATCCGCACCATTAAAAATAGCAGTTGTTGCTTGTATATCGTTAGCGTTAGTCGGCTTATTGTTATTCGTGCTTTTTTTAACGCCTAAATGATCATAATGCGCCGAATAAAGTACTACTTCGTTAGGTTTACTTTTACCTGGCAAAATACCAACAATATTATTGAGCAGGGTATCAGTAACTTTTGCTTTGCCTTGTACACTTAATTGTTTGATCTTGCTAATATCTGTTAAGGCAATAACGATAACACCACCTTGTTTTTCTTTAGCTTCACTTTTAAGTGTTGTTAGACCTCTAGCAAAGTAGCTCTGGTAACGTTTAAAGCTATTTTTATGCTTAGGGTGCAGTAACACCAAATGTTGGCCACCTTGCGTGTTTAGGTTTGTTAACGCCTTACGCATATTGTCATTTTCGCCGATGAGTTTAATATTTACAGAAGCGTTTTTTTGATTTGACTTGCTTAACAATGAATTGGTGTCCCAATTAACATCAGCCAAGGTTGTTGCCATCGTTACTAAGTCTGTATCAATAGCTTGACCATTGATGGTTACCTTAAGGTTTTGCGGTTTGATCTGTTGAACAGTGTATTGCTGTTTAAAGTTAGGGGCGTTTGTTGCAGGCGTTAAACCAATATCGTTGAATCGCTTGGCAATATAGTCCGCAGCAAGGTGAATCTCGGGAGAAAAGTTATCTCGTCCTTTTAATGCGTCGCTAGATAGATATGCTACATCGTTAGTTACTTGCGTTAAGGTAATTGTGTTGTCTAGCGTTGCTGATGCACTAGCTTGGCTATTCTCAACGTATGAGTTTAGATGGGAGCAGCTTGTTAATAATAAACTGGCTAACGATAAACATGTTAACTGAGTTGCAAAGGTTACTGGTTTTAATTTTTGATTAGTCATAATTAGCCTTTGATATCAGACGTTGTTGTAGTTTAATTTATCTTATTGCAATTTGAGTGTTTCAATCAACAATGTTTCATCACCAGATGTTAACCACAATTGTCCATCTTGAATGCTACATTGAAACTCCATATTACGGCTGAGCAAATTAACTAAGGCGTCACAGGTACTTTGATCAAACTGCTCAACGGTTAACTTATCAAATTTCTTCAAACTTTGCTCAGCTTGTGACCACCATGTGTTGGCGCTACTACCATAACAATATAATTTAACTGCTTTTGCTTGGTTAGATGCTTTTTTAAGACGCTTTTCATCTAATTGCCCAAGTTCAATCCATAAGGCAATTTCATCGCTGTAATTGATTTGCCAAATAGCAGCTTCATTTTCATCACTTAAGCCTTTGCCAAACTGTAAATCTTCGTGAGCATTAAGAATATAAGCGAGGATACGAACCATTAGTCGCTGTGGAGTTTCTGACGGATGTTGTGCAACGGTTAGTTGCAAGCTTTCGTAATAATTACGATCCATATCGGCAAGTTCGATATTAGCTTTGTAGATAGTTGCTTTAAGGGCCATGTGAGCTTAGAGGTAATAAATAATGGCAATATCATAACAGTATGCGGCTTACATAGAAAATGCTTATGCAAACATCAGCTTATATTTATTGAATCGATATTTTAGCATTCTTCTTTATCGCGATATTCACATAAATCTTCGATGATACACGAGCCACATTTAGGTTTTTTAGCAGTACATGTATAGCGACCATGTAAGATGAACCAGTGGTGTAAGTTGAACATAAATTCTGTTTTGTTTGGTGTGAGCTTTATAATATTAGCTTCTACTTGTTCAACGGTTTTACCAGGAGCATATTTGGTTCTATTGGCCAATCGATATATGTGAGTGTCTACCGCTAAAAAGTATTTACCTTCATTATCTTTTAACCAACCAAAAGCGGTATTTAATACCACATTAGCAGTTTTACGGCCTACGCCAGGTAAAGCTTCAAGTGCAGCTCTGTTTTCAGGGACTTCGCCGCCATGTAAGTCCACTAACATTTGACAAGTTTTTAAAGTATTAACCGCTTTAGTATTAAATAAACCAATGGTTTTTATGTAACTTTTTAATCCATCAAGGCCAAGATCTAAAATAGCTTGAGGGGTATTGGCTACAGGGTAAAGTTTATCGGTTGCTTTGTTAACACCCACATCAGTTGCTTGAGCAGAAAGTAACACAGCAATAAGGAGTTCAAACGGCGTAGAAAAATTTAGCTCAGTGGTTGGCTCTGGGTTCTCATCACGAAGTCGTGTTAGTATTTCTATACGCTTGTTTTTATTCATTTTATACTCAGGATCTTAATACTTATATTGTTAAATTTTTTATTATCAAATTGACAAGGTATTGAGCCATTAAGAATCGAAATTCACGCGAACACGTTCAATTACTTTGTCATTTTTTTCAACGTGTCTGCCTTTAATATAATTATCAATGGCATTTTTTAGGGCAATTAAAAAACCCATTGCGATAAAAGCACCTGGAGGTAATATGGCTAATAAAAATTGTGTGTCAAGTTGCATTACTTGAATCGTCAAGCTTGTTGCCCAATCACCTAGAAGTAATTCAGCACCATCAAACAGTGTTCCTTGTCCGAGTATTTCTCGTATAACCCCTAATAGTATTAAAATTAGCGCAAATCCAAGTCCCATCATTAAACCATCAAAAGCGGCTTTTTTTACCGGGTTTTTAGAAGCATAGGCTTCGGCTCTGCCGATAATGGCACAGTTAGTCACAATCAGCGGTAAGAAAATACCTAATGATTGATAAATACCATAGCTAAAGGCATTCATCAGTAATTGCACACAGGTAACAAAAGCAGCGATGATCAAAACAAAAATAGGAATTCTAATATCTTTAGGTACCCAATGGCGTATCGCTGATACAGTAATATTTGAACAGATAAGTACCAGTAATGTTGCTAAACCAAGGCCTAACGCATTGGTTACTGTTGAAGTTACGGCAAGTAGCGGGCATAAACCAAGTAGTTGAACTAAGCCAGGGTTGTTTTTCCATAACCCTTGAATTGCTAGCTCTTTATACTCGGCTTTTAATGCTGCTTTCGCTGCAGCTTTGCGCTCTGCATTTTGCTCACTCTCTAGTGCGGTATTAGTGTTCGCTTCGTTACTTGCTGCTAGATTGTCAGTATCTTGTGGTGCTATGTTATTACTCATTAGCAGCCTCACTTATTGCCGTTGTAGGTAATGATGCTTTTTGCTGTACTGCTGAAAAGTTTGCATCAGTTTTTGTATTGTGACTAACTGTATCGCGATTAATTTCATCACTATTAACGTCATTATTAACATCGCTAGTACAATCATTGGCAGAGGTTAATAACATTGCTTTATTTTTATTAAAGTAATTTAGGGTGTTTTTGACACCGCTTACAACTGCACGAGGGGTGATAGTAGCACCAGTAAATTGATCGAATATGCCACTATCTTTTGCTACAGCCCAACGATTATCGTCTTCAGAGCGTAAAGTTTTACCCGTGAAGCTATTGATCCAATCACTCTTTCTAACTTCTATTTTATCCCCTAAACCTGGTGTTTCTTGATGTTTAAGTACCCGCACACCATTAACACTACCGTCATTGTTAATCGCCATGATGAAGTCAATATTGCCACTATATCCCTGAGGGGCGGTACTTGTAATAGCTACAGCAACTACGTTTCCTGATTTACGGGCAATATAAGCGGTATTAACCTTATCTGTACCTAATTGCGGAGAAGTAATCAAAACACAATCATTAGCTATGTCGTTATCATAGCGGCTAGGCTCAATGATAGAATGCAAAGTATTTAGTAATTGTTGTTGCTCTTGTACTTTAATACGATCTTTAGTCAGCTCACTAACTAGGCTTACTGTTAATGTACAGGCAATAGCAAATAAAGCCAAAATCATAGTGTTTTGTGATATAGCTATTGTTAACGGTGAACGAATAGTTTTTTCTTTATCTACGGTTACAGAGTCACTGTTACTTGGCGTTTCTGTGTTATTAATTGCCTCAGCATTGGTTTTAGCGTCATCAGCATCATCGTTTGACTGTGTATTATGTTTATTGGTCATTGCTATTCTCCCTTTTCATGACCATACGTGCGAGGACGTGTGTATTGGTCTATTAATGGAGCTGACATATTACAAAGTAAGATAGCGAAAGCAACGCCGTCAGGGTAACCACCAAAAGTACGAATTAAATATATTAACAAACCTGCTAAAGCACCTACCACAAGACGTCCTTTATTGCTGGTAGCGCCGGTTACAGGATCGGTTAAAATAAAGAAAGCGCCCAACATGGTTGCTCCAGTAAACCAATGAAACATAGTGGAAGGGTTAGCATCAGGGGCGAAACTATAACCGATAAAAGAACAAACAAAGATGCTTAATAAAAAGCTTATAGGGGTTTGCCAAGCAATCGCTTTTTTGGCTAATAAAAATAATCCGCCCAATAAAAAACCTGCGTTGATCCATTCCCAACCTAAAGAAAAATTATCGCCAAATACTGGGTTTTTAATACTTTCTATTACGGTAAAACCTTGGCTTATATTGGTTTTTAGTGTATCCAATGGAGTGGCCATGGTGATGCCATCAATACTGGAACGTACTTGCTCGACTGAATAACCTTCAACGGTAAAGCCAGTGAATATTGTTGTTAAGGTATTAGAAAAAGTTAAATCAATAGCTAATAAACTAAGCGGTGGTTGCCAAAGTGTCATTTGTATAGGAAAAGATACTAACAACATTACATAACCGGCCATCGCAGGGTTAAATGGATTATGGCCTAAACCACCATAAAGCTGTTTAACAATTATAATGGCAAAGGCTGTACCGACAACAGATATCCACCAAGGCGCTAATGCGGGTAAACAAATACCTAACAATAACGCGGTTAATAAACCACTGCCATCGAGCAGTTGGTGGGCAATAGGCTTTTTGCGCAGTGATAAGACAATAAATTCACAGATCAGTGCTGTAGCCATGGCTAAACCAATATGAATTAAATTACCCCAACCAAAAAAATACCATTGAGCTAAAACGCCTGGTAACGTTGCTAAAATAACCAAGCGCATTAAATTAGGGGTTTTGGTGTGGTTATGGTTATGCGGAGAACTTGCTATCCAAAATGCCATTAGTTATATCGACTCGTTAGGTGGTTAAACGGGTTATTCAATGTATTGTTTTTAGTTACGCTTACTTGTTTAGTAAGGCTTTTAATTAGTTTAATTAATTTAATTGGTAACATCATTAACCGTTATCTTTATCAGTGCTTGTTTCTGCAGCAGCATTTGTTTCTTTAAGTTTTTTCTTGGCTTTTGCTTTAGCAATTGCGGCAGCTATTTTAGCTTTTTTATCTACAGCATTTGGCTGACTTGCTGCTGTGCTTGTGTCAGGATTATTTTGTGTTTGAACTGAAGTAATGTCATCTGTTTGCGCATCTTCTTTTATGCTTGAGTTAGATGGAGTGACTTCTGATTTTTGCTCTGTCTTGCTTACAGTTTCTTTTTTAGTTTCTTGAGCTACTTTAACTTCTGCGTTCGTTTTTTCACCATTTTCAGAAGCAGGAGACTGACTTGCTGTTTCTTTCTGCTGTTTTTTAGCCTTAGCGCGAGCGATAGCGGCAGCAACTTTTGACTTTTGATCTGTTGCCTGAGCTGTTGGCGTAATATTATCAGGCTTTTCAGAAACACTTGTCTTAGGCTGCTCAGATGCAGCTTCTTTTTGCTGTTTTTTCGCTTTTGCGCGTGCAATTGCTGCGGCAACTTGTGACTTTTGATCCTTGGCTACTTCAGTCGTAGATGCTTCAGCAGAGTCTACTGTTTTTGCCGACTCGGGGTTTTCTTGTGCAGCTTTTTTAGCTTTAACACGGGCTAATGCTGCAGCAACAGCAGATTTAGCACCTGTTGCTTCAGGTGTCGCTTTATTCATTGCGGCTTTACGGGCCGCAGCGGCTTTTTTGTTTTTTTCTTGTCGTGCAAGTTTTTCTTTTTCTAAGCGCAACTTTCGAGCTTCAAAGCGAACTTTAGCTCTTTCGGCTTTTAAGTCGAGTTGGTGTTTTTCTCTAATTTCTGCTTTAGCAACACGATAATAATGTACTAATGGAATTTGGCTTGGGCAAACATAAGCACAAGCGCCACATTCAATACAGTCACTTAAATTAAGCTTTTGTAATTGCGGGTGATCTTTGGCTTTTGCGCTCCACTGTAATTCTTGTGGCAGTAAATTACTTGGGCAAACATCACTACATTGACCACAACGAATGCACTCAACTTCCTGGCTTTCTTTTTCAAATGCGCTAGGCATTTCTTTTTTGCTAGGCACTAATATACAATTACTAATTTTTACAATAGGAACCATTTCACTGCTGACACTAAAGCCCATCATAGGACCGCCCATAATTACAGGCTGCTTTACGTTCTCTATTACTTCAAGCTCACATTGCTCAAGTAAAAAATTAATTGGCGTCCCCAGTAATGCCCATACATTTTGTGGTTTGTTTAATGCTTGGCCAGTAACGGTTACTACACGACGAATTAAAGGCGTGTCATGTCTGACTGCTTCATTAATGGCAAAGCAGGTTGCAACATTGTGCATGACAATACCACTATGAATAGGTAATTGACCGGCAGGTACTTCTTTGCCTGTTAAGGTGTGAATTAGCTGCTTTTCACCACCAATTGGGTATTTAGTTGGTACAACACAGATCTTTATTTTTTCATTGTCTTTCGTTGCTTGTTGTAAAGCTCTAATTGCTTTAGGTTTATTGTCTTCTATGCCGATTAAGATAAAAGCAGGTGATAATAGCCTGTCGAGTATTTCTATACCATCAACGATGGCAATACTCTGTTCCATCATCAATAAATCATCAGAGGTAATATATGGCTCACACTCAGCGCCATTGATAATTAAAAAATTAATATCTGGTTTACTGCTGGCTTTTATATGAGTAGGGAAGCCTGCGCCGCCCATACCTGCAATACCTGAGTCTGCAATTTTTTCGATGATCTGATGATTAGTTAACAGTGATAAGTCTGGGCATACATTGCGTTTACGCCAAGTATCTAAACCATCAACATCAAGAAATATGCATAATTGTTCTAAACCTGAAGGATGAGCAATAACCGACATTTTAATTGCACTTATAGTGCCACTGGTAGGTGCGTGAATTGGCACCTCCATAGGATTAGTACTAGCGGTTAACGGCTGTCCCTTTAAAACATGTTCACCAATACTAACCAATATATCGCCTTCAAGACCAATATGCTGTTGTAATGGGATGATTAATTGTTTTGGTAGCGCTAGTTGCTTAATAGGCTTAGTTGAAGTAAGCGTTTTTTGCTCTGGTGGATGAATACCACCGTGAAAATCCCAAAACTGGCCGCGAGAAATGCGCTCTATTACTGATTCCATCATATTCTCCTAATTCACTTGCTTGACAGGAATAGTCTTCAAATCCCATTGCCAATTATGAATGGTCTCGGGTATTTCTCGCATTTCAATACAATCAACAGGGCAAGGAGCTACGCATAAATCACAACCTGTACATTCATCAATAATAATGGTGTGCATTTGTTTTGCGGCACCGATAATGGCATCAACAGGGCAGGCCTGAATACACTTAGTACAACCAATACAGTCCTCTTCAATAATAAAAGCAACTTTAGGACGATTACTTTCTGCAGTATCACCTTTGACATGACTTTCATCGAGTGGTTGAACTTCAACGCCCATTAAATCAGCTATTTTTTTAATCGTGTCTTCACCACCAGGAGCACACTTATTAATGGCTTCACCATCTGCGACAGCTTGCGCATAAGGTTTACAACCTGGATATCCACATTGTCCACATTGTGTTTGCGGAAGTAGGGCGTCAAGTTGTTCAACAATAGGGTCACCATCAACTTTAAAGCGAATTGAGGCATAGCCAAGTAAAGCGCCAAATACAGCTGCAATGCCGCCTAAGACTAAAATAGCGAGAAGAATGTTCATGTTATAATTTCACCAAACCGGTAAAGCCAAGAAATGCTAATGACATTAAACCTGCTGTGATCATTGCAATGGCAGTTCCTTTAAAAGGTGTTGGCACATCAGCATTGGCTAATTTTTCGCGCATAGCTGAAAACATGATCAATACTAATGAAAAACCAAGCGCCGCACCAAAACCATAAATAATAGATTCAAAAAAGCCATGATCTAACCTTAAGTTGAGTAGGGCAACACCTAATACTGCGCAGTTGGTGGTAATTAACGGTAGAAAAATACCTAATAATCGATAGAGGCTAGCACTAGTTTTATGAACAACCATTTCAGTAAATTGCACAACAACAGCAATAACCAAAATAAAACTCATGGTGGTTAAGTACTCAAGATTTAAAGGTACAAGTAGATATGTTGTTACTAAATAACTAAGTAATGACGCTAAAGTCATTACAAAAACAGTGGCAAATGACATACCTATGGCAGTTTCAGTGCGAGAAGAAACGCCCATGAAAGGGCAAAGTCCGAGAAATTGTACTAAAACAAAGTTGTTTACAAGTACAGTGCCAACGAGTAGTAACAGATAATCAGTCATTTACTTTTAAGGTCATTAAGTTATGTGGAATATTAAAAGGCTATTATCCGTGTTTTTCAGTTATATAACAACACTAGCAATCGTGTGGATATTAGTATTTTGGCTTTTTATAAGTAAATTTTGCTATCGTGTTTATATAGATGGATCATGATTGGATGATAAATCATGCGTGGGAGGCGAATGTTTGATACGCAGTTAGTTATACCAATTTGATTA
>NZ_JAHKPR010000021.1 GCF_018860585.1 Colwellia sp. E2M01
CCCATTAGCAAAGCGTTAGGTGTAAAGGGATTTATATGTCAGATTCAACTAAATTAGCCAAATTCGTAAACGCTCTTGCTATTCTTTTAGCAATATTTTCTATAGTGGATATTGCTTATTACGCAGTTACATTAAATTTAGGTTTTCCAATTATAAAAAGTTTAGGTACTCTTTCTATATCAGTTTTTCTATATTTATCTATTAATAAGCCTGAGCTTTTTAAAACTTAAACTTAAACTTAAACTTAGTCTAAGTGTTGGTGGGGTTTTACACCTAACAAGGGTTTTCAAGTCGGACAAATTACAGTTGGCTTTTTGTTCGTACCTCACTTATTTTAGCCAACTGCAATTTGCCGCTTAAAACGGCGTTATACATCTAAGGAAGCAATGTGGGTAGTTGGAATTTAAAAGCACTTAAAGATCGCTCAATTGCAATCAATGGTGAAGATAAATCAACCATAGAGAGAATTAACTCTACGAGTAGAGCCATAGACATATTTTGCTACCACCTTGAACAAGCCAAAACTCAAAATGATTTAACCATAGGTTCAACTCCACGAGAACAAATGGAGTTAATCATGCCACCAGAAGAAAAAAGGCTTGAGTTGTGGGAAAGGAAACTAGCAATACAAGCTAATACTCAGGCTTGCATACACACCGCAAGATCAATACATGATTTATTTGCGCAACTTGTAAATGGTTTACTGTTTCAAAACCCGATAGCTGTCCACGATTGTGATGTATATAAAGTAACTCAAAAACTTGAAGATGGTGAGTTAAAGACTACCCTATCAAACTTGTTAGGTTCATTTGAGTTCAAGTATGTAAACGCATTTGTAAATACCATTAAACATCGTAATTTAGTTGATTTTGGGGCTTTAGTTTCATTCGAGGAAAATAGGAGTGGAGTACAGTTTAAAGGCTTTAAATTTAAAGGCGAACTATATGATAAATTATGGGCTGAAGATGTATTGAAACTCACATTAACCGTTAAAAATACGGTTATAACAGCAGGTTGTTTATTGAACCAAGAGTTCGGTGCAATCGATGTATAACAAGCTGTTAAAGCAGGACAAAATACAGTTGGCTGTTTTCGTTCCTCAACATTTTAGCCAACTAAATTTTGCCTCTTAACAGGGCGTTATAAGGGGCACTCAGCCCCTGTGCACTTTTCTATATTACCTTTCCTACAGGCGAAGCCTTACTCCAGGATATAGATGTCTGTGTCGAAATTGTTTTATAAGGGCACTCTCTTGCGTCACCACCGGCTGAAACAATTTGAATAGTACTAGGGCTTTTATCTGGGCCTAAAAGTTTAAGTAAATTATTTAAAGAGGTGTAATGCTTAAAACCTTGCTTTTTAGCCGCTAGGTCTAATCGTTTATTGTAACCGAGTTCAGGGTGTTGTTTTTTCAGTTGGCGTGCTTGACGTTTACACGAATCAGAATGGTCTTGCATATTCATAATATAATCCTATTTATAAACCATCTCCACTCAAAAAAGGTTTAGGCGTTATATTAGCCATGTAAGTTTAATTTTTTGCCAGAGGCTTTGCAGTGGACGCAGGATGTCTCAACCCTTGAAGTTATAATACAGCTGAATGGTTTTTAGTCAACCCCTTATAACAAGAAAATAAACAAGGACTTAAAACAGTTGGCTTTTGCTCGTTCCTCGCTTATTCTAGCCAACAATTTTAAGCCTGTTATTTAGGCGTTATGTTTATAGGAAGGTTATGCATTTCCAGTATAGATCTTTAGATGGTGCAGAGTCTGAGGCTAGTTTTTCAGATTTAAAGCTAATTTTAAACGGCCCTATTCAAATAGGCGATGGCTGGCAATCGGATCGAATAAACCTTTTAAAAAATCGTTCAACTTATATTGAATTTCGCTCAGGCCCAGAAGGACCTCCAGGAATAGAGCCAAGTGAAGCTGTTGAGGTTACAAAAGAATATATTTATCAAATATATGGAAAAAAATTATAAATAGTTTAGTCGATATATAAACATAACAAGCCACTCAAGCGGGACTATGATCATCCCTCGATAAA
>NZ_JAHKPR010000069.1:0-59915 GCF_018860585.1 Colwellia sp. E2M01
ATACTTAAATCCTACGTTCCTTTCAATCGCAATAACCAGTTATTACTCAATCAAGCGCCTTGTCTTTAAATATTTTCCCTTCGCACAGCTAGACCAGAAAATTATCGGAATTGGTATAATCTTATAAGATAATGCTATGGCGCCCAATAAACTTGAGTTTTCAACGTAGGGTGATGTAAAAATGCTCTAATTGGCATTTCAAAAATATTTTCACTTTCTTGTGCTTGCTCTAATACTGTTTTTTTATTCTCTCCACACAAGTGTAAAAAAATATTTTCACTTTGGCTTAATGCCGAAAAAGTAAAGCTAATACGTTCGTGTGGTGCTGTTTTAGGAGTAACCTTTAACAAGGCATCCTTATTATCAATCGATAAACCTTGTTCAATTTGCTCACTACAAGGAAAAAGTGAAGCTGTGTGACCATCTTCACCCATACCTAATATCAACACATCCAGCGGTAAAACCGTCGAGTTGGCTTCGAGGTTTAAGTCATTTAATGTTTCTACGCTAAACTCCTCTCCTCGTTTTAAATGAAAGAACTTTGCCGCTGCAGCCCTATTTTGTAAAAGATTTTCATGTACCAAACGGGTATTACTATCAACACTGTCATTTTCAACCCAACGTTCATCAGCTAGAGTGATAGTAACCTGTTCCCAAGCAATATTACTTTGTGATAATTCATTAAAAAAACCTTTAGGTGTTGAGCCTCCAGAGACTGCGATGCTCGCTTTACCGTTCTTTTTAATAGCTTGGTCAAGCAATCCACTTACCGTTTGTGCTAACGATAAATCCAATTCATTACGTGTAGAAAATTCTGTTAATGTTTTCATTACTCAACCCATTGGCGATCATCGCGCGCGATTAAAGAAATTGAAGAAACTGGTCCCCATGAGCCTGCCGCATATGGTTTAGGTGCTTCACCAGAAGCCTTCCACGCATCAATAATACTATCAGCCCAAATCCATGCAGCTTCCACTTCATCACGACTAACAAATAGAGATTGATTGCCATTTAGTATTTCTAACATTAAACGTTCATAACCATCGACAACACGTTCGTTTTTATAGGTATCAGAGAAGCTTAAATCTAATTTGTTTTCTTGGATGCGCATTTGTGACGCAATACCAGGAATTTTATTCATCATTTGCAATTCAACACCTTCATCAGGTTGCAAACGAATAGTTAATTTATTGGCTGGTAGATCACTGTAACTATCTTTAAATATATTATGCGGTGGCTTTTTGAAATGGACGACTATTTCGCTGTGTTTCTTTGGCATACGTTTACCAGTACGAAGATAAAACGGAACCCCCGTCCAACGCCAATTTTCAATTTCTGCTTTAATCGCAACAAATGTTTCGGTGTTACTGTTTTCGTTCGCATCGTCTTCATTCAAATAACCAGGTACTGCCGCACCTTCTAAGAAACCATCAGTATATTGGCCACGAACAGCTTTCTCTTTGATATTGTTTAAGTTGATTGCTTTTAATGCTTTAACAACTTTTAATTTTTCAAGGCGAACACTTTCTGCACTTAAATCTGCAGGTGGCTCCATTGCTAATAAAGACAATACTTGTAATAAGTGGTTTTGTACCATATCGCGCATTTGCCCGGCATCATCATAAAAGCCCCAGCGACCTTCAATACCAACGCTTTCTGCAACGGTTATTTGAACATGATCAATACTATTGCGATCCCAGTTATTAGAAAATAAAGAGTTAGCAAAACGTAAAACCAATAAGTTGAGTACAGTCTCTTTACCTAAATAGTGGTCTATGCGGTAAGTTTGGTTTTCTGTGAAAAATTCAGAAACTTGATTATTGATAGCAATTGAAGACTCTAATGAGTGTCCTATTGGCTTCTCCATTACTACACGGTCTGCAGCCGTTATTAGATCGGCATGATTAAGCCCCTTACAGATATCACCAAAAATCGCTGGTGCTGTAGAGAAATAATAAATACGAGTTTTATTACCGTTTGCTAATGTATCAGCTAAGTTAGTAAATGAAGTGATTTCTTTAAAATCGAGTTTTTGATAAACCAAACGATCCATAAAGCGAGCTAATACAACATCGTCAATTTTTTCTTTAACAAACGTATTCAAATTTTCAAGAACAACAGTTTTAAACTCTTCAAGACTATGCTCTTGTCTAGCCGCGCCAATAATACGGCTATCTTCATTAATAAGTCCGCAAACTTCTAATTGGTATAGAGCGGGTAATAATTTACGACGAGATAAATCTCCTAATGCTCCAAAAATTACGATTTCACTTGCGGGTTGACAATCTAAATTACTCATAGAATTTCTCTTCTGCCTCATATAAGTTTTATTACTGTGGTTCTACTTTAAACGTTAATCATTGTCTATTGTATAGATGATTATACTCAATCAATATTTCATGTATATTTCATGATAATAATTGAATAAAAGTAGAGAATATTGAATATAACGAAATTAGATAATACCTTAACTTATCGCTTGTTTAATTGACAGTAAAGAAGTTTTTGTAATTTTATTACAAAAAGTATTTATTTTTACATGATTTACATTTCATAAACATAAATACAGGTTCAACAACAAAACAGCATGCAGACCATAAAGTAATGGTCTTCAGTTAAGTTTAACTTAGCGCATAAATTTATAGCGCATAGTATAACGATTTAATTAATGAAATAAAATTTCATTTTTTCTGTTACTTAGCTAGAAAATAAATTACAGTGTATTCTAGTGTTATATTGTAAGGGACTCTTTAATTGTACTATTAAATAAGAATTAAAGAAGACTTAAAACATATAAAAATTGCGAGCTAGGATCAGGCCAGAATGAACATATTAGAAAAAATAACGAACGAACTAGACATGCTCAGTAAATCTGAACGAAAAGTAGCAGAAGTTATTTTAGCCTCACCAAATACAGTTATTCACTCAAGTATTGCAGCATTAGCTAAACAAGCAAATATAAGTGAACCAACGGTTAATCGCTTTTGTCGTCGCTTAGACACTAAAGGTTATCCCGATTTCAAATTACATTTAGCGCAAAGCTTAGCTAATGGTACTCCTTATGTTAACCGACACGTAGACGAAAACGATAGTGCCGATGAATATACAGCTAAAATATTTGAATCGACCATGGCCAGTCTCGAATTAGCACGTAAGAGCTTAAACGCTAATGACATTAATCGCTCTGTTGATGTACTAACACAAGCTAATAAAATTTCATTTTTTGGTTTAGGTGCTTCAGCTATAGTCGCACATGACGCCCAAAATAAATTTTTCCGTTTTAATGTACCTGTCGTTTATTTTGATGACATATTAATGCAGCGTATGAGTGCTATTAATAGCCGTCAAGGCGATGTTGTTGTTGTGATCTCACACACAGGACGTACTAAATCGCTTGTAGAAGTAGCAAGTTTAGCAAGAGAAAATGATGCAACTGTTATAGGTATTACCAGTATGGGTACCCCCCTATCGAAAGAGTGTAGTATTATACTTTCAGTGGATGTAACTGAAGACACTGATTTATATATGCCAATGTCATCTCGCATTGCGCAACTTGCCCTAATTGATGTGCTAGCGACTGGTTTTACTTTACGTCGTGGTAGTAAATTTAGAGATAACCTGAAAAAAGTAAAAGATAGTTTACGAAGTTCTCGCTTCGATAGAAAAGACTAATTGTTAATCACTGATATTTAACTGGTTATTTTAAATATCATTCACAATTTTGATAAACGTAATTTTAATAAACGTAACTTAAAAACGTAAGAGGATTAAAATGTCTAGAAGAACTAAAATAGTTGCGACCTTGGGTCCGGCAACAGATGATAAAGCAATTTTAAAAAGTGTATTAGCTGCAGGGGTAAATGTAGTTAGGCTTAATTTTTCACATGGCAATCCACAAGATCATATAGACAGAGCCAATGATGTACGAGCGATAGCAAAAGAGCTTGGTATTTATGTTGGTATATTAGGTGACTTACAGGGTCCCAAAATACGTGTTTCAACTTTTAAAAATGGCCCTATAAAATTAGCTGTTGGTGATAAGTTTGAATTAGACGCCACCTTAGAAAAAGGTGAAGGTTGCCAAGAAAAGGTTGGTATCGATTATAAAAAACTTGTTCAAGATGTTGGTGCTGGCGATATATTATTACTTGATGATGGCCGAGTACAGTTAAAAGTATTATCAACTTCGGACACTTCTGTATTTACAGAAGTTACCGTTGGTGGACCTTTATCGAATAATAAAGGTATTAACCGTCAAGGCGGCGGATTAACAGCCCCTGCCCTTACCTTAAAAGATAAAGAAGATATTAAACTTGCTGCACAAATTGATGTTGATTTTCTGGCGGTTTCATTTCCTCGTAATGCTGATGATATGCATGAGGCACGAAAACTTGCTGTCGAAGCAGGTTGTCACGCTAGCTTAGTCTCTAAAGTTGAACGTGCCGAGGCAGTAAATGATGATGAAGTGCTCGATGCACTTATTTTAGCTTCTGATGTTGTTATGGTGGCACGTGGTGACTTAGGTGTTGAAATTGGAGATGCTGCACTTGTTGGTAAGCAAAAACATATTATCGAACGCTCTCGTAAATTAAACCGCGTTGTGATCACCGCGACCCAAATGATGGAAACGATGATCGAACAACCAATGCCAACTCGCGCTGAAGTAATGGATGTATCTAATGCGGTATTAGATGGTACAGATGCTGTAATGTTATCAGCTGAAACGGCTGCAGGTAAATATCCGATAGAAACAGTTAAAGCGATGGCTAATGTATGTGCCGGTGCAGAAAAACACCGTTCTGTAAACAAATCTAGCCACAGACTTGAACGAACCTTTGATGGCGTATCTGAAACTATTGCTTTATCTGCTATGTATGCTGCCAACCACATGCAAGGCGTTAAGGCTATTGTTGCGTTAACTGAATCTGGCGAAACATGTAAACTGATGTCGCGTATCACTTCAGGACTACCAATTTTTGCGCTTTCTCGTCACGAAAAAACACTTAATACCAGTGCTATTTATCGTGGTGTTTACCCCGCATCATTTGATTCAATTGATACAAACCCTGAAAAATTATCATATAAGATAATACAAGTACTAAAAGATAAAATTGATTTATCTGTTGGTGACAAACTTATGTTAACGCATGGTGATTTGAT
Organism: Colwellia sp. E2M01; assembly: GCF_018860585.1. Taxonomy (GTDB): domain Bacteria; phylum Pseudomonadota; class Gammaproteobacteria; order Enterobacterales; family Alteromonadaceae; genus Colwellia. The sequence goes on from NZ_JAHKPR010000069.1 coordinate 5,161, forward strand.
GGAAACAATTGGGGCTTCTAATACCTTAAAAGTACTGGTTGTTAACGAAAGCCATCTTAAGTAACTGAAAGCTTAGCTTGTCATGCTACCCATGTAAGTAAATTACATTGTAGATAACTAACGATAACTAACAGTGTAGTAAAACTAAAATGATTTTTATCAAGACCAGATGCTTTGCATCTGGTCTTTTTATTTAAGATACTGACAATACACTAATTAATACCAATTCAGTATTAACTACAGCCAATGTATGGCTAATGCATATCGAGTTTAAAGCATAATAATCTGCTACAGTTATCCTATATTTCATATAACGCCTTTGATAAAGTAGGTATACTATAAACTCATTTATATTTAATGCTTAAGGTTAACTCATGACAAAAAAACACCTTATTTGGGATTTACCCCTTCGTATTTTTCATTGGTGCTTTGCTTTTACTATTTTCGGCTCTTGGTACACAGCCGAAAATAAAGATGATTATATAGACCTTCATATGCAACTTGGTTATGTTGCTTTAGGTTTAATTATATTTCGCGTGTTATGGGGGATTATTGGGCCTAAACATGCTCGCTTTTCACAATTTATTCCTTCACCAAAAACGTTAATTACTTACCTTAAAAAGTCAGATGCAAAACAAGCTACGCCCGGTCACAATCCACTTGGTGCGTTAATGGTCATCACAATGATTATTTTAATAACATTACAAGCCGTTAGTGGTTTATTTATAGATGATGATATATTTTCATCTGGGCCATATAATGGTGCTGTTAGTGATGGTATTGAAAATATAATGAGCTTTATCCACCACAACACTTTTAACTTTATGATTGCTGCAATTGTGATGCATATCTCGGCAATTTTTTTCTATTGGATAATAAAAAAACAAAACTTAGTTTTACCTATGATCACAGGAAAAAAGTCAGCTAAAGAAGTAAACGCTAGCGACGCTATTCCTAACTCTAAACTGTTATTGGGTATTGTTATAGCAGTATTATGTGCAGGCTTTGTTTACTGGTTAGTAGTAATTAATGCGCCTGTAATAGAAGACTTTTATTACTAAACAATTAAATAGTTGCCGACAGACTAAATAATAATCGCTACAAGCATTCTATTGAATATACCTAGCTTGTAGCGGTTTATATGTAGTTATACCTACTCGTAATCATACCTATTTTAAGTGTATACTTAACGAAAATTTAAAACATGGCCGCGTAACACCTTGAACGCTATTGAAATTAAGCAGTTAAGCTTTAAATACCCTCAAAATAACTATTATTCTTTAAGTGATGTTACTTTAAATATCAAAGCACAACGATGTACTGGCATTATCGGTCCAAATGGTGCGGGTAAATCTACTTTTATTTCAGCTTTATGTGGTTTAATACCGAATTTTGAAGGAAGTATAAAATACCCATCAAAATTGAATGAACATACATCATTAATAGACAGTGTAAAAAGTAAGGTCTCATTAGTACCACAAGAGTATGCCTTCTATCCGCAGCTAACCGTTATCCAAAACTTACATTACTTTCTATCACTCTGCCTTATTGCAAAAAACGAATGGAAAGTATTACTCGATGACATCTTAAGCCAATGCGAGCTCAGTGATGTACAACATAAAAAAGCTAAAAACTTATCAGGTGGTTATAAACGCCGATTAAACATTGCTATAGCCCTTGTGAAAAAACCTGATGTGCTCTTTTTGGATGAACCTACTGTTGGTATAGATCCTGAATCAAGGACTGTAATTATTCGCTTGCTTGAAACCTTTAAGAAGCAAGGAAAAACATTACTCTTCACTTCACACATGCTTGATGAGGTAGAAAAGATTTGTGATGATATTATTGTGTTTCGTGATGGTAAAGCGAAAATGAACGAAGAAGAACAGCAAAACAGCATTTTACTTTCAATAAGCTTTAATAAAGAACCTAAAAATAACGAATTTTTAGGTTTATATGAAAAAACTGAATTAAATACCTATCAAAAAACATTGTCTTCACAAGCTGAGTTATCAGCCCAGTTACAACTTTTAGCTAAATTTTCCGAGCAAATCAATAACATTAATTACTCTGCTAATTCTGTTGAATGTATTTATAACCAAACGCAGGCCGCTCAATGATTTTCAATAGCCTAAAAAAAGAAGCCCTGATCATATTAAGTGATATTCACAGTATTGGCGTATTGTTAATTCTCCCTGTCGCATTTATGTTAATTATGACATTCGCTATGAGTGGGCAATCACAAGATGTTATTGGTAAAATTAACATCAAAGTAACCAGCGTTGATAAAAACTTATATGTTGATGCTTATCAAGAGTACTTACAACAACAAGGTTTTAAAATAACGACAGAAGATAAAGTCGCAGATTTAGTTATACATTTACCCGATGATTTTGAAGAGAGACTCTTGACAGGCTTATCTGCTAAGTCTATTTCATTAACATTAAAAGCAAGCATTAGCCCGTCTATGCAACCTACAGTTATTCAATTAATATATGCCGGCTTTTCAAAGTTACGATTACATGCTTATATGCTAGACAGTGGCGATTTAGATGATCAGACATCGTTACTTGAGCAAATTAGCCAAGTAGAAAAAAGTACAGATGTTGAACAATATTTTGCACTTAATATAGCTGAAAAATCATTAGCTTCCCCTACTCTGTATAGTGTGCCTTCATGGATTATTTTTGGCATATATTTTATTGTTTTACCTGTGTCTATCACTGTTATAAATGAACAACAAAATGGCACGCTTATACGTTTAAAAACTTTCCCTATAAGTACTTCGCATTACTTTTTTACGAAAGTCAGTGCTTTTTGCTTACTCAGTACCGTACAATTTATAATTTTAACTCTTATAGGTATTTTTGCCGTGCCTTTAATTACAGCTCAACCAGCTATAACAGTTAATAGTTGGGCTCTTTATACCGTATCTGCTCTTATTATTGTTATTTCTGCCAATGCTCTAGCGTTTACCATTGCTGCCTTAGTAAGCAGTTATGAGCAAGCAATAGTACTTGGCGGTGGTATTAATATACTATTAGCTGCAATAAGTGGTTTTATGGTACCCATGAATATTATGCCTGAAATAATGGCTAACATTGCAAGTTGGTCACCTTTGTATTGGTCTGCGGAAATTATTAGAGCAACATTTATGGAAAGCAATACAGATTTAATATTCTCCTATCTGACTAATTTATTACTTTTTAGTGTGATAAGTTTAACGATAGCAAGATTCTTGTTTGTAATAAAAATTAGGAAATTAATGTGGAACTAGCGCAACTAAAAGAAAATCTTAAAAAGCTTATTGTAGAAGAATGTGAAAAAGAAGATGATATTGCTTGGCAAGATATCTTAGATGACGAACAATTATTTGGCTCTGAATCAAGAATTAACTTAGATTCTCTTGATGGTTTACAATTATCCCTTGTTTTAAAAAAATCTTTTGGCGTAAAGATAGAAGGCTCAAAAGATAGTCGTAAACATCTCACAACCGTTAATAGTATTGCAGCATTGATCACAGAGAGTAAGCAGTGATCAAAGAGTATCAGTCAGTCTATGTAGTAGCCTCATCTTCCATTAGTGCATTGGGTAAACAACAAGATTTACTCAACGATAATAAAACAAAGATAGAACTCGCCAATATTCCTACAGGTGAGCATCAAGCATTATATTATCCAATAAAAGATAACGTTTTAAACAAATCTTACGAAGTGATGATGAGCTTGCTCGCTGAACAAATTGACAAGTTATTGAGTCAAGCTGAGCTTACTAAATCACAACAACAAAAAGTCATGTTGTTTATTGGCTCTACATCTTTAGATATAAGCTGTATTAAACCTGATGATACAAAAGAAATTTGGCTATCTCAAACAGATAAAATAGGGAAAGCGCTGGTAGAATACTTTTCATTGAATGCCTTACATTTTACTTTTAATACTGCTTGTACAGCCGGGGCAAACGCGCTGCTCTACGCAACTAATTTTATTAAGCAAGGTAAAATTGATCATGCCATTGTTATAGGTTTTGAATTTTTTAATCAACTTTCTCTTAATGGCTTTGATTCTCTAGATTTAATTACTAAAAATAGCGTGAAACCTTTTTCAACTACACGAGACGGTTTAATATTAGGCGAAGGTATAGGTGCGATATTGCTGTCTAATGAGCCACCTATAAACCAGGTAAAGTCGCCTACTGAACAACCTGCTGAACATGGGTATTTAGAAATACTTGGCGGTTACTCATCTTGTGATGATCACAGTTTAACTATCACTGAAGAAGAAGGAACTCATATCGTTGAAGTGATAGAAAAGTCATTACACAACGCGGGTGTGAAACAAGCGCAAATAGATTTAATTAAAGTACACGGCACTGCTTCTATTAAAAGTGATTTAGCTGAATATAATGCTTTAAGTAAACTATTTACCACGATGCCAAAGGCCTTGGCATTAAAATCATTAATCGGTCATACCTTAGGGGCTTGTGGTGTTATTGAGTTAGCTTTATTTGATCATTTTAGTCATCATCAATATTTACCTAATATCCCCTATCAACAAAAAACCGATCTTTTAGTTCCATTCATAGACTCTTCTCATCAATTAACACAGTCCAATATTATGCTATTTAATCATTTTGGTTTTGGTGGAAACAACGCGGCTTTAATTATAAAAAAATGGGAATCAACATAAGATGAAGAAACTCATATTAAAAGCACATGAGAGCGTTCACTTTGCCGGTGATTTATCAGATAAAGACATTAGGAATATCGTAAAAAATGAAACAGGTCTTTCCGTCAGACGTTTAGATCGCTTCACGCTAATCGCATTAAATGCTGTTGATCGTTTAATAAAGCGTAATGAAACCTCGAAACATTTAGCTTTATATAGTGCTGCAGAATATATGTCGATTGAATTGTTTCAATCCGTTATTTTCGCCTTAGAAAATAATGAAGCAATACGTCCTTATGATTTTATTGCTACCGTAGGTAATGCTGCTAACTTCTATATATCTAAAGAATATAAAATAAATGGCCCTAATGTTTTTATCGGCGCTAGTGAAAATATTTTATTAAAAACAGCTTTATTAGCCGAAACGGATATCGAGTTAGGTCATTGCCAACAAGCTGTTATAGTGATCTGGCAAATAAACAATAAAGAGCGCAGTTGCCATGCTTTATTAGTTGAGCAAATAGAGGATAATTCGAAAGAAATAACTAATGAATGGCATAGTACTTTAAATAGCTGTAATGATTTATTAGAATTAACCGCTGATACAAAGTTGCCTATGTTATTAAATTTAAATTATAACTAACAATACAATGACGACCATTATTATCTCTGCTGATATTAATAGCCCTTGGTTTGTCGAACAACAAGCTTACTGGCTTGATCAACTAAATGATAAAGAGACTTTCCGATATAGTGCAATAAAAAGTCCTCGTAAAAAACAACAAATGTTATTAAGCCGTGCCTTAATAGCAAAAGCATTAACTAAATTTAATTGCAGACTCAATGGCAATTACGACATTATCAATTATGCTCATTTAGTTTTGCCTCTATATAACCAAACCTTTTCAATATCAATCACTCATAGTGGCACTATGGCAGCAATTATCTTAAGTGATAAGCAAATAAAGTTAGGTATAGATATCGAACAAATAAAAAAACGTAATTTTACCGAATTAGCAGCGGAGTTTTGCACCGATAGCGAGTTGTTATCAGTTAATCAAAATAACAATATAGAAGCAGACTTTTATCAGTTATGGACAGCAAAAGAATCCTTAGCTAAGGCAAGTCATTACCCGTTACATACTTTATATCAATGTGATTGCTCTATAGTACTGACAAATGATACAGGGGTAATACATTGGCAAAAAAACACTTTCTATTTTAAACTTTTTATTCTTCCTGGTTACAAAGGTACCGTTGTCCTAAATAGCCAAGAAAATATAGAAATAATCCCCTCCAACTAATTCCCTTTTTACAGATAACTATTTCACCTACAAATTTAAAACGTATAATGTAAGTTAATTAAATCTATTTAGTTGAATTGACTTGGGCGCTTAGGTAGAATTCGCGTCTCTTATATGTGCAATTGATTCACTCGATATAATTCAAATACAGGACAGTAAAGTTACCATGGAATTCCATATTGAAAAATTGTCCGCTTGGTGTGGAAATTTACACACAAGCCAACAGTGGCAACAATGGGCATTAGGTGAAATAACATATCAAGATGAAGATGAATTACCTGCATTGAAACAAATTCCCGCAATGCAGCGTCGACGTTTAAGCCGTTTTGCTAAATTAACAATGCAATGCGTTCTAGATGTAACGACCGAAGCGTCTATTGATGAGAGTAACCATATCCCTTGTGTATTTTCTTCGCGACATGGTGATTTACATAAAACATCAAAATTAATTGAAGATGTAGCACAAAAGCAAGATTTATCGCCTACCCACTTTGGCTTGTCTGTTCATAATGCGGTCGCAGGTTTATATAGCATTTTTTCAAAAAACAAACAGCCAATGACCGCTACTTCAGCTGGTGAAGATACTTTTTTAATGGCGCTTGTTGACGGTTATGCTAAGTTAGAAAGCCAAAAGCTAGATAGAATATTAGTGGTTTATACTGATGAAATAGTTCCTGAAAAATACACGCCTTATGTACCTGACACCGAAAAAACTATCTCTGTTGCTTTAATTTTAACGCGACAAAAAAGTCATCATAACGTAACCATAAACTTTACATCGCAACAAAATAAAAATATTGAAACTGAATTTCAGGCCTTATCTTTTTTATCTTTTCTTTATGGCAAAGAACAACATATTAATGTTAACTCCACTCGCTACCAGTGGAAATTAACTAAACTATGATTAATCATTACTGGCGACTATTTGCTACAGGAACTGCTTTTTTCTTATTTAGTTTAGGTGGAGGTATTCTTTCATTATTTGTTTTTCCTATCGTAAGATTATTATATCTAAGCAATGAAAATAAACGCCGCTCATGTGCACGTAAAATTGTTCATAAAACATTTAAAATGTTTATTGGCTATATGCAATTAGTCGGCATTATGAAAGTGGAATTTGAAAATGCTGAATTACTTAAAGCGAGCAAAGGCAATATTGTTATTGCAAACCACCCTTCATTAATTGATGTTGTTGTACTCATATCCATTATTGAAAATGCTGACTGTGTTGTTAAAGCTGATTTATGGAAAAACCCATTTTTAAAAGGTGTTGTCAGAAATACTGGTTATATTAATAACGAATCTGATCCTGATAAATTCATGCAAGATTGCACAAACTCATTCAATGAAGGCAATAATTTAATCGTTTTTCCTGAAGGAACCAGAACCACTCCAGGTAAAGCTATGCAATTTAAACGCGGTGCTGCTAATATAGCGCTGCGTACTAAAACAAACATGACACCAATATTATTATTTGTTACACCCTCAACGTTAAGTAAAGAATTAGCTTGGTATCAAGTACCAGAAAGACGCTTTACTTTTAAATTAGTGGTAAAACCAGAAATAGACGTAGCAAAGTACTTATCCACAGATGTTGTTTCAAATTCGGTAAGAGAGCTTACCAGAGACTTACTTAAATATTATAATGAGGAACTCAACCTTTATGAACGAGTTAATTAACGAAGTAAAACAATTAATTATTGAAACTTTAGAGTTAGAAGATATTGAACCTGCAGATATTGCCGACGACGAAGCATTATTTGTTGACGGCTTAGGGCTTGACTCAATTGACGCGTTAGAACTGGGCGTAGCAATAAAAAAAGCATATAATGTGAAAATTGATGGTGATTCAGCTGACAGTAAAAAACATTTTTACTCAGTAACTTCATTGTGCCAATTTATAGCTGAAAATAGATAACTAGGGTTATATTTTACATGAAAGATAGAAACGATATTTACAAAATGGTAAATGACATTTTGGTAACTATGTTTGAAATTGATGAAGACGATATTTCAATGGATGCACACTTATATGAAGATATGGATCTTGATAGTATCGATGCTGTAGATTTAGTCGTAAAGTTACGCGAAATTACAGGCAAAAAAATAGATCCTGAAGACTTTAAACAGGTAAGAACAGTAAAAGACGTCGTAGACGCCGTTGAAAAAATAACGAACACATAATAGTGATTAAAAATGTAGCGCTAGGACTGGTTTTTATTTTATACCCATTTATTATTTTTTTTGGGTTGAAATGGATAGAACCATCAGTACTTGCGCTAATTTTAGTTAGTTTAACATTACTCAGAATTTATGTTTCAAAAAATAAGAAAGCTATACCATTAGTTAAAGTAGTCGGTATTAATGCTGTTTTACTGCTTAGCTTAAATATATTTGTTAATTCAACAATCTTACTTAAGTTATACCCAGTCATCATTAACTTTAGTTTTTTAAGTGTTTTTATATATTCTATTTTCAACCCTCCTGCAGTTATAACGCTTATTGCCAGTAGCCAAGAAAAACTCACTGAAAATGCTGTTCATTACACTAGAAAAGTAACTTTAGTTTGGTGTGTTTTTTTTATGGTAAACGGACTGATTGCATTATGGACAGTATTTCAAAGTGATGAATATTGGACTGTGTACAATGGCATTATCTCTTATATTTTAATGGGGTTGCTATTTACGTGCGAATGGTTAGTTAGACGAAATTTCAAGAAAAATGATCAATCAAATTACATTACCTAATTCAAAGACCTTTTTTGTTGAGCAAAACACCAGCTTTGCTCAATGGCTAAGTTCAGTAAATTTCCATCGAAATCGCTTTATTAATACCTCAGGTAATACTTGGTTATTATACAGTGACGATGCTTATCAGTTTTCAGTATTGTTTTTTAGCTTATTAGCCGCTAATAAAACAATAATCCTTCCTCAAAACGGTACCACCAATCAATTACAATTATGTATGCAATCTGCTGATGGCTTTGCTGGTACTGCAGATATAAATGCTACTAACATTGTTGAATTTTGCACTCAAGGAAGTTTGCCTGTAACAGCCCCCTTAACAATAAACCCTAGCACCGACATTACCCTGTATACTTCAGGTTCAACCGGTGAAGCAAAAGCAATAAATAAAACGTTCCAACATTTATTAACCGAAGTTACCCAACTGGAAAACTGTTTTGGTGCTAAATTAGGTAATTCAACCATACTTTCCACGGTATCTCATCAACATATTTATGGGCTTTTAGTAAAGTTAATTTGGCCCATTTGGTTTGGTCGTGATGTTATTTTACAACCTTATGAATATCCAGAGCACTTATGCCATGATTTAGCTAAATATCAGTTAAATAAAATCGCCTTGGTGAGCAGCCCCGCACATTACCATCGATTAGTTAAAGATAACGTGTATTGCGATATTGCTGAAAATATCTGTGCTTTATTTTCTTCTGGCGGACCATTAAGTGAAGAGGCAAGCAAACAGCTCACGACTCAATTAAAACAAAGTCCTATTGAAATTTATGGCAGCACAGAAACAGGTGGTATTGCATGGCGACAAAGGTCACCAATAAACAGTAACCATTGGCAGCCGTTTAGCGACATTGAACTGTCGACACAGGAAGATACCCAGTGCTTAATGTTAAAGTCTCCTTATTTTGATCATGATGGTTGGTATACTACAGATGATCAGATAAAAATTGATATTGATGGTAGCTTCGAATTATTAGGCCGCGTTGATCGTATTATTAAAATAGAAGAAAAGAGAGTTTCTCTTGACCACGTACAGCAATGTTTAAAAGCTCTCGACTTTATCGACGATGCCCTTTGTTTAACACAATTAAATAAACGTGGTTTACAAATAGTCGCCGCTATCGTGTTAACAGAAGAAGCAAAAGCTGAATTACTTAATAGTAGAAACCTCGTCTTTAACCGTAAAATAAAAGCGCAGTTAACACACTCATTAGAAGTAGTAGCAATACCAAAAAAATTTCGTTATTTGCCCTCTTTACCTTATAATTCGTCTGGAAAATTAAATAAATTAGCGATGGAGAAGCTTTTTGAATAACGACGCTACACTACCTGAAGTAAATTATATTGAAAAAAATGAAGACACGGTAACTTTATCGTTAACCATTTCTGAAGATATTAAGTATTTCACAGGTCACTTTCCTGATGCACCACTTTTAGCCGGTGTAGTACAGGTTCACTGGGTTTTATACTACATTAATCAACACTTTAATATGCAAGTAAGTGATTATAAAACGATTGACGCACTTAAATTCCAAGTTATTATTGCTCCTAATAGTCAGGTAAACCTTTGCCTTAAAAAAATCACTGATAGTAAGTTTAGCTTTAGCTATAATTCAGACCATGGCAGCCATTCTTCTGGCAGAGTTGTTTATCAATAATGAAATATTGTTTTGTTATCCCTTGTTATAATCATGATTTGGTTATTCGCGAAACGGTTTTAGCCTTAACACAGCACCCCTTTCCTATTATTATTGTTAATGATGGCAGCCAGGCATCAACCAAAAAAATACTAGAGCTTATTGAACAAGAGTTTGATCAAGTTCAATTAATTCATAGAGCGGAAAATGGTGGTAAAGGTGCTGCTATGCAAACGGGGCTCACAGCGGCTATAGATAACGGTATGACCCACGCTTTACAAATAGATGCCGACGGACAACACGATTTAACTGACTTACAAGCTTTTTTGTTAGAAGCAAAGCAGCACCCTAAAGCATTAATCAGTGGTCAACCGGTTTATGATGATACCATTTCTAAAGGTCGCTTCTATGGCCGTTATATCACCCATTTTTGGGTTGCACTTGAAACCTTATCTTTTAAAGTTATTGATACCATGTGCGGTTACCGTGTTTATCCTCTCGCTGAATATCAAAAGCTGATCAGTAGCCAGCGCTTAGGTATGCGCATGGATTTTGATATAGAGGTAATGGTTAAGCTGATCTGGCAAGGTGTCGAAGTACGTTTTGTTGATACTAAAGTGCATTACCCTGAGTTTGGTATATCACACTTTCATGCATTTAAAGACAATGTATTAATTACTAAAATGCACACTCGTTTATTTTTCGGCATGCTCTGGCATTCACCGAAAATTATATATCGAAAGTTATTTTCAAGAAGAAATAGATAAAATTTATGAGCACTAAAGAAGACTTACATTGGTCTAAATTTAAAGAACGAGGTTCAATTCTCGGTATTGAAATACTCGTATTTATCCATAAATACCTCGGTAACTGGGTATTTAAAGTGATCCTTTTCCCGGTAATGATATATTTTTATCTTACAGGAAGTATTGCGCGCCAAAGTATTCATCATTATTTAGATAACCTTCATAAACAAAACAATATCACTCTTTCTAAAAGCCAGCGCTTTAAAGAAGGCTTTAAAGTCTTTTATAATTTTGGCTTAGCGATAGTTGATAAATTTGATGCTTGGTTAGGTAAAGTAAATATTGATGATATCGACATTGTTAATGACGGAGCTTATCAATCTCTCCTTAACGCTAATGGTGCGGTAATTTTTAGTGCGCATTTAGGTAATATGGAAGTTTGTCGTGCTATTTTCAGCTCGGGTGAGCATAAGCGCAAACTCAACGTCATTACCTACAATGAGCACACGCCTTCTTTTAATAACTTTCTCAAAAAAGTTAACAAAGATGCTGCAATAAACTTTATTCATATTAATAATTTTGGCCCTGCTGATTCAATTCAATTAAAACAAAAAATAGAAGACGGTGAAGCCATTGTCATTTTTGCAGACAGAACTTCAGTGAATAACCCTGACAGTGTTTATCAAGTACCCTTTTTGGGAGAAGATGCTCCTTTTGCCAAAGGGCCTTTTGCACTTGCGACTATTATGGAATGTCCGGTATTTTTAATGTTCTGCGTTAAAGAACAAGGTAGATTTAAAGCCTGTATTGAAGAATTTGCACAACCGCAAAAAGTAAAACGTAAAGAACGAACTGAATACTTTACTGGTCTTGCTGTAAGGTATGCTCAACGATTAGAATATTATTGTCAAAAGTCTCCATATCAATGGTTTAACTTTTTTAGTTTTTGGCATAACACCAAAAAATAATAACCAAATAATATCTAGAAATAGAACCTAATAAATAATAATCATTTTATTAAAATATATAATATTAGAATGTATAGTTAAAACAGCTTTGGAGAGAAGATAAGTGAGCCCCCTTAAAAATAAAAAAGTTTTATTTGGTGAAGGTAATTTAACCATTGAAGATATTGTAAATGTATCTAAATCAAATGATCCTATTGCTTTATCTGAAGCAGAAGACTTTAAACTTCGTATTGACTCTGGTGTAAAATTTTTAGACAAGATATTAAGAGAAGAAGGTCACATCTACGGCGTAACAACCGGTTATGGCGATTCAGTAACATTCGAAGTACCAACCGAACTTATTGATGAGTTGCCTATGCACCTCACTCGTTTTCACGGTTGTGGTTTAGGGGATTTCTTCACACCAGAGCAATCTCGCGCTATTTTAGCAACACGCTTAACATCTTTAACTCGCGGTTATTCAGGGGTTAGTTGGAACTTATTAGACTTATTAGTTGAATTACTTAACCGTAATATTTTACCTGTTATCCCTCAGGAAGGCTCTGTAGGTGCTAGTGGTGATTTAACTCCACTATCTTACATTGCAGGTACTCTAATAGGCGAACGCGATACTTACTATAAAGGTGAAGTAGTTGTTGCCGCTAAAGCATTTGAGCAAGAAGGATTATCGCCAATTAAGCTTCGTCCTAAAGAAGGCTTAGCTATTATGAATGGCACAGCGGTAATGACAGCTTTAGCTTGTACCGCATATAAACGCGCTGAATACGCAAGCAAATTAATGGCAAGAATTACCGCTTTATCGAGTTTGGCATTAAAAGGAAACAGTAACCATTTTGACGATATATTGTTTAGTGTTAAACCACACCCTGGTCAAAACCGCATAGCAAAATGGATCCAAAGTGATCTTAATCACCATGAACATCCTAGACACTCTCATCGTTTACAAGACAGATATTCAATTCGTTGTGCGCCGCATGTAATTGGCGTGCTCGCTGATAGCTTACCTTGGCTAAGAAGCATGATAGAAAATGAATTAAACAGCGCTAACGATAACCCTATAATTGATGGTATTGGTGAGCATATTCTTCATGGCGGTCATTTTTACGGTGGTCACATTGCTATGGCAATGGATTCAATGAAAAACTGTGTTGCTAACTTAGCTGATTTAGCTGATAGACAAATAGCCACATTAGTCGATATTAAAATGAACAATGGTTTACCACCTAATTTAACCGCATCAACCGGTGAAAGAAGACACATTAACCATGGCTTTAAAGCAATACAAATAGGTTGCTCTGCGTGGACTGCTGAAGCATTAAAGTTAACTATGCCTGCAAGTGTTTTTTCGCGTTCAACAGAATGTCATAACCAAGACAAGGTTAGCATGGGGACTATTGCTGCAAGAGACTGTTTAAGAATATTACAATTAACTGAACAAGTATTAGCCGCAACACTACTTGCTGCAGTACAAGGTATTCGTATTAGACTTATCAATAATGAAATTAGTCAAGATTCATTAACCGACGATGTTCAAGTAATGATTAATGACGTATCAAGCTTTTTTGAATTACTAGAAGAAGATCGCCCTACCGATACAATATTACGTCAAACTATTGAATACATTCAGCAAGAACGTTGGACTCTCTATGAGGAATGTTAAAGGCTTTTTAACCATTGCTCATGAAATTGATGTGCAATTTTATGATGTTGATGCCATGCGTGTTGTATGGCATGGCAACTATGTTAAATACATTGAAGATGCCCGTTGTCAGTTATTACGCAAGTTTAATTATGACTATAACGACATGGAAGACTCTGGTTACCTGTGGCCGATTGTCGATATGCGACTTAAATATGTAAAATCAGCTGCATTTACGGACAAAATTCGTGTGGAGGCAACACTGGTTGAGTACGAAACACGATTAAAGATTTCTTATCGAATATTCAATGCAAAAACTAATGAAACGTTAACAAAGGCCTACACTGTGCAAGTTGCCGTTTCTATTGAAAGCAATGAAATGCAGTTTGAGTCACCTGAAATATTACTCAAAAAATTAGCACCTTTATTAGCAGAAAAAGCAGCTGAAAAAACAGCTGACAAAAATAATTAACAATGAAGATAATAGCCGCTTTAATCTTAGTTTTTTTCTCTACGTCAGCTACTCAGGTGTATGCTGACGTGTCTGATAAAAGCGGTATTGGTGAGCAAGAAACTAATCAATTGAGTGTTAAAACAACGGGTATTAATGCTAGTAGTGCTAATAAAAAGGACACTAACCTAACAACTGCTCAAAGTAATCAAAGCTTAGAAACGTTTTTAACGCTACTTAAAATAGAACAAGGTACCGCACACTTCACCCAAAAAAAGCACTTTACCTTTCTTAATAAACCTATTGTTTCAAAGGGGGTTTTAAAGGTTTATCAAACTCGCGTCATTTGGCAAGTTAACAGCCCAGTTTTTTCTAAATTACTTATCATTGACAATCAAGTTTTACAGTTAGTGACTGCAAATGACAAGAACACTCCAGAGCAATATCAAGAAGTAGCCAGTCACTCTAGTATCGAAGCTTTAATTCGCGCAGTTTTTACTGGAGAAATAAATAGCACTCAATGGAACATTGCCTTTGATGAGCAACAATGTCTGCAGTTAGCGCCTAAAGATTTAGTTTTATCACAAGCAATTAAAGGCATTAACGTCTGTGTGCCAAGTAATCCTAAACAGCGATTTATAACACTTGAAGATGCACAAAATAACTTAACTGACATTGAACTAAATATAATAACTAATCAACTTTCAGATGAAGATATTCGTGAATTTAACAGCAATTAATAAGCTCTACCTTTGGCTAATACAGTTCGCATTACTGGCATTGATTTTAGTGTTAGTAGTCATGGAAAAACCGATTTCATTTAACAGTAACCTTACCTCGTTATTCACTGCAAAACATGACAATCAGTGGCAATCAATACAAACAAAAATAGAATCAAACATTAACAATAGTCTGCTCTATCTAGTAGGGCACAAACAACAAAGCCAAGCCATTGAAGCAACCAATGAACTGGTTCAGCAGTTAAAGAAAATAAAGGGTATTGCAACGGTATCAGCTCAATTAAAAAACATTCCTAATCAAGACAGTATGATTAATAGTTACACTGGTTTCGAGCAACAGCTGTTAACATCAAATTACCGAGACCACTTAACTAACGAACAAAACAATATTTTTGATTTACAGTTTCAATTATTAAATCAACTAGGTGATTCATTAGTCGCTAAAACTATTGATAAAGACCCTACCCTCGCATTTGCTAGTTTTTTAAATAGATCGCCTCTCCCTTCCAATAAATTAACTATCACTGCAGATGGTTACTTAACATTACACTATCAAAACATGCACTACATGTTAGTGACGATGAAAACAACAGATGGGGCATTTAACCTTAATACGGCAAAAAGCATAGTAGTGCAGCTTAACCAGTTACCTAAAATATCCGGTGTCGATTATGTTCGCTCAGGCGCTTTATTTTATAGTTATGAGGCAAGCGAGCAGGCAAAAAATGAAATGCAATGGCTAGGTGGTTTGTCAATTATAGCGACACTCTTATTAATTTATTTTGCCTACCGTCGCATGGTTACCGTTATATGTACTGTTTTTTTAATCGTTATCAGCATTGCTTATGGCTTCTTAGGATTAAATTTACTTTTTGATGAAGTGAATATTTTATCGATTGTTTTTGCTATTACTTTAATAGGTATTGCTGCAGATTATAGCTTCCATAGTTTGACCGAACTACAAAAGATACTGCCTAGTAACCTTAATCCATTAACAAATATTAGCTCATCCTTAGTACTCACCTTTTTAACAACGGCGCTAGGCTATTTATTATTGATTATTGTGCCTATTGTTATTTTTAAACAAATAGCTGTTTTCACTATTTTTGGTTTACTTGGCGCTCTGCTTACCGTGTTATTGGTATTTCCTTACCTACACCAAAAAGTGAATTTTCAAAGTAATAACTCCCGTACTCTAGACAATAATTCGTGGTTTAACCTGATTAATAAAATTCATAAAAAAATGCTTAAACATTGGAAGGCCCAAACCTATTTTTTGATTTTATTATTCGCCACATCTATCACAGTGTTAACTCAAATCCCCTTTTCAGATAATGCTAAATCATTCTATCAAGTAGCACCGCATTTAGTAGAAAATGAAAATAAAGTGAAAACAATGCTCGGACAAAAACTTGATAATCAGTACTTATTATTACAAGCAGATACCCCGCAAAAACTACTTGAAAGCGAAGAAACAGCGATAGCATTACTTAATAAGATGCAATTAAATAATGTATTTAGTAGCTACCAAGCTGTTGCGAGCTGGATCCCCTCAGTTAAACAGCAGCAATATAACAACCAATTATTACTTAACTCTTATACTCAAGGTGCATTTGATTCGTTAAAAGAAATGTTAGGGGTAAATCATCTTGATGTTGACTCAGCAAAAGAATACTTATTACCCGAACCTTGGTTTGACAGCCCTATTGGTCAAATATTTAAAAACCTTTGGCTTAAAAGTGATAGTAAATATTATTCTATTATTCGCTTTTCAGGCATAAAAGATGTTAATCAATTAACACTTGAGTTAAACGTTATTGACAATAGTATTTTCATTGATAAATTAGCCGATACAGAAAAAGAGCTCGCCACTTTTAGGCTTGTACTCGCTATTATATTTATTGCAGCGTGTTTTGCTGGGCTTATTGTATTTACCCTTCGTTATGGGCTAAAAAAAGCAAGCTTTGGTGTAGCGGTGCCTGCTAGTGCTTTTGCTATGGCGTTAGCATTAAGTGGGGTTATTCAAGGAGACATAACCTTATTTAACCTAGCCGCAGGCTTAGTTATTTTAGCATTAGGACTTGATTACTCAATATTTTACGCTGAGCATGGTTTTTCAACATCAATTACTAAAACCACATTAATGTCGGCATTAAGTTCTATTTTTGTCTTTGCCGTATTAAGTTTTAGCTCAACCCCCGCTATCGCAAGTTTTGGAAAAACCGTATTTTTGGGCATTGTTATTACTTTTATATTTGCCCCAATAATCACTAAAATCTTAGGAAAGAGAGACCAATATGCCAGTAAATGAGAAGTTTGATGTAATTATTATAGGTGCCGGCCCTTCGGGCGCAATAGCCGCCAGCATACTTGTTCAAAAAGGTTGGAAAGTACTTGTTATTGAAAGAGAACAATTCCCTCGCTTTTCTATTGGTGAAAGCTTATTACCTCAATGTATGGCGTTTATTGAAGAAGCCGATATGTTAGATGTCGTGCAATCGCAAGCTGAAGCCTTAGGCTTTCAATACAAAAACGGTGCAGCTTTTTATCGCAATGGTGAACACTCAAACTTTGATTTTACCAAAAAATTTAGTGACGGTGCAGGTACTACTTTCCAAGTAAAGCGCGCTAACTTTGATAAAGTGCTTGCCGACAGAGCTGATGAAATCGGTGCCGACATTCGTTATAAACATACCGTTAACGCAGTAGACTTCAAAGATGATTCAGCTGTTGTTTCAGTGACTAATGAGCAAGAATCTCTTCAGTTTGAAGCTAAATTTATACTTGATGCCAGTGGTTATGGCCGTGTTCTTCCGCGTTTATTATCTTTAGAGTTACCGAGTACACTTTCTGATAGGCGTGCCGTTTTTTGTCATTTTGAGGATGGCATAATCGATGAGCACTACGATAGAGATAAAATATTAATTACCGTACATCCAGAAAAAAATGATATCTGGTATTGGTTAATCCCTTTTTCAGATGGCACGGTAAGTTTTGGGGTTGTGGGTGATGTTAAATATTTTGACTCTACTCAAACAGACGAAGCCGTCTTTGATAGCTTTTTAGCGCAAGAGCCTTATTTGGCTGAGTTACTTAAACAAGCAAAAAAAATCACTCCAGTAAGATCGTTACAAGGTTACTCTTCAGATGTAACCAAATTATATGGTGATCGCTTTGCGTTATTGGGTAATGCCGGTGAATTTTTAGATCCAGTCTTTTCATCTGGCGTTACTATTGCCATGTATTCATCTTCATTAGCAGCCAACCTTCTTGATAAACAACTTTCAGGTGACGATGTCTCGTGGCAAACTGATTATGCTGATAATTTAAAAGCCGGTGTAGAAGTGTTCAAGCATTTTGTGATGTCTTGGTATGACACCGAATTACAAAATGTTATTTTTTTCCAAAAAGATGACAATGATGTTAAATCAATGATTTGCTCTATTTTAGCTGGCTATGCATGGGATAAAGAAAACCCTTATGTGAGTAAAACAGAGCGTCGACTCAATGCATTAGTCGATATTTGCCGACAAGGTAACGACGGTTAGTGAGCTACTTTAATAAGCTACACAAAAGGCTGCTACTTATATCCTTGTCTTTGCTTATTAGTGCTTGTTCATTAATAAAAAATGACCAAGCTGTGACGGACTTTTATCAGTTGCAGCCACTACCCTATGCATTAAAGAATAAAACCTATTTAGAGTCGTTAACATTTGAACAAAAAGATAAGCGCACTTTATTAACGCAGATAGAAACCCAAGAGCATACATTAAGTCTTGGCGCTATGACCTATAGCGGTTTACCTATTATGCAAGCAAAATGGGAAAGTAATAAAGGGCTGATTGGTTTTTCAAGCGCCGTATTTGATGAAAGCATGGTCTTACGCATCATAAGAGATATACAACTAATAAAATGGCCAGATAGTGATGTTAGTAACGGCCTTTTAGCTGGTTATCAAGTAACAACCACGCAAAAAAATAGCGTTGAGGGAGTAAGAGAAATAACACAACTAGGTGAGACAGTTATCTCTATTACTTACACAAAACAAAAAATCGTATTAAGCAATATTACCGAACAGTACCAATTAACGATCGAGCAAGTTAATGAATAAAAAAAATCCCCCTGAAATATATATAAGTGACTTTGCCTTAGTCAATCCACTTGGTTGTAACTTAACCGAAATCAAAACTAATATGCTACAAGGTACCCGTAGTGGGTTAACTGAAAATAACATTCTTCCTAATGAAGGCAGCTTATTTATTGGTGCGGTACAAGGTGAATTACCAAACCTATCAGGCAAAGCTCAACACTTCAATACTCGTAATAATCAGTTAGCTAAACTTGCTTTAGCGTCTCTTCAAGATGAAGTAAATGATTTAAAGCAGGCTGTATCCTCTGACAGGATCGGCGTAATTGTCGGTACAAGTACTTCAGGTATTTACGAAGGTGAGAATGCAGTAAAAGCTGAATTAAGTACTGGAGCATTGCCTGAAGATTATGATTATCGTATGCAAGAGATGTTCAACTTAGCTGAGTTTATTGCTGACGAACTTGAGATTCAAGGCCCTGCTTTTACTATTTCAACCGCTTGCTCTTCAAGCGCTAAAGCATTTATAACTGCTAAAGAGCTTATATTATCGGGTGTGATAGATGCTGCGATTGTTGGCGGCGTTGATGCTTTATGCGGCATGACTGTTAATGGTTTTTCTGCGCTTGACTCTACCTCAAGTAACCTATGTCAGCCTTCAAGTATCAATAGAGATGGAATCAACTTAGGTGAAGCCGCTGCTTTATGTGTTTTACGAACTGACAAAGGTAACATCAAACTCTTAGGTTGCGGCGAATCAAGTGATGCACATCATATGTCGGCACCCCATCCCGAAGGTGAAGGTGCTATAACAACAATGCAACAAGCATTAACAACCGCCGGCATTCTTGCTAGCGACGTTGATTATATTAATTTACATGGTACGGCCACAATTAAAAATGATGCGATGGAATCAATCGCGGTGCATAAAGTCTTTGGTAATGATACACCATGTAGCTCTGTTAAAGGGATGATAGGTCACACGTTGGGTGCAGCTGGTGCAACTGAAATTGGTTTGTGCTGGTTAATGATGCAAGATAACAACCAAATACTGATCCCACATTGTTGGGATAACATAAAAGATGACTCTTTAGCACAAATAGCCCTTACCCACACAGGACAAAAAAGTAAAAATCCGATAAAATATTGCCTTTCTAATTCATTCGCGTTTGGTGGTAATAACGTCAGTATAATCATCGGATTTTAGTATGAAACAGTGGATATGAAAAAATGAATATGACCAAAACTAGCAATAAAGACTTTACTATAGAACAACTACTTCCACATCGAGCCCCTATGATATTGCTCGACTCACTGGAAAGTTTTTGTGAAAATACGGCAACCTGCTCTCACCTAATTACCGAGCAAAGTCTACTTTTTGACTCAAATTTACAAGGTGTTCCTAGTTACGTAGGCATAGAGTATATGGCACAAAGTATCGCCGCTTATGCAAATGCTAACGAATTAGTGAATAATCGTTCTGTGCAAATCGGCTTTTTAGTCAGTAGTCGAAAATTTAAGTGTGATTACTCTGTATTTCCCCTTGGTATGGCGTTAACGATAAACGTAAAGAAACTTTATAAAGATGAGTCTGGTTTAAGTGCCTTTGACTGCGAGATATACAATAATGATACAGAAATCGCCTCGGCGAGGATCAATGTATTTCAACCTGAAAACCCAAGCCAATTTTTAGCTGAGCAGCTATAATGGCATGTGTATTAAAGTAGCACTTTTAAAGTGTTAACATTAATTTTATAAGAGGCGTATTGTAAACATGAGACGTGTTGTTGTTACAGGAATGTCAGCTATAACAGCTTTAGGGCATAACTGGCTAGATTTTGAAAAAAACTTACGCCAAAAACAAAATGCTGTTCGAATTGATGAAAAATTCAAAAGTATAGATGGGCTAAACACTCAACTATCTGCACCTATTTTAGACTTTGTTAAACCTGAACATTATAAACGTAAACAAATTCGTTCAATGGGTAGAGTTTCGTTAATGGCAACTACTGCTACAGAAACAGCTCTTAAGGATGCTAACCTTTTAAAAGATGAATATTTTAAATCTGGTCGTATGGGTATTGCTTACGGCTCATCAATAGGCTCAACCGAGCCGATTATTGCTTTTGGTGATTTATTAAAGTCAGGTAATATGCAAGGTGTTACAGCGACCAGTTATATTAAAATGATGAGCCATACTACGGCGGTAAATATCGGTGTATTCTTCGGTATTGCAGGTCGTGTATATACAACAAGTTCTGCTTGTACATCAAGCTCACAAGCTATTGGCTACGCTTATGAAGCAATAAAATTTGGCAAGCAAGAGATAATGGTTGCAGGTGGCGGTGAAGAGCTTTGCCCAAGTGAAGTGGCCGTTTTTGATACCCTTTATGCTACTTCAACCAAAAATGATCAGCCTACACAAACTCCTCGACCTTTTGATAAAGATCGTGACGGCTTAGTTATCGGTGAAGGTGCATGTACCTTGATACTTGAAGAATATGAACATGCGGTAGCTCGCGGTGCTCACATTTATGCGGAGCTAGTTGGTTATGGCACCAACTCTGATGGTGTACATGTTACTCAACCAACCAAAGAAACCATGGCAAAAGCTATTACTGAAGCGATGGAAGATGCAGGCGTTTGCGCACAAGATATTGGTTATGTTAATGCTCATGGTACTGCAACAGATAAAGGTGATATTGCTGAAACTCAAGCAACGGCTAACGCTGTTTCTAAAAACACCCCTATTAGTTCATTAAAAAGCTATCTAGGTCATACCTTAGGTGCGTGTGGTGCAATTGAGTCTTGGGCTAGTATTTCAATGATGAATAATGGCTGGTTTTCACCAACAATCAATTTAGACAATATTGACCCTGAATGTGGTGAATTAGATTATATTACTGGTGATGGTCGTATGATTGATACCCAATATGTTATGACCAATAACTTTGCTTTTGGCGGTATTAATACGTCGTTAATATTTAAACGATTTAATTAACATATCAATTAATCTGTAAATTAAATTCGTAGTTAAAGCTTGAACTTAACTTCATACTTGACACCATAAGTAATCTTGAAGCGTATAAGTAATATTAAAATTAGTAACTTAGTAACTTAGTAACTTAATAACTTAATATTATTTATACGACGCTTACTGCAGCTCAGTTATTCAGCTAAACCTGATCCAAACTAAAATATATTATATAAATTAATCAGGCGATTAAATACGTATTGCTAACAATGCCGCTTCTTCTATCGCTTTTTGTGCATCAATACCTTTCGCAAGGTGAGCACCTCCAATGACATGACATTTTTCCGGTTCAAGTCCTTGAGAGTAAAGATCGTTCTCTACTTGTCCAGCACATAAAATAATAGTATCTACATTGAGTACACGTGGCTTTTTACGAATATTAATATGTAAACCCTGCGCATCAATCTTCTCGTAATCAACGCCCGCTAACATCGACACTTTTTTATTTTTTAAGCTTGTTCTATGGATCCAACCAGTGGTTTTTCCAAGATCAGCACCTGATTTTCTAATTTTTCGTTGTAACATAAAAACGTTACGAATAGGCTCTTCATAGCTAACAGGCTTTAACCCACCATTAGATCTCAGCTTTAAATCTATTCCCCAGTGTTCAGCAAAAGCATTAGCATCTACCGGCTTAACCGTATTAGTTATATATTCTGCAACATCAAAAGCAATACCACCTGCACCAATAATTGCTACGTTATTACCAGCCAATTTTTTGCCCGTTAATATATCACCATACGACACCACGCTCGGGTGTTCAATACCACCAATATCAGGTAAATTAGCTTTAGTACCTGTAGCAATAACCACCTCATCAAATGCAGTTAATTTTGCTGCATCTACTAGGGTATTAAGATGAACTTTTACCTTATGCTTAGCTAACTGATTTCTAAAATATCGAAGTGTTTGATAAAAGTCCTCTTTACCTGGAATTCTTTTAGCTAAATTGAATTGCCCACCAATACTATCCTCTGCTTCAAATAGCTGCACATGATGACCTCTTTGTGCGGCATATAAAGAAAAGGCCATTCCTGCAGGCCCAGCGCCTACAACAGCAATATGTTTAGGTTTGTTGGTTGGATGCAAGGCGAGCTCTTCCTCTCTCGCTGCAAATGGATTAACTAAACAAGTAGCCACTTTATTTAGAAAAATATGGTCTAAGCAAGCTTGGTTACAACCTATACAGGTGTTAATTTCTTCTGCTTTATTATTTTTTGCTTTAACAACAAAATGACTATCTGCAAGTAATGGCCTTGCCATTGAGATCATATCTGCCCAATCGTTTTCTAAAATATTTTCTGCTACTTCAGGAGTATTAATTCTGTTACTGGCAACAATAGGTAATGCTATTTCAGACTTTACATATTGACTAATGCTGGCGTATGTACCTGGAGGTACCATACTCGCAATGGTTGGTACTCTTGACTCATGCCAACCAATACCCGTGTTAATAATAGTTGCCCCTGCTAACTCCATTGCTTTAGCCAGCATAATAACTTCTTCAAGAGAGCTACCATTGTCAACTAAATCAAGCATTGATAATCTAAAAATAATGATAAAGTTTTTTCCAACACGTAAACGCGTTTGTTTAACTATTTCAACAGCAAAGCGAATTCTATTTTGGTAACTACCGCCCCACTCATCCTGTCGGTGGTTCGTTGTTTTAACAATGAATTGATTAATTAAATATCCCTCTGAGCCCATTATTTCTACACCGTCATAACCTGCATCTTGTGCAAGTACCGCTGTATTTACAAAGTCTGATATTTGTTGCTCTACCTCCACACTAGAAAGCTCTCGTGGAGTTAACGGGATAATAGGCGATTGTAACGGCGAAGGCGCTACGATTTGTTTTTGATAAGCATAGCGACCTGCATGCAAAATTTGCATACATATTTTGCCTTCCACATTATGGACCGCTTGTGTTATCAGTTGGTGATCTTTTACATCGTTACTGCTTGTCATTAACGCTCTATTCGGCGCTAATTTCCCTTCAACATTGGGTGATATACCCCCGGTCACAATTAAGCCGACACCGCCTTCTGCTCTTAGCGCATAAAAAGAAGCTAAACGCTTAAAACCATTTTTCGCCTCTTCAAGGTTGGTGTGCATAGATCCCATTAACACTCGGTTTTTTAATTGAGTGAAGCCAAGATCTAAAGGGGTTAACAGTCGAGGATAATACATATAATAAATCAGTAAACGATACTTAAAAATAAAAGGGGTATTTTATCAGGTGTATACTGACTAGCAATAACGAGATTGAGTTTTATTCTATTTATTGCCAAAATAGCTACGGATAAAAAGCAAACAACAAACAAACACACATTATAAGGAATATAGTTCATGAAAAAATTTAAACTAAAAAATAGTATTAATACTGCAGTGTTGTCATTATTAGCTTCTAGCTTGGTTGCTTGTATGTCAACTTCAGAGACTTCCTCTGCTCCACAAGACCCAAACTTTACTGAAGGGGCTAAGGTTGTTGCTCTAGTAAATATACATGCTGATTATGCCAACAATCGTTTATATGCATTAAATTATCAAATGTCTAATTTAATCCCTATGTGTAGTGAGTTTGTTATTAAAGATATTGATGATAAAGAAATAGAAATATCATACCAAGGTAAAACCTATAATTACTTATGGGACAAACATACACGCTCTGCAGGACAATCTTTAGAACAAAACTTTAAAACGTTTTTTGGCGAACGTTGTGATAGCGATAAAGTTGCACAATTAAGTGCAATTGACCAAGAAGGTATTGAAAAAGGCACACCATTACTTGGTATGAGCAAAGAAGGTATTACCTATGCTATGGGTAAACCACCAATGCATGCAACACCTTCGCTAGATAACAATAGCTGGACTTATTGGGTAAATAGATGGTCAAGAAATATTCTAAAATTTGATAATGAAGGTAAGTTAGAAAGCATTATTAAATAGTTACGAGCCTTTAGTTTAACGCTAAAGTTAAACATTAAAGTGTATTAGTAATCATTATAAGGCAGTCCATTAATAATTGGGCTGCCTTTTTATTTCTAATGCTAAAGAGGACGCTAGTCATAGATACATAAACGTATCGTCATAACAAAGCCACTACTGACCACTTAAACTAAATATAACCTAACCTTTCTAATTATTTATTTCGTTTTTTTCTCGGTTTTTTATGCTTAAGGTTTATTGAGATAATAGTGTCTTGTGTTACGTTTATCACGCTGTCTTCAGGTGTTGGCTCTCCGCCAAACAAACTAGGATTATTTGAAAAACCTATCGGCTCAACAGGTATGTCACTTGATGACCTATCAAGAAAGCCATTATCGTTAAGATCTTGAAAAACTCTCAGTGCATATCGACCATTTTCTATATTAGAAAAGGTGAATTCAGCAATTCCTTGTTGATTTTCAGTACCTAAAAGAATTCTTTTTTTATCTATCAGTTGAGCTTGCATCCAATCCGTAGACTCAGCTTCTGCCAATAAAAACAACTCCATCATGATGACTTTATCTAATACTTCTACTTTTTTAATATTTACGGTTAATTCTGAGGAAAAAGCGAGATTTGAACATATTGCAACGCAGACAATAGAAATAATTGTGGTTAACTTAATCATGAGCTTGTTTTATTTAGAACTTATTTGGGTATAATACCCGACTTAAATTTATTGAGCAATTATGGTGGTTATTGGTGCGTAAAATCCTTGTTGTTAGCTACTCACAAACAGGTCAGTTAACTAAAGTTGTAGACTCTATAATAGAGCCAATACTTAATGATGAACACATTCAAGTTGACTCTCTGACTATTAAACCTAAAGTAAAGTACCCTTTTCCGTGGCCTTTTTTTAAATTCTTTCAAGTTATGCCTGAATCAGTTTATATGAAGAAGGTCGAATTAGATGCAAGTACCTTGGTTACCCGCTCGACAAAAAATACGACTAATCGAACCGATATAGAGAACAACGACTATGATTTAATTATTCTTTCATATCAAGTATGGTTTTTGTCTCCTTCACTACCTATATCGAGTTTTTTACAATCAGACCAAGCTAAAAAGCTTTTTCATAACACCCCTGTTATGACTGTTATTGGTTGTCGAGGTATGTGGCTTACAGCTCAAGAAAAGATGAAATCATTATTAACTAATTTACAGGCTAATTTAGTTGATAATATTGTCCTTACCGATGAATGCGGTGCTGGATTTAGTTTTTTAGCTACACCTTTATGGATGCTAACAGGTAAAAAGAAACCGTTATCTTGGGTTCCTCCAGCAGGTATTTCTGATCAAGAGATTACACAAGCACAACGGTTTGGAGAAGCGTTAAACCAAAGATTACTCAAAGATAGTAATATAATTGAAACCCCAGTAATGAAAGGTTTAGGTGCCGTAAAAATTAATGAAAAATTAATTTTTAGTGAAAAAATAGGCCACCGCAGCTTTAAAATATGGGGAAAGATTTTAATGTTACTCGGTCCTCAGAACTCTTTCCGACGATATACCGGGTTATTTTTTTATTCTATGTTTTTACTTGCATTAATTGTTACAATTGTACCAATTACTGCGCTAGTGATTAAATTAATAACCCCTCTTTTTAAGAAAAAAATAGCAAGACAGAAAGCCTATTACGCACAACCATCAGGAGAGTAAAGCACAATGGGAAAACGCGTTTTCATCAATAACATTTCAGCATTCTTACCAAACGAAAAAGTAAGCAATGCTGAAATGGAAGATATCATTGGAAAGATTTCAGGAAAGAAATCGAGAGCAAAATCGGTAATATTGCGTAGTAATGGTATAAAATCTCGTTATTATGCCATCGACAAAAACACTGGTGAATATAACTATACTAATGCATCTCTTGCTGCAGAAGCTGTTAGAGGCTTATTTGATAATGAAGCCGAATTAAATTCAGTTGATTGCTTAGTTGCAAGCACTTCTATGGCTGATCAAATAATGCCTAATCATGCTGTAATGGTACATGGCGAATTAAAAAACCCACCTTGTGAAGCTGTTTCTACCTCGGGGATTTGTTTATGTGGACTTACCGCCTTGAAATATGCTTTTTTAAATATTAAAGCCGGTGAAAGTAGTAAAAGTGTTGTTGTTGCCAGTGAAGTTGCTTCAAGCATAATGCGTTCTGAAAAATTTGAAGCAGAAACAGAATTTAAATTAACTCAATTAGATGAAAAGCCTGAAATAGCATTTGAAAAAGATTTTCTTCGTTGGATGTTATCAGATGGCGCTGGCTCAGCTTTATTATCAGACAAACCTAACAGCGAAGGATTATCACTTGAAATTAATTGGATAGAGACGTTATCTTTTGCTGATGAAATGGCTGCATGTATGTATGCTGGTGCTGAAAAAACAGATGGACACTTTCAAGGCTGGATGCGATTTACTGACGAAGAGCGTTCGCAACAATCAATTATGTCGGTAAAGCAAGATGTAAAACTTTTAAACGATAACATTGTAGCCGTCACCGTAGAAAAAGCCTTATCCAAAATAAAAACAAAACGTGATATAAAACCAGAAGATTACACTTATTTTCTACCACATTATTCATCGCAGTATTTTAGAGAAAAGCTTTACGCAGGATTAGAAAACATTAACTTTAGTATTCCTTATGAGAAGTGGTTTACTAATCTAACGCAGAAAGGAAATACGGGTTCAGCTTCTATTTTTATTATCCTTGAGGAGCTTTTCAATTCAGGGCAATTAAAGCCTGGGGATAAATTACTGTGTTATGTTCCTGAAAGTGGCCGTTTTTCAAGTGGTTTTATGCAACTAACAGTATCGTAAGAGCAACATATTATGAAAAAAGATCAAGTACCTCAAGATAGCTGTAAATCCTATGATGGCCATAAAAAGCTTATTTATGCCGTTGACGATACAGGACATTATCAAGGTGTACAGTCTTCAGGCTGGGAAGTTGAAGGTTTTGCCACAGAAATGGCTGTTCAACAACTAGATGAACAATTAAATGAAATGAAAGTGGCTTTAATTGCAGGTAAAGTTTCACCTATTGCTTATTATTTACCATTTTTTCGATTTGACTTAATGTCTCTTGCTCATGCAACGGGCTTTTTTCAATGGCAAATTAAACGTCATATGAAAACAGATGTTTTTGCTAAGTTGTCTGTTAAAAAACTCAATAAATATTGTGAAGCGTTTAACGTTTCATTAGAAGATTTAAAGCAACCGGTTATTAAAGAATGAATGTGATTGAAAATAATATAAACCATCAGCAATCATCACACTGTGAATCAGGTGTGGTTGCAAACATGCTCAACTCTCAAGGAATGAATCTGTCTGAACCTATGGTCTTTGGATTATCTTCTGCACTTACTTTTGTATACTTACCTATGATAAAAGTTGGCGGGCTCCCCTTGATTGCCTACAGAATGCCGCCTAAATCAATTATTTCTGCCGTGTGTAAAAAATTAAACGTGAAAATGAATTCACAAAAATTCTCTACCCCTGAAGCAGGCATGAAAGCATTAGATAAAGCATTAAGTGAAGGCAAATTAGTCGGCTTGCAAACCTCTGTTTACTGGTTACCTTATTTCCCTGAAGATATGCGATTTCAATTTAACGCACATAACTTAACGGTTTATGGTAAAAATGAGCAAGGTGATTATTTAATTAGTGACCCTGTTTTTGAAGACGTTGTTACCTGCCCTGCTGAAGATTTAAAACGAGCACGTTTCGCCAAAGGTGTATTGGCTTCTAAGGGCTTAATGTACGAAATGACATTACCTACATCACCTGTTGAACTAGAGCCTCAGATCAGAGCAAGCATTAAAAAAACAGCTAAAATGATGAATGGTCTTATATTGCCTTTTTTCGGAACGAAAGGTGTTAGGCACCTAGCCAAAAAAATTAGAACACTCAAAAGCAAACCGCAAAAAGAAGCCGCTTTATTCTTAGGTAACATAGTAAGAATGCAAGAAGAGATTGGTACTGGTGGCGCGGGGTTCCGTTTTATGTATGCAAGCTTTTTAGATGAAGCAGCAACAATATTGGATGATAAAGCGTTATTCGAATTATCAAAATTCACTACTGAAATTGGTGATTTATGGCGTGAATTTGCAATGAAATCAGTATTATTTTGTAAAAAAAGAAAGAATGTATCAATAGATGATGTTGCTGCTAGCCTTGAAGTATGTGCCGATCAAGAAGCTATATTGCGTACAAAATTATTACAATGGAGTAAATAAGATATGAATCGCAACGTACTGGTAACAGGTTCAAGCAAAGGTATTGGTAAAGCTATTGCAATAAAATTAGCTGACATGGGCTTTAACATTTGCTTGCATTGCCGATCTGATCTTAGCAGCGCTCAACAAGTGGCTGATGAAATTACAGCTAAAGGCGTAAAAGCGACTATTGTACAGTTTGATGCTAGCGACAGAGAAGCAACCAAACAAGTACTTGAAGCGTATATTGCCGAACATGGTAGTTTTTATGGCATTGTTTGTAATGCAGGGATTTCTGCTGACACCGCTTTTCCGGCAATGACAGATAACGAGTGGGATCGTGTAATTCATACCAATTTAGATGGTTTTTATAATGTGCTCCATCCTTTAGTAATGCCAATGGTAAGTGCCAGAAAAGGCGGCCGTATTATTACGATTTCATCGCTATCAGGTGAAGTGGGTAATCGCGGACAAGTTAACTACAGTGCATCAAAAGCAGGGATTATTGGCGCAACAAAAGCCTTAGCTCTTGAGCTTGCTAAACGAAAAATCACCGTAAATTGTGTTGCGCCTGGCTTAATAGAAACTGAAATGACTGACGATCTTCCCGTTGCTGATTTAAAAAATATGATCCCATTGAGAAGAATGGGTAAACCTGAAGAAGTCGCAAGTGCCGTGGCCTTTTTAATTTCTGATGGTGCAAGTTATGTGACAAGACAAGTTATTTCAGTTAACGGTGGCATAGCTTAGCAGTTGGAAACTATCAAGCTCTTCATCGTATTTTTAATGTTTGCTGCTCAAAGTAGCTCAGCAACCGAAGAAAAATACTCAAAAGATTATCAAGCTACTAAACGCCCTGCCGATTATTCAATCGGTATGGGAGTATCAATGATGTCTATTCCTGACTATATTGGCTCAGATCAATCACAGTTTTATATCGTTCCAACCCCTTATGTTTTTTACGAAAGCGATACGGTTGTTATTGATAGAAGTGTGTTTGAAGGTAACTTATTTAATCAAAAAAACTGGCATTTAACCCTAGATGCTTCCGGCTCCATTCCTGTTGATAGTGATGATAATGAAGCTAGAAAAGGTATGGATGATTTGAATTGGGTTGGTGAATTAGGGCCATCGCTAGAATATTATTTTGTTGGTGATAACCGCTCACAAAATCGCACTTATCTTGATTTTTCTATACGAAAAGCAATTAATACGGATTTTAGAAAAATATCAGATACAGGTTGGACTGGACAATTTAGTTTAAATAATAAATATCAATTTAGATCAGGCGTGGCTCGAGGAGAGACAATTGTTGATAGCTCAATTGCCTTATTATTTCATTCAGATAAATATGCACAATATTTCTATGCTATTCCTACAGACAAAGCAACAATAACGAGAGAGGCATATAACGCTCAAGGTGGTTACGCCGGCGCCAGGTTATCTTTAGGTGCAACATGGAAAAGAGAACATATTTGGATAGGCTTATTCTCACGTTATACCTATTTAGGTAATGCTTCATTCGAAAATAGCCCCTTGGTACGTTCGAATAACAATTTATTAGTGGGGATCTCTATCGCATATATATTTTTAAATAGCGATTACTAGTTTTAACTAATCACTAAAGGTAAAACTAAGATCTAAAACTAAGATCTAAAACTAAGCTCTAAGCGCTAATAAGTCTCCAATCTATTTTTTAATAGTTGCTTTAAAAGTTACGCTTTATCAAGAATAATTAGTTAAAAAAAAGCCTTAGAAGTATCTCTAAGGCTTTTTATAGATTAACAATTAATAGCTAGTCTTTCTTAAAGTCATCGTGACAACCGCCACATGTTTTCCCAACACCGCCAATCGCTTTTTTAATCGCACCTTCATCATTAGATTTTGCAGCAACAACTAATGCTGCAGATGCAGTCGTTAAGTTTTCAATAGCTTTACTAAAGTGTTCTGCTTCTTGCCAAATTTTAGGTAACGCTTCTGTTTTAACATCAAATTTTGATGTGTCAGTACGCATATAGTCAGCGAGCATTAAAGATAGCTGATTAATGCGTGTAGCATTAGTTTCAACAGCTTCGGCGTTCATAGGTGCTTTACCTTTAGCCATTGCACCTAATGGTCCCATATTGCTACCTAGTAATTTAAAGATAGATTGGCGTAATTCTGTCGCTTTAGCTGCTTGTTTTTCTGAACTGGCAGGTTGCGCCATACTTGTTGTAGCAACAACTAAAGTGGTTGAAGCAGCAATGGCTAAAATACTCTTTGTTATGAATTTCATGTCTTTACTCTCTCTTAAATAAATTATTGTCTATATCGTTATTTTGCTATAGCAACGTAACTTTATTTAACTTAATACAAACAATATAGCTGTTAACTATCAGGACGATAAGTACAAGTTATAACAAACCTGAAGCTAATTTCATACTGCTAATTTCATCAGCTTTACTTGCTCTCTTTAAATTTTAAGCGTATTAACGAATAAAAAGCTTAAAATAATACTCATAGCTATATTCAAATAAGTATTCAATTATAAACCGTTAACAATTTCTTTAACTAACGGCGGACCTTGATAAATAAACCCCGTATAAACTTGTACTAAGCTAGCACCCGCTTGTATCTTCTCGTTAGCATCAAGGCTTGATGCTATGCCACCGACACCGATTATTGGTAATTTATTATCAAGGGCTTCACTTAGTAATTTAATCACTTGTGTACTTTTGTCTTTAACCGGTTGCCCACTTAAGCCACCTTGCTCACCACCAAATTCAAGGTCTTCAACACCTTCACGTGATAATGTGGTATTGGTAGCAATCACTCCATCTATTTCATTATCTATTAACGATTGAGCAATAGAGTTAACTTCTTCTGCGCTTAGATCTGGGGCGATTTTCACGGCAAGAGGAATATATTTTCCATATTTTTCAGCAAGCACCTTTTGCTCAGCTTTTAATGCGGATAATAATTCATCTAACGCTTCACCGTATTGTAACGAGCGTAATCCAGGCGTGTTTGGCGAAGAAATATTAACAGTAATATAAGTCGCTAAGTCGTACACTTTACGCATGCAGTGTAAATAATCATCTTTAGCATTTTCTTCTGGTGTATCTTTATTTTTACCTATATTAATACCTAAAACACCTTTAAAGTTTGCCGCTTGTACTTGCGAAACTAAGTAGTCTACGCCTTTGTTATTAAATCCCATACGATTAATAACGGCATTAGCTTCAGGTAATCTAAAAATACGCGGTTTATCATTACCCGGTTGTGGCCTAGGCGTAATAGTACCTACTTCAACAAAACCAAAACCCATAGCCGCAAATGCGTTAATACATTCACCGTTTTTATCAAGACCTGCTGCTAAGCCAACTGGATTAGGGAAGTTAATGCCCATTACGTTAACGGGTTTGTCTTGAACTTGTTGCTTATAAAAAAAGTTGAGTGGTGATTTACCGGTGTTTTTTAAACTTTTAATGGTTAGTTCATGAATTGTTTCAGGATCAAACTGAAAAAGTACTTTTCGAATAGCTGGATAAAACATAATGTCTCGGCTTTGTTAATTGGATATAAACCAAGTCTGCTTAGAGTTGGCATTGGTTTTAGCTTCGATTATACCAAGTGTATTAGTAAAAAATCCCCGCAATGCAGGGATTTTACCAGTTAACAGTAGCATTACAATAAGGCTAAGTTATTTTGCCCGTAATAACTTATTGATTTATCCATAGGGTAAGTGAAAACCTTAATTACCAAGTAAAATCGGACCTTCCCAACTTAATTTTAATCCACCAATTACTTACTCGTCGCTATAGGCTCGCAATTTAAGCTTAATAACATTAATTCTCTTAACCCCACAGAAAATTTAGCAAAATCATGTGACTGTCCGATTTTAAAGTCTGCCAAAATGTGTTTCCAGCGTTCAAGCGGTTGTTTATTAGTAATTATCCAGTCATCAATTAAATTATCTAGGTTAGTAAACTGTTCAACA
Source organism: Colwellia sp. E2M01 (assembly GCF_018860585.1). Lineage (GTDB taxonomy): Bacteria > Pseudomonadota > Gammaproteobacteria > Enterobacterales > Alteromonadaceae > Colwellia. Next base: position 38,359 of record NZ_JAHKPR010000069.1, read on the forward strand.
CATTGACAACGTAACACCACCGAGGTTAGCGAACGTTGTTGCCAGTCCAACTCTTCTCTAAATGATGCTCTGGCAAGTGCTTGCCAATGATTTGCCACAGGTTGACGGGTTATTTGATCTAAAAACCAATGTAAATCTAAACGCGCTCCCAATTTAAAGTACAAGCTCGCGGTTTGTTCAACCGTACAATTATTTTCCCGGGTAGTTTCGGCAATATCCATCGTTGAAAATAACCTACTTAATTGAGAAATACGTGTCGCAATAGCTTTTGGTACTCCTTCGTTAGTTAAATCATTAACGACTCTAGTTAAGACTTCTGTTTCTTCAGCAACCATAAAATTCGATAAATTAGTCGCCAGTACAGTGAAAGTCGGTTGATACAAAGCGATTGAGTCTGCAAGCGATAGTGATTTATTACGATGGCGAAGAAACCAACGCGTTGCTCGTCTCACCGTTCGACGGTACTGAAATAACATCTCGGTTTGAATAGCCGTGGTCGTTTGATTATCGAGTACTACAATTTGTTTCCAAAAATCAGCTAATTCAAAAACCGCACTTGCTACAGTATAGCAGTTTGCTATCTCGGTAACGCTAGCGCCTGTTTCTTCTTGCATACGATTAACAAAATTAAAGCCCATATCATTACCTATTTTATTGGCAAGTTTGGTGGCTATAATTTCGGCGCGTAATGGATGTGATTGCATTTCATGTTGGTACTTTTTACGTAATTGCGCGGGAAAGGCGGCAACAAGTAAGTTGTTATGATAAGAGTTGTCAGTTATTTCAACATCAACTAAATCATCTTTAAGCACCATTTTACTGTAAGCAAGTAATACCGCTAATTCAGGACGTGTTAATCCCTTACCTTGCGCTAATCTGTCAGCAATTTCATCATCATCAGGTATAAATTCTAAGGATCTATTTAATTTTCCCGAGCGCTCAAGTTCATGTATAAAACGAACTTGTTCTTTTAATTGATTAACACCACGCATCGCGGTAATAGATAATGAATGAGTTTGACGATAACAATCGTCAATAACAATGTCACCAACCTCCTCTGTCATATCGTACAATAACTGATTGCGTTGCTTAACGGTTAAATCGCCTTTTTGTACTAAGGTATTCAGTAATATTTTTATATTTACTTCATTATCTGAACAATCAACCCCTCCCGCATTATCTACCGCATCGGTGTTAATCCGACCACCTTTTGCTGCGTATTCAATTCGCCCTAGTTGGGTAAAGCCTAAATTCCCGCCCTCTCCTACAACTTTTGCTTGTAGATCAGCGCCGTTTATTCTCAAGCTATCATTAGCTCTATCGCCAACTTCTAAATGCGTTTCTTTTGAGCCTTTTACGTAGGTACCAATGCCGCCATTCCAAAGTAGGTCTACTTTCATACTTAATAATGCTTGCATTAAATCGGTAGGCGCCATGCTTTGTTTTTGTGTGCTCAACATTTTTTTAATTTCAGGTGATAATTTAATAGATTTAACATGACGGCTAAATACCCCACCACCTGATGAAATAAGTGTTTTGTTGTAATCCTCCCACGAGCAACCGGGTAAATTAAATAAGCGCTGTCGCTCTTTATATGAGCTATCAGTCTCAGGGTTAGGATCAATAAAAATATGCATATGGTTAAAGGCTGCTTGTAAACGAGTATGTTTTGATAACAACATGCCATTGCCAAAAACATCACCCGCCATATCTCCTATAGCAAGACAGGTAAAATCTGTTGCTTGGCAATCTATATCCATTTCTCTAAAGTGCCGTTTTACTGATTCCCAAGCGCCTTTAGCAGTTATTCCCATCGCTTTATGGTCATAACCAACACTACCGCCTGAGGCAAAAGCATCGCCTAACCAGAAGTTATATTCCTCAGAAATAGCATTGGCAACATCTGAAAAAGTTGCAGTGCCCTTATCTGCTGCAACCACTAAATAGGCATCATCTTCATCTAAACGTACCACACCTTTAGGTGGCACAATTTCGCCATCAACAATATTGTCGGTGATATCTAATAAGGCGCGAATAAATGTACGATAGCATGCTTTACCTGCTTCAAATATCTCTTCTCGTGAGCCATTAGGCAGTTGTTTACAAACAAAGCCGCCCTTAGCGCCTACAGGAACAATAACCGTGTTTTTAACTTGCTGCGCCTTTACCAAGCCCAACACTTCAGTGCGAAAATCTTCACTTCTGTCAGACCAACGCAAACCGCCACGCGCCACCTTACCGCCACGTAAATGTACACCTTCAATTTGTGGTGAATACACAAAGATTTCAAATTTAGGCATAGGTAGCGGCATTTCACTGATTTTTTCTGGTTGAATTTTAAATGAAATATATGATTTATAATTTTTATTACTGTCTTTTTGAAAGTAATTTGTTCTGATTATGGCATTGGTTATTTCAACAAAACGTCTGATAATACGATCATCATCAAGATTAACAACATCATCCAGTGAGCCTTCAATATCCACTAAAAGTTTACTTATTAACTTGTCTTTACCGGCGGCTGTTGATTTATTCTCAGGATTAAATCGATGAATAAAAAGATCGATTAATAGCTTTGCAATATCAGGATAGCGAGCAAAAGTATTTTCAATATAGTTTTGACTAAAGCGGCCTGCTATTTGTCGTTCATATTTAGCAAAAGCACGCAAAATAGATACTGCACGACCTTCAATACCGGCTCCTAGGATTAAGCGATTAAAACCATCATCTTCTAAATCACCCTGCCATACTTTGGCAAAAGCATCTTGAAATAGTAGCCTGACTTTGGATATATCAAATGGGCCTTCACTTATTAACGACATAGAAAAGTCGTGGATCCAACACATTTCTTGCTCATTTGTTTTGATCGCATACGGGCTTTCGCCGATAACACGTAAACCAAAGTTTTCTAATATGGGTAATACCGTACTCAAATGAATAGGAGAGCCTTTATGAAACAGTTTTAACTTAACTAAGTGACTATCTACTTTTTCTTCCAGTGATTGGTAAAAAAGCATACCTAAACCATACTTAACATTAAGCTTTTCAAATTGTTCTATATCCGCAATAGCTGAGCCTGGTAGTACATCATCTTTATAAGATTCGGGGAATTTAATATATTTTCGGCTTAATTTTTTAGCTTCGCTTTCGCCATAATTAGCATTTAATGCGCTAGCTAATTTGTCATCCCAAGTACGCGCGGCTTCATTTAAGTCACTTTCAATTTCTTTGATATTAATATCAGCTTTAGTCGAGTTAACGCGAACAATATAGTGCGTTCTTGCATGCACAGACTCAGAAAAAAAGGTTGTAAACTCTACCTCTTGTTGGCTGTTAAAGGCGGTTTTCAATAAAGCTTGCGTTTCCATACGCAGCTTTGTGTTATAGCGCTCTCTTGGTACATACACCATACAAGAATAGAAACGGTCAAATACATCCCGGCGAACAAATAATCCGGTATAATCACGCTCTTGCATTTGTAAAATACCCATAACATTGTGCAGTAACTCTTCAACTGTCGATTGTAATATTTCATCCCTTGGGTAAGTTTCTAATATATTAATCAGTGTTTTGTAATGATGGGTGCCGGTTGAATAAGGTGATGTTGTACACACAGCATTAACTTTTGTATTGATTAGAGGTAAATCTAGGGCGCTGTTCGTGTAATAAGAAGAACCAAATAGCCCGATAAAACGATGTTCTCCTATGATTCCACCTTTATTATCAAAGCGTTTCACTCCGATATAGTCTAATTGTGCAGGCCTATGTACACGCGATTTTGTATTGGTTTTAGTCAGAATTAGGTGATTATCTCCTAATGCAACATCACGACCTGCCTCATTTAATTTAGATAGTAATCTGGGTTGAGATATGGGCGAATTTTTCATTAAACCCAAGCTAGAGTTAGGATCACCTTCTAATGAAATATCGCCTTTAACCGCTTTTACATCATAATAACGATACCCCATTAAGGTAAAATTATTCATAGACATCCAGTTTAAAAAGCTAAGTGTGTCATCTTTAGCTGCTTTAGTTCCTGGTAGTTTTCCTTTTCTAACCTCCTCAATAACGTTCATTAAACAAGATAACATTGGCTGCCAATCATTCACGGTTAACTTAATATCTCCAACAACCGATAATAAATTACTTTTAATAACATCTAATTCATCCTGTTGAGATTGCCTGTCTATTTCAATTAAAAAAACCGTTTCATTTGAACTGATTTTACTTTTCTTACTTTCAATAGCTGATAATTCAATAATATCTAACGTCTTATCACGTACTATATTAATGGGGCTATTTAACATTAAATGGGGCGATAAACCTAAACGGTTAAGTGCAATACCAACCGAGTCGACTAAAAATGGCATATCCTCAATAATTATTTCAATAATTGTATGGCTAGACTTCCAACCATTCTGGCTAACAGAAGGATTAAATACATTTATAATGGGGGTGTTATGCGTATGTTTGTTTAAAGACCCCCACAAACCTAAAGCGGCGCCATACATATCACTATCGTTTCGATTTTCTAAATCGAATGACGACATATTGCTATAAAGTAACTCCGCAAATTTAGCGATTAATGACGCAGTGTTATTAGTGACTTTTTGATGAATGAGCTTAGTAACGTTACTGATAATTACCGATGATGAGCCGTTTGCTAATACCATAAATATTTCCTTTACTTTGAAAAAGAAAGTAAAAATAACCTGTTGTTAGTATTAACAAAACGTCATATTAAACTAACACCAAGTGATCAGTGCCGTCTTTCAGTATTATTCTTAATTGCCTATCTATTAGAGTAGACTATTAAAAAAGTTTTATGACAATTTTTGCTTTTTAAGTCTTTGTAATTAAATATTAATGAAATTGATTCTAGTTATTTTTTGTTGATTTATGTACAGCGAGTAATACCTTAAAAATAATAAGCTCATCTGTGCAGTCAAAAAAAGGCTTAATAAGATACTTTTCATCTTATTAAGCCCTTTAATACACTGTTATTCTTTATTTTAGAAATTAATATTCACACCTTACTTGTTTATTCTTTACGCTTTTTATCACGCCATAAAAAAGCTGATAGTGCAGGTAAAATAATAATGGCTGCTAACATATTAACCAAGAACATAAAGGTTAGTAATATGCCCATATCTACCTGAAATTTCAATGTAGAAAAGAACCACGTAGAAACGCCAATAGCTAAGGTTAAGCCAGTAATGAGTACAGCACTACCTCGCTCTTTTAATGCGGTAAGGTATGCTTCATGCACATTCATTCCTGATTGAAGTTTATTGCTCATAGTAGAGAGTATATAAATGCCGTAATCAACACCAATACCAACACCTAATGCGATTACCGGTAAAGTAGAAACCGTTAAGCCAATATCAAGTACCGTCATTAACCATTGCGCTAACGTCGACACAACATACAAAGGTAAAACTACAACTAAAGTGGCTCGCACGCTTCTAAAGCTAATTAAACATAGCGCGATAACAGCGCCGTAAACATACATTATCATAGGAAGCTGCGCTTCAGCTACGGCTTCATTCGTTGCCGCCATAACCCCTACAGGACCAGAAGCTAAGGTAAACTTCATATGTTCACTTTCTAAATCAACCGCCGCGGCTTTTACCGCAGCAACCACTGTATCTATAGTATGAGCTTTATGATCTTCTAAAAATAAGATCACTGGCATAACACTACAATCATTATTAAGTAAGCCACTTGAAGAAGGCACTCGTGCAATTGATTGAACAAGCGTTTGCTGATTGCGAGGAATAACGCGCCACTTAGGGTTACCTTCGTTATAACCGGCATTAACTACCTTAGATATTGAAGATAAGCTGACTGCAGATTGAACACCTGGTACGTTTTCCATAGTCCACTGAAAACGATCCATGGTCGACATTATATCGTAAGATGTACAAGCGTCAGCGTTGGTCTCAACAATGACTGACATATAGTCAACACTGATCGCATACCTGTCAGTAATTAAAAAAGTATCTTGATTGTAACGTGATGATTCATGTAATGCAGGTGCTCCCGCATGTAGTTCTCCAATTTTAAGGCCTTGTCCTTGGTAAAAGCCTACAACAAATAAAATAGCGGTAACAATGAGAATAACTCTGGCACGTGGTTTTTTAGCGAAGCTAGAGATAAAAATCCAAAAAGTACTATCTTCACTGAGTACACCAACTTTAGCATTCGCTTTTATTTTAGTGTAAGAAAGTAAGATAGGTAATAAAATAAGATTGGTTAAAATGATCATCGCTACACCAATTGAGGCAGTAATAGCTAGCTCTTTAATAATACCAATATCAATTGACAATAAGGTTAAAAAACCAACCGTATCAGATAATAAAGCAACACCTCCCGGAATTAATAAAGCTCTAAAACTTGCTTGTGATGCTGCTGCTGCGGTTAAACCAGTGGCAACTTTTTTAACCACTGAATTAATCATTTGCACACCATGGCTGACACCAATAGCAAACACCAGAAATGGGATTAAAATTGACATGGGATCTAAACCAAACCCTAGGGTTGATAACATTCCCATTTGCCAAATAACCGCAATCAATGAACAAGCAATTGGTAACAATGTTAAACGGATAGAATGACTAAAGATATATACCATTACTGCTGTTATAGCGATAGCGATAGCAAAAAAGAGCACAACGCCCTTCGCACCTTCGGCAACATCACCAACCATTTTTGTAAAACCAATAATATGCACACTAATATTATTGGTTTCAAAAGATTGACGAATGTCTTGCTCTAACGTTTGTGCTAATTCAAGAGTATCTAGCTTATCTCCTGTATCAGGATTAAATTCTAGTAACGCTGTTTTTACCATGGCGCAACTGTAATCATCGGCAACCATACTGCCAACAATCCCTGCTTTTTCGATATTCGCTTTAACAACACCTAAACCTTGCGCTGTGGGTTGGAAGTCTGCAGGAATAACAGGACCACCAGCAAAACCATCTTCTACCACTTCAACAAAACGAGTACTAGGCGAGAATAGTGATTTAACCTGTGTTCGATCTACCCCTGGAATAAAAAACAGTTTGTCGTGAACACCTTTTAAGCCGTTAAAAAATTCATCATTAAATATATCGCCTCGACTATCACAAACCGAAATTAAAATATTATTTGCACCACCAAAGTTAGCCCTATGCTTTAAATAGGTTTTCATATAACTGTGATTGAGCGGAATGTTTTTTGTAAAAGACGCATCAAGCTTTATTTGTGTTGCTTGAAACATAAAAAAGACACTGGCAAGCACAAATAGTAATAAAACTAATAACTTATGGCGAAAAAGAGCCATTTCGATGTGGCTAGCGATAGATATTTTCATATTGATAAATCTTCAATAATTAAAGTGAATGACGATATGTTTTTTGAATTTAGATGTTATTTAGCTTGTTGGTCGCTCGTGACTTAGCAGTTTTAGTTGCTAGGTAATGCAACCACTTTTATCCCTACGTCTGATACCGTGACAAGTTTATTTTTAAACCAAACACCGGCAATCAATGTTTTGCCATCTTTTTGAGGGTGTTTAGTAAAGCTAACACCGTCATCTGTACTTATAAGTAACATACCATTATTCCCTAATATGAAAATACGTTCATCATCAGACAATACAATGTCATTTAATAATACTGTAGTGTTGGTTGCAACTTCCTGCCAGTTTGCATCTTCGCCATTACGGCTAAAAACATGTCCGCGTAAACCCGCAACTAATAGATGATTTTTATTGATAGATGCCAGCGTAAAAAACGAGCCTTGATAAAATTGTTCAAATGGTTGCCAAGTACGCCCAAAGTCATCACTTTGCGCTAATAAACCCATTTCACCTATTAAGAATAAGTTATCGCCTTCAGCCACTAAAGTATTAAAGTGAGGTAAAATAAAAGCAATCTCATCTAAATAAGCTGCTTCGTCTTCTTGTTTTAATTCATTAATATATTCAACATCATCACTTAAAAGAAAAGCTTGATGAAACTCACTCTGCCAAGTTAAACCACCATCCTTAGTACGAAAAAATTGCCCATAAGCACCAATAGCAACGCCTTCTTTAGCGTTTTTAAAAAACACATCAAACAGTGGTTTTTCTAATAAAGGGAGGTATTGCTGTATTTGCCAATTAAGACCACCATCGCTGCTGTACAATATAGTTGCATCATGGCCAACAGCCCAACCTAATTTGTCATTTAGAAAATATACCGCTGTTAACGTTGCTTGAACTGGTACATTAACTTGTTGCCAATTTTCCCCGTCACTTGATACTAAAATATTGCCGTGTTCGCCAACCGCGACTAATCTATCAGTACCAACGGGGGATATATCTAATAATAAAGACTTAGCCGCTAATGGAGACTTTGTTGCAGGGGATGGCATAACAGCACTATTTTGTTTAGCGCTTAGTGCGGTAATAGAAGAAAGGAAAATACAAAAAACGGCTACACAAGTAATTATGCGCATAATTCTACTCTTATGGTTTACTGAAATATTTATCTAAATCGGTTTAAGCTAACCGTAACGTAAGCTAAACCTACTTAGATTGAATCTGCTTAGGTTAACATGATTAAAATGAACTAGTGAATATGAAATAATTTTTATGAAACAGGCTATATAAAAATGGCTGACATCGTCAGCCATTTTAACTCAGTAATTATCTACGGCCATCGCGTCTTAACGCCGCAGGTGTATAGTCGCCTTCATCCAACTTAGTCTTAAAGTCATACATATCAGCCTCGTTGTCTAAGCCTAAAGCAATATAACGTCTTGACTGAAGATCGTGAAATACATCAAGTGTTGACCAAAGAGTTGGTACTTCATAATAATTTACGGTATGCGAAATACCAACGCGATAGAGTTCATCACGGTTATCATAAATATCTGTCGCTGCTACTTGCCAACTGTCTTCATCTATATAGAAAACACGTTTTTTGTATATATGACGCATCCCTTCTTTAAGATTTGCTTCAACAACCCAAACACGGTGTTTTTCATAACGTACTAAATCAGGGTTAATGTGACCTGCATGTAAAATGTCATCATATTTTAATTTATCACTGTGAAGTCGATAATCATTATAAGGGATCAATAACTCTTGTTTGCCTATTAATGTCCAGTTATAACGATTTGGTGCTCCGTTATACATATCAAAATCATCAGTTGTTCTTAATCCATCTGACGCTGTACCCGGTGCATCATAAGCAACATTAGGTGCGCGACGTACACGGCGTTGTCCTGTATTATATACCCAAGCTTGACGTGGTGTCTTAACCTGATCCATGGTTTCATGAACAAGTAAGGCCGAGCCAGCTAAGCGTGCAGGCTCTGTGACTTTTTGTTTAAACTTAAATAAAATATTTGATTCTTCAAGCTCTGTCGGTGAAGCTCCTTTAATATTATAAGGCAATATTAAAGATTCATCTAACCCCACATAAGTATAGCTACCTGATGCTGTTGGTGCTGCTTGACCAGCCTCTCGAATAACACTTTCACCACGGTAACGTAACGAATGATTCCAGATAGCTTCTAAACCATTTTCAGGAATAGGAAATGGAATACCAACAGCCGCTTGCTTTAAACCATTACCACCTTCATTTAATGTTGCTCTAGTTGCATTATCAAGCACTGCTTGATAAACAAAATCAGGATATGAAGCACTGCGGTGTGTCTTATAAATATTCATTTTGAAGGTTTCAGGGTATGTCTCAAATAATTTAATTTGCCCTGGTGTTAATACGTTTTTATATTTAGAAACATTTTTAGCGGTGATAGTAAATTCTATTTTATCATCAGGGTAAGGATCAAGGTGATGGTCACCTACTTCATATCCTGCTGGAGGCTTAGTGATACCGCCAGTCCAAGCCGGAATTGAACCATCTTTGTTACCTGCACGCTCTGCACCTAAAGGTGTTAAGTCTGTTGATAACCTTGCTGCTTGCTCTGCTGTTATTTTAGCAAAAGCGCTCGTTGATGTACTTAACGATACTGCCATAGTAATGGCTACTGATAATACTGTGACTTTATTCATGTTATTTCTCATGAGTTATGCCTTAAAATTAGATTGAATATTTGATGCTGAAAGAAGCGTAATCACGGTCGCTCATCTGGTTAGTTGTACCAACCCCGTCGAAGAAAGTATTATAAGTTAAATCTGCCGACCAACTGCTTTGGTATTCAAAGCTTACTCCTAATGAGACACTTTTTCTTTCCTCGATAAACATAAATAGAGGATCAGGTGTTATGCCAGAGACATCATGAGCGAATACTATGCGTGGAGCCATATTGATTCCCGCAATAACGTTAGTGTAATCAAGCTTTGCAACGGCGCGATAACCCCAAGCAAATTCAGTTGGAAATGGATTTGCTTCAACTCCACCTTGTAAAGCATTCTCTAAACCTGGACTACCTGTGATACCACCATTACGCGATGTACCGGGGCCATTTAAGCGTAAATCGTTTGGATCTGGCATATCATTAATATTAATACCACCCACTTCAATAAGCCCTGCTAACTGACTAGCACCTAAGGTTGGTCCAAATAGTTGTGTTAATGTCATTTGTGCTTGAATGGTATCAGATAAAATATAACCTTGTGCATATTCACTTGAGCCATAAGTCGATCCATCAGCTTTAGTCATTTGTGAAACACCATCTAATGCCGCATAAGTTGGTGAGCCTGTATTGGCTAGCTGTTGAGGAACAGCCGCAAATAAAAGCTCTACATCATCTATTTGTAACGGCTCATCTTGACGATAGCTTATTTCCCCAGCAAAAGCAGTGGTACCAATCGCGGTATTAAAGCTTAATGCATACATATTAATATCTTCGGGGTAATCTAACTCAACACGCGAAAAACTATTTAATTGTGAATAGTTATCGGTAGTGATAGGTGTGCTTGCTATCATACCTATATCATCAGCAATAGACTCGGCGCTAAAGTTTGCGGTGATACCTGAGAATATAGGGCGTCTACTGTGATAATTCACATAATATAAACTAAATTCAGTATCGTTTAACTCAGGTAAAAACCAAGATAAACGCAAACCGTATTGGCCACCATCATTTGGTTCATTTTCTGCTTGCGAGCTTGGTGCTCTAAGCGTGAGGTTAGCCGCGTAAGCAGAGTACATTTGACCAGCAGCGGCTTGCGCCGATGCTATGGCTGAAGGTTCACCCGACGCTATCGCTGATCGCAAAGTATCACCGATATCATTCAACCCAGATGTTAAATAATCTAAATTCATATCGGGGTTGCCGCCAAAGCCAAGTTGGACATTATTATATTGTCCGCCATCACCGGCAAAGTCATTGGTTGAAAAATAACTGCCAGGGGGTGGTAATACTGTTTTTTCCCAGCTGTATTGATAAAACATTTCAATGTTGAAATTATCAGTAACACCTAATGACGCCCATAAAGCCCCAAAAGGAATAAATGCTTCTTTAAGCTCTGCTCCTGGTGCACGTAAACGGGCAATATCAACGGGGTTAATTTCACTTATCCCATGTGAGATCAGAGAACTTTCACCCCAGCTGATCACTTGATCACCAAGGCGAACAGACAGTGGCATATCTGCTATTTCAAAGTCACCATAAACGTAAGCATCTAATAAGCGGAAATCTTGACAAACCTGCTCTTTAGCATCACTGTCACGACAAGGATCAAAAGTTGTATTAGTTAATGAGTCGCTCCATGCACGATCTTTATTCATCATTGCATAATCATAAAAATACATAAATCGAACAAACATACCAACATTGTCATAATGAACATTTAGCTCATGCAAACCTTTGATCATGGTAGAAAAGCTTTCACCTGCATTATATGACAAATTGCCATTATCACCATTAGTTGAATAACTGCCAGCACCTTGCGCCCAAATATCTTCTTTAACTGGGTTTGGAGCATAAACTTTATAATTACTAAAATCTAAACCATTATTAGCGTTATTTGACTTACCGACATTATCATTCCAGTTTCTATCTTCTGTACGCCAACTGGTACCAAGACTGAAGGTAGAATCAAAAGTGATCTCTACATCAGATACATCCCACCTTGCGGCATGAGCAGTATTAAATGTTGACGTTAGTAATGACATAGAAAGTGCGGCGGCAATACCAACAGCTAACGGCTTTATATTGAAGCCATAATCTAGCTTATTATTCATCGAGTTTATCCCCTATTCCCAGCATGATGCAGAAACTTAAACATCACCTAAAATATGTCCGTAGTGATTGTTATTAATTATATTTTTACTTTTATTAGTAAATTTTAACAGCAACAATAATTACATCATTTAACTTTGGTAGCAAGCGCAATAAAGTGAGTTAAAACTCTATATTTTAATGACTTGCATCAAGCTAACAAGGTATTTTAATGTTACGTTTAAAACTAGCGTTTAAAGTCGAAAAACACAATAAAATAGTTAAAAATGTTTGCTTTACTTGTTAATAAAGTTAAAGCCAATAATTTACCTCACTATAGTCTAAATAATCTCAATTCAAGATAATGGCTACGATAACCAGTAAAAACATATATTATAAATTAAAAAGCTTGTACAGTGATGTCGATTTATCCACTAGCAAAGTAATTACCTACCTCGACCTATTAATAATAAAAACAACGCCGCTAGTGATGAAAAAAGCTTAGCTTGGTCGTATTACTATCCGAGCTGAGGTTAACGATAACCATAATGAAAGAACATTATTTCGATGATGAACAGACAGTAGAAGCTGTTATCTTAATTTTGATAAGGAAACAAATTTATTATTTTGTGTTTCTAAACAAAACCTTCCACTTATACCGCTTAATGTGAGGTGTTTACGCAGATGCATAGCCGGAAATTGCACTTTAACACCAGCTGTTGTCATGACTACAACGTTCCGAATTGTACCTTGATAGTAAGGCAAAAATTCATTGGCTGTTATATTAAGAGAGAAATAATACTTCATATTTTAATAGGATAAATTATTGCAGTAAAATATTATTGTTGAATGAGTAAAATTTTATTACTCACTCAAGCAAATACAACTTAGATAAAACTTAGATAAAACTATGTTACTAACTAAGCTGAAATTAATCAGTTAGTGCAGCATCAAGCTTCTCTTTTAAGTCATTAGATAAATTTGGTAATGCCTGTAAAGTTAATAACTCTGCCTTCATCAATTGCTGATGTTCTGCAGCAAAGTTTTTATATTGCATTAATGGCGTTATTAATCTTGAGGCGACTTGTGGGTTAATATCATTCATTTTAGCAATTTGCTGCGATAAAAATTGATAACCACGTCCCGTTTTACAATGAAAATACTTAGGATTATTCATCGCAAAAGCACCAATAACTGAGCGCGCTCTATTAGGATTTTTTAAAGTAAACTGAGGGTGTTCAATTAATTCATTAAGTTGCATAAATATATCGTCACTGACTACAGAAGCATTTAAAGCAAACCATTTATCCATTACCAATGTTGTATCATGCCATTTTTTCTCAAAGTGATTAAGCTGACCACTTAGCTCTGGCAAGTTAGACTTAGCTGAGCATGTCAGTGCTGCTAGGGTATCTGTCATGTTTTCTTGTGTAACGTCTGAATTGTTCGCAGCTAACTGATATTGCTCCGCAACTAAACTCTGATATTCAGGTAAGCGACTTAAATAAGTTAAACACACATTTTTTAGCGATCTATTCGCTACGCAATCTTGCCCATTTGCTTGCTGACAGGCTTTAAAGCTTGTTAGTAATTGTTGTTGTGTGCCTTGAGCAATAAAAAGAGATAATGCAGTGATAGCATTACAAAGTGCTAGAGGAGCAACATCTATCATTAAGCCTGCAGCTTCATCAAAACTTGGCAGTGATATTTGCTCAGCAATAAAGGCTTTATCTTCATCACTTTGTAAAATCTCATTTATCGCATTGAGTAATGTGTTAGGAATAACGTAATCACTGTTAAAAGCTAATTTATGAATTGTCGACATTAATAGTTTTTGTCCTGCATCCCAACGACAAAAACTATTGTCTGCTTGTTTCATTATTTTTAGTAAACTTGCATCATCTTGATCAAACACTAACTTAACTGGGGCACTGAAATCAGCAAGCATAGCTAGAGTTGGTTTTTCGCTAAAGCCATTGAACGTCCACTGCTGTTCTTCCCCCGTTAACTCAAGTAATTCATTATGATTACTTGTTGCATCGCCACTAATTAATTCAATCTTAACCGGAATATGTAACGCTTGCGGATCAGGCTGCTTTTTAGTTACTGGCGATTGTTGTGACAAAGTTAACGTGTAGGTATTACTACTTGGCTCAAATACTTCATTGACTTTGATTACAGGCGTGCCGTATTGGCTATACCACAGTTTAAATTGTGTTAAATTTTTACCACTAGCGTCACTCATTGCATTAATAAAGTCATCACAAGTAACGGCCATGCCATCAAAACGTTTAAAGTATAAATCCATCCCTTTTCTGAAATTTTCAACACCAATTAAGGTATGTAGCATGCGAATAACTTCTGAGCCCTTCTCATACACGGTTAAGGTATAAAAGTTATTCATCTCTAATACTTTTTCAGGACGAATAGGATGCGCCATAGGGCCAGCATCTTCTGCAAACTGTAGTGAACGTAATACTCGGACATTTTGAATACGAGTCACCGCTCCTGAATGCATATCTGCACTAAATTGTTGATCTCTAAATACCGTCAAACCTTCTTTTAAGCTTAATTGAAACCAGTCTCGACAGGTAACGCGGTTACCAGTCCAATTGTGAAAATACTCATGAGCAATAACCGCTTCAATATTAAAGTAATCGGTATCTGTAGCACATTGGCTATCTGCTAAAACAAATTTAGAGTTAAAAACATTTAAGCCTTTATTTTCCATTGCCCCCATATTAAAAAAGTCAACAGCAACAATCATATAAATGTCTAAATCATATTCAAGACCAAAGGTTTCTTCATCCCAAGCCATCGACTTTTGTAGCGACACCATGGCATGCTGCGCTTTAGCTAAGTTACCTTTATCAACAAAAATTTCTAAAGCAACTTTACGCCCAGAAACAGTGGTAAACGTATCTTCAAGTAGGTCAAAATCACCAGCAACTAACGCAAATAAATAACATGGTTTTGGAAAAGGGTCATGCCATGTAACAAAGTGCTGATTATTGTCTAACTCACCTGAGTCAATTTTATTACCATTTGATAAAAGGTATGGGTATAACGTTTTATCGGCAATGACTTTAGTGGTAAAGGTTGCCATGACATCAGGTCGGTCTAGGTAGTAACTAATTCGACGAAAACCCTCAGCTTCACATTGTGTACAAAAAGCATCACCTGATTTAAATAAACCCTCTAATGCAGTATTGTCTAGCGGATTAATTTCGGTGTTAATTGTTAAGGTAAACGTATTACTTTTAGGTAAACTTGTTGCAGGGATAGTAAGCAAAGTATCTGTAATTTGATAATCTTCTTCCATTAATAATTGGTTATCAATCTCTAATGAAACCAAAGTCAAATGCTCTCCATTCAGTACGAGTGCTTGTTGATGCTCTCCCTGTTTAACTATGGTTAACTCGTTAATAACCTTACTGCAGGTATCTGCTAACTCAATCGTTAAGTTAACGGTATTAATGGTAAAATCAGCTGGGCGGTAATCCGCTAAAAATCTTGGTGCTGTAGATGACATAGTAAAGCCTTACGTAAATAAATATATTTAATGAATGTTTGGTTGCGACTGCTTTATACTTGAACTTGTTTCTCTTGTATTTTTTACAACAATTTTCTTAATATTAAAACCAATAAAACATAAATAACTAACCACTAAGGTTAATAATATAATTAAGGTAATAATAGGTGTTGCAGCATCTAACATACTAGGTTGTTGAGTATGAGTTGAAGGCACTTTATCTTGAGGCTAATTAACATTAATCATTAAAAACCTGAGTGTAGGAGTAATTAACAAGAATAAAGCCGCCTCAATGGGCGGCTTTATTAAACGTTATTTTTTCGCAACTTTACCTAACTCGATAAAATCAAATGTGATGCGAGCGGCCTCATCTAAGAATGGGTCTACCTCATCAAGTTCATCAGTTAAGTCATCTAAGTCGGTGATTTTTTCTTTACCTAAAAGAGCTAACTGTTTGTTTACTCGGATTAACCGTTTTGCTTTACTCTCTTCACGCTCGGTTTGACGGTCGACAAGATTCAATGAAATTGTTTTATCATCTTTTTCTGCCTGATAAACACTGATATCTTCAAGTAAATAATTAAATTCAGGATTAGTTTTTATACGCTCTTGATAACGCGCTGTTAAATATTCCACATCTTTACTTAAATCATTTAAAGGTGTGTATTTAGCACGTTGAATTTGATCCCATGGTAAGGCATTTTCTTCTTTACTCTCGCCCCAATCTTCAGGATCAATTGCGGTAGGAAATGCAATATCTGGTAATACACCACGATGTTGAGTACTACCACCATTAATACGATAAAACTTAGCGATAGTATATTGAATACTTCCTAATGGTTTTTCATATAAGTCATAAACACGACCTAAACCACGATGTTGTTGGACCGTACCTTTACCAAAAGTATGCTCTCCAATAATTACACCACGACCGTAATCTTGAATGGCTGCTGAGAATATTTCAGACGCTGAAGCACTGTATCGGTCAACCATGACGGTAAGTGGGCCATCAAAGTAGCTAATACCGTCTCTATCACCTTGTACTTCTATACGATTTGCACCATCTCTAATTTGCACGACAGGACCTTTATCGATAAACAAGCCTGTTAATAAAGATGATTCAGGTAAAGAGCCACCACCATTACCGCGTAAATCAACAATAATACCTTCAACACCAGCTTCTTTTAACGAAGCAATTTCTTTTTTTACATCGGTAGATAGGTTGTTATAAAAACTTGGAATTGTGATTACGCCAAGTTTTTTACTGTTTTCCATTTCAGGGTTTTGTAAATAAACTTCTGATTTTGCCGCTCGGTCTTCTAACTTTATAATGTCACGAACAATTGAGACAACTTTTATATTTGCTTCATCATCACTATCACCAGATAATATTTGTAGGCGAACCTTTGTACCTTTAGGCCCTTTGATAAGTTCTACAACATCGTCTAATCGCCAACCAATAACATCTTCAAATTCTTCTTTGTCTTGAGCAACGCCAACAATGCGATCTTTCGATTTTAGTTGATTAGACTTATCAGCAGGTCCACCAGTGATCACTCGTTGAATAACCGTGTAATCTTCCTCAGAACGTAATTCAGCGCCAATACCTTCTAGTGATAAGTTCATATCTACTTGAAAGCGTTCAGCATTACGTGGAGAAAGGTATGATGTATGAGGCTCTACTACACGAGAAAAACTATTCATAACAAGCTGAAAAGCATCTTCACTTTCACTTTGCTTCAATCGTTTAATCGCATAATTGTATCGTTTAGTTAAGATTTCTTTAACTTTCGGCCACTCTTTTTTAGTCAAGGTAAGGTTTAATACATCAAACTTTACTTTTAAACGCCATAACTCATTTAATTCTGCTTCACTTTTTGCCCAAGGCTCATCTTCACGATCAAATAAGTAAACATCTTTTTTAGTGAAATCGAACGGGTTTTTACCTTCATTAGTATCTAATAAATTAATCGCATACTCATAACGCTCTAAGCGTCTTTGCATATTAATATTATAAATAGCATAAGGCGCTTCTAGTTTACCGCGAGTTAATACGGTATCAAATTCATTACGGTATTGTTGAAAGCTTTCAATATCACTTGCTAAGAAAACATTACGTGCATAATCAAGTTGCTTGATAAAACGATCAAATATTTCGGCTGATAAGGCGTTATCAATGGCAATTTTTTTATAATGTGCGCGGCTAAATCGAGCTGTAACGCGTTTTGTCGCTATAGCGTGCTGAGATTCAGGAATAAGCACAGGAAGTTCTTCAGGTGTGTGTATTTTTTCAAACGCGACTGCGTTAGCAGATAAACCTAAAGATAAAGAGATGGCGAGAGCGATACGACAAACTTTTTGCATGCATTAATTTCCTATTCAATTTCAATTTAACCTAACAACTTTACTATGCTACATATAAACAACCGACATTCGTGATGAATATCGGTTGTTTATCTTTCCACCATAGCCACTACTGTGCACTACCGCTTATGCGTAAATGTTTTTAAGCTGTGTCTTAATAACCATGCCAGAATCAAGTTGTACACTGATATCTTTGCCAGATATTTCAGTGATAGTAGCATTCATTGGTGAATTACCTAATTGAACTCTTACACTACTACCAATTTTGATAGTATCTGATTCTACAGGCTTAAGTGGCGCAGCTTCTTTTTTAACTACTTTTTTAGGCGATGATTTAACTGTTTTAAATTTAGCTGAATCTTGTTTTTTATCGCCAGTTCTTTTATTTCCTGACTTAGCATTATCTGTAGCAGCTGCGTTTACTTTACCTTTATAAGGTTTTTTAGCATCGCTGTCTGTCGCTTTTTTGTTACCAAATTTTTCTTGGCTTTCTTTTAATGTTTTACTTGCATAAGTAGCTTGCTCTTCGTCAATTTCAGCCACCTCTTTGCCATCAATATCAACACGATAAGCACCAACTTTGATAACTTTTAAATAACGCCAACTACTTGTATAGTGTCTTAAGGCTTGGCGTAAACGTGTTTTACTTACCGTTTCGTCATCACTAAGCTTTTCAGCTAAATCTTGGAATATACCAATTTTAAGCGGCTTAACAGGACCTTTAATTGAGAAACACTCAGGAAACTTTTCAGTTAAATAAGCAATAATATCTTTTGTACTTGTACGTTTAATTTCAGTTTCCATAACTACACTTTTGTTTACACTTTTAATTAATTTTAAGCTAGCTTCATTTGTCTGTTAAAGCCATTCAATTTGAATTACTTTAACAAGAAAATAGCGCCAATGTTGAACTTTTTATTCTTCTGATTGGAGATGTTGCTCGGGATTATCAAGCACATGTTTACACCAATCATATATATCATCTGTTTCTATTTCGGCAATTTCTGCTTGGCCTATCCAGGTATCCCATACAAGCGCCAATAACTGCTCTAAAACTTCTGTATCAATATCTTCATCTGCCAAGTCGTACATTGTATGATAAATTTCATTAATACGCTCCGCCACTTCTTCTTCCTGGCCATCCCAGTCACCGACAATTTCTTGAGTAACTAAATAGTCATGAATGACCACAAACTCTTTCATTAAAACTTCACTTTTTATGAGTAAATATCATTTAATAAAATATTCACAAGGTAAATACTTTACGCAATAAACTGCACTTTATGCAATTCTATCAGATTCATATTCTCTTAGCGCCAAAATTGCTTTAATACTTCAAGAATATACAAGCTAAATACAGCTTAATAACGGCTATTAAAAAAAATCACATCTCTTGTCTAAATCTTAGATTGAAAAGCATAAAGTGAATTATTTTAGAAAGCTATTATTAAAAGGCGCTAACATACCTAAAAACAAACAATAATTAAAGCTTTTATCACACTTATGGCTAACTATTACTTAACTTTGGCCTAACTATTCATTGTTATTAAAAATATTTAATCTTTAAAATCAAATTTAACTGCTACGCGTGCAGTAATGGTTTGATTCCCTGTTAATGAAGTATGAGCCATTGAATTAGCACTTCTTATCATTGGCTCTGCATACATTGGACGGTAACTATTATTTGAAGATTCTTTAATAAACTGTATATCACCTAATGTTTGACCTGCTTGTTTAGCCATACGCTCTGCTTTGTGTTGTGCATGACTAATCGCTTGTAATAAAGCCTGTTGGTAGTACTCGTCGCGTTGTTCTACATTCATTGTGAGTGCTGAGATATGACTCACATTTATTTTAATGATGTCGCCTAAAAACGTATCGTATTGTTCAATTTTAGTAAAATTAACCGTTACTTGGCGACTTAATTCAAATAATGGCGTTTTATATGGGCTGTTACTTTGTTGCTGGTTAACCACTTGACCA
Source organism: Colwellia sp. E2M01 (assembly GCF_018860585.1). Lineage (GTDB taxonomy): Bacteria > Pseudomonadota > Gammaproteobacteria > Enterobacterales > Alteromonadaceae > Colwellia. The sequence continues at coordinate 58,400 of NZ_JAHKPR010000069.1, forward strand.
TCAGTATAAGTAGTGACTCCTTTAGCATTATTCAGTTCTATCCCTTGTACTTTAATTGAAGGTTCTTCCTCAACAATACGTAAGTTAATACGAGCAGATGAAATACTAGTTTCTTTTATACCAAGACTTATTGCGGCATTAACGACTGAGTTGCTTTTTTTATCCACTAAACTTTTTAGCTTATTAGGCACTCGTCCACGCTCAGTTATGGTTAATGTTAATGAAAACTGGTCCGGGACAACGACAATACTCCCCTCACCCGAGACTTCAATCCCTTCATCATCAAATGAAAAGGCGTGTGTAGGTAAAAATAAAAAAGCTAGCGGTAAACAAGTTAATGCTATCTTTTTATAAGAACGTTTACATTGGTTTAAGGGGATATTCAAAGTAGGTAGTGATTTAAATGTCATAAGAAAGCCTTAAAATTAACATAATTGAAATAATGTGATTGAAAATACTCTTTTTGGAATTAATTTATCCATTTAGGTTTAGTTTATTTAGTTAACATTTTATCTTCGTTAATGAATTTCAAAAAAGTTGCTTTTTGCGTCGGTGTTGCTTGCTGCCACCAATATTTAAGCATAGGGATAGCATCAACTTCATTAATATTTGTAGCATTGTTAACAGGAACTGCATTTTTTAATGAGCTTTCTGGGGTAACATTGGCAGCTTGGATAGATAATGCTGTCATTTGTTTGTTAACTTCTTTAGCCAATCGATATTCTTTTAATGTTTGTAAAGCTAATGGCAATTCTTTTTGATTACCGTCTTGTAAGATTAGCTTTGGCGATTTAACAAATAACTCAGCCGCAGCTAAGTTTTTAATGGTACTTGTTGTTAAAAGAAGGTTTTGTTGATCAGACAGGGTGAATTTAACAACAAAAAGCTCTGAAATGACTAAGCGATCTTCGCCAAGTTGCATATCTTCAAAAACATCTTTGTATTTAATAATTAAGCTATGTTCACCTTTAGCTAGTTGAAATGTTTGCTTCTGAGAGAAAAAACTTTGGTTTATAGGCTTATCATCTAGCTCCCGCAAGACTAGATTGTCACTGAGTGTTAAATCAGCCGCTACCGTATTAAATGATAATATATTGACGATAATAAATATTAGCCAATAACGGCAACCTAAGCTAGAGCAAAGACTATTGATGAATATGTTAGACAAAGTTAAATCCTATTAAGGTATATAATCATTACCCTTTATAAACTGCATTCAATTGAATTAAAAGAGAAGATATTTACAAGTATTTGAGCATGATAATTAAAACACTTAAAAATAGACGCTATTTCATATCCCTGTTCTTATACTCGTTACTATTTAAAGTGCTCGATTTCAGAAGGAATTAAAGTAGCTTTAGGCTGCGGTGGCTTCGAAGGACGCTACACGAATGCAGCGTTAATTATTAAATAAATAACGCTGTAGTTAGTGGTTTTATACCAATTCCGATAATTTTCTGGTCTAGCTGTGCGAAGGGAAAATATTTAAAGACAAGGCGCTTGATTGAGTAATAAC
>NZ_JAHKPR010000069.1:59961-97596 GCF_018860585.1 Colwellia sp. E2M01
TAATTTAACGGACTTGGTTTTAGCCCGTATAAATGCTCACTTAGTTTGTGAGATTGGTATTAGTCTGGGGTTATGTTGTGTGTCGATGTTGTGAGATCATGTAGATAATGATGTAGATGATTTAAGTAATACCAATTCCGTTAAATTAATCAACATCGCTACTGATATAAGTAACCCACTTCTAATTAACAAATGAAGCAAAAAAAACCACGCAATATTTACATATTGCGTGGTTTTTCTTATATATCTGGTTTAGTTACTTTCTTATATTACTTTTAAGTTATAAAAAGAAAGTGGCATCCCTAAGGGGATTCGAACCCCTGTTACCGCCGTGAAAGGGCGGTGTCCTAGGCCTCTAGACGATAGGGACACTGATAAACTTAGCAAATAATTAGCTAAAGCATTTCAAACTATCTAGCAGATCACTCTGCTGTTTTAATTTACAAAAAAAAATTAAAACTCTAAATCCTTATTTAAGTAATAAGGTAACTTTAATGCTCTCTTCTATTGTTAACTATAAAGCTAATTAATCAATTAAAGTGGCATCCCTAAGGGGATTCGAACCCCTGTTACCGCCGTGAAAGGGCGGTGTCCTAGGCCTCTAGACGATAGGGACACAGGTTTGATTATATATAACAATCAAATCAGAACGTACTTAATTTTGAAAAGTTTAAGTAAACTTTATAATGCTCTACTGTTTAGATGAAAATCAAATAAAGAGTGGCATCCCTAAGGGGATTCGAACCCCTGTTACCGCCGTGAAAGGGCGGTGTCCTAGGCCTCTAGACGATAGGGACACAGGCTTGGTTATATATAACAACCAAATCAGAACATACTTAATGTTGAAAAGTTTAAGTAAACTTTATAATGCTCTACTGTTTAGATGAAAAATCAAATAAAGAGTGGCATCCCTAAGGGGATTCGAACCCCTGTTACCGCCGTGAAAGGGCGGTGTCCTAGGCCTCTAGACGATAGGGACACAGACATAACAAAAATTGTTATTTCAGAACATTGCTTGTTTTTAACAAGTTCAAGCAAACTTAATATATTATTTTTACTTACAATCTAAATAAAAATAATAAAATAGTGGCATCCCTAAGGGGATTCGAACCCCTGTTACCGCCGTGAAAGGGCGGTGTCCTAGGCCTCTAGACGATAGGGACACAGTTAACTATAAGTTAAAAACTATCTATTCTTTGTTAAAATCTAAAAGATATAATTAACAAAAAACCTAATATGGTGGAGCTATGCGGGATCGAACCGCAGACCTCTTCGCTGCCAGCGAAGCGCTCTCCCAGCTGAGCTATAGCCCCGATTTTCGAGTCATTTAATAACTGGCCTAATAGTTATTAAACAGGCTTTCAATCAGTGGACCTAACACTTGCTGAAAACGAGGCGCATTCTAAGCAGCAGCTAAGAAACTGTCAACACTTATTTATAAAAAATAAGTTTTTTTTAGATAAAAACTAATTAACTGAACGCATATTGAACAAGGTGCTTATTTATTATCTAGCTTGGCTACTAAACGCTTACTTGGTCTTTTTACTGTTTTCACTAAGCTATTGTAATGAGTTGTAATTATCAATTGCTAAAGATTTATTTAGCTTGAGGTAATAAGTATTTAATTATCTTATAGGAATCTTAAATGTTTACCCTTACAGATCACTGTTAACACCCCCCTTACCCGTTATAGATACTTTATCTTTACTTCATTTAGCGTTATTGTTTACAACACTTAATAGCCATACAGAAAAATCAAAGTATGCAGCTCAAAAAAATTAAAATTGTCGCCATTGGCGGCGGACACGGTTTAGGTCGTGTACTTTCTACCTTATCTTTTATGGGCAATAAGCTCACAGGTATCGTAACCACAACAGATAACGGTGGTTCAACCGGTAGATTAAGAAAAAGAAGCAGCACCATCGCTTGGGGCGACTTACGTAATTGTTTAACTGAATTAGTCGATGAAAACTCAATCGGCAGTCAACTATTTAATTTCCGTTTTAAAGGTGAAGATGAATTAGGTGGACATAACTTAGGTAATTTAATCTTGTACGGCCTAGGTAAAGTGCAATCGAGCCCGATGGAATCTATTACCCTGGTACGTAGTATTTTACGTGTAAAAACTAAAGTGCTACCTATGTCTGAGACACCAACAGATCTAATGGCGTTTTACCCTGAGGGACGTTGTCGTTTAGGCGAAATGTCTGTTGATGAAATGCCTATAATGCCTACTGACTTAATGTTAGCGCCTTTAGTGAAGGCAGTTGAACCTTGTATAGAGGCAATTGATGATGCTGATTTAATTATCCTTGGTCCAGGTAGTTTTTTAACGAGTGTTGTACCGCCATTGTTAATTATGGATATAGCTAAAAGTATAGAAAAAAGTAATGCGCACTGTGTTTTTATCGACAATATCGTTGCTGAAAACAGCCCCGCTGCAGTATTAACCCTAGATGAAAAACTTGATTGGATTGAGCGTAATATCGGTTGTATGCCAATTGACACGGTTATTTGCCAAGATAAAAACACTCACTCTGATCGAGTGAAGATTATTTGCCAAGATTTAGCCCATAATGAACTTCCTCATTATCACGACAATGAAAAACTTTTACACGCATTAGAAGCTTGTGTAAAAGGTGTTTCAATAGATAAATAGAGGGTATGAAACAAAAAATAGCGAGCCGAGGCTCGCTATTTTTGATTGTAAAGTCGCCAATATGCAACCGAAAGTAAAAGCATTCTTAATTATGATTTTACCGCAATAAATCTACTTATTGTCGTCTTGGCTTATTCTACTCGCTACAGCGCCCTTTTGACCTTTATATTTAGCATCAATTCGCTTGTTATAAGGTCGCTCAGCACTGGATGACATGGTTTCAAAGTTCAATGCCGCTATTTTCATTTTTGGTCTTAAAGCTAACGGTAATTTACCGCTGTTATAAAACTCTAATACGATTTGACCAGACCAACCTGGATCAATACGATGTGCGGTTACATGTACCATTAAACCTAAACGCGCTAATGACGAACGGCCATCTAACCAACCAACAATATTGTCAGGTAAAGTAACAGACTCATAGGTTACCGCTAACGCTAACTCCCCAGGGTGTAAGAAGAAAGCTTCACCATCATCAATATGGATTTCATCACTCATAATTGAGTTCATCGCTTCTTGCACAGCACCTTTAGGCGCACTTAAATCAATATATGGTGCGGTATGATCTTGAAAAACTCTAAATTCATTACCTAAACGAATATCAACACTAACACCTGAGATCATTGAACTATCGGGTTTTGGTACAATAATGATTTCTTCATCATCAAGGTATTGTTCTATATCTTTATCACTTAATCTCATAATGGTTAGTACTTACCTTAGTTTACTTATGTTAATCTGACTCAAACTTACCTACTATTTTTCAACCAGTTTCAATCAACTGTAGTTCGTTTTAATAGAATTTAACTGGCTTTAATAGGATTTAGTCGGCTTTAATTTTCACTATCTCTGCATTAAACGGGCTTGAAGTATCACACTGTAAAAATAATTGCGCAGAAACATTTCTGGCTATTTTACGGTAATGATTAGCTATTTCACCAGCGCTATTTTCAATTATCTCAGATTCCCCTAAATCAGCATCCTGTCGTATCGCAATGTCTAATGGTAATTGGCCTAATAATGTCGTCTCATAATCTTCAGCCATATGTATACCACCTGATTCACCGAAAATATGGCTTTGATGACCACAGTTTTCACATAAATGGTAACTCATGTTTTCAACAATACCTAATACGGGGACTTTAACTTTATCAAACATGGCAACAGCTTTAACCGCATCGATTAAGGCAATGTCTTGCGGTGTGGTAACTATAACAGAAGCTGCAACAGGCACTTTTTGCGCCAAAGTTAATTGAATATCACCAGTACCTGGTGGCATATCAATTAACAAGTAATCAAGCTCTGGCCAGTCGGTTTCATTGAGTAGTTGATTAAACGCCGAGCTTGCCATTGGGCCTCGCCAAACGGTTGCATCTGCTTCATCGACTAAAAAGCCGATAGACATAGCATGTAAGCCTTTAGCCTTTAATGGTGTCATTAATTTACCGTCAATGGAGCTTGGCTTTTGATCTTTTATTCCTAACATTGAAGGAATTGAAGGTCCATAAATATCAGCATCTAAAATACCTACTTTTGCTCCCTCACTCATTAACGCATAAGCAAGATTAACCGTTGTGGTTGATTTACCCACACCACCCTTACCTGAAGCAATCGCGATAATATTGGACACTTTGCCTTGTTGATTTGCACTAGCGTTATCTTTGCCTAATGAAAATTGACGAACCGCTTTTATGTCTAGTTTAACTTTAATTATGACTGTACTAGCTAAGGTTTCACTTAAGGCATCTGTTAAGGTTTGCGCTAATACATCTAACTCCCCCTGACATAAAAAAGGCATAGTTAGGGTAACTTCAATAGTGTTTTCACTTTTATTCTCATTGAATTCAAATTGTTGGCAAACCGCCAATACGCCTTGAGGAAAGTTATCTGAGAGATAATGTGTTAATGACTCTTTAATGAATGCTTTGTTATCTAAAGTGCTTGCTGATCTATTAACCTCTGCGTTAATTGGCGAGTTAACTGACATATCAACTGGTTTAGATTCAGTAGTTTTAGTCGACTTTTTCGAGAAAATGTTAGCCAGCTTTTGACTAAATTTTTGGTTAGACATAGTACTTGAGAGACCTTTATAAAAAAATTGCAAAATTAGTTGCATTCAACTAATGAAAATCTTCGTTAAATTCTGTACTATTGCCGCCTTTATTACCATCAAAAAACAACTATTTTTCATGACTGACACTACTTTATCAAAAGCTACCGCAAACGCTGACTCTAATATTTCACAAGAAAAGCGTAAAATTTTAGTGACTTGTGCCCTACCATACGCTAATGGCTCTATCCATTTAGGTCACATGTTAGAGCATATTCAAACTGATATTTGGGTACGTTTCCAGCGAATGCGCGGCCATGAAACTTATTTTGTATGTGCCGACGATGCCCATGGCACGCCAATTATGCTTAAAGCGCAAGAGCTTGGTATAACACCTGAAGAAATGATCAAAGATGTGCGTGAAGAACGTATTAAAGAATTTGCGGACTTTCATATCAGCTTTGATAATTATCACACCACGCACAGTGATGAAAACCGAGAGTTTTCAGAAAAAATTTATAATAGCTTACATGCTAAAGGTCATATTAAAACGCGCACAATTTCACAATTATACGACCCTGAAAAAGGTATGTTTCTAGCGGATCGCTTTGTTAAAGGTACTTGTCCTAAGTGTAAAAGCGAAGACGAAAATGGCGATAGCTGTGACAACTGTGGCGCTACCTATTCACCTACAGAATTACTTAATCCGCGTTCGACTATTTCTGGTGCTACGCCGGTATTAAAAGACTCTGAGCATTACTTTTTTGACTTACCTGCTTTTGAAGCCATGTTAGCAGACTGGATCCGCAGTGGTACATTACAAGAAGAAGTAGCAAATAAACTTGGTGAGTGGTTCGAGCAAGGCTTAAAACAATGGGATATTAGCCGTGATGCGCCTTATTTTGGTTTTGAAATTCCTAATGCACCAGGTAAGTTTTTCTACGTTTGGTTAGACGCGCCAATTGGCTATATGGGCAGCTTTAAAAACTTATGTAATAAAAACAAAGATATCGACTTTGACAGCTTTTGGAATAAAGATTCAGACGCTGAACTTTATCACTTTATCGGTAAAGATATTATTAACTTCCACAGCCTTTTCTGGCCAGCCATGCTAGAAGGTGCTGAATACCGTAAACCTACAGCTGTATATGCCCATGGTTTTGTTACTGTTAACGGCGAAAAAATGTCTAAATCAAAAGGTACTTTTGTAAAAGCCAGTACCTATTTAGCGCATTTAAACCCTGAATATTTACGTTATTACTTTGCTGCCAAATTAACTCACAAAATTGATGATTTAGATTTAAACCTTGAAGATTTCGCACAGCGCGTAAACTCTGATTTAGTCGGTAAAGTGGTAAACATAGCGTCACGTTGTGCAAGCTTCATTACCAAACGTTTTGATGGCATGTTATCTACTAACATTGAAAACCAAGCCCTTGCTGATGAAGTGATGGCTGCAGGTGATAGTATTGCTGCACATTATGAAGGGCGTGATTTTGGCCGTGCTATGCGTGAAATCATGGCATTAGCTGATAAAGTAAATGAATATATTGCTATTAAAGAGCCATGGCAGCTAATTAAAGACGAAACTAAGCAACAAGAAGTGCAAGATATCTGTTCTTTAGGTATTAACATGTTCCGTACGTTAATGATCTACTTAAAACCTGTATTACCTGCCCTTGCCGAGAATACTGAAACCTTCTTAAATGATGAATTAGCTTGGGAAGGCCATAAAGCGTTATTAACCGATCATAAAATTAATAAGTTTAAAGCCTTATTACAACGTGTTGATATGGACAAAGTAAATGCTATGACAGCCGCATCTGTTGAAAGCTTAGGTGGCGCAGAAGCGAAAGCAGAGAAACCTGCTAAAAAGAAAAAGCCAGCTAAAGTCGTTGATAATTCAGCAGCGCTTGCTGATCCGTTAGGTACTGACCCAATATCTGAAGAAATTAGTTTTGACGATTTTGCGAAAATAGATTTACGTATCGCCAAGATCATTAATGCTGAACACGTAGAAAAAGCCGATAAGTTATTACAATTAACCTTATCACTTAATGAAGAAGGTACTGAAACACGTCAAGTGTTTGCTGGTATTAAATCAGCTTACCAACCAGAAGATTTAATTGGCAAGCACACAGTAATGGTCGCTAACTTAGCACCACGTAAAATGCGCTTTGGTATGTCAGAAGGCATGGTATTAGCAGCAGGCCCTGGCGACAAAGATTTATGGATATTAAACCCAGAAGATGGCGCCAAAGCAGGAATGCGCGTTAAGTAGTTATTTATATATTTTCAGCAAATATATTTAAGGCTATTTATAAAGCGTTTAAAAGGTATAGTATTTCACTATGCCTTTTTTTATGTTCATACTGTTATAATAATTACTATTATTTACCGAAAGACTTTAGGTACTCAACCGTGATTAACCTTTTTACAAAAAGTAAGCGTCGATTAATTTCATTAAATTTAGCAGCCATTACCGGCTTACTTATCTCAAGTTGCAGCGGTAATTATACGTTTAACAGTAACGTAAAGCCTGATAATGCAGAGCAATATTTTAGTGCGAGTAATGTTAAAATTTATAACAGTGTAACCGAGTTTTCGGGACCTTCTGAATTGATTGGTTTAGTTGAAGGCGATGATTGTCAAACCAAAGCACATCTGGCACCGCCAGATCCTATTAATGCACGAACTCAAGCTCGACAAGCAGCTTACGCAAAACAAGCCAATGCCGTAATATTTACCAGTTGTATTAATATTGATGCCCAACATTGTGTGGCGCAAATTGTTTGTTATGGCAAAGCATATAAAGTTGCAGCGCCTAAAGAATAATGCATGAGTAACTTCAATGAGTAACAATACAAACCATTCATTTTCTTTTGACACAATAGCTACCATTGAGTCGCCCTATCAAGAAAAATTCGCTATACCGCGACAGCCTAACTTAGTCAGTGCCGCTAAAGGTAAAGTAATACTGATTGGTGACGCCAATAATGCAGAATTAATAAGAGGTATAGAAGAATTTAGTCATTTATGGCTGTTATTTGTTTTCCATGGCACTAAAGATCAAGGTTGGAAGCCACTCGTTCGCCCCCCTCGCCTTGGCGGTAATGTAAAAACAGGGGTGCTTGCAACGCGTTCGACTTTTAGACCTAACCCAATTGGTATGTCAGTAGTTAAGCTTGATAGAGTTACAACAGATAACAAACAAACAATTTTACATATTTCTGGTTTAGATTTATTAAACGGTACGCCAATTGTAGATATAAAGCCTTACATTCCTTATTCAGATGCTATCATCCATGCCAACGGTGGCTTTGCACAAGCAAAGCCTGAAAGCAATATAACAGTAAACTTTAACATACAAGCTCAAGCTGATTTGGCAAAGCATGCAACTTTACATACGAAAAATCAGCAAGCCGAGTGTGATTTAGCATTATTAATAGAGCAAGTATTAAAACAAGACCCAAGGCCAGCTTATAAACAAGGTAAAGTTGATGATAAAGTTTATGCTATGAGTCTATATAATCTGAACATTCAATGGCAATTTACTTCATTAACTAACATTGTAGTGCTTAGCGTTACAATAATTCCCTCTGAAATGACAGGTAGTGACTTAGAAAATAAAATACCAAGTAATAAGCCACTTAACAGCAAAGCAAATATCACATGAAAAAATACCTAGTTAAAAGCATTCAAAAGACCAATAGTGATAACACCATAGAAGCTGGCTTACCTGATTGGCAAAATATTACACCACTGGATATAAATATATTCCCTTGGTATCAGAATGGTAAAAAGCAACAAACGCAAGTGAAGCTTTGTGTCAACAAAGATATTTTGTTTATACAGTTTATTGCGCAAGACAAATACAGCTTTGCCAAACAAACACAATTAAACAATATGCTTATTTGTGAAGACTCTTGTGTTGAGTTCTTCTTTAGTCCGTCAGGTATATTAGGCAGCACCTATATCAATTTAGAAGTTAATTGTTGCGGCACTTTACACATTGCTTATGGCGCAAGTAGAGATGAACGTCAATTTATCAGTAGCGAATTAGCTAAACAAATCATCTGTAAAACAAGTCTCAATTCAACCACGAAAGTCGAAAGCCCAGCAGATAAGACGTGGACTGTTGAGCTTGCGCTACCTTTTACCGTTATCAAGGAATTAACTGGCGAGAATATTAATAAAGAGCAATGGTATGCTAACTTTTACCGTTGTGGTGGTAACATTGAAGCACAATATGCTGTCTGGAATAAGGTTGAAGTAAAAGCACCTGATTACCATAAACCAGAATACTTCGGACAATTATGTTTTCCACAAAAATTTAACTAAAGAAATTAAACTAAAGAAATTAAACAACTAAGGTTAATTAGCCTACTATGAGTTGATAACATAGAGTTGATAACATAAAGACACTCCATATGTTGAGCATTACTTTCCTCTCGCTTAATACTTAAATTAATAAATAGATAAGTAATATTACAAATTCATATACTCCCCTAAATTATTTATCTTTATCGTTACATCCTGTTGCAAAGTACGAATACACAGGTAGTTCTATAAGCTTTATAATTAATTTTACTTTTTAATAGCTGCCAACTCATATTCGAGCATAAATAAAATGATTAAAAAGTAATAAATCATTTAGACTAAATAGTTGTTTTTATGTTAATATATGTTAACTTTATGTAAAATAAAGAAAGTTAATGGTGACAAAGCTTTTTAAAGCGGTGATTAAATATAAAGATTATCAAACATTTTATTGTTTTACTTATCAAAAATAATTACTTGTCCAATTAGTGTTTCTAATACAGTCGTGTTTAAGTCACTTAAGCAATACATTTATTTTATATTAAACGACTCGATATTAAGCTAAGAAAACAAATTTTGCGAGACCATCTCCTATGAGCAATGTAATGAACAAATTAACCGGAAGTAAAAAATTGTTTGCAAAAATGACCGACGGTTTTAAGTCAATTAAACAAAAGTTTTCTGGCGAGCAGCCTGAGCAAGCTATTGAAGTAGATGATGAGATCAATACCATGATCTGCCCAGTAACCGGCGCATTGAATCGCCTTGGTTTACGTAGCTACTTTGATCACATAGTACCTTCTGAATTCAATAAAATGAGCCTTATTTTCATAGAGCTAGATTACTTTCATGATAAAGTTCGTCAGTTTTCGACTAAAGATTCAGATAAGTATTTACAACAAATTGTGACAGAAATTATTGAAACATGTTGTGGAACTCAAGACTTACTCGCACGTTGGAGTTTAAAAGAACTTGTATTAGCTTGTCCTGATAAGAAACTTACTGATGCGGTGAAATTGGCGAATAAGGTAAGCACCACGATCAACAAAAAAGCGTGGCCAACAGGTACAGAAATAACCTGTACTGCTGGCGCTGCACAAGCAAACGGCGAAGATTTACATTATTTAATCAATCATGCTAAAGCAGAGATATTAAAAGCGAAAAAAGCAGCTTAATATATTAACCATATCCATTTATAACTTTACAATGGATATTTAGTTTTAAAAATTAAAAACGGCTAAGTAGGAATCTATTTAGCCGTTTTTTTTAGCCAATATTTTAACTTACTTTTTTATTAATATTGTTAGCTAAAGAAAAGATAAGGCAATAATAAGTATTAGTTATCATTTGTTATTAGAACAGCTAGTATCATCACAACAACTACCAGCACTTATTACATGTCCTTTAGTTACTTCTTCTTCTGTTGCTTCACGTACATCAACAATCTCAATATCAAAAGTTAATACTTTACCAGCTAGCGGCGGGTTAATATCAACCGTCACCATAAATTTACCAGCTTTCATCACAGTTACTTGACGTTGACCTTGTTCAGTTTGCACAACTGCTGCCATGCCTTTTTTCCAAGTTGCATTTTTGCTTGGTAAACCGTGTAAGTGTTTAACAGGTACACGTTGCTCTAAACCTTCTTGATATTCACCGTATGCTTCTTCTGGTTGAAGAGTTACTGAGAATTTTTCATCTTTTGCTTTACCTTCAAGGGCTTTTTCTAGACCGGGTAAAGTGTTATTTGCACCATGTAAGTAAGCTAATGGCTCGTGACCGTTTGATGATTCTAATTCTTCACCCGCTTCATTTTTAAGGGTGTAGTGAAAGTGAGCAACGGTTTTATCAGCGATTTTCATAATATTCTCTTTTAAGACTCTTGGTTTGACTTATTGATTTGATTTATTGATTTACTGGTATACGTTATTGCTACGAGTAAATTAATAGGTAAGTTAGTTAATGGCGACATTCTACCTTGCTTAGCGCAGTAATCAATTAAATTAGAATCAATTCGTTGTTATTAGCTGCAAGTTTGTTGAACTGATCAAGCCCATAACAACAAAATAATCACACTTAAAATAATTAAAAACATGCCAAGGTATTCTTTTAATGTAATTGTTTCTTTAAATACCCGATAAGTTAGCGCTAAGGTGATGAAAAACTCCACCTGCCCTAAAGCTTTTACATAGGCTGCATTTTGATAACTTGCGCCAGTAAACCAACCAATTGAGCCAAGTAAACTGGTTACTCCTACAAATAAGCACAAACGCCAATGGCTAAACATTTTTGTTAATTGTGATTTATCTTCAATAAGTACATAGGTTAATGAAATCAATGATTGTACTGTGATCATAAATACTAAGGTTACAGCAGCGCTGATCATCAAATCGGTATTTAATGCTAAGCTTGATTCACGAATAAGCAACGTGGTAATTGCTAAGCCTAAACCCGCTCCTAAGCCATAGCCCATGCCAATTAAGCCTTGCGAGTCTGCCACTATATCTCGTAAGTTAAATTTAACTTTTGACACCAAAAATACACCAACAACACCAACGATAACACTAAACCAACCTAAGCCAGATAAGGATATACCAAAAATTAAAGCGCCCACGATGGCCACTTGTATTGCTTCGGTTTTTGCTAAACTCGTTGCTACTGCAAAGTTTCGATAACGAAAAGCCGCGACTAAGCACGCGGTTCCAATAATTTGCATCACACAACCAATGAGCGCATATTGCAAAAATTGATTATTTAACTCGGGAATGGCTAGCTCTTTATAATCAAGTAACCACCACAAATAAAACCAAGCAAATGGCAACGCAAATAGATAGCGAACGCCAGTGTTAGCCATAGAGCTAAGCTTACCCGATAAGTGTTTCTGCCCTGCTGTTCTTACCGCCTGCATGAAAGCTGCGAGTAAGGTAAAATAAATCCAAATGTCCAAAAATATTCCTATTATTACCTATGTTAAAGACTTTATATTAATACGTACGTTAAAAAATTTTGTTGAAGGTTTACGTTAAAAGCTATATCAAAATGTAAAAGAATGATCTTTTGAAACAGCTTTTTACACAACACTAATTTACATACTTACTGTCTGGCTATCATCAGTAATGTCGCTAGACGCTGAAGGCTCTGCAACAAACTGATATTGTTTATCTAAACTACTTATCCCTAGCCCACTCAACTTTTGTACTTTTATTTGAACGCCTATGCGCTCTTTTAACGCATCAACGTGACTAATTACACCAATCATCTTGCCACTTGCGTTTAAGTTATCTAACGCATCTAAGGCGACTTCTAAGGTATTGTTATCTAGCGTACCAAAACCTTCATCAAGAAATAGTGAATCAATACTGGTTTTATTACTTACTAGATCAGACAAAGCTAGCGCCAATGCTAAACTAATTAAAAAGCTTTCACCGCCCGATAAGGTTTTAATATCGCGGGCAGTATCACCTTGCCAAGTATCAACAACTTCTAACGCTAAATTATCACTGTGTTGACACTGTAATTGATAACGTCCAAATAAACGTTCTAATTGTAAATTAGCAAGATGAACTAAATTCGCTAAGGTTAAGCCTTGTGCAAAACGTCTAAATTTAGCACCATCTGCTGAGCCAATAAGTGCATTTAAATGACTTAAATCATCAAGTTCATCTTGTAATTTTTTAATGTTATTCAGTAACTTTTTTCGCTCAATTTTATTAACTTTATCTTGCTCAATTTGCTGTGAGATTTGCCCTATTTTTTGTTGGCATATTTTTAATGATTCAGTCAAATTAACCAAGTTATTTTCGAGTAAGTCCAAGTCAAAAGTTGTTGCTCCATTTTCACTTAACTGCTGTTTTTCTACGTTTAGTTTTTCAGTATTTTTTTGCCCTTGCGTCAATAAAGTTTTTGCTTGCTTTTTTTGGTCATCAATATCGTTTGCAAGTTTACTAAAACGCTGTTTTTCATCAACAGATAACAGTGCTAACAAGAACTGTTCTTCGTCATTAAATTCGCTATGAGTTAGTGTACCTTGCCACACTTCGTTTGTGCTTTCCATCTGCGTCAATAGCGCTGATAATTGCTTTTCTGCCGCTGTTAACTGTCCTTTTTTGTCTTGTTTTTCCGCAAGTTTATTGTGGTAATGCTGCTCTGCTAATGTTAACTCCTGGTTTGCCACTTCACGCTCAGATAAAATATTTTCCCTTAATAAATCAGCACCTTGGATATCACCTTCTGCTACACCCACTTCAACAAAACAAGTAACGCGTAACCCGTTAAGGCGTTTTATTTCATTTTTACATTGGTCTACTTGCGTGGTACTTTGCTCAACTTGCTTTTGCTGTACGAAGAGCTGTTGACTTTGTAAGTCAATTTGGTGTTTTAGCTCATCAAGCTTTGTTTGATAGGTCTGATTCTTAGTTAAAGTTGATTGATACTCTTGTACTTTTTGTTGCAATGAACTTAACCAATTTTCATCAATACAAATGACTTTTTTAGCTGCTAAATCATCATTATCTATTAAACTTGGTATAGTGATTTTTGCCTCAGATATTTCAATAAACAATCTTTCATTTAGCGCTAAAAACTCATCCTGCTTTTGTGTTATTTCTTCACTTAGCCTGCTGATATTTTGATGCAACGATTGTGCTTTTTGCTGGGTTATTTCCAGTTGATTTAATTGTGTTGATAAGGTTTTATCACACTGGATAATTTGCTCTGAATTTTGTTGTTGGTCTCGATTATTTTCAGACAATAATTTTTGTAAAACGACTAAACTCTCAAGCTGTTTAATAACCTGACTTAGGGCACTTTCTATCTGTTTAATTATTACAGGATCTGATAATAGTGGCTGCTGTCCGTCACTACTTAGTCGGCACTGGGCATGGGCCGTTAAACCACTAATAAGCGCTGACCAATGTTGTTCAATAACATTTGTCTCTGCACTAAGTCGCTCAAGATTACTCTGCTGTGCTTTAAGTTGTGCCGTCAGATCAGACTTAATTTGCTTAAAGTGATTACCTTGTTTCTCTACCTCTTCAAACGCATGCTCTAATCCTACTAACCTTTGTTCATACTCGTTACTATCAAGGGTTTGATAAGCCTCAATTGCCGGATGTTGCGTTGAACCACATAACGGACACGACTCATTAGCTTGTAATTTGGCACGATGATCACTCAACGCCATGATAGTTTGTTGTTGTGTTAATAAGATTTTAACGTCTTTTATTTGCTGTTTGGTTACGCTGTATTCTTGTCTAAGTTTTACAAGAGATTGCTCTGTAGAAGATAACACCTGTGAGTCTTGTTGCTGCTGTGCGCTTAACTGTTGCTGCTCGGTGAGTAATAAGTGATAACGTTTAGCTAACTGAGCAGCCTCTTTCAGTGTTAATTGGCTATTTTGACAATCAAGCACCGCTTGATTTAACTGTTCAAGCGTATCCGCTTCACGATTGTTTGTTTCACCGCTGCTCTGCTCAATTTTCTGAACACTGCTATAGGTATTTCCACGCAATATATTTTGTGCGTCAACGTTATTGTCAATAAACTGCTGCGCTTGGCGAATGAATGTGTTTTTTTGTTGATTTAATGCCACTAGCTGCGCTTCAGTATCTGTAATCGTTTGTTGTTGTGCTTGTTGCTCTGTTTGTAAACTCGACAACATTAACTCTGCTTTATGCTGCTCTGACAAAGTATTTTGTATACCTTGTTGCCATTGTGTTAGCTGCAGATAATGATTCTGCCATAAGGGAAGCTTTTCATGTAACTGCGCTAAAGGCTGATTTTGCGTTAAATACGTTTGTTGTGTTTGCACTGTTACCAATACTTGTTGATGTTCAGCTTCACTCACCTTTTGTGCTGTTTTACTACTAAGCAGTACTTTATTTTGTGTCGTTAGCGCATCTTGTATACTTTGTAAGGCTTTGTTGTTATGTGATATCTCTTGTTCAATTGGTTGAATTTTATCACTTAATACCTGTTCAATAGCTTTACGCTGTTGTTCAGCCTTAGCGTGCGTAGTTTTTAGGTCGTGTAATTCTTTTTCACTCTGTAGAAGCGTATTTTCAATTGAACTTAATTGTGATTTTTGATTATTAACTTGCTGTAAACTTTGTTGGTGCTGCTCTTTAGCGATCGTCTTTTTTTCATAAGAGTCGCGTAATGGCTCAGCCAATATTGCCTGCGCTAAAGCATCTAAATCGGCTTTACTTTCTTTTGCTAATAACTCTGCCGCTCTAAGTTGTTGTTGTGCATTTTCGTTAGCTTCATTATTAGCGTTAGCATTAACACACCAGTTTTTGACTTGCTGCGTTTGCTGATATTGCGCACTAAGCTTACCTTCATCAACTGTCTGCTGGGCAAGTGTTTGTTCAAGCTCATTTACCGTATCTTCATCTAATAACTTAACACCTTCGCTTGTTGCTTGTAATAATTTCAACGCAGTTACCGCATTTTTATGATTATCAAAAACTTGCTTAGAAAGTTCACCATAAATTTCGGTGCCAGTAAGTTGCTCTAATAATTGCGCGCGTTCATTGGCAGGTGCATTTAAAAATGCGGCGAATTCACCTTGAGAAAGCATCATAGATTTAGTAAAACGTGAAAAATTAAGCCCTGTTAACTCGCTAATATCACTACGTACCGTTCTTAATTTGTCTGAAAGTATTGTGCCATCAAGTTTAGCTAATTCGGCAACGGGCTCTAATAAGTTACCATCTAACTTGTTACGCGCCCGCTTTTGGCTCCAAAAAGCACGGTAACCTTGTCCTTTTACTTCAAACTCTACTTCTGCCATACAGTGACTTGTATGACGGGTCATTAGTTGATTTTGTTTTTTTGAAACCGTCAAGCGAGGCGTTTCATGATAAAGCGCTAAACAAATCGCATCAAGTATGGTGGTTTTACCGGCGCCCGTAGGTCCAGTAATAGCAAACAGCCCATTATTATCAAACGGCGCTTGGCTAAAATCTATTTTCCAACTGCCTTTAAGTGAGTTGATGTTCTCAAAACGTAAACTTAATATTCTCATGGTGTTTGCTGCTTGTTTTCATCACTTTGGCTAATCGTTTTAACATCGAGCTCAATTTCTAGTTCAGCATCGTTAGTTTCCGCATTGCTATTAGACTGCTCTTTTGTGTCAGTTTGACTATCGTGTAATAACGAGGTTTCTTTATTTGTTTGCGCATTAAGTGATAAATCAATGGCCAGCTCATTAAACAAATCGGTTAATCTTACTTTACGTGCAAGCTCTTCATCAGTTTGCCAGTCAAGCTGTGATAAACGCGAATCAAACACTTCAGCTAGCGACAATTCACTCAACGTGCTGTTATTTTGTGTAGAAGATTGGCTATGTTGGCGTTGACGTGCTTTTTTACTTCGCCTCACGAGTAACACTTCAAACGGCATTTCTTTAGTTAAGTCATTCACCCGTTGTGATAAATCACTTAGGTGTTCACCATTATCTATTTCAATATCAAGCCATGCTTTTTTTACTGGTGTATTATTAATTAATGTTTTATTAGCTGAAGCCTTATTCGGTGACGCCTCATTTAATGAGCTTTCTAAAACACTTTGTTGATAGTCAACTTGGTAGCCTTCAAACTCAGATAATGTCGCTTTTAAATTATCTTCTAATGCATCTACCGAGCTTTTAACCATAAACATTGGCTGAAAACGAGGAATAGTTATATCTTTAACCTTTTTTAATTTACCTTGGTTAAACTCAACCATTAATACGCGTTTTTCTTGATTAGCTTCATCAAAACTTAACGGTATTGGTGAGCCGCAATAGCGAATATGCTCAGATTTAGCGACTTTTTGCGCCCGATGAATATGCCCTAAAGCAATGTAATCGGCAGGTGGAAATGCCGTTGCAGGAAAAGCTTCCAACGAGCCAATATAAATATCGCGCACCGAATCACTTTTACTGTCACTTACTGAAACACCTAAGGCGGTTAAATGGCCAGTAGCAATAATAGGCAGCAACTGATCTTTTGGTAATTTTTGCTCTTTAGCTAAACGCTTAGACAATATTAATGCATGCTGATAAAGGTGTTGATAATGATCGCTAATAGCTTGTTGTAAGTTTTGTTGCTTGTCTTGCGCTGATTGCCCTGCACTGCTTTTGATAACATCACGAGGTCGAATAAAAGGAATAGCACAAATAACGGCATTCGCTTTTCCTTGAGCATCATCCAATGAAAAAACTTGTTGTGCAAGTGCCTGTGCCGTTAAAGCTTGTTCAGGCATATCAGCTGTGCTGTTTATGTCTGATGTGTCAGCTTTATCAGGATTAAAAACAGAGTTCGCTTTGGTAATAACGCGAGTAGATAAATTAGCTAATACCGATTGAGACTCCGCCAACATGGCAACCGAGTCATGATTTCCTGCTAAAACGATAAGCTGACATTGAGTGTTATGTAACTCAGCAATAAAATCAAAATACATTTCGCGAGCATAACTTGGCGGTGTTGAAGTATCAAAAATGTCGCCAGCAACTATAACCGCGTCAATGTTGTGAATAACAACTTGTGTTAATAACCAGTTTAGAAATTGTTGATGTTCATTAGCGCGGCTTTTGCCGTAGAAATATTGGCCTAAATGCCAATCTGAAGTATGAATAATGCGCATAAACTTATTATAGGCTCGGGAAAATGAAGAATGATAAATTAACGTCAGTTTACCTGAACACATAAACTAAAGGTAGTAACTCACTATTGATATAATTGTTTGTTGACGAGAAATAGTTAAGGTTACTGAATAAGTATATTCACTTTAATATTTGTACTAAAATGAATGCCAAAGTATATATTAAGGTGAGTACTAAAGTTAATACTAGCTTAGCTTTTATGACAGATTTTAAATATTCCCTCTTTAGTATGTACAGTTTATATTTATTCATTTACCCTGAGTAAATAACAGCCAATAAAAGTTATCCTATTGCAGGAATTCTTATATGAACATTAATATCAACTTGACTAAAAAAAACTCACCTCACTCTTTTTCTTCTTTATTATTAATTTCGCTATTGAGCACTATCGTCAGTGGTTGTGGCTCCTCAAGCTCAGAAAATGATAACCTTATTATCGATCCTAATTTAGAGCCAGATAAAACCTTAGAAGATGGTACTAAACTTGTTGGTTTACCAAAAAATAAAACAAAATCATTATTTACCTCAACTACCGCAGATAGTAGCGAACAATATATTCGTAACTACTTAATAAAAACCTATAATGAAGTGCCTGAATATTATTATTCCGATTCAAGGTTAGATACAGCGGTTACTGAAGAAGCTGACAATGCAGAAGCTAACGATAAAACAGCTACATCTACGACCAATACGATTGAAGAAAGTGTTGACGAAGCAGATTTGATCAAAACGTTTTCACAAAGTGGTAAAGATTACTTAGTTACCATTACCCAACCCGAGCGAACCTACTTTTATGCCCGAAATGTTGAAGCTGTTGAAAGTTACAAACAACAAAATACCGCCGCTAAACTAAATTTATTTAATATTGATACAATTCCCTCATCAACTTTATTAACCTCGGTATCATTAAACGAAGATGCCTATAATGTATCGGGGATTTATTCTTATCAAAGTGCTGCTTCAGCAAACAGTAGCAGCACACAAATTGTTGCTCAAACCAGTTTGTGGCAAGCTCCTACAGATTGGAATGATTATAACGTATGGGGATATGGCCGAACAGGCATCGAATCTACTCAGCTAACAAATCAAGAGTTTGGCGATAAGTGGTCAATCGTTTTTGATGGTCATTTACTTGATAGTCGCCGTATTAACAATAATATGTACGTTGCACTTCGCCATTATAGTCGTATTAATACGCTTGAGTACCCTTATGGTAATGATGCCGAAAATGCGGCGATTATTGCCAAAAACAAACAAATAATTGAACAGCTTGATCTTAAAGCCTTACTTCCTACTGTTTCTATTAAATATACTGATAGCAATAATACCTCCCCGGTATTTGACTTAGAAAGTTGTCATCTACCCAATAACGAAGAGCGTTTTGCTAATGGCTCAATTATGTTTAATTATGTTGCTCAAATAGATTTAGATACTGGCAGTATAATTACGGTACAGTGTATTTTATCTGAAATAAATCAATTATATATGAACGAAAAATCATTATTTTTAATTGATGCCAATAACTGGACAGATCAAACATCACGCTTACATAAATTCAACTTAGCGATTTAAGTTACGATACGTCATTAACGATTGAAGGAACGCTCGGTTGGCGTAGTGCGCAATTTCGCATTAAAGAATTAACTGACGGTACAGTTGTCGCCATTACCAGTCAACCTGACTCTAACAATAATAATGCTCAAGACATCGCTTGGTGTTGTAATTTTAATAGTGATTGGATACATAAATTACAATTATTTCAAAAAGATGAAAGTAATGAATATCAAAAAATAGCAGAGCTACCTAATGAAAATAGTCCTGATAATGATGATACCCCTCAGTCACTAGGTAAAGCAGGTGAAGATATTTACGGGGTTCGTATCGATGAAAACTCCGTTAAAGTTGTGACTTTTCAACAAACGGATCCGCTTTACGTATTTGATATAACAGATCGCGATAACCCTATTTTTAGCGGTGAGTTAGCCGATTCAGGTTTTTCTGCTTACTTACACACTTTTGATGATTTAATTTTAGGGGTTGGTTATGATGCTAATGAATGGGGTAACCGTTTAGGTATGAAGGTAGAGTTATATAAAAGTGATGCTACGACGGCAGATGGTATTGTTAGTTTAGATGAATATTCATTTGGCACTTATGCCAATACACCGGTTGAATATGATCATCATGCTTTTACTTCCTTAGATATTAGTGACAATAAAATACGTATAGCTATTCCTGCCAGTGTTTCAAATAACAGTGAGGAAAATGATTACTCTGGTTTGTTATTATTTAGTCTTGATAAAGACAACGAAGCCCTCAGTTTTGACGGTAAGGTGATCAATACCATAGACTATCATTGGTCAAGTTGGTCTGATCGCGCTGTTATTCAGCATAGTGAACAAGGCAGTGTGGTGCATTATATTCACCTTGGGAAAGTTATTTCAGAGCTTTGGCCTGATAATGAGTAACCGTTAAAATTAAGATAACCAAGACAACAATACCAATAAGAAAACAGTACCAATAAGAAAACAATAAAAAAGCCTGCTTCAATTAGCAGGCTTTTTATTTTTTTACTTTATGCATTTTTCACTTTGACTAAGTCAATAAGAACTCTGTTTAAATTTCTTCAGGAGGCTTTAAGAAATAAGACTCCGCTAATGCATTATGAATATCAGCCAGACGAATTTGAATGGTATCTATATAGTCATGTAAATAACCGTTCTTAAGTGCCCTAACATCTTTGTATTTTACTTCTTTAATTGTCTCATCAATCAGCTTAATTAACTCTAATGACTTAATAAGTGGCGAAATTAATTCTTTTAGTTCATACAAACAAAATAGAATCGAACGCGGGAATATTTCGCTATGCATTACAAATTCGATAACATCTGAGCGCTGTACACGTACGCCCATTTGTTGACGATACATTTGATAAGCACTTAACGAGCGTAATAAACTGATCCATTGAATATTTTCATAGGGCTTAGCTTCTTCACTGATAATAAGACTCTCTGAACGAATATCTAAAATGCGTGAGGTCATATCTGCACGTTCAATAATAGAGCCAAAACGAATGAATACATAACCTTGGTCATGATTAATGGTTGCATCCAACGCCCCAAATATTTGATGGGCAGAATCAATAATGGTTTTTAAGAAAGCAAAGCGACCACGTTTAGACAAACCTTCTTTTGAACTGTCTTTCACGTAATAATACAGGGTATTAATTTCTTCCCATACATCTCTTGGTATTACATCACGTATAGTACGCGCACTTTCTCGAGCCGAGCTGATAGAGTTTAAAATGGAAGAGATATTATCATTACCCACTAATAAGTAGCGTAATGCTTTGGCTTCTGAGAAGTCGGTATGCGTTTCTAAATAAGTTTTACGGGCACCAATAATATCGACTAATGGCTCCCACCCCGTACTTACTCCTTTTGGTAAGTCCATCATCAGCATGTTATTTACATTGATCAAACGCGCGACATTTTCGGCACGTTCAATGTAACGAGATACCCAGTATAAAGTTTCACCTACTCTTGATAACATATTATTTAGCCTCTTCGTCAACAATCCAAGTATCTTTACTACCGCCACCTTGTGATGAATTCACGACGAGCGAGCCTTTATTCATAGCAACTCGGGTTAAGCCCCCTGTTGTTACTTTAGTATCTTTACCTGACGATAAAATAAAAGGTCTTAAGTCAACATGACGACCATCGGGTTCAATACCGTCTAATGTTGGCACAGTTGATAAACTTAACGTGGGTTGAGCTACCCAGTTACGTGGATCTTTCTTAATTGATGCAATGGTTTCTTGCTGTTCTTTTTTGGTCGACTTTGGACCAATTAATAATCCATAGCCACCTGACTCATTGGCTGGTTTTACCACTAACTTATCGATATTCTTGATCACATGATCACATTCTTTTTCATCCATGCATTTAAACGTAGGAACATTGGCAATTTTCGCCTCTTCTCCTAAATAGTATTTAATCATATCAGGAACATAAGCATAAACTACTTTATCATCGGCTACCCCTGCACCAGGCGCATTCACTAAAGCAACGTTGCCTTTAGACCAAGCACGCATTAAACCTGGAACACCAAGTTGAGAGTCAGGTAAGAAGGCTTCAGGATCTAAATATAAATCATCAATACGGCGATAAATAACATCAACACGTTGTAAACCCGTTATGGTACGCATATAAACACAGTCGTCTTTTTCAACAACAAGGTCGCGCCCTTCTACCAGCTCACAACCCATTTCTTGAGCAAGATAACAATGCTCAAAATAAGCGGAGTTAAATACACCAGGGGTTAATACCACAACTTCAGGACGATCATGTGGTCGAGGCGTCATCGCCGCTAACATATCAAAAAGTTGTGAAGGGTAATCATCAACAGGAAGGATTGGCACCTGTTCAAATAATTCGGGGAATACACGTTTCATTACCGAGCGGTTTTCAAGCATATAAGAAACGCCTGAAGGAACACGTAAGTTGTCTTCTAAGACAAACATAGTACCGTTGCCATCACGTACTAAGTCTGAGCCACAAATATGTGCCCATATTTTATTCGGAGGGTTTATACCCACACATTGTTTACGAAAATTAACAGATTTTTCTAAAAGACCTTTAGGAAAAACACCGTCTTTTATGATTTTTTGATCATGATACAGATCATCAATAAATAAGTTCAGCGCTTCAACACGTTGTTTTAAGCCTGTTTCAATGCCTTGCCATTCATTTTTTCCTATGGTGCGAGGGATGATATCAAAAGGCCAAGCTCTATCAATCATCGAGCCTTCATCGTATACCGTAAAACTAATACCCATTTCTTTAATGGCTAAATCGGCAACTGCGCGTGCAGTTCTTAATTCTTCACCCGATAACTTTGAAAAAAACTGAGCTAATTTCTCACCGTGTAATCTAACTTTACCTTGACCGTCAATTAACTCATCAAAGAAGCCATTCGTTTGGTACCGTTTCCAATCAATTTTCATACACTTTCGCCTTATTAATCATTAACTCATTAAATCATTATGAAGATGCAGCGATTAAAATTACTCTAATCGAACCATATCGACTGCGACATCTAATAGTGAGTTACCACCACCAAACACCACTCCTTTTAATGGGGAAACATCAGAGAAGTCACGCCCAACCGCTAAAGTTATATGCTGCTCACTCGGCAATACATTATTGGTTGGGTCAAAATCTACCCAGCCACAACCGGGAAGAAAAACAGAGAACCACGCATGTGTTGCATCTGCGCCTTCTAATTTTTCTTCACCCTCGGGTGGCAGAGTTTCGATATAACCGCTCACATATCTTCCCGCTACCCCTATGCTACGTAAGCACGCAAGTGCAAAGTGTGCAAAATCTTGGCAAACGCCCCTTTTTTGTGCAAACACCACACTTAGAGGGGTACTGATCGTGCTAAATCCAGGATCATACTTGAAGTCATGAAAAATCCGTGCCATTAAGCCTTTGCATGCAGAAATTAATGTTTCTTCTGGTTTAAAAGACACTAACGCATATTCTTTAATGCCTGTTTCAATCGGCGTTAGCGTCGAAGGTAAAATAAACTCAGAAGTGCGTAGTAGCTCTTTAGTATTAGGTGCTGCTAATAAATCTCGCACTTCAGTCCATGACATATCAAGATTATCTATATCATTATTCGCTGTTACTAATAATTCAACCTCACTCGTTACCGTAACATTTAATGTTTTATATTGTGTTGATATTTCAAAAACAGTGACATTATTATTAAAGTAATCGGTAAATTGCTGTAAGTAATTAGCGTGAGGAACAATTTCAATACGGCTATTATGACAAATTTGTCCTCGGCTCGTTTTCGGTGTTAATCTTGCCTGATTTTGACACAAGGTGACAAAATCAGAATATTGATACGTTGTTGAGTGTTTTATTTTATATTTCACGATTGTGCTTGTTCAATATTGGTCCAATTTAGCTTATGAGCTGTTTGGGTATGAGAAAAATATTGTAATAATAATACATCACAAAATGTGTCTAAGTTAATACGGATATTATGACAAAATTCAATTAAATTCTGACGCTGCCCTTCATCACTTTGCTGTAAGTAATCTTTTTCAGTTATTGAGCAACTTGTTTTAGACAATAAAATTGCTTTTTCATGAGCAGAAATAACGCCTGGGCGTCTTTTCGTTGGTAGATGACGACACAAGTCATCTATTTGTTCTAGTTGAAATAATAATGAACGTGGATATTCGGCATCAAGTAGTAATAACTCAAGCCCTGTGCCAATACTTTGGTGCATTCTGTAACGGCGTTTATGTGTTACTAAACTAATTTGACAACTTAATACCGCTTCAAGTACGCCTAATTCTTCTGCTTCTTCATATTCTTGCGTTAATAGCGCCGCACTTAATGCATTAATTTGAATACTACGCTCCATGCGGCGACCAATCTCTAACAAAAACCAACCGTTACTATTGGGCATACAGTCAGTAATAGAGCCATTAAAGGCCATGATCGAACCAATAATTCTATCTAACAGGCTTTGCATGTTACGGGTAGAGATAAAGCCCGTTACATTTTTTAATTGTTGTATTTGTCCGTTAATATCATCCATCATCCGACGACTATCATGCGAGAGCAATTCTTGTATTTGCTTGGAGGCATTACATAAATATTCTAAAGTATTAATAATACTGCCCGCACATTGTTTATCTGCCAACAATTGTAACGCCATTTCTTTAGGTGAAACATCTACTGATTCATTTACTATTGCACTATTTTCGGCGTAAGGATAAACAATACGTTGTGATCTTATTGCTTCTACAAAGCGAGAGACTACGCTAGTTCGTACAGGATCTGAATAAATAGCCGCTTCGGTATATTTATCAATAAATATACGCAAAATACGCACGGTACTTTCGCTTCGCTCTAAATAACGACCAAACCAAAAAAGGTGCTCTGCTGTTCGGCTAGAAATAACCCCTTCTAATAGGCTAACATCCATACGTAGCCTTGTTGGAAAAGCGGCGTTGCTAATATCAGTATCTTTTTCAGTGTGGATCCAAGTATCTTTTATCCAACCTGCCATGCCAGCATCGTTAGAAAATTGTTGTGAAAAACACAAAGCAGAAGGTAATACTTCAACACCATGCTCTGTTGTTAACGCATAACACCTGAAAATAACAGGTTTAGCAACAAGTTTTCCTTTAATCCAAAATGGTGCTGTGCTTAGCTCAGCTTTATCTTGAAAATAATAGTTATCTGGCTGCTCATTTATTAAGTCTTTTACTTTCTCAGACTGCGCGGCAGCGTCTATCTTAAACTGTGGATCTTGATGGCTCAGTAGTTCAAGTGATTTCCAGTCTAAGGTTTTAGCCTGCTCTACATCGTAATAATTCGGCTCACTGAGCAGTAATGGCTCTTGTAATAATAATTCTGATAATTTATTTAACTGACATTTTATCGCTGGTGATGATAACGCACCGCTACCAAAGGGATTTAATACTTTAACATTGCCTTCTCTAACAGCTTGTAATAAGCCTGGAATACCATGTAATGAATAGTCAATTTGTTCTAATGAGTCGATATTACGGTCAGGTAACCAACGTAAAATAACGTTAATTTTACCTAAACCTTGTAATGATTTTAAACAGACTTCACCTTCACGTACCGTTAAATCGGCACTTTGCACTAAGGTGTAGCCAAAGTAAGTTGATAAGAATGCATGTTCGTTATAATTAGGATCTTCTATTCCTTGCGTTAAAATAACCACACGAGGATCGTCCATATAACGGGAATATTCATTAATAGCATCTTGGAAACTAGATAAAAACTCTTTAATTTGTAATACGCTACAATCAGCAAATTCTTCTGCCATTACACGACGGGCAATAATTCGGCTTTTAAGTAATAAACCTAAACCTAAAGGGCACTGGCAATGATCAGTTAATACTTTAAATTCACCTGACGGTGTACGATAAAGATCAACAGCGGTAAAAAATAACTTTAATTCATCATTAGGTAAACTAAAGCCTTCTCGCAGGTAATTACTGTTTTCATATAATTTACGGGCGTTAATATGACCATCAATCAGTAATTTTTGCTCACCATAAATATCGGCTTGAATTTGATTTAATAATTGGGTGCGTTGTTTAACGCCCTCAACAATTAAACTCCAATCAGATTTGGA
The DNA here is from genome assembly GCF_018860585.1 of Colwellia sp. E2M01. Classification (GTDB taxonomy): domain Bacteria; phylum Pseudomonadota; class Gammaproteobacteria; order Enterobacterales; family Alteromonadaceae; genus Colwellia. The sequence goes on from NZ_JAHKPR010000069.1 coordinate 85,831, forward strand.
GAACATAAAAGGTAATGGATCAAAATTGCACTCTTTACTGCTTTCATGTTTGACATTACCATTTTGCATTAATTGGCTGATTTCAATAGCACGACCACTAACATCTTCGCTAGATAAGCTCTCTAAGCGATTAAATAGTGCATCCCAATGAATAGGCTCTAAGCCACTATGATTAACAAGCTCGTCATGAATATGAGGCTTATTGATATACAAGGATAACCACTCTGGCAATTCTGACATCGCATTATTATTGTGATACAAACTGCGTGTGCTCCATGGTGAATAATCGTTTGAAATAGTGTCATTAATATACGACATAACTAATAATTCCACTTTAAATAAATTCAAAGTGGAATTATACAGTTATTAATACCTATTTCAGCTATGTTTCAACATTAACGCTTATTTAAAAGCAGGTTGACGACGTAAATCTAAGGTATGTGGATAATCAGCATTAATACTTTCTTCTTCTGGTACCACAAAATCGCTAACCGTTTCCGCAGAATTAAAGCTACGCGTCATGGTTGAAGGGCTCCAAGGTGGTAGAGAAGAAGCTTGTAAAGAAGCGCTATGACCATGTTCCCAAAACCTTGCAACTCGACGACCTTCTGCTTCAAAAGCATTAACAGGTAAGCTTTCAGGGTTACGACCGCCAGCATGACTTACATGGTAAACAAAGCCACCTAACGAACGTCCTTCCCATGTATCAATTAAATCAAACGTTAGTGGTGCATGTACGCCAATGGTTGGGTGCAATGCAGTAGGCGGTTGCCATGCTCGGTATCGAATACCCGCGACTTGCTCATCTATGGCTTTGCCTTTAACCTTTTTAAGCGGTACTCGACGACCATTACAAGTAACAGCATAACGATCACTAATTGCGCCGGTCACTTTAAGTTGTACTCGCTCTAATGACGAATCAACATATCTCGCAGTGCCCGAACCTGTAGCTTCTTCTCCAAGTACGTGCCAAGGTTCAATCGCGGTTCTTAATTCTAGTGTTACGTTATCAAGCTCTCGCGTACCACAGACTGGGAATCTAAATTCAAAGAATGGGTCTAACCAACTTAGTTGGAACGGGAAGCCTGATTGTTGTAAATCACGACAAATTTCTGCTAGGTCGTTTTCTACATATTGCGGCAATAAGAATTTATCGTGTAACTCAGTGCCCCAACGTACCAATGGTTTGTGATAAGGTTTTTTCCAGAACCAAGCTAATAAAGTACGCAATAATACCATTTGCACAAGACTCATTTGCTCGTGCGGCGGCATTTCAAAACCACGGAACTCAACAATACCTAAGCGACCTGTTGAAGAGTCTGGTGAGTAGAGTTTATCTATACAAAATTCAGCTCTATGAGTGTTACCTGTTAAATCGACAAGTAAGTTACGTAGTAATCTATCGACTAACCAAGGCTCGGGTACTTCACCTTCTGGCATATGTGAGAAGGCAATTTCAAGTTCATATAATATTTCGTCACGGGCTTCATCAACACGTGGCGCTTGGCTTGTTGGGCCAATAAACAAACCTGAAAATAAGTAAGACAACCCTGGGTGATGCTGCCAGTAGGTAATAAAGCTTCGTAAAATATCAGGACGACGCAAGAACGGACTTTGATCTGGCGTTTCACCACCTAAAGTTACATGGTTACCACCACCGGTTCCGGTATGACGACCATCTGCCATAAATTTATCAGTACCTAAACGTGCTTGTTTAGCTAAACCATATAAGGTTGTTGTACGCTCAACTAATTGATTCCATGAGATAGAAGGATGGATATTCACTTCAATTACACCTGGATCTGGCGTTACTGCATATTTTTCTACACGACTATCTTTAGGTGGACTATAACCTTCAATGACCAATGGCATTTTCAGCTCTTTGGCTACCGATTCAACTTCAGTTAATAGACCTAAATATTGTTCAAAATGACTAGTTGGCGGCATAAAGATATATAAACGCCCTTCTCTGACTTCTAAAGCCATTGCCGTTTTGATCATTTCTTTACCAATGAAGCCTTTCTTCAATTTTTTACTTTTGGCAAAGGTTTCAGGAATATCAAATGGATCACGATCAATAATGTTATCTGTCCACTCAAGACTATCTAATGGCAAACGATAACCTAATGGAGACTCACCGGGTAACAAGAAACAATGACCGCGTTTAAATTCCCAAGTACATGATTGCCAGCAGTTTTTGCCGGTATTCCATTGTAAAGGTAAAACATAGCCTACAGGGTTTTCTATGCCCTGCTCCATTTTTTCTAAAAAGCCTTTACGGCTCATGGCGTCGACTAGTTTAGAGTCTTTTGGTCCGGGCTCAATCGGTAAAGAGCCTTCTTGCCATAAATGATAAAGAATATCTTCATAGGCTGTGGTTAAGGCTTTTTTACCAAGACCTAACTTATCGCTGAGTTTTTCAGCAAATTTTTTGGTGTCTTTATGATTTAAACCGTAATCTTTATTCGGATCAGCGAGTAAACTCACGTCATTCCATAAAGCTACGCCATCTTTACGCCAATAACAGGCGTATTGCCAACGCGGTAACGGCTCTCCTGGATACCACTTACCTTGACCATAATGGGTAAAACCGCCCTTGGTGAAAACTTTATTCATTTCTACAAATAAGTTTTGCGCTAATACTCTTTTTTCTTTGCCGTCAGCTTCTGTATTCCATTGTGGATGTTCCATATCATCAATAGAAATGAACGTTGGCTCTCCACCCATAGTTAAATGAATGCCTTCTTCAGCATATACTTCATCAACCTGCTGTCCTAAACGGTTTATCGCCGCCCATTGAGGATCAGAATAAGGTTTAGTGACGCGTGGATCTTCATGTACGCGGGTTACTTTATTATAAAAGCTAAATTCTGACTTACAGTCATCAATACCACCGGTAACAGGTGCCGCTGAGCTTGGCTCTGGCGTACACGCTAATGGAATATGACCTTCGCCGGCAAATAAGCCAGAGGTTGGATCAAGTCCAATCCAACCGGCGCCTGGAATATAAACTTCGGTCCAAGCATGTAAATCGGTAAAGTCTTCTTCAGGACCACTTGGACCGTCTAAAGATTTTTGATCTGAGGTTAATTGCACTAGGTAACCTGACACAAAACGAGACGCTAAACCTAAATGACGAAACAGTTGTACTAACAACCAAGCAGAATCACGACACGACCCCGTTTTTTTAGTTACGGTTTCGTTCGGTGTTTGAACACCCGGCTCCAAGCGAATACCGTAGCCTACTAAGTTATATATAGCTTGGTTAACTGATACTAAATAATCTACACTGCGGATTTTTTCGGTTGGACGTAAAGAGTCAATTAACTCAAGTAACTTTTTACTGGCTTTACGTTTTTTCAGATAAGGCGCTAGCTCTGCTTTTGAGACCGAATCATAAACAAATGGAAATTCTTCTGCGTACTCTTCTAAAAAGAAGTCAAAAGGATTGATAACCGTTAATTCAGCAACTAAATCTACGGTAAAACTAAATTCAGTGGTGGGTTTATTAAACACTACCCTCGCCTGGTAATTTCCAAAAGGATCTTGTTGCCAATTTATATAATGATCTTCGGGAATTATTTTTAAGGAATAACTTTTTATTTTAGTGCGGCTGTGCGGTGCTGGGCGCAAACGGAATATATGTGGCCCCATATTTACTGAGCGATCGTACTTATACTGAGTATGGTGTGCAATACCAACGGTTATGGTCATCGATTAATTCCCCTTTGAAATATAAAGCAGCGTCTTATATATAACATGCAATATGTTATTCACTAGCATACTCTAGTTTAGCAAGAAGTATTCCATTAAAATTTTATGACTTAATCGTCAATATTCATCTAAAAACAAAAAAATAGCTTCTTTTAACAAAGTTTATAACTGGTATATCGTAATTCACTTTTCTTTTGGTGCGTTGAACGCACCAAAATAGCACTTAAAACTAAAAGCTGTTGATTGCTAATGACTTTAAGAAGCTTTAAAAAATAGTTCATAATAAAGCTAATGAGAAGCCATGTAGAAGTGTTATAGTAGCGCCTTATTCGTGCTTTAAAGATACTTTGTTATTCGTATTTTCCTCCTTTTCTTATCAAGAATTAAAAAGGAAAATATAACAGTAATAGAAAAGACACAAATTATCTCCAATGCTTGAAAAGGCATCGTCAGTTCAATCCAATCTAACCTAGGATATTTTATAATGCAGAAGTTAACAGACATTGGTGAAAATTTAGTTGCACAGATCAGTGGTCGATACGGATTAAGTCGTGAAGCAATTATTCATATGATGGTAGCTATTAATAATGGCGGCGGTTCAATGGCACAATTCAGCTGTTCTGAGCTTGGTGGCTCAGGACAATGGATGCGTGGTGGCATGACTATGGTTGGCGATATGTTCAATAGCGGTCTGAAAAATACCGTTGATAATTTATGTAATGAATTGTCTACCATGTTAAGTAACAATCAAATTTTTCCTATTGTTGCTGCTGGTACACCTGAAAGTAATCAATGGTGGCCAACAGACTTAGGTAGCCCTTTTAGTAGCGGTGCACAAAACAATACTCGTTACGCCATATTTCCTAACCGTTTAGCTGTTGAGTTAAATGGTCAAATATCAGTATATGACACATTAGATCATAATATTGGTGGTACAGGTCAGCAGCAAGGTAATAATGCAACGCTAACTTTTACTAGCCAATGGGGTAATGTCGATTTAACCTCGTTACCTCTTGTTTCAGGTCAGGGGCAACAAGCACCGCAACATGATATGTCAGATAGCAATACTAATAATACTGCGCAAAACACAGAAACAAATGAAACAGCTCCCGTCATTAATCAAGAGCCATCGATGGCAGAAGAGTTGTCATTGCAACAAAACAATACTAACAGTGAAATCAATACTGTTTATTCTGTGACAGAAACACTCGATATTATAGAAAAATTAGCTAAATTGCGTGATTTAGGCGCACTCACTGATGATGAATATAATTTAAAAAAATCTGATTTGTTAAAACGTATTTAATACATAATAAATACATAGTTACCCTAAATTATAATATTATTGCCCCCTTAGATGTAAGCTAAAATGCCTTATAGCTAAGGGGTTATTTAAACCTGTTTATTCCCTTATTTAACTCGAAACCCAAATGAAAACATTTCAATGTAATTGCAAAGATAAGCTTATTTTATTTTTTGAAAGTAGCCATTGCCTTTCCTGCGGTCGAGCCGTTGGTATTGACGATAACTTTGATCAAGTTGAACCTTATGAATTTGATGAAAGTACTGGCTTTTATTATAAAAAGGCTTACCCCAAAGTTCACTATCAAAAATGTGATAATAATGCCAAATACCAAGTGTGCAATGGCATGGTTAACATTAACACTCACGCATTAGTAGAAGAAGACGATGATGATGCTGAAGTTTTATGTTTTGCCTGTCGTTTTAATGTAACGGTGCCAAACTTAAATATTAAAGAGCATATTCCGTTGTGGCGTAAAATGGAAACCGCAAAACGACGAGCTTTGTATACCTTAAAAGTATTGCCAGTGCCTTTACGTAATACAACACAAGACGCTGACAATGGTTTAAGTTTTGACTTTATCACCGATAGAGATGTAAACGATCACTTTACTAGCCAGTTACCTTACCATGAAACAGTTTTCACAGGACATGACTGTGGCCATATTACCATTAATTTAGCCGAAGCAGACGATGTTGCTCGCTCGCAAACACAACTAGCCATGGGCGAAAATTACCGAACCTTACTGGGACATTTTCGTCATGAATTAGGTCATTATTACTTTGATCAATTAATTACTCCTTCACCATCAAAACATGAGCTTTGCAAACAATATTTTGGAGATGACGCCTTAGATTATCAGGCGGCACTAAAGCACCATTATGAAAATGGTGCGCCGGCTAATTGGGAGCAAACTTTTATTAGTAGTTACGCAACAATGCACCCGTTTGAAGATTGGGCTGAAACCTGGGCGCATTACATGCATATTATAGACACCCTTGAAACAGCCAAAAACTTTGAATTTAATGCTGCGATATCTGATGCTGAAAAAGATGAAAACGACACTGAAAAATTATGCTTACCACAAGGCAGACAATATTTTTCTTCGCAAACCTCAATCACTGAAATTTTAGAAGAGTGGATGAAATTATCAGTGATCTTAAACTCACTCAATAGAAGTATGGGCCTACCTGATGCCTACCCTTTTGTGTTAACCGATGCAGTACGTAAAAAGCTAGGCTTTATACATCACGCTATTCATAATCACTTAGATAGTTTGGCTGACTTAGAAGACAATAGTTAATATTGATAAAAAATTTTAAGATAAGTCACACAAAAAAACCTGTTACGTTAATTCGTAACAGGTTTTTATTTTGAATAATCGTTTTTTATCAAATACCAACAATACTGGTAAAAGCGCTACCATGAACAAATTAATTTATTGTGACTTAGTGATAATTCCAACCGAGGTATAATTCATTGCTTAGTTGAGCTGCTGCGCCCTGCTCTTGTATTAGTTCATTGCGGTTTGTAGAAATAAAAATATCTATTGGCGTGTCAGCGATGAATGCTGTAATAGTTGTATCTGTATCATTAGTTATATTATTAATTTGCACATTGTTTACCGTTACTGCAAATTGCTCTTGCATCACCGCCATCACTTTATTTTTTTGCACGTCATTGCTTCTTATCATATTCATTTTTAACTCCATAGTTACACAAGTTGTCAACAAAATAAATAATGCTTTAATCGCTTGTTATTAAGTACCAGTAAAATGTTTTTAAATGTAGCCTGGTTTTCATCGAGTGCCTGTTGATGAAGTACTTACTCATTTACATCCACCCTACCTCTTTTAGCCTGACTCCTGTATAATCTCACGCAATATTTTATCGGTAAATTAATTCACTTATTACCTAGTTAACATAGTCAATTAACTCGCAAAAGGTTAACTAAGTAGTAAGGCATTAATTTCAACAATCGACGGAACACACTATGCTAGCAGCAAATAATATTACCCAACAGTTTGGCGCCAAGCCATTATTCGAAAATATCTCACAAAAATTTGGTGGCGGTAATCGCTACGGTTTAATCGGTGCTAATGGTTGTGGTAAATCAACCTTCATGAAAATATTAGGTGGCGATTTAGAGCAAACATCAGGCAATGTTAGCCTTGATACTGGTGAGCGTTTAGGTAAATTACGTCAAGACCAGTTTGCTTTTGAAGAGTACAGCGTAATTGATACTGTTATTATGGGGCATACTGAACTTTGGGCCGTTAAAGAAGAGCGTGACCGTATTTATGCTTTACCAGAAATGAGTGAAGAAGACGGTATGAAAGTTGGCGATTTAGAGTCTGAATACGCTGAGATGGATGGCTACTCTGCCGAAAGCCGCGCTGGTGAATTATTAATGGGCGTTGGTATTCCTGTTGAGCAGCATTACGGTTTAATGAGTGAAATAGCGCCAGGTTTTAAATTACGTATTCTCCTTGCCCAAGCACTGTTTTCAGATCCTGATATCTTACTACTCGATGAGCCTACCAACAACTTGGATATTCATACTATTCAATGGCTTGAAGAAACGTTAAATGAACGTGACTCAACTATGATCATCATTTCACATGATAGACATTTCTTAAACAGTGTTTGTACTCACATGGCCGATTTAGATTACGGTGAATTACGCGTTTACCCAGGTAATTATGATGAATACATGCTTGCTGCTACACAAGCAAGAGCCCGTTTATTAGCTGACAACGCTAAGAAAAAAGCACAAATTGGCGAGTTACAAGCATTCGTTGCACGTTTCTCAGCAAACGCTTCAAAAGCCAAACAAGCAACTTCACGTGCTAAACAAATAGATAAAATTCAATTAGACGAAGTAAAAGCTTCAAGTCGAAGCAACCCGTTTATTCGCTTTGAGCAAGAGAAAAAATTATTCCGTAATGCCTTAGTAATGGAAAACGTTAATAAAAGCTTTGAAGATGCACATATTCTAAAAGATATTTCAGCGTTAATTGAAGTTGGCGAGCGTATTGCTATTATCGGTGAAAACGGTATAGGTAAAACTACCCTATTACGCGCTTTAATGAATGAAGTTGGCTATGAAGCTAACTCTGGCGATATTACTTGGTCTGAAAATGTCAACATTGGTTACTACGCGCAAGATCATGAATATGAATTTGCCACCGATATGAACTTATTTGAGTGGATGAGTCAATGGCGACAACCAACAGACGACGAGCAAGCAGTTCGTGGTTACTTAGGTCGCCTATTATTCTCTGCTGATGATATTAAAAAGAATGTAAGCGTACTTTCTGGTGGTGAAAAAGGTCGTATGTTGTTTGGTAAATTAATGATGCAAAAGCCAAACATTTTAATACTCGATGAGCCAACCAACCACATGGATATGGAATCAATTGAATCATTAAACATGGCACTTGAAACTTACGAAGGCACCTTATTATTTGTCAGCCATGACCGTGAATTTGTTTCCACCATTGCAACACGTGTTATTGAATTAACATCAACAGGTTATGTTGATTTTGCGGGTACTTATGACGAGTACTTAGCGAGCAAAGCATAAACTATACTGCCAACGGTTAATGCCTAAATTCATTAACCGTTTTTTATTTTGTGCCTATCTGCACTCCCTTTTAAGGAATTACCTTGCTTAGTTATCGTCACGCTTTTCATGCTGGCAATTTTGCCGACGTATTAAAACACAGTGTTTTATCACTAGTTTTAGATTATATGACCCGTAAAGAAAAAGGCTTTTGTTACATAGACAGTCACTCTGGTGCCGGTATGTATCAGCTTCGCGATGAATACGCACAAAAAACAGGTGAGTATAAAGAGGGTATTGCTAAAATTATTAATGATAAAGATGCGCCTGAATCACTTGAGCCTTATTTATCATTAATCAATAGCCTTAACCGTAATAGTGCTGAACTTGATATTTACCCAGGTTCACCTGGTATTGCTAAAGGTTTTGTACGTCGTCAAGATTCAATCCATTTATTTGAATTACATCCAACCGATATTACTCACCTTGAAGAGTTCTGTTACCGTTGGAAGAAAGTATTTGTTAAGCAATCAGATGGCTATCAAGGCGTATTAGGATTATTACCACCACCAAGTAGGCGTGGCGTTGTGTTAATAGATCCGCCTTATGAGCTAAAAGAAGATTATCAAAAAGCAGTAAAAACTATTATTAAGGCTTATTCAAAGTTCGCTACCGGTAGCTATATTCTTTGGTACCCTGTGGTTAAACGTGAACTTGTAGAGCAAATGGCACATACCTTTAGTAAAAGTGATGTGAAAAATGTTTTACAAGTAGAGTTTTGTTTAAGTGATGATACCGAAGAATACGGTATGACAGGTACAGGCTTATTTATTGTGAATCCGCCTTGGCAATTAGCATCTCAGCTTGAAGAAATATTACCTTATATGAAAGCTAAACTAGGTAGTAATGAATCAAGTTATACCCTTAATCAATTAATTGCCGAATAAAGACTAAGCAAATACTGCCTGAGTAACGACTGACTGTGTACGCCTGATAATAAAAAACGTGTTGTGATTAACTTTGCTAAGTTGCTTTTCAAAGCTACTTTTTCTGGCTAATTACAACACGCTTTTCTTTAACACTTAATAAACAGTACGCTTAAAAATAACGCTTAAACTGTTAATTTTCTTGTTATTAATAGTAACTAAAATCACGTTCTTTTGGTTTATGAAACTCTGGTGATTTTAAGATGAATAAATCAGCCACATAAAACTGTTCACTACTACTCGACTCCCACCAATGCAGCCATGCTTCATCAATATCAAATTTACTAATGAGTGGATCAACAAAAACGTTTTTAGTAATTGGAGCCACCAAACTGCCCATAGACATTTGCGCACCATATGGTGAGCGGCGTTTTACCATTTGTGGCACTAATTTACTTGGATCATCTAAGCCCATACTGCCAATTAATTCAAAGAAACTTGCTAAAGTATTTTGGTGGAAATATTTAACACGTTCACTTTTAACTTCTACATCAATCGCCTTTGCACGAGCAGGATCTTGTGTCGCAATACCGGTCGGACAACGGTTAGTATTACAATGTCTTGATTGAATACAACCAATAGCTAACATCATGGTACGTGCGGCATTGACAATATCAGCGCCGGCAGCAATTTTTGATAATAAATCAAAACTTGAAGCCGTTTTACCAGAGGCAATAATTTTAATTTTATCTCGCAGACCTACCCCAATTAGCGCATTATTTACAATGCTTACACCTTCTAAGCAAATTAGTCCTAAACGGTTAGCAAACTCAACAGGTGCTGCACCTGTACCACCTTCAGCGCCATCAACTGTTATAAAATCAGGGGTAATTCCTGTTTCTAACATAGCTTTACAAATACTTAAAAACTCTGCTGGGTTACCAATACATAATTTAAAGCCGACCGGTTTACCGCCGCTTAACTCTCTTAATTGTTCAATAAAGGCGAGTAATGCTTTAGGCGTTGTACATTCAGGGTTTACTGCTGGTGATATACAATCTTTATCTTTGGAAATATGTCGAATACGAGCAATTTCATCGGTAATTTTTGCTTTAGGTAAAACACCACCATGGCCTGGCTTAGCCCCTTGAGACAGTTTAATTTCAATCATTTTAACTTGTGGTAAATGTGCCGTTTTTTTAAAACTTTCTGGTTCAAAACGACCGTTTTCATCACGACAACCAAATAAGCCGGTACCTAGCTGCCAAACAATATCACCACCATGTTTTAAATGATAAGGACTTGCCCCACCTTCACCAGTATTATGGTAACAACCTGATTTTTTAGCGCCTAAATTAAATGCTTCAATCGCATTATTACTTAATGAGCCAAAACTCATCGCTGATATATTCAAATATGATGCTAAATAAGGTTGTTTACACTTATCTCCGCCAATCAAGACTTTCTTAGCGGTATCTTTTATGTGTACCGGCGCCAATGAATGCCACAAACTAAGGTAATTATCTTCAAGTAGGTTGCGCTGCGTACCAAAAGCAATGGTTGAACGCTCATTTTTAGAGCGACGATAAACTAACGTTCTCTCCTCCCGATTAAACGGCTGCTCTTCGGTATCATTAGCAATAAAATATTGCTGTACTTCAACACGAAATGACTCTAAAAAATAACGTAAATAAGCCGCAACAGGATAAAGTCTATTTAACGTATGGCGACTATACAAAATATCATACAGACCAACAATGCTATAAAGGACGGTAACAATTAGAAAGACTAAGCTAACAATACTTGGGTTATACATATAAAGATAACCTGCAGAGAAGTTACCTAAAAAGACAACTAACCAGAGAACTTTTTGCATGATTGTCATGAAATTTCCTATAAATAATGATGTTTATACCAAGTCCGTTAAATTACTGATCACCTGTACTGGTTAAAATACTTAAATCCTACGTTCCTTTCAATCGCAATAACCAGTTATTACTCAATCAAGCGCCTTGTCTTTAAATATTTTCCCTTCGCACAGCTAGACCAGAAAATTATCGGAATTGGTATTACTTAAACAATATGTAATCGATGTATAAACCAGATAAATTAATAATATCATTAATTTATCACTATTGAATACGATAAGCGTATTGCCGCTATAAAAAAAGCAACCGAAGTTGCTTGTTTTAATAATAACATTTGCTGTTTGCCTTAAGCGTTATTTTTTACGTATCAGAGCTCACACATCCTAGCAT
>NZ_JAHKPR010000005.1 GCF_018860585.1 Colwellia sp. E2M01
GGAAAAATGCCTAACAAGTTGCTTAAAAGGACTAAAACAGTTTGCCCGCTTTTTGCAAAGAACCGCAAAAGTCAGTCCAACCATTTTAGCCTCTTAGCAAAGCGTTATATGGCAAAGGGAGTTTGGTGGGATGTTCAGCTTTTTATTCAAAAAAAACTCTATAACTAAAATTGCCAGAGTAATGCCTAAAGCATTAATCAAAGCATTTGATAAACAAAGTTCATATTCTATCGATGAAGTTACTGATGTTTTTAACAATAAGTTTAAATATCCTCACAATATTGAATATGCCTATGCAATGTTTTGTTCTCAAAGCTCTTATGAAGAGCAAACACAAAATTTAGCCTCGTCTTTGAGCTATTCATCTTTACGTTTAGAGGTTTCAAAAAAGTGTTTTAGTAATTGGCCTCGCTTTAACTTTGACTCTTTACTTATGTACTCGCAAGGTTCAGGTATTGGCGATGGTGGCGGTGGAGATGGCGGGTGTGGTGGCGATTAGCCATATAACAAGGCATTCAAACGGAAAATTTACAGTTGGCTGTTTTTCGTTCCTCAAACATTTTAGCCAACTATAATTTTCCGCTTAATGCGGCGTTAAGTTACTAAGGAAAGTTATGCATATTTGGAAAGTATCACCTCTAATTGAAGAATTAAAAACAAACGGTTTATCCCAGAAAGAACAGTTGAAGTACTTTTTAACTTATTCAATTTTGATGGTATTGGCTACAGACCCTCTATTGTATTTTGATTTTGAGTACGTTGTATTTGACGCCATTGATAGTGTTGTTGTAACAGCTATAACTATTATTGGTATATTGTACTGTTATAAAATTAACGAGGAAGCCGACGGGAATGATTTTATTTTACGGTTTATCACTCTAGGTCTACCTATTACTATGCGTTTTATCGTTTTAGTAATAATTGTTTCTTTCGTATATTATTTCTTCATAGATTCAAGTGATCCTGAGGTTATTACAACTACGCTTATTGATGTTGTTTTATCAGCTATTTTTATGTCGGCATATTATTATTACTTTGCAACAAAGCTGAAAAAATTCGGCAACTCGTAACTTAACAAGCTGTTAAACAAGGACAAAAAACAGTTGGCTTTTGCTCCTTCGTCGCTTATTTTAGCCAACAATTTTTTGCCTGTTAACAGGGCGTTAGCAGGCACCACTTTGTTCAAGTTGAATTTGTGGTAAGTTTTGCACTTCACATCAAAGGATTGGTGTTTGTTTCCTTCCTTTTTTGTGGCTTCGTATTTTTTATTTTTCATTGGTTGGCATTTTTTGTTAATGTCTATCCATTACGGTTTGGTGGCAAAGTGGTACATGTGTTTTTAAGTACTTTCTACCACCAATTTATTTTAATATTTTTAGCGGCTGCGGTGCTTGCAACAGGCAGCTGCTAACAAGGCACTTAATCGGAAAAATAACAGTTGGCCGCGGCTCGTACCTCGCGCAGTATAGCCAAACTGTTATTTTCCGCTTAGTGTAGCGTTAGGTGTTTTGGGTAATTTGCTTAAGGTTTATTTTTTGATTCACGTTTTGCGCATCAATCACGCATCCTAAACCGTAATTTAGCTTTTTAATTATCGCGCGTATATTATTGTTTCGCGGTGTTGCGTAAAATTGAGCAAAGCAGTTTATTTAACTTTTTGGTGCGCTAATTTCTCAGTTTTTACTGCAAAATTTCGTGCAAGACTTTGCCAATTACTTTATTGTGGTTTGGTAAGTTTAGGTGGCATAAACTCTAATCAGTTCAAACACCTAACAAGGCATTAAAGCAGGACAAAAAACAGTTTGCTGTTTCGTGCCTCAACATTTTAGCAAACTACTTTTTGCCTCTTAATGAGGCGTTAGTTGGCACAACTTGTTCAAGAATAATTTTGTGTAAATAGGGTGGTTATCTCGCATAAACTGCGCTTGTTTCTGTTCTTTTATGTGGTTAACTTTTTTGTCACTAACGCGTTCAATATTTTTTGGTAAACTGTTTTCGCCTAACTCGGTTTGTGAATTCAATTAGCAAAAGTGTTAAGGCTCAAATTCACGGTTAGCGGCAAGTTGTGCTGTGCTTTTTAGTTCTTACTTGCACCATTAAATTTCAGAGTTGTTGGTGAGTTAAATGTGTTTAACTATCAACCAACTAACAAGGCAATCAAACGGACAAATTACAGTTGGCTGCCGTTCGTGCCTCACTATTTTAGCCAACTGCAATTAGCCGCTTATTGTGGCGTTATATATACAAGGAAGTCTTTAGTTGTCATCAGTTCAAATCGCACGCTTTATTGTTAGTTTTAGCTGGATTTATCATGGAATATTCCCAAAGTTGCTCCACATAGCACCTATGGAAAAGCTCATGACAGCAAGTTTAGGGTTTTCAAATGAAATCTCTGATTTAATAACTCAGTCAGCAGGTATCGGCGAGGTCATCTTTGGTGTTGTGTTCTTTGTCTTTTATCGCTTAAAGCTAGTTTTAGTTTTAAATATTGTAGGGTTAATTGGTTTATTATTATTTGTCGCTGTTTTGCAACCTCAGTTATTAATCGAAGCATTCAACCCGGTCACAACTAATATTCCAATAATTGCTTTAAGTCTTGTTTTACTCAATAATTTAAAGCAGTCTAGTCAGGCGTAAATGTATATATAACAAGCAATTCAAGCGGGACTTTTTACAGTTTGCTCGGTTCCGCTTCGCTACACATTTTAGCAAACTAATAAAAAGCCCCTTAATGTGGGCGTTATATGCCAAGGAGAACTCATGGCTCGTAGAAACTCAATTCTAGAAGAGTTAGTTGAACAACTTTTTGAACTTACTGGTTATATTTGGCAGGTAGGAACAGTTGTTACATTATCTTTAATATTCTTATCTTACAAAGCCTATGCGTGGGTAGATTCAATTGTAGCTGACGCTGAAGGTCGTCCAATAATGGCTGCTCTTGAAAAGCTGTCATGGATTCTATATTCAATACCTGCAATTTTATTATTTGTAGCTGTAGTTTTTGCTTTAAAAACTTATACAACCTATCGTAAGCAAAATGGCATATAACAAGTCATTTCAGCAGGACAAATAACAGTTGGCTTTTGCTCCTTCGTCGCTTATTTTAGCCAACATATTATTTGCCTCTGAATGAGGCGTTATGCGTCAGTTTAAATTAAGGTGAAATTGTTTTTATCTTTATGTGTTTTCAAACAATTTTAGCGCTTGTTGCTTTTTCTTTATCTTGGTAACTTACGTGAAAATAGATCTGTTTCAGCTTTTGGCTAAATAGTTTTTCGCCAAACTTGTTTTGGTTATTAAAGTTGCTTCATTTAATTGGCTCAAAATTCACGGTTTGGTGTGTAACACTGAGTAGTTTTTTGCTCATTGTTTTGTTTCCACGAAACTTTATATAAATTGGGTGGTTTGTTGTTTCCGCTACCAAGCGCATAACAAGTTGCTCAAAAGGACAAAAAACAGTTGGTTGTTTTTCGTTCCTCAAACATTATAACCAACTATTTTTTGCCTCTTAGCAAGGCGTTAGGCATCAAGGAGGGTGTGATGGATTTCTTTGAAAATGGATTACTTTTCTTTTGTCATAACTATATAAATGAAACTAATCGCCTCAAAAGGTTCTCTGAAACCATTGAGGAAGTTTGGACTGAACGTGCAAATGAATTAGATTTAAATCTAAAGTCTAATCTTAGTAAGGCACCTGAATCTGAGCATCAAGATATCGGTGAAAACTTCAGCTATGATTACATCGAAACGGTTATAAAGTATGAATTTTTGCATAGACAATCTGTAGTGATTACAGCATCTTCTTTAGTTGAAAATGCTTTGTACAAACTTTGCCTGCTTACATCTTCTTGTTCAGGAAAAAAGCTAGATCTCAATAAACAGAGTAAACCGCGAACCTCTAAAATAAATAAATGCATTGAATATTTAACTGTTGTGGAAAATTTCAATATAGGCGAAGTAAAAGAAGAGTTAGATAATATTAATATTTTATATAAAGTCCGCAATGAAATTGTACATAATAATGGAATGTTAACTGAAAAACTTCAACGGTTAAATATTGCTCACTTAAAAGGAAGTCTTGGTTCTATAATTGAAATTAGTTTCGAGTTTATGGACTTTTATTTTAAAATAATAATAAGATTTTTTGAAAAATTAAAACACCAAGTTACGGAGTTTATGAGTAAAAATGCCTAACAAGTGA
>NZ_JAHKPR010000078.1:0-4239 GCF_018860585.1 Colwellia sp. E2M01
GATATTACTGAGAAGTCTCCATAATAAGCTGTTAGCTGTATATCACGGAGGCATCTATGGCTCGCTGGACTCAATATTTATTTGAGCAACATTCTGAAGCTGAATTAAAAGAATGGGCATCTCGTTTAGATATGTTTCGTTATTTTAGAGCTTATGGTGGACATGCAAATGACGGGGACTCCCTAGACGTAGCTTTGAGATACGAAAACCCGGAAGAACTTATTGTATTGGCGAACAAGCTAGGTTTAAAACTAAATATATATTCCAACAAGCCAGAACAACCGATAGCAGGAAAAACGTACTCTAGCGAAGAATATTCTTCTTTCCCAAGCTTAATAAGGGATACAGAATGGATTCAGCAACCTGGGCATTGTTGTATTTTTGGATTAAATGTATTTATTTGGTGTGGTAATGGTTTAGTTAATATATCCGCGAGTCCTAAAAGTTATGTCGTTACAAATAAACACGTCGAAGTAGCTGAAGAATTAGAGAAACATTTAAGAAGTCTTAGAAAGTTTATAGTAGATCCTCCTAAAGATACTAAGCATTATGTATGTCCTAAGTATCACCCAAGCCTATACAGCTAACAAGTCACTCAAAAGGACAAATAACAGTTGGTTTTTGCTCCTTCGTCGCTTATTTTAACCAACTGTTATTTGCCTCTTAGTAAGGCGTTATGGTACTCGGAGTAAATATGCACTTTTGTCCTTATCTCGGCAAAGAAGTACATGAAGATAATTGTTCTAGTGAACATATAATTCCGTTGTCGCTTGGAGGAGTTAATGGTTTCGAAATTCCAGTGGATGCTGAAACCAATAAGATTATAGGGTCTCAGATTGATGGAAAACTGAGTAATGATTTTATAATTCAACTTGCTAGAGGCAGGTTAAAGACAAAAGGTCATAGTGGTAAACCAGTAGTGCCTAAAATAACCAAAGCCACAATTGAAGGTAAGAATAACTCTGTATCATTATCTTTTCCGAACAATCAACTCCATATATTTGATCCAAGGTTAAAGGCTGATGTATATCCTGAAAGCGTAACGTTATCGGCCAAAAAGGACGCTACATTGGATATTAAGTTTATTGCTAAAGTTACTTTGTCAGCGGGATATTATTTTTGGTCTGACGACTTCGAAGATGCTGTTTCGTGCGACCAGTTGAGATATATGTTGCTACATGACAACCTCAATGATTGGAGCTCTGATGATATTTTTTCAGTGAAGTTCGAAACACTCGTCTTGAATAACAACACATTTTTAATACATTTTATACCTATTATACATGATCACTTTCCGGATGAAACAACAATTGCATTTATTCCTTCTTACGAAAGTGACCGATTACTTGTGTCAGTATCTGTGTTGGGTGTGTATATTGGTTATTTGCATGCGTATATGGATGCTAAAAAAGTTCAAATAAAAAATGGGTTTATTGTATCTTTAAGTGGTGGGAAAATAAAATTAAATTACTTCGATGACGAGATTATAAGTACCATAATAAGGCATTTAAACAGAACTAAAACAGTGAGTTAGGTTTCGGTTCGCTACACATTTTAACCCACTATTTTAGTCCGCTTAATGCGACGTTATATTTCTATCGAGCCTATGAGTAAATCAACCAATAAAAATCATTTCAGTCCTGTTTTTGCGAATAAGCATTGGACAAGTGGAAATGAAAATTGGCACTACAAGTACTATTACTTTTGCCAAAATAGAAATTGCGTTGTAGATGGGAAAAAGGATAAGGGAAAAACTGCTTGGGGGTTTGAATTTAATTTATATTCCCAAGAGCTTGAAGATAAACTAGATACTGAGTTAGAGAACCATGCAAGTTTGCTTTATGAAAAACTATTAAGTGATATTGTTTTAACGCCTGATGAAAGAATGAAGTGGTCACAATACATAATAACTCAGGCTGTCAGAACTCCTAGCTTTTTCAAATATAGAGATAAGCTAGAAGAGATTAATGGCGGTGATACGTCATATAAAGAAAATATAATCGGCTGCCAGTGGTGCGATGAAAATAAATACATAGCCAACAGAAATTGGTTGATCTTGGAAGCGGCAGAAGATGATTACTTTATGCGTACAGATAATCCAGTATATATGACTGGTTTCATCAACAACCCAACAACAACTATCTATTATCCACTAAGCCCTAAAAAATGTTTTGTAGCTTGCTCAGCTTTGGATAAAATTTATTTACCGAAAGGAATGAATATACCAAACCCAAAGCAAGAAGTTCATAAACTCTCTAAAGGCGATACATTCAAAATAAATTTTGATATTGTTAGATCCGCTTCAAATTCATTAATTGTGGCTAAAAGTAATAACAATCGTTCAACTAGTCACATGAACCTTCAATTATTAGGAGTGTTTCCTCAAATTCCATTCATGTTATCAATGGCGAATAATGATATGGCTGAATTAAATGAAATGAATAAGATAATTGAGCTAATGAGCGTTACTGATAATATGGATTATCCGTCTTATAGAGAATACGAATTAAAGCCATTTTATGGTGTTGAGTTTTCTATGGGAATTAACCCCTTTTCTGTTTTTGGTGTTACTGATGAAAAGTTACTAGAACAGTATCCTGATCTAGAAATATAACAAGTCATTAAAGCAGGACAAAAAACAGTTGGTTTTGCTCGTACCTCACTTATTTTAGCCAACTGTAATTTGCCGCTTAAACGGCGTTAGTTGCTTTCGATAAAACTACTATCTGAGTTTGTCGATAGTTAGAAAAGGTTACTTTATTAAAAGCTACTTATTGAGTACAATCCCAACAGATTTGTTGTGGATTCAACAAAATTATAATGGAAATTTAAGGGTTAAAACATGGATGCGCTACCTAGTACACAAAATAAAGCAATACATATAGTTGAAAAACAGATGCTTGTAGATCAACTGATCATGATTATGTACAACTCCCCCTCCGAGAATACTTACAAACACTTTAAAATGGTTAATTCCCATATTAAGAATGGAATTGTTCAAGTTGGACAGGTTGTATTGCTATCTCCAGCAGATGCTCAAGAATGCACAATTGAGGAAGCTGAATTTTTAAATGTCGCTAAAGCAGTTGATTTAACATTATTAAAATTGAGTAACTCTGAAAAGCAATTGTTAGTAAATAGATATGAATTTTTCTCAAATGTTGCTAGTTATAACGGCTTACTTATAGGCGTAAGTAATACCGCGTGGAATGCTCATACAGCCCAAGTAAAATCTATTTTGAAAGATATAGAACGTACCTATGTTACTAGCTATAAATCAAGCGGTAACTTACACAATAAGAATTTTTTCACTCAACGTAAAATACAATTTGCTAGATTGGATGCAGCATTAAGCCGTTTTGGGCAACCAAGTTTAGGCGGAAAACTTGTGGCTGGAGATATTCGAAGTAATTTAGGATTAAGCAGTAAAAGTATCATTCATCAATGGAACAAACAGCCTACCAACGCCACTACTATCCCTAACTTTCATAAAAACTATGCAGCGGTAGCTGAAATGGCACGTAATTTAAAACGTGTAGGCTATTTGGGGATCGTTCTTACAGGTGTTGATGCCGTATCTAACGTTCAAAAAGCTTGCACAGTTGGTGATGACGCTCAATGTAGTAAATCCCAATATACACAAACGGGTAAGGCTGTTGGTAGTATTGGTGGCGGGGTTTTGGGAGGTGCAGTCGCTACTTGGGCAACTTGCTCAATTGTCTTTGGTTTACCAACAGGTGGTACTAGCTTTTTTTGGTGTGCTGTTGTAGCAGGTGTTGGTGGTGGTTATGCTGGGGGAAAATATGGAGGGGAATATGGGGAGTCTAAAGGGGAAGTTTTGTATAAAGCTAATGGTATCAGATAATGCAATTGATTGATCCATCTTTTATTCCAGTCGTTTCAGCATATTTGTTTTTCGGTGGGTGTTTAGGTATTTTTATTTGGATTGGTATGGTTATTTACTTAAAGAGTAAGTGGTTAACTTTATTGGAAGAAACTCTTGATGATGGTGTTAGATTTTATAGTCTTAACATCTTGCTTTCCGCCACTGGAATTCTACAGTATGCTACAGTATTCCTTTGGTCTTTTCATGCAAAGCGTTACGGAATGCTTGAAAAGAGAAAGAATGTACCTAATCACATTCGAAAGTGGTTTGTTTTTGCTTTTTTTTGGTTCATATCTAGTGGATCATTAATGGTAGCATCTACTGTTATGGTCTAATACCAATCTGATTAAATT
>NZ_JAHKPR010000078.1:4370-28490 GCF_018860585.1 Colwellia sp. E2M01
GCTGAGTGGGAAAGAACTTAATCAAATTGGTATAAGTATATGACCTATAAAAAGCAACTAACAAGAACTTCAAACGGAAAATGATCATCCCTCGATAAAACGGACACCAAAATCTAATCAAAACCAGCGTAAACCTTGGCTAATATAGCCCTAAATATGTTCCTGAATTTACAAAAGCTAATGTCCGCAGTTGGCTATCTGAAGTCATAAGGTATTTGAGGGTAGCAATACCTGAAAATTCCAAAAAAACATTTTTACAAGCAAATATTCCAGTCTGCCCAAACGGGTCTATAGTATGAACCTATCTGTCAACATACAATAACGGATAACTTGAACTTTAAGTCTGTATCTAACCAATATTCAGGTTGTTTATGCATTCGGCGATAAATGCAAAAAACAACCACGGCCAGCGAGAGTTAGCTGATAACTTGCCTTTACATAATTATCTGTCTTCTCTTGTTCTAATAATCCAACATTGATTAAATAATCGAACATAGTCTGCTCAATTATTGTTAAATTTGCTTTGTTAGCTATTTCGGAAGCCGTGGTAAACCCTTTGCAATAATACAATATTTTAATTATTTGTTTTTCAGTTGTAGATATTTTAGGTAGAGCTCCCGAAAATGAAGGGTATTGGTCTTTTAAGTGTTTACCTTGCACACTGCTGTAGGCAGCTTGTATTTCTTCAATATCACGATTTTTATCTTGAGTAACTCTAAAAGTATGAAAAACACCCGCTTCTTTAATTGCGTAATCAACTTTAGCTAAAAAAATAGGTAAGTTACATTCTTGCGCAACATGGTAAAACCCCGTTCGCCACTTAGTGACTGCTCCGCGTGTTCCTTCAGGAGTAAACAGGAAAAATACACGGTTTAGTTTTTGGCTTTCAATAAACTGTTTTATTAATTGTACTTGGCCAAGCCCTTGAGAGGTTCGATTAATAGGAATAGCGCCGAGATACATCATCCAAGCACCAAGTAGCGGCACTCGACATAAACTTTCTTTTACAGAAAAGTATATTTTTACGTCTTGTAAAATTGCAGCACCAAGAGCGTAAATAAAATCCCAGTTTGAAGTATGTGGTGCAGCAATTGCCACTCCAGCACCTTCAGGTGCTATTTTATGCAGTTTCCAGCCAGCCAATTTAAACCATAATGTAAAAATAAATTTAAGGAAGTACTTAGTAAAAATACCATCAAAAATGGTTTTCTCTCTTATATAGAGTGTTTTCTTGGTCATAGGAAAAATAGGTAACTATAAATATTGCGTAAGTGTAGCAGGAAAACATTAAAAATATTGATGGAATTTGAAAACAAAAATATGGGTTGTTAGTGCTCAGAGTGAAGAAGTAGTTTATTTATTTGTGCGTGTAATATGTTGGTCTTGCATTGATAATAGCATTTGAAAAATTTAAATACTCAGGTCAATGTGTTATAGCGCAACGTTATACTTAGCATAATCATCTCGAAGTACTTTTTTTAACTAGAAGAATTACTTGTATTTATATACAATTAACACACTTATGCATTGTGCTCACTGTAATAATTCAACGTATTTATATTAATCATATGGCTGCTATTTTAAATCTTAACGATAAAAACCAAGCATTGAGCTATTTAAATGCTTGTCATTGTTTTGGTCGCTCACCGACTAATGTTGATACTGTAATTAATGCGCAAGAAGTATCTCGTATACATGCTGTGGTTGAGTGGTCTAATAATCAATGGTTTATTCGTGATATTAGTAATAATGGCACATGGGTAAATAAGCAAAAATTAGTTAAAGATAGTGCTTTTAAGTTGACTGTTGGCGATCAAATATTTTTTGCCTCGGGTGAAAGCCATGGCTTTGTTATAGAAGATTTAAGTCCACCGCAAAATATGTTGCTGCCTGTTGAACAAATAGGCATGCAAACTCCTGTATCACCCATTCTACTTTCTGACGGTAATTTATTACCCTCAGACGAAAAACCTGAAATTGCCTTGTTTTATGTGCCAAGTAAAGATCAATGGTACAAAGAATTTTTGGTTGATACCGATGGGAGTGCTTATCCAGTAGAAAATGCAGACTTACTCTTTTTTAATAATCAAAAGTGGCAATTAAAATTGATCCCATTAACCGAAAATACAGTGTTAATGGCAAAACCTAAATTATCTGTTGAGCAAATTAAATATCGTTTTAATTTAAGCTTAGATGAAGAAAATACCGAACTAACTATTACCACTGACGATGAAAAATTCTCCTTATCGAATAAAGCACATCATTATTTAACCTTGAGTTTAGCAAGGCACCGCGATGAAGATGCACAATTAGGTATAGACGCAGACAACCAAGGTTGGCGTTTACCTGAAATTCTTGTGAAAGAGTTGGGGTGTGATATTACCTTATTCAACACCCATGTCTGTCGAGCAAAGCAACAATTTAGAGATGTGCTAGATGGTGCGTGTGATGGTGATGAATTAATTGAACGAAAAGGCAAAAAAATTCGTTTTGCTGGGGTTTCCTATCGTATTTATAAAGGTAGTGAGCTGATCGTTAATCGCGGTCAGGATAAAGTATCTCTCACCGTATTACATGGATAATAACTTACCTCATTATACCCGAATACGCCTATTAGGCGAAGGAGGCATGGGTAAAGTTTACCTAGCTCAAGACAACCAATTACAACGCCAAGTTGC
This sequence comes from Colwellia sp. E2M01, assembly GCF_018860585.1. Classification (GTDB taxonomy): domain Bacteria; phylum Pseudomonadota; class Gammaproteobacteria; order Enterobacterales; family Alteromonadaceae; genus Colwellia. The sequence goes on from NZ_JAHKPR010000078.1 coordinate 7,049, forward strand.
CATTAAAGAATTAACTTATCAAAGCCCTAACACTGCTTCAGTTAATTCAGGAAATAACGCTTCGCAAGCAAGCCAAGCGTTACATGAAGCACGATTATTAGCCCGTGTTAACCATACTAATATTATTCAAATTTATAATGTTCATGATGAAGGCGATCACATCTCCTTGGTTATGGAATATTTTCAAAGTAAAACGTTAACTCAATTTCAACATGAGTCGCACAGCACTTTAGTACAAAAATTAGACTTGCTACAACAACTTGCAGCAGGACTTTCTGCCGCTCATAAAAATGATGTTATTCACTGCGATTTGAAACCGACCAATATTTTGGTTAATGAGCAAGGACAGCTGAAAATTAGCGACTTCGGTATTGGTTTAATTAGCAATAACGACAATGAAAGTGCCAAATCGCTATCGGCAGAGTCTTTAGCCAACTCAGCTAGTAAAGAGCCTTCAGCGAATAAAGAACCTTCTACTAATAACAAACCCGCTTCATTGCTCTTTGGTAGTTTGCTGTTTATGTCGCCAGAGCAAATTCAACAACAGCAGCTCGATTATCGTAGTGATATTTTTTCGTTTGGTATTATTGCCTATCAGTTGATGGTTGGTAGTCACCCTTTTGGACGAGGATCAGCCACTGACATTGCAGAGCGGATCTGCAAACAACAACCTGAACATGCTAAAAACTTGATGTTGAATGCACCTAGTGCATTAACTGACTTATTAATGGAAATGTTAATTCAGCCACTTGAGCAAAGAACACTTTCAGCAAGTGCAATAGAAAATAGAATTAAGCATATTCGAACCGCGCTTTTACAAGCTGAGATAAACGAGCAAGAAACCATGCCGTTATCAGCCGACAATTCGCTAACTCATTCTGCAGGTTTAAATGCAAACGAACTAGTTGAGCAAAGCTACTCACAAAATAGTTTGATGCGAGCGTCAACGACTCAAGCTTATAGTTATATTTTACCCAACGATGGTGTAGAAGAATATCCAAGCACACAAGCGTATCAAGTTAGCCTTGCAAATCATCAAGGTAAGTTAAGTAATAATGTTACGCCAAAGTGGTTCAAAAAACATGGATTGAAAAGTTTATTAAGTTTTTTCTTTATTATTATCGTAGCTGCCATCTCTTGGTTTAGGTTCATCCCAAAAAGCGTACCACCTATACAAGTTGTTGTTTTAAAACCCGTATTTGTTGATAGTGAAGAAATGGCGATGATGCAACAAGAATTAGTTCTATCTGCTGTCGAAGATGCACTACGACAAGCGGTTATAAATACAAAAGATATGTATTTGATCTCACAGCGAGAAGTGAATGCTATCAGCAAAGAATACCCAAATGATTTAAAGAAACTTAAACAGGCTGTTGGCGCAAGCGATATTATTACCACGGAACTTGCCTGCGATAATAATCGCTGTAACGTTAATTTTTCACGTTTAGTCGCCAATGAAAAAAATACTCATACAGGGCAATTAACAGTGAAAGCGGAAAGAAATTGGCTAGCACCCGTAGATAAATTTAATGCTATTTTTAGCTCAAGCCAAGCACAGTTTGCCTCTATCTTTCCTGATTATACCGAGGTTAATGATACCGCTTTAGTACATCGGCCTATTAAAGAAGAAGATTACCGTGCTTATTTAGCACTTTACAATCAGATCAAAGGCCATGGTGATTATAATGAAGAGAGCTTAACGCAATTAGAAACCTTACTTATACGTTCTCCTTATTTATATGCTGCTTATGCGTTATATAGTGAAACAGCCTCAAACTTATATGTTGATACCCGAGAAGATACACACCTTAAACGCCTTGAGTTAGTTTTACAAAAATCGCCTCCTGAATATCGTTACAGTCTTTATCACGCGATAGATAGTTTTTGGTTAGCATTTAATCAGAAGAATTTCGATGCTGCTGAGTTACAAATAGAAGAAGCTAGAAATAGAGGAGCAAGTAATTTTACTTTAACTGAACTTGAAGCTATTTTATTTTTTTCAAAAGGACAGTTCCAAAAAGCTGTAAACTCATTTGAAGAAGCTCTTACACTGAGGCCTAATACTGCATTGCTTTATAATTTAGTGTTAAGTTATTGGGAATTAGGAGACCTACAACAAGCTGAAAGAATATTAAACAAGATGCTAGATGTTACGCCCAATAATTACAGAGCTATTCGTTTACAGGCTAATATTTGGTTACTACAAGGGAAAATTGATTTAACGATAGAAGCATATGAGAAAATAATTGAGAATAAGGTTGGAGTAAATATTAATGATTTAACTAATTTAAGTTTTGCTTATAGTTTGGACAAGCAATATTTAAAGTCATTGGATTTTGCACACAAAGCTTTAAGTAAATCATCAATGCATCCTATTAATTTGTTAAATTTAGCGGATATAGAAATGATTATAGGAAATGAACAAGCTGCAACAGTCCATTACCAAGAGGTTATTGATATTTTAAGTACTGCAAATGATGTTAAATATCTTATTTATTTAGCACAAGCGTACGGACATTTAAATCAAGCTGATTTAGCTATCGCAGCTTTAGATAAAGCGCAAAGCCTTTTTCCTGAGAGTGGAGAGGTAGCATATAGTTCTGCAATTGTTTACAGCTTATTAAATGAAAAATCTTCTGCAATTTATTATATTAAAGCTTCGTTGAAAATGAATATAGGTATTGTTTGGTTTAACCTTCCGTGGTTTGATAACCTTTGTGATAACAGCGACTTTTTACTTCTAATGATTAGTCATAACTCGGCGCGTTGTGAACTTTGACTCTAGCGCATCAACCCACCTTTACTAATACCACCAAAGCGCATTAGACCACCTTTACTAATACCACCATAAACTGAACTATCTTGTTCTGCATTAATTAACTCTACAGCATTTTCAGTATTCTTAACTTCAGCTGGCGCTGCCATTGCACTTGGTAAATAAGCACTAGTAGCTAAGGTAAGGGCGATTGATGCAGCTTTAAGGTATGAGTTCATTATATATTCCTATTAAGTAAAAGTTGTTAAGTTAATTCTTTAAAATAAATTTCATGTATGTATTTGTTGGTTGGAGCCGCTGTTGTGTTGTTGTGCTCTAAACCTGAACACAAATTTATAGATCGAAATAACTTCAAACCATGACGGATAATTACGGCTTGTTTGTTTATTGTATAAATGTCTTGTTTTATATGAGTTTCAGATTAACTAAGTAGTTGTTTAACCAATTTTTATTGTTTTTATTTTTATTAAAAAAGTTTTTTCTATGCCCACTTTAAATAATTTAATGACTGTAATAACACGTCATTTCTTTTAGGTAAGCTAAGAAAAAAAGCTCCATAGGCTAAATGTCAGTCTACTTGTAATGGTCTGTAATGTTATTTTGTTGATTTCTATGAAATAGTGTCTAGAGGTTAGAAATTAGAGGGTTATATTGGCTTGACGCCTTAAGTTTGGCACAATAAAAGCAAGGAGACGTAAACATGAATGCAGTGTTATCACGTGACGTAAATGTAATGACAGATACTGTTTCAGATAGCCAAAATATTATTAAACAGCAGGGCACAGAACAATTTAGCAAAAGTATTACCATGCCATGTAATAAAGAACATCTAAGACTAATAGATGAAAGTACCTTAGCTGATGTAGATGAACATCAAATGCACATTAAGGGCGCGCACAAGTGTTGCCAATGTGCTTATAACTCTGGATTTAAACAAGGTGCGCTATTACAAGAGTTTATTAGTTTGGATATTGATCAGCTAGGTGATGCCCTACCTAATGCACAAGGTCGTTATAAAAGTATCCATCAAGCTTTTGCCATCGGTTATAAAGATGGTGTTAACTCATTCATCAAAAATTAATTATTTTTAAAGTTGTGCAATAAATTAAGAAGGAGTTTATCTGGGTAGTTTATGTTTACCCTTTTTTGCGCTCGGAGTCATACATGCAAAAGAGAAAAGAGTTAGAAAGTGTTTTAGGCTTTCATTTAATTCATGTTGAGGTACTAGATAAAAAAAATACTGTTATTAGAACTTCCTATGAGGTGGTTGATCCCGCTGATGATGTTATCGGTCGTTTTGTTAGTTTAAAAGATGCGCAGAATTTTATTAAATTATTAAGCAACTTAACTCAAGAACAAAATGAAGAAAAAGAGCTCCCGATACAAGTAAAGCAAACAGAGAATAATGCTAAAGTACAAGCCGCAGCAACTAAACGTAAAAGCAGATTCACGTTCAAATTTAAATGAGCATTACGTTATAAGTGTCATGTTTATATAGATTAATGTCAGTTACTTCTCTAAGGTTTATCCTTAAAGTTAGTCAATTCAAAAATAAAATTTATCGAATAGTAAATATTAACAATCGTTTACTGCTCAAAGATACTATCGAAAAACGTACAAGTTAGTAATAACTAACTCCTACTTTAGAGTTATTATCATAATTCACGGTAACTAATGAGCCCCTTCATTAGTTGCCTTTTTTTTCATAAAACAATTTGCATTGTTTACCTGTTGTTCCTCCTAATTCATGGAAATAATAATTATACCAATCTGATTAAATTTCTTCCCAACTCAGAGCTATGTTCGATGTGCNNGCGAATTTGTTTAGGTCTAGTCACTCTAAATCAAATTGGTATTAATTATTTTCCGAGTCACTAAAGCTTGTATTAGCGTTATATCTGCAAATTACTGCAATAATTAAAAAGATCAACGCAGCGCCATTGAAAATAATTTGTTAAACTCCATGTTTGTATCCCACCCTCACTTTAATTGGCAGCGAATATGACATACGCACTAGAAATCAGCGCATTAGAAAAAACCTATAAAGGTGGCTTTCAAGCATTAAAAGGTATTAATTTAACCGTAAATCAAGGCGACTTTTTTGCCTTATTGGGCCCTAACGGTGCAGGTAAATCGACTTCTATTGGTGTAATCACATCACTGGTGAATAAAACATCAGGTCAGGTAAAAGTGTTTGGGCATGATATTGATACTGATTTAGAAAAAGCCAAAAGTTACATTGGTTTGGTTCCACAAGAATTTAATTTTAGCCAGTTTGAGCCTTTGATGCATATTTTGGTGAATCAAGCGGGCTATTACGGCGTTACTAAAACAGTTGCTAAAGTCCGTGCTGAAAAATACTTAAAACAATTAGAATTGTGGGATAAACGTAATGCTCCGGCTCGAACGCTTTCGGGTGGTATGAAACGTCGTTTAATGATTGCCCGTGCGTTAATGCACGAACCAAAAATGTTGATACTCGATGAGCCAACTGCAGGTGTAGATATTGAAGTTCGCCGCACCATGTGGGGATTTCTACGAGAATTAAATGAGCAAGGTATTACTATTATTTTAACCACACATTACTTAGAAGAAGCAGAGAATTTGTGTCGTAATATTGCCATTATTGATGGCGGTGAAATTGTTGAAAACACCAGTATGAAAAAATTATTAGCACAGTTAGATATTGAAACTTTTGTTTTTGATATTAAGGAAGGGGCTACATTAACCAGTCTTGAGCAAGTCGCTAAAAATTCAACAGATATTGCCTACCGTGTTGTCAATGAACACACTTTAGAAGTGGATTTAAATAAATCGCAAAACATTAATCAGGTATTTGAGCAATTAACTGCAGCAAGTATATATGTTGAGAGTATGCGTAATAAAAGTAATCGCTTAGAAGCTTTATTTGTGACCTTGATTGATAAAAAAACAAATGCGGCTAAAGCTCAAGCTAAGCAAACCACAGTTACCGAGGAAACTCTTTAAATGAATAACTCTATTGCGTTAAAAAGTATTATTACCAAAGAAGTTCAGCGTTTTATGCGAATTTGGATACAAACCTTGGTACCACCAGCCATAACTATTAGCTTATATTTTGTGATTTTTGGCTCACTCATCGGCTCACGAATTGGTGATATGAACGGCTTTGATTACATGTCTTTTATTGTGCCTGGTCTTATTATGATGAGTATTATTACTAATTCTTATGCTAATGTAGCGGGCTCTTTTTTTAGTGCTAAATGGCAACGAAACGTTGAAGAAATGTTGGTCGCCCCTGTTCCGAATTGGGTTATTGTTGCAGGTTATGTTGGCGGCGGTATGGCCCGTGGTATTTTAGTTGGTTTGATTGTAACTTTAGTCTCATTATTTTTTGTTGATATACAGTTACATAATATTTGGATAGTGCTTGCAACGGTAATTTTAACATCGGCAACTTTTTCATTAGCAGGTTTAATTAACGCTATTTTTGCAGGAACCTTCGATGATATTTCAATTATCCCCACTTTCGTTTTAACACCGTTGACTTATCTTGGCGGGGTATTCTATTCAATCAGTTTATTACCTGAATTTTGGCAAGATGTTTCGCAAGTGAATCCTATTGTTTATATGGTAAATGCGTTTAGGTATGGGTTTTTAGGGATCTCTGATATTAGTTTAGTGACAGCATTTGCCGTGATGAGCTTTTTTATTGTTACGTTATTTACTATTGCGATGGTGCTTATTGCGAAAGGTACGGGGTTAAGAAGTTAAGATGAAAACTACTATAAGTTCTGCAGAAGCTTCATTACCTCTGGGGGATTCGAAAGCTATTATTAGTAATCAAGAAGGCATTCACGAAAAGCTTGATGAAGTGGTCATTAAGCATTTATCACATCCATTTCAAAAGCCTTATCAAGCGCATACGCAAGAAGCATTTGCGGAAATGGATGCACTAGTTAATGATTTTTTAGCTAGTAATCCACAAGGTGAAATTATTTTAGATGCGTGTTGTGGTGTTGGTCAAAGCACAAGGCTTTTAGCTAAACATAACCCAAATGCACTTGTTATTGGCGTAGATAAATCAGATCATCGTTTAACTCGAAATGTTGAAGGTTTTGCCATTGATGACGGCTTTACAGCAGATAACTATCAATTAGTACGTGCTGATTTAAATGACTTTTACCGACTGGTTAAGGCGGCTGGCTGGCCTGTGACTAAGCATTATATTTTATACCCTAATCCTTGGCCTAAATCTAAGCACTTACAGCGCCGTTGGCACGGTAGTGCGGTATTTCCACAAATGACCAGTATTGGTGAGCAATTAATATTACGTAGTAATTGGTTTATATATCTAGCTGAATTTAAACAAGCGGCAGAGCACGTTAATTTGCAAGGTGACATTACGATAGTACCTATAGTGAATAGCGCAGAAGCTTTAACGCCATTTGAAGCAAAGTTTCAAGCTAGTGGACAAGAATGTTGGCAACTTACCCTTAAAAATAGATAATTTTATAGACTTTAAAGATAAATTACGGGACTTTTGACGCTTTTTTTATTAAAGTGCGTTTTTTCGTTTCTGTTGAAAAACAATAAATATAATTTTGTGTTTTCAATATACCATGCTTAAGCTAAAGACTATCAATGGTTTCATTGAGTCACCGAAACACAATAAACAGTTAAGTGAACAACTATGAGTGCAACGAAGCGTATTGCTGATGCGTCACAAGAGTCTTTACATCGAATTTTTACTGTCGCAGAAGCGCCTGATTCTACTCTAGGTCGCCTTGAGCAAGAAATGTCACAGAATTTGGTTGGCTTTTTAAATAACCATATCGTGGCCAGTAAAAATGCCTTAACAGATATAGAACAAGACTTTATCGATGCACGTATTCCTGAGCAGCCTGAATTTGTTTCAGATCACATGCGTCATTTACTTGATAAGTTAGTTGCCCAATCAGTTCATACATCAAGCCCTAGTTTTATTGGTCATATGACCTCAGCATTACCCTCTTTTATTTTACCCCTGTCTAAGTTGATGGTTGGCTTAAACCAAAATTTAGTAAAGGTTGAAACTTCAAAAGCCTTTACTCCACTTGAACGTCAAGTGCTTGGTATGATGCATAATTTAGTGTATCAACAAAATGAAAGTTTTTATCAAAATTGGATGCATAGCGCACAACACTCTTTAGGGGCTTTTTGCTCAGGTGGAACTGTCGCTAACATTACCGCTTTGTGGGTGGCGCGCAATAAACTACTAAAAGCTGATGGTGACTTTAAAGGGGTATCTCGTGAAGGGTTACATCGTGCTATGCAGCATTATGGCTATAAAGATTTAGCCATTTTAGTGTCTGAACGTGGTCATTACTCATTGAAAAAGTCTGCTGATGTATTAGGAATAGGGCAAGATAATGTTATTGCCATACCAACCGATAAACACAATAAAATAGATTGTCAAAAACTTGCAGCTAAATGCCATGAACTTGCTCAACAAAATATTAAAGTGTTGTCGATAATTGGCGTGGCAGGTACTACGGAAACGGGTAATGTGGATCCATTAGAAAGTATGGCTGATATTGCACGACAATATCAGTGTAATTTTCATGTTGATGCTGCTTGGGGCGGAGCTACATTATTATCGAATAAATACCGTCTTCTATTAAAAGGTATAGAACAAGCCGACTCAGTCACTATTGACGCGCATAAACAAATGTATGTACCTATGGGCGCTGGTTTAGTTATTTTTAAAGACCCTGCCTCGGTAAGTGCGATTGAGCATCATGCAGAATATATCTTACGTAAAGGCTCTAAAGATTTAGGTAGCCATACGTTAGAAGGCTCACGTCCGGGGATGGCTATGTTAGTTTATGCAAGTTTGCATATTATTAGCCGTAAAGGTTATGAAATGCTTATTGACCAAGCGATTGAAAAAGCTGAGTACTTTGCTGATATTATTGATCAACACCCAGATTTTGAATTAATTACTCGTCCTGAGTTATGTTTATTAACTTATCGTTATGCACCAAAGTCAGTACAAGCCTTGTTAGCACGTAATGATAACGAAGCAAATAAGTCGCTTAACTTGTTATTAGGTAAACTAACTAAGTATATTCAAAAAAGACAACGTGAAGACGGACGTTCTTTTGTGTCTAGAACGCGAATTGAAGTAAGCCGTTATGGCGGTGAAAAAGTCATAGTTTTTAGAGTTGTGCTCGCTAACCCGTTAACCACAAAAGAAATATTACAAAACATATTGCACGAGCAATCACTATTAGCGCTTGAAAGTGAACATTTTTTACCTGATTTACTACAAGCCGCAACATTGTAATTAGTCATCTTAGTGTTTATCGTAAATGAAAAGGCTCAAGTTAAATTATAATTAACTTGAGCCTTTTTTAGAGGTAAATAAAGCCCCCTTTACTTACCTATCTTACCTATTGAAATTTATCAATTGAGCTTAGGTGATTTAACGCTACATTTAATAATTATGGTAAAGGCCAAACTCTTTATTAACCTTCTGGTTTTGCATATTAGCCCAAACGTAATATTCTTGATCTTCTAATTCGCTGGCGGCTTCTTTATCAAGTAATATCACGGCATTCTCATGCTGCTGTAGAGCAGAAGCCGGACAAGCTGCTGATAATGCACCACTAACCATATCTTTTACTGCTTTTGCTTTATTTTTACCAGTAGCCATAAGTAATACGTAGCGAGCATCTAAAATAGTCGCAATACCCATGGTCATCGCTAATGTAGGTTGAAATTCATCGGCTGCAAACAAACGACTATTATCATTAAGGGTTTGCTGAGAAAGTGTTTTAATACGGGTGCGAGAGGCTAAACTTGAGGTAGGCTCGTTAAATCCGATGTGGCCATTTGCACCAATACCTAAAATCTGTAAGTCGATACCACCAGCATCTGCAATTTTATCTTCATAAGCTAACCCTTGTTTTCTTGGGTTTTCGCCTTGATTACAGGTTGGTAAAAATGTTTTATCTTTGTCAATATCAACATGATCAAATAAGTTTTCATTCATAAAGTGACGATAACTTTGCTTATTCGTTTCCTCAATACCTAAATATTCATCTAAGTTGAATGTAGTTGTTTGTTTAAAACTAATTTGATCGGCTTTATACTTATTAACTAATGCGCTGTATAGACTAATTGGGGTACTACCTGTTGCTAAACCTAGTACAGGGTTAGGCTTTTTATTAACGAGTTCAGCAACCCATTCAGCAGCGCTTTCAGCAACGTCTTGTGCATTATCAAAAATAATAACTTGCATACTTTTTCCTTAGAAAAATTCGAACCAATAAAAGCATATTGTCATACCAAAGCCATTATTTTAATGGCTCCTAGTGTTACCTAAATACATCAACAAACTAATATCATTGTATAAATAACACTGGTCAATATAGTTTTCTCATAAAGTTGAGTGTTACCTTAATAATAAATGACAGCGCTGTCAATTGTTATTGTTGCCTGTTTTTAATTTTAGCGAATCGTTCCTAATCATAGAAATTCAAAAATACCTAAAATTGAAGACGTGATGTTAATTCAATCAACTAAATAATTTAGAGGTAAATATTTAGTTATTTGTATAAAAGGGGTAGCCAGCAGATATAAAATAGTTAGTGAAAAGTCGCTTTGAAAGTTGATAATAAACGCTCGTTTTTATTACTATTCTGGTAAACTACTGCTAACTTTTAGCTAAACCGATTTCATAGACAATAGAATTATTCCTGCTGAGTGAATGATTAAATTAACGCATTGTTTTTTATAATCAATGTGTTTTTTAAGGAATTTTTTTCTTTTAAAGCTTTATACCTGTAATGACATAGGTAGGCTACTTTATGGTATTGGTATTAAATCACGGTAGTACTGGTAATCTAATGACTCAACCTAATTCATTTTCTACTCGTTTTATTTTAGATAAAGCGCATTACACTGAATGTTACACACAATCTAGCACCTTATCGCATGATAAAAAAACGTATTTTAAAGCGAATATTTTAACGGTTTTTGGTTTGTTTATATTATTAGCTACGCCCGTTAACCCGTACGCTGCATGGTTTGTTATCGCTCTTGGTATATTAGAAACGGTGAGTGTGTATTACCACAAACCTTGGTGGGTTATGAGACAAATGATGAGTAAAGCGTCAGGTAGTGAAGTAACGCTAACCATTGATGAGCAGGGTATTTTAACTGAATCATTTCATAATAATAATCGTATATTATGGACAGATGTAACACTTATTACTGAAACAGAATTTGGTTTACTTATTCAATTTAGTTTAGGTAAAAGCCTTACAGGTAAAGATATGATGAGCAAAAGCTATATTTCTAAAAGCTGTTTGTCGGATGAAACAACTGCTTTTATTTTAACGAAAGCTGCAAACCTTAACTAATAAAAAATAGTTAAAAACTAATTTAAAAACTAAAGCTCATGACTTGAACCCTTTAACAAAACCTATTGATTAATTAATAAAACGAGTTGCATTAGCGCCGATTGCAACTTGTTACACTTTCATAACAACACCTTACAGTCTCTTAGTTACTTCGGTTTTATAATTTTATTATCAAAAATAAAGTTATTTATTACTTGTTTGAAATTAAGGAGTCTGTCATGGGATCAAGCTTAAATCTTGTTCAAAATAGTCTAACAATTGAAACTAAAAAGAATGAAAAAACAAAGCAAAAGCTATTACTAATTGAAGATAGCGGCTATCTTAGTCAGGCCTTTTTAGTTAATGACATTAATGCGCTTTACCAAACTACAAAGGTAACTAAGAGTGAGTCACTTAAAGCTGAATTAGCAAACTATTTAGATGAACATAGACCAGATATGATTGTGTTAGATATAGGCTTTTGTGATAGTGAAGACTTGACTGTTATCAATGATATTCGTCATTTGTATGATGGTATATTATTTATCGTATCAGACAAAAAGAGCGAAGAAGAGCAAATAACCGCTTTAAAGTTTGGTGTTGATGATTACCTTGTAAAACCACTAGATAGCCAAATTTTAATGATGCGTATTGATGGTTTGTTACGTCGCCAAAGTAAGGCGGTTAATCAAGTTGACTTGGCCAGTTTAACTATGGGTGATGTATGTTTACAACCTAAGTCACAAAAGTGCTTTATTAATGGTCAAGGGGTTAAATTAACAACTTTTGAGTTTAATTTATTAAAATCGTTAGTTGAACATCAAGGTAATATATTATCGCGTGAAGAGCTATATAACACCTTATTAAGGCGCTCATATAATGGTGTTGAGCGTACTCTTGATGTGAGAATGTCACAGTTACGTGAAAAACTGACCGGAGCAGGTATGAAAGATAGCCAAATTGAGACAGTTTGGGGTCAAGGTTATATGTTTAATCATATTAGTGCTTAACGTTAAGTATATGAGAATAAAAAGCGAAAGGTGATGCCTTTCGCTTTTTTTATCGATAAAGCCTTCTAATATAGGTAGCTATAGCTTGCATAATAAACAACCTGATTTCAGTTTCTTGTAGCTATCTTCTTTACTTTAATCGTTAAATTGACTTGCAATAGACCTGTTATTGATTAAACAAAGTTGAGGTTAATGAGTGTTTTTCTGTATACTCGACATAATTTTCAGGGTTATTAATTTTAATGCTGCCAGAGTACAAGGGCTGCGGAATAAACACTGATATAATGAACGCAGCGGTTAATAACACAATAGGTAAAAATTATGATTGATGAAGAGTTACAACAATGGTTTGACCATACGGATATGCTAGTAACAGAGTTACTTGAAGATGGTACTAATGAAGAAGTTTATCATACGATAGAGCATCATTTTGCAAGTAGTGATTTTGACTTATTAGAAAAATCAGCAATTGCAGCGTTTAAATTAGGCTTAGAAATTGAAGAGCCAGAAGAAGCTGAATTAGAAAATGGTGATAAAGTTTTTGCTTTTGATATTGTTACCGAGCAAATGCTGGACGTGACTGTGATTAAAAAAGAAACTCAAGAAATGTTTGAGTTAGCAAAAAAATGTGGTGTTGACTATGATGGTTGGGGTACTTATTTCGAAGAGTAATAAAGCTTAGTCGTATGTGAAATGCTTTATTTAAACCAGTAAAATAGAATGTGTAAACAGTAATAAAGGACGCAAACTTGTTACTGTTGAACACTAGTCTTGTTGAATAGTCATATTAAATGGCATTGACAGAGAGCCTAAACACAGATATAACTATAGTCCTAACTGGTAAACCAGTGGGTTAATAGCTGAGGCGTTAACAACGAAGGATTTAAATAAGGATATTGTCATGGAATGGCTAACAAACTTAAAATTTGAAGAATATGGTGTGTTATTAATCTCGATTGTTGTGGTCGTGAGTATTTTTGTTATTGCTGCTAGAAAGGCACATCTAAACCACCTAAATAAAATAAAAAAGATAGAGGAGTCTTTTGACGCTAAATAATGTCTTTATCCATTATCTATACGTCACCTATAAATTAGCGATAAGTCACTTTTTTATAAGTCAGTTGCAGACCTCATATATTGCTAAGGCTTACTAAGGCTGACTTAAGTGTTTGGCACTTGAATCTCTAACGATCAACTCAGGCACGTATTGACTTACGGTTACAGGGTTTTTCTGTTTACGAACTAGCCCTAATAAAATATTAGTTGCGTCTTCAGCAATCTGATCATTAGGTTGATCAGCTGTGGTTAATTTAGGCCATGTTTGTCGAGAGAATGGACTGTTTTCAAATCCCACAATAGAAAGACTATCAGGAATAGCAACTCCCATCAGCCTCGCAGCAAAAAGTGCCCCAGCGGCAATTTCATCATTACAAGAAAAAATAGCTGTCGGCCTTGTGTCTTTATTGTCTGCAGACAATAACTGATTGGCTCCACTAACTCCTGAATCAAATGAATATTCACCTTCAATAAGTAGTGACTTATCAAAAGCAATATTGCTTTCTTTTAATGCTTTCCTATAACCTTTATAGCGCTCAATTGTTGACATATGTTGAGCGTCACCAGCGATAAAAGCAATATCTCTATGACCTAAATCAATAAGGTGTTGGGTAATCGTTTGTGCTGCGTCTCTATCATTCACCATCACACAAGGGCAAAGATCGTCTGGGGCTACATCACCAGACATTATGCGTACAATCTTTACATCAAGCGCTAATAACGATTTAACAAACTCAGGCATTTCAGACAGTGGTGGTGTTAATACTAATCCAGCAATCCGGGATTGCTTAATCATATTAATCACTTCTTGCGTAATATCTTCATTTTTAGAGTCACAAGGATGAATAAGTAACTCAAAGCCTTGTTGTTTACAAGCGGATAAAATGCCTTTTTGCATATCAATAATATAATAAGCATTAGGGTTATCGTAAATATAAGCAACTGAATAGGATTTTGTTCCAGCTAAGTTACGAGCCGCTAGGTTAGGGCGATAATTAAGTCGCTCAACTACCGCTTGTACTTTATCTCGAGTTAGTTGTCGAACCGATGCTTCATTATTCATAACGCGTGAAACTGTTTTTATTGATACGCCTGCTTCTTTTGCTACATCATTTATCGTTGCTTTCATTTACAAATAACCTTGATTTTTATTATTAAGTATCAACTGTGTATACTAAAGAACATAGGGTTAATAGCATACCTGAAGGTAGTAATATTGATACATTTACATTATTATATAGTATATAAGAGATTGACAGCGCTGTCATTTTTTTATACGGTATCACGATATTTTTACATGTCATAATGAAAAGTAAGTCTAAAGGCTTATCTATCATTATGATAAATCAAATAATTGTATCTACATCACCTTCTAGGAATTAGTATGTCATCCCGTCAAACACTAGCTAGCTGGAAAAAACTTCAGCAACTTGCCCAAGACAAAAAATCTCAGCACATGAATAACTTGTTTGCCCAAGACAGCGAACGCTTTAATAAGTTTTCTATTGAGTTACCTAATATGCTACTCGATTATTCTAAAAACTTAATTGATAGTGAAACGATGACGGCTTTATTAGCGTTAGCAGAAGAGACTGAAGTGTGTGATTGGCGAGCTAAAATGTTTGCTGGTGAAAAAATCAATAAAACAGAAGATCGCGCAGTTTTACATACAGCATTACGCCGAGAGAGTTTAGAACCGCTAATTGTTGATGGTGTAAATGTTACCGAAGAAGTACAAAATCAATTAGCTGAAATGGAAGTTTTTGTTGATAAAGTACGCCAAGGACATTGGTTAGGTTATTCAGGTAAACGTATTACCGATATAGTTAACATTGGTGTTGGTGGCTCAAATCTTGGCCCACAAATGGTGACGGAAGCATTAAAGCATTACAGTGACGGCAGTGTAAACGTGCATTATGTGTCAAATGTTGATGGCGCCCAAATTGCAGAAGAGCTTCGCCCACTAGACCCTGAAAAAGTACTTTTTATTGTTTCAAGTAAAACGTTTACAACTACAGAAACCATGACCAATGCGCGTACCGCGATTAATTGGTTAACAAGTTCGTCTTTTGATGAGAAAGCCGTTGCTAAACATTTTGTTGCGGTAACTGCTAATAAAGAAAAAGCGATGAGCTTTGGTATTGAAGAAGAAAACATCTTTGATATGTGGGACTGGGTTGGTGGTCGTTTCTCTTTATGGTCGGCTATCGGTCTTGCTATTGCGCTCGATCTTGGCTTCGATAAATTTAAAGAGTTATTAAGTGGTGCTCACGATATGGATGAGCATTTTAAAACAGCGCCTTTAAAAGACAACGTTCCTGTTGTATTAGCCATGTTAAGTGTATGGAATACCACTTTCTTAGGCTCACAATCACAAGCTATTTTACCTTACGATCAAACATTACATATGTTGACTGCTTACTTGCAGCAAGCTGAAATGGAAAGTAATGGTAAGTCAGTTAGCTGGGAAGGTGATGAGGTTGAATACGCTACAGTACCATCAATTTGGGGTGAGTTAGGCATTAATGGTCAACATGCTTTTTATCAATATTTGCATCAAAGTAACAATGTTGTACCTGCTGACTTTATTGGCTCGGTAAAAAGTGTTACTCCGGTTAAGGGTCATCATGAAACCTTAATGTCAAACTTCTTTGCGCAAACTCAAGCATTAATGGCAGGTGTTAACGAAGAACAAGTAAGAGCTGATTTAAAATTCAGAGGCCTAAACGCAGAAGACATTGATAAAATAGCTCCTCATAAAGTACACAAGGGTAATAGGCCAACCAATACCATATTGCTTAAACGCATTGATCCAAGAAACCTAGGCAGTTTAATTGCTGCTTACGAACACAAAATTTTTGTGCAAGGGATACTGTTACAGATATGTTCGTTTGATCAGTGGGGTGTAGAGTTAGGTAAGGGCCTTGCCGCTGAAATTCAAAAAGAGTTAGAAACGGACAGCATTTCAGAGCAGCATGACTGTTCAACAGCGAGCCTATTAAAGTTTTACCAAGCAGCTAAATAAGCGTTTAAAGTAAAGATTAATACATAGCAAAGCATTACCTTATGTAATATTTAACTACGTATTAATTTAATAGCTCAAATCAGAAGAGTTAACAGTGAAAACTGTTAACTCTTTTTTTGTTTATCCTTCTATAATTTGAACGTTAGTGCAATAATTTTAAGGATAAAATTTACAGATAATTTAATAAATAAAATAGCTATTAATTTTAATATGAAGCAATTTAAATAAATATTTATACCTTAAAATCCTGCCGAAATTGATAAAAAGTTGAGCAAAAGCAAATAAAGTATAAAAAAAATGAACTTTTAATTTCCTTTGTTTACATATGCTTAAGTTTTTTTCACCTGTAAAATGTTATTTTTTGTTATTTTATTCTGGTCAAACTACAAAATAAACGTTAAGGTTAATTCAACTTCATGACAGCGTTGTCATATTGTTATGACAGCGCTGTCATCATGTTGCGGCGGTAAGGTTATTTAAATGTAACTACACTGCAGTAAAGCCGAATTATTATTTTATAAGTTAGAGTTTGAATGCTCTGACAAAAACCAAACGAATAAAGGGGAAGTCTGTGTCAACTAAAACATTTACAAGAGGCGTACTAGCAAGTTCAATTGCAATGATCTTAGCAAGTACTTCATCTCAAGCGATAGCAGCTGAAGAAGCTGCTGCAACATTAGCAGAGCAAGATGTTGAAACTATCCAAGTAACCGGTATGCGCGGTTCGATTAAAGCGTCATTGAACGGTAAGCGTTTTTCTAATGCAACAGTTGATGTTGTATCTGCAGAAGATGTAGGTAAATTTCCAGACGGCGATGTTGGTGAGTCTTTATCGCGTATCCCTGGTCTTGCTGTTAACCGTCAATTTGGTCAAGGTCAACAAGTATCTATTCGTGGTGCATCATCACAATTAACACGTACTTTATTAAATGGTCATGCTGTAGCTTCTACCGGTTGGTACGACCAACAGTCAATTGACCGTAGTTTTAACTACACATTATTACCGCCTGAATTGGTTGGCGGTATTGAAGTGTATAAATCTTCACAAGCAGATATTGTTGAAGGTGGTATCGGTGGTACGGTTATTGTTAAAACACGTAAACCATTAGACCTTGATGCAAATACTATTTTTGCTAGTGTAAAAGCTGATTACGGTACAATCTCGGAAGAAGTTAACCCTGAATTTTCTGGCTTATACAGTTGGAAAAATGAAGATGAAAACTTTGGTGTTTTAGTTGCCGCTTCTATTTCTGATAAGCAATATCAACGTAATGGTATTGAATCTTTAGTTGGTTGGGGGGATATTGCTCCAAGTACATTCGAGCAAGACCGTAACCGTACTGCATTAAATTTAGCTGTACAATATGCACCAACAGATGAATTAGAGTTTGGTTTAAGTGTAATGTCTTTAGATTTAGAAGCGAACAACGCTAATACTTCTTTATTTACGATGTTCCCTGATGATAAAGCTGCAGCTTGTGATCAAACCGATGCTACAGGTACATGTACCTTTTATACTCGTCCTGGCACAGGTGCTAACTCAGGTTGGGCACAAACTTGGGCTCGTAAAACAGGTATGACTTCTGATACTGTTGACTTCGACTGGAAATATGAAACAGACAGTTTTACATTTTCAGGCCGTGTAGGTAATACAAAATCTGAAGGTGGTACAGAGCTTACTGCAAACTACGGTACATGGTTAGGTGTTCCAGCTGATTACGCAGGTACTTACGATGCAACAGGCGACATTATTACAATCGACGTTGCTAATAAAGTATTTGATGCAAGTGACTTTCAAGGCGATTTAGCCTCAGCAGCTTGGGCAACTAAAACTCAACCTAATTCTGATGAAGAGACATATTTAAATCTAGACTTAGAAATTCCTGTAGATTTAGGTATTGTAACTAAGATAAAAACAGGTATTCGTTATGCAGACCATAGCGTTAAACAGGAAACATATAACTTTATAGATGAAGATATTGTTGCACAAGATGCATCTGCATTTTACTCAGGTACAATAACTTCAGGTGCGGGCTATGTATTACCTAAACCAAATCTAGACGCCATGATAGCTGATGCACAGTCGTTTGTTACAGGTAAAGAAATTGATAAAGCTGGTTATGGTACAGTAGAAGAAGAAAATACTGCATTATATGTAATGGCTGATTTTTCAGGTGATAACTACCGCGGTAACTTTGGTATTCGCTATGTTTCAACTGATGCTTCATCAGATTATTACGCGCTAGACGCGAATGGTGTATATGGTGATACCTTATCAACTGATACATCAAGTTATTCTGAAGTACTGCCTAGTGTGAATATTGCGTTTGATTTATCAGATGATTTAATTATCCGTACTTCTGCAGCGCAAGTTATGTCTCGTCCTAACTATACAGATATGTTCTCATCTTCATCTTTAGCGGGTTATAATGATGGTACTCCAGGTAATGAAGTAGTAAGTACAGGTAAAGTTGGTTTAGAACCATTTAAAGCATTTCAAGCTGATTTAGGTGTAGAGTGGTACTTTACTGAGAGTGGTATGGCTAGCGCAACTTTATTCTATAAAGACGTAAGCTCATTTATATCAACGACTCAAGTGCTAAATCAACAAATTGGAATTGATGATAATGACTTGATTGCAGCGGGTGGAAGTAAATGTGGTACAGCTGTAACAGACTGTTGGACTAAGAGTACTAAATACAATGCTGAAGGCGGAAGTATTACAGGTATAGAGTTACAACTTCAAGATTCATTTGATAGTGGCCTTGGTTACTCTGTTAACTACACATACGCTGATGCAAGTTCTCCATCTGAAAACTACCCTGATGAAATTGGTGTATTCTCTGATTCTTCAGAGCACACTATAAATACAGTAGGTTTTTATGAGAATGACGATTACTCGGCTCGTTTAGCTTATAACTGGCGTTCAGAATATATGATTCGTGAATTACCAGGTTTCTATGGTAACCGTGAGCATCAAGCATATGGAACATTAGACTTTAGTGCTACCTGGTCTGCTACGGAATATTTAGATGTGACATTTGAAGCTGTAAATATTTTAGAAGAAGATAGTGTTCAAGTTGGTGTTGCATCAGCAGATAACATAAATGTTAATCCTGAATTTAAGGAGCAATACCCAGCATTTAGTTTTGAAGGCGAAGCTACATTTAAAATGGGCGTAGCGGTACGTTTCTAAACACCTTAATTAACGTGTTTTATTGATGAAAACCCAGCTTTTGCTGGGTTTTTTATTTTAAGATATATGCTATTTATTAATCGAAGAACAGCTTGAAAAGCGTCAATAGATTAGTAATTATCATTAAATATTTATGTGTTTTACAGTATTTATTTCAATGAGATAATTGATATCTACCAATAAAATCATAAAGGTTTACGAGGATAGTATGACGATAAAAAAAGTTGTTATTGTTGGTGGGGGAACGGCAGGTTGGTTAGCCGCGAACCACTTAGGTAAAGCCCTTAGCTATAATGATGAGGTAACCGTTTCATTAATTGAGTCTCCTGATATTCCACCTATTGGTGTTGGCGAAGGTACTGTTCCTCAAATAAGAAAAACATTATCAAGTTTTGGCATTAGTGAAACTGAATTTATTCGTACCTGTGATGTTACCTTTAAGCAATCAATTAAATTTGTTAATTGGATGGACAAAAAAGAACATGGCGAAAATAACTTCTTCCATCACTTATTCGACATGCCGAGTAAGTTTGGCGAAGATCTTACCGCTTATTGGTTAAATCATAATAAGGGTAAAATGTATGGTGATATGGTTTCAGTGCAGCATAGCGCTTGCGAGCACAACAAGGCGCCCAAATCGATCACCACTCCAGAATACGAAGGTACATTAGGGTATGCCTATCATTTAAATGCAGCAAAATTTGCTAAATTGTTAGCTGAAAATGCTATAAATAAATTTTCTGTCGAGCATGTAAAAGCTACGGTAACGGATGTTTTACTGACTGATAATGGCTCAATCGAAGCATTAATGACTAAAGAACTTGGTAAGCTTGAATATGATTTTTATATTGACTGTACTGGTTTTGAGTCAGTACTTTTAGGTAAAGCGCTCAAAGTTCCTTTTGTTGAAAAAACGACAGAGTTATTAGTTAATTCAGCACTCGTTGTTCAAGTTCCTACCCAAGAGGATGATGAAATTCCACCTTACACTCTTGCTACTGCTCATCAAGCTGGTTGGATATGGGATATAGCATTAACTAACCGAAGAGGTGTTGGCTTTGTCTATTCAGATAATCATATGTCGGATGAAGAAGCAAAGCGTAAGCTTGATCACTATCTCGAGGGAAATCCGTTTAAACTAACATACCGTAAAATACCTATGAAAGTGGGGCATAGAGAAAAATTTTGGCATAAAAACTGTGTTTCACTAGGTTTAGCACAAGGTTTTTTAGAGCCCCTAGAAGCGACATCTATTTTGTTAACTGATTTCGCGGCAAGTTTTTTAGCTGACCGTTTTCCTAAATCAGCTGAGAACATACCGCTATTAGAGAAGCGATTTAACCATGTGATGGGTTATGCTTGGGAGCGTGTTATTGATTTTGTTAAATTACATTACAGCCTTTCAGACCGAGAAGACTCACAGTTTTGGTTAGACAACAAAAAGAAAGATACGATTTCAGATACGTTAACAGCACGTTTAGATTTATGGCAGCAATTTAGCCCACAAAAAGAAGATTTTTTTACTAAGTTTGAGGTATTTGATTACGATAATTACTTATATCTACTTTACGGAATGAATTACAAAACAGACTTGCCAGTGTTAACTGCTAATTATTATAAAAAAGCAGAAGAACATTTTACCTATGCGCAGTCTATAGCAGAACAACTTAATCAACGCTTACCTAATCACAGAGAGTTACTTAATAAAATTAAAAAATATGGGTTGCAGGGCGTTTAAAAATAACGCTTTATACTTATACCAATTTGATTAAATTTCTTCCTAACTCAGAGCTATGCTCGATGTGCAATAACAAGGCGAATTTGTTTAGGTCTAGTCATTCTAAATCAAATAAATTTAACGATGTTAGTGTGCATCGAGCAAGCTCCCAAAGGGCGAATTTAAAAGGTTTACATGCTGCGTTATTGATTTTGACAAGGACGCTACATGGATGTAGCTTACTAAGAGAATGCAGGAGCTTATTCTCCTGAATAACCATTTTCTTCAATCAATGC
>NZ_JAHKPR010000065.1 GCF_018860585.1 Colwellia sp. E2M01
TATCGGGGGAAGATCACAATGAACAGTTGGTTTTACTTATATCGACTTCTCGTATTGGAATATATGAAGGGTTAGCTAAATAATGAAGGACGAAGAAGAAAAAGTTAACTTCCTATTTCCTCCTTGGAAATTAATGGGACGCTTTTTATTAGTGACAATGATGTTAATACTAGGTACTGCATTTTCTGGTGGTACTGTATTTAACCTTTATATTCAATTAACACCTGAATGGGAAATAGGTATATTGTTTTCAACTACAGTCATATTCTGTATAGTAAATTTTAGGGTAACAAGAGGCTCGTTTTTCTGTGCGCATATCCTTAAATATTATGCTATTTTTCTAGCCTGTATAAATATTTTGTCACTTCTAATGGGTAGTCATATAATATTTTCACTTATAAATACAACCTTAACATTGATTGCATTTTTTCTCATTTCAGGAGAAACATATCAAAAATTGGTTCAATACCAATTGGATTTTTTTGATGATATAAAAGAAGCAACAGAGGCTGTAGAAAAAGAAATAGCAATGTTAAATAAATCTAAACGTAGCTAAAAAGCTATTCAACTAGAACAAAATACAGTTTTTTTTGCTCCTGCCTCGCTTATTTTAACCAACTATATTTTACTTCTTATTGTGACTTATATTTTTCTTAAAGTGCGGAGTTAACATCCATACTTTTATGCAATATTCTCACTATAAGTATCTGCTTTTGTTTGTGGTCTTTGTAATAAATTACATGGCTGCCTTGCGGGTATTTACTGTAACCTTCTCTAATGTAATCACAATTAATGCCTAATTCAGGATCATCAGCTAATAAATGAAATGTATTATCTAATACTTTTAAGTAATCATTTCGCTGATTAAGGCTCCAAGTTACTTGTGTATATTTAGCTATTTTAATTAAATCGGTTTTGGCTTTCTTAGATAATTCAAACTTATTCATTAATGGTTATCTGTATCTAATTCAGTTAATAAACTTTCATAGTTGTATTCGGCAACACCGCTTTGTTCGCCTTGGACTAACATATTGCGTAAATTTAAAAGCTTAGCTTCTTGGTCTTCTAAGGCTCTTAATCCAGCTCTAACAATTTCACTTGCCGAGCCATAACGACCGGTGTTAAGTTGTTGGTTTATAAACTGATCAAAATGGTCGCCCAGTGTAACGCTTGTATTTTTAGCCATAATTCAAAACCTCATTCATACCTATATATAATACATTCTGGTATAAATAATATAACAAGTCACTCAAAAGGACAAATAACTGTGGCTTTCCGTTTGTGCCTTACTATTTTAGCCAAACTGTCATTAGCCGCTTCATGCAGCATTAGGTTTTTAGATAATCCGGTGAAGTATATAGCTCTTTTATGACTACTCCACTTTGCTACTCTAGCGTGTTCAACAGAACCTGATGATAATGTGTGAATCTATATGTAATTACAAAATCTCTGACTTGATGGCAAAAAAATCTACAAGTCAATTAAGCGGGAAAATTTACAATTGGTTGTTTTAAGTGTGTTGTGACATCTCATAACGCAATTCGATAGTAACGCTAAGTGTAAATAGGAGATCCCATTAGTATTATTTTCCAACTGTATACCCGCTCCACTTGAAGATGCAGGACTCAGCTGAAATTAGAAACGCCTTTAGGCAAGGCATTGATTGTAGAGAATGGTTGTTCATTCTCAAAATCAATAACGCGGCATAAAGCGTTTCTAAACCAGTCCTTGGGGAAGACTGAGCAAATCATACCCTGCGTTACATTTCTTTTTAAGGGAACAACCCTTGATAAAAAAGGTGCCTTGGTTATGAATCGCTCAGGCTTCCTGAAACGAGCATCTTCAAGTGGAACGGGTATAAACTAAAAGCAAAATATATCGCAGATATTAACTAAAGCTTTTTAACATTTTGCCGATAAATTATTTATCAAGCGTCTTCAATCGTTTTGATTTAAAGACCCATTAAAATATTTTATAGCTGTTGTTAAATAAG
>NZ_JAHKPR010000033.1 GCF_018860585.1 Colwellia sp. E2M01
GTGAAATCGAGTAGGACGGAGCACGTGAAACTTTGTCTGAATATGGGGGGACCATCCTCCAAGGCTAAATACTACTAACTGACCGATAGTGAACCAGTACCGTGAGGGAAAGGCGAAAAGAACCCCTGTGAGGGGAGTGAAATAGAACCTGAAACCGCATACGTACAAGCAGTGGGAGCCAAATTTAGTTTGGTGACTGCGTACCTTTTGTATAATGGGTCAGCGACTTATATTCTGTAGCAAGGTTAACCGATTAGGGGAGCCGTAGCGAAAGCGAGTGTTAACTGCGCGTTTAGTTGCAGGGTATAGACCCGAAACCCGGCGATCTACCCATGGGCAGGTTGAAGGTTGAGTAACATCAACTGGAGGACCGAACACACGTATGTTGAAAAATGCGGTGATGACTTGTGGGTCGGAGTGAAAGGCTAATCAAGCCGGGAGATAGCTGGTTCTCCCCGAAATCTATTTAGGTAGAGCCTCGCACGAACACCATTGGGGGTAGAGCACTGTTAAGGCTAGGGGGTCATCCCGACTTACCAACCCTTTGCAAACTCCGAATACCAATGAGTGATATGCGGGAGACACACTGCGGGTGCTAACGTCCGTTGTGAAGAGGGAAACAACCCAGACCGCCAGCTAAGGTCCCAAAGTACTAGTTAAGTGGGAAACGATGTGGAAAGGCATAGACAGCTAGGAGGTTGGCTTAGAAGCAGCCATCCTTTAAAGAAAGCGTAATAGCTCACTAGTCGAGTCGGTCTGCGCGGAAGATGTAACGGGGCTAAACTAGTCACCGAAGCTGCGGATTCAGAGTTTACTCTGAGTGGTAGGGGAGCGTTCTGTAAGCCGTTGAAGGTGAATTGAGAAGTTTGCTGGAGGTATCAGAAGTGCGAATGCTGACATGAGTAACGATAAGGGGAGTGAAAAACTCCCCCGCCGAAAGACCAAGGTTTCCTGTCCCATGTTAATCAGGGCAGGGTAAGTCGGCCCCTAAGGCGAGGCGGAAACGCGTAGTCGATGGGAAACAGATTAATATTTCTGTACTTCTATATATTGCGAAGGAGGGACGGAGTAGGCTAGGTGAGCACGGCGTTGGTAGTCCGTGTGAAAGTATGTAGGCTGGGAACTTAGGTAAATCCGGGTTCCCTTAAGGCTGAGATACGAGACGAGTGTCCAAGGACATGAAGTCATTGATGCCATGCTTCCAGGAAAAGCTTCTAAGCTTCAGATATATAGGAACCGTACCCCAAACCGACACAGGTGGTTAGGTAGAGAATACTAAGGCGCTTGAGAGAACTCGGGTGAAGGAACTAGGCAAAATAGTACCGTAACTTCGGGAGAAGGTACGCTCTCTCGTGTGAAGGACTTGCTCCGTAAGCATATGAGAGTCGAAGTAACCAGGTGGCTGGAACTGTTTATTAAAAACACAGCACTGTGCAAAATCGAAAGATGACGTATACGGTGTGACGCCTGCCCGGTGCCGGAAGGTTAATTGATTGGGTTAGTTTTCGGACGAAGCTCATGATCGAAGCCCCGGTAAACGGCGGCCGTAACTATAACGGTCCTAAGGTAGCGAAATTCCTTGTCGGGTAAGTTCCGACCTGCACGAATGGCGTAATCATGGCCACACTGTCTCCACCCGAGACTCAGTGAAATTGAATTTGCGGTTAAGATGCCGTATACCCGCGGCTAGACGGAAAGACCCCGTGAACCTTTACTATAGCTTGACAGTGAACATTGCTCCTACATGTGTAGGATAGGTGGGAGGCTTTGAAACTTTGTCGCCAGATGAAGTGGAGCCACTCTTGAAATACCACCCTTGTATGCGTGATGTTCTAACCTAGAGCCCTAATCGGGCTTGGGGACACTGTCTGGTGGGTAGTTTGACTGGGGCGGTCTCCTCCCAAAGAGTAACGGAGGAGCACGAAGGTTGGCTAAGTACGGTCGGACATCGTACGGTTAGTGCAATGGCATAAGCCAGCTTAACTGCGAGACAGACACGTCGAGCAGGTACGAAAGTAGGTCATAGTGATCCGGTGGTTCTGTATGGAAGGGCCATCGCTCAACGGATAAAAGGTACTCCGGGGATAACAGGCTGATACCGCCCAAGAGTTCATATCGACGGCGGTGTTTGGCACCTCGATGTCGGCTCATCACATCCTGGGGCTGAAGTCGGTCCCAAGGGTATGGCTGTTCGCCATTTAAAGTGGTACGCGAGCTGGGTTTAGAACGTCGTGAGACAGTTCGGTCCCTATCTGCCGTGGGCGTTTGAGAATTGAAGAGGGCTGCTCCTAGTACGAGAGGACCGGAGTGGACGAACCACTGGTGTTCGGGTTGTCATGCCAATGGCATTGCCCGGTAGCTACGTTCGGAACTGATAACCGCTGAAAGCATCTAAGCGGGAAGCAGGCTTTGAGATGAGTTCTCACTGGGACTTTGAGTCCCCTAAAGGGTCGTTGGAGACTACAACGTTGATAGGTTGGGTGTGTAAGTGCTGTGAGGCATTGAGCTAACCAATACTAATTACCCGTGAGGCTTAACCATACAACACCCAAGTGGTTTTGTA